>JAOAGO010000019.1 GCA_026415715.1 Chitinophagaceae bacterium | reverse complement strand
ACCTAATATAAATCCTAACCGGGAAAGAGGAATCATTAATGTGGAACTGGCCGGAGTAAAAGACAAGGAGCGGGTTAGAAAAATTTTGCAATCCACCGCAAACCTTCAGTTTTGGGAAGTTTATACACTGAATGATGAAACCTACCGATCGGCCTGGGAAAAAGCCATTCAGGTATTTAATGTCCGTTATGCCGGAATAGAAGACACGACAGCAAAAAAAGATACTATGGCCTCGGCTAAGCAGGGCCAAAATAAACCCGATACCCAAACAAAGGGAAAAGATACTCTTAAGGAAAGCGATCTTTTATCCAAAAAATTAGGTACAGACAAAAGTGATACCGGTGCAGCCGGCAAACCGGAAGCCAATACAAAAAATACGATTGACCGATACCTACATTTTGCCCAACCTTATCAGGATGAAAAAGGAGCCGTTAAATTCGGCCCGGCTATCGGTTCGGTGAAGATCAAGGATACGGCGCTGTTTCGTCAATACCTTGAAGAATTGAGTTATCTGTTTCCCTCAGACATTATCTGGGCTTACGGCATTCCCGAAAGAGACAATAAAAAAAGAGAAACGAACTACGTGCCTTTGTATGCCTTGCGCACTTTCGGAAGAGAAAAACCCAAACTGGACGGCGATGCGATTGCAGATGCCCGTCAGGATTTTGACGAACTGGGCCGCGTGGAAGTACGAATGACAATGAACAATGCCGGCGCCAGTATCTGGAGAGAAATGACAAGAAAAAATATCGGAAAACCCATTGCCATCGTACTGGATAATATTGTGTATTCTGCCCCGAATGTGATTACTGAAATTCCGAACGGATTATCTTCCATTACAGGCAACTTTACTCAACAGGAAGCAAACGATCTGGCCGGGATTCTGAAAGCCGGAAAGCTTCCCGCCCCTACCAAAATTGTACAGGAACAGCAAGTTGGACCTACTTTAGGTAAGGCCGCCATCCGCAGCGGGTCAATGGCTTTTGTTATTTCATTTATTGTCATCTTCCTGCTGATGTTGATTTATTACAACACCAGCGGCTGGGTGGCCAACATCGCTCTCATTCTGAACTTGCTGTTTACCGTTGGCATTCTGGCCGGGCTTGGCGCCACGCTGACGGCTCCGGGTATTGCAGGTCTGGTTCTCACTATTGGCATGGCCGTGGATACCAACGTGATTATATACGAACGCATCAAAGAAGAAATTACCAAGGGTAAAAGTTATCTTTCGGCCATCAATGAAGGCTACCGACGTTCGCTGCCGCCCGTACTGGATGCTCATATAACAACCTTGCTCACAGCCATTATTCTGTTTTATTTCGGATTAGGTCCTGTTAAAGGGTTTGCTACAACGCAGATTATTGGCCTTATCCTTTCCATGTTCTGCGGCATTCTGGTAAGCCGTTGGGTAACCGACTGGTTTACCAGCAAAAAGAAAACGCTGAAATATTTCACCAACATTTCCCGACGCATTTTCCGGCACTCAAAATATAAATTCATAGAATACAGAAAATATACCTATGGCGTATCGGCTATTGTGCTGCTGCTGGGTATCGGCGCATTTTTAAACGGATTTGATTACGGCGTGGAATTCAACGGGGGAAGAAGCTATCAGATACGTTTTGATAAACCCGTTGACATAGAAAAAGTAAGAGCAGACCTTCGTACAGCGTTTGAGGGTGAAAACCCGATTATCAAAACTCTCGGAAATAATACCACGCTGGATATTACCACATCGTATCAGATAAATAACCCCAGTATTATGGCCGACTCCATCGTGGAGCGACGGCTGATGTCGGGACTTAAAAATTTCTTACCCAAAGACATTACTTTCGAAAAATTTGACACGGAATACAAACTGGGCTCCAACAAAGTGCTTCCAACTATTTCAGACGATTTGAAGCAGGGCGCTATTAAAGCGTTGTTATTTGCGCTGGTTATTATCTTCCTTTATATATTCGTTCGCTTCCGCGACTGGCGGTATTCGCTGGGCACTATCGTTGCTCTGCTGCACGACGTGCTGGTCACGTTAGCCGTGTTCTCCTTTGCCCGTAAAATTGTGCCCTTTCCGCTTGAAATTGACCAGCACTTTATTGCGGCCGTATTAACCGTTATCGGATTTTCAATGAACGACACCGTGATTGTGTTTGACCGTATCAGGGAAGACAGCCGGTTGATGCCCAACTCACCCCGAACCGAAATCATCAACCGTGCCATCAATGAAACACTGAGCCGCACCATCATGACCTCACTGACCGTATTTCTGACACTGCTGATTCTGTTCCTGGTGGGAGGCGAAGTGACCAAAGGTTTTGCGTTTGCCATGCTTATCGGGGTTATCACAGGTACATATTCCTCAATATTCGTGGCAGCTCCCATCCTTGTTGACCTGGGCGGAAAACGTGCTTTGGGTAAAAAAACCCTTGAAACCGAAAAACAGGTACAAACCAATATTCAGTCGGCTACGTAAAGCCGTAGTTAACAGAGATTGTAAATGCGCAGTTCTCTTAATCGGTACGTATGAGAACTTTCTGCTTTTATTGTAACCAAACTACATAAAATTTCATTTTGCCTGTATATTACGCTGCGGTTCCGGAAACCATTTAAAATATGTGCAGCGGGAAAAAAAATTAGGTGAGCCGTACAAGGAATGTCAATAAATCATAAAGCTTTTCTATCCGTTTTTTGCCTCCGCTTTGGGATAGTCAAAAAACCAGAATTCTTTTTCACTGTTTTCAAAATCTTTCCAGGCGTCGCAATGCGCTTTTACGGCAAAAATGCCGCAGGTGGGAATATTGTCCACTTTGGTATTCGTGAGCTGATTGGCAAATAGGGTTATCCCGTCATTGTGAGAAAAAACGGCCAACGTTTCCACTTTATCTTTCACGTCTTTAATCACTTCCCAAAACACTGAAGGCGAAGGCAGATAAAGTTTCTCTTCAAACCGGAGCTTCTTTTTTTTGGCGTCAAATTCTTTGAGAAATGCTTTGGCCGTGCTGGCAGCCCGTTTGGCCGGGCTGGAAAGAAACAAATCAATTTTAATTTTATTTTTTATCAGACGCCGTGCCATTTCAGGAGCATCTTTTTTTCCTCTTTCATTCAGCGGGCGGTCAAAATCCTCCAGTTCCGGGTGACTCCAGTCGCTTTTGGCATGCCGTATCAGCAATAAAGTTTTCATGTTTTTTATTTTAAAGATAGTTTGTTTTCAGAAAATTTCATTGTTGAGAAGGCATTAAGAAAATCTTCATTCTGAGCAAACGTATCAGTATGCTCTGATGTTTTTTCCTTCCATAAAATTCATGAAAGCACGGTTGACAACTTTATTTCCTCCCGGGGTGGGATAATTTCCCGTAAAATACCAGTCGCCCAGATTGTTAGGGCAGGATTTATGTAAATTTTCAATGCTTTGAAAGATAACCGTAACCGGTATTTTGACCTGCGGCGGCGTTATCAGTTTTGCAATCCGTTCAGAAATCTCTTCCGGAGTAAATTGCTTATAAATTTGTTTGACGACATTTTCGGTGTGCAGGCAATTGGTTCTTTTCAGCTCCAGACATTTTTCGTACAATTCCCTGAGAAAAGATTCTCTTCCCGATTCGCGAAGCAGTTGTACCGCTGCCTGAAAAGCGACAAAATCGCCCATCTTGCTCATATCAATTCCATAGCAATCCGGATAGCGGATTTGCGGGCAGGAAGATACTATGATAATTCGTGCAGGCTCCAGTCGGGCCAGCATGCGAATAATGCTTTCTCTTAATGTGGTTCCGCGAACAATGGAGTCATCAATGACCACCAGCGTATCCTGGCCTTTGCGAACCGTTCCGTAGGTAATGTCATATACATGCTGAACCATCTCGGAGCGGCTGGCATCTTCTGTTATAAATGTTCTGAGTTTTACGTCTTTTATGGCAATTTTTTCAATCCGTATTCTACGCTGAATCAGTTCGGCCAGTTTTTCGGGGTCTATGTGAGTTCCCCAACTCAGTATCCTTTCTGTTTTTATCTGATTCAGGTAATCTTCCATTCCTTTCAGTAAACCATAAAAAGCGGTTTCTGCCGTGTTTGGAATAAAAGAAAAAATTGTGTTTTTTAAATCATATTGAATGGCTTTCAGCACCTGTTCGCTGAGATGATATCCGAGAGCAATTCGTTCGCGGTAAATTTTTTCATCGCTGCCGCGTGAAAAATAAATTCGCTCAAAGCTGCAGGCCTTTCGTTCCTTCGGCTCAAGAATCTGCACCATTTCTATTTCACCGTTTTCATGCACAATAAGTGAGTGGCCGGGCATGAGCTCTTTTACCTCATTTTCTTCTACATAAAAAACTGTTCGTATGGCCGCTCTTTCCGATGCGGCAACTACCACTTCGTCGTTTATAAAATAATATGCGGGACGAATTCCGTGCGGGTCACGAAATACAAAACCCACTCCGTTTCCGGTAAGTCCGCCTACAAAATATCCTCCATCCAGCAGGGGTAATGTTTTTTTAAGTACTTTTCGGATGTCGGGATATTGCGGCGATTCTTCGTCCTCGCGGCAAAGAAAAGTATGCATCAGTTCTATGAGGGCTGCCAGGTCGCTGAAACGAACCGGCTCCTGTGGTTCCTTTCCTGTCAGGGCAAAGAGTTCATCTGAGTTTACAATATTAAAGTTACCTGCCAGCGCCAGATTGCGGGAAGGGATAATATGCCGGTTTATAAACGGATGGCAATATTCCAACTTGTTTTTACCCTGTGTGCCGTAGCGCAGATGACCCAGCATCAACTCACCCAGAAAGCTGACATGGCCTTTCATCAGGCCGGGATGATTGCGGATATCGGGATGATATTTTTCAAGTTCTTCAATTTCTTTGTTTATCTGCTGAAATACATCGGCGATAGCCTGCGGCGCATTGCTTCGAATGCGTTGCATAAACGGATAGCCGGGTTCTACTTTTAATTTTACAACGGCGAGTCCGGCACCGTCCTGCCCCCGGTTATGTTGTTTTTCCATCAGCAGATACATCTTGTTCAGGCCCCACAAGGCGCTACCGTATTTCTGATAGTAATAAGATAGGGGCTTCCTGAGGCGGATGAAGGCAAGACCGCATTCATGTTTTATGAGGTCGCTCATGAAGACATCAAAGGTAACCTGAAATTTGATTCGTTACACAGGTTCGGTATATCTGTCTTGATTCGGGAAATTCAGAATCCTTTCGGGCTGTAAACAAATTTCTGAAGCAAAGGGCATTCCTCCAGGGTATTTTTATCAACCATAATGTAATAGGCAGAAAGTTTTTCCCTGAGCCACTTGTCCAGCGCTTTAGCTTTTTTTTCTTCTAAAGCCATTTGCGCCACTTTGCTGTAATCGTCTTTCAGGTTCATCCGATGCGGTTCGGTTCTGGATTTCAGATAAATAATACGAACTCCTTTTTTACCCTGTTCGCTTTCAAAAAGCATGGGCTGTGAAATATCGCCCGGCTTTAATTTATCTAAAATAGCTACAATGTCTTTATCCAGCTGATCAATGGTAACCCGGGTCGAACCGTCACGACCGAGAATAAAAGGACCGGCAAATTTGTGAGACTCTTCATCACTGTATTTAGAAGCGGCGGCATTAAACGACATCTCACCCAAAAGTATTTTGGAACGCACAGAATCCAGTTTCTTTTTTGCCTGATTTATGTCATCGGCAGTAACAGGAGGTATGCGCAGAATGTGCCGAACAACAGCATCATCACCGTTCCGGCTTACCATTTGAATTATGTGATATCCGAATTTTGATTTTACCGGATATGAAATTTCCCCTTCTTTCAGCCGAAAAGCCGTAGAAAGAAATACAGGATCCCAGCTTTTTTCATTTCGGTTGATTTCGTACTGGCCGCAACGATCTTTGCTTCCCGGATCTTCGGAAACCAAACGGGCTAACTGACAAAAATCCGTTTTTTTACTTTCCAGTTGTTTTTTGTAGTTATTCATCTCGCCCAGTACATATTCTTCTATTTCACGGGAAGCCTTGGGATACACGATAATTTGTCCTATTTCAAGTTCGGTTTCAAAAAACGGAAGGCTGTCCGGCGGAATTCTGTCATAAAAAGCTCTAACCTCGGTAGGTGTAATCCGTATGTTATCCACAATTTTTCGCTGCATGGCTGCAGCCAGTTTTTGTTCTTTTATGGTAGGGCGTGCATCATCTTTTATCTGGTAAATGGTTTTGCCGGCAATTTCTTCCAGCTCTTTTCGTCCGCCAAACTGGTTAATGTAAAACCGGATTTTCTGGTCCAGTTCGGCTTCTACTTCCTCATCCGACACCGGAAGCGAGTCCTTTTGCGCCTGAAGCATTAAAATTTTGGAAATAAGCGCCTGTTCCATAATCAAACAGGCTCCGTTTTCGGGTACCGTACCTCCCTGGCGAATTATATCTGAGATGGAATTCTGAATATCGGAATACAAAATAATGTTGTCGCCTACTACTCCGATAATTTTGTCGGCAATTGCTTTTGTAGGCTGTGCCTGTGCACAGCTAAACACTAAAAATCCGATACAAAACAAAACTGCTTTTTTGCCGAACATACGCTCAAAAATAAAAAGGGATTTTCTTTCATCCTTTTCAGATGTATGGTTTAACATATTTTTTAATTGTCTGCCTTATAATCGGAAGATTTGTTTGGTAATGAGTGTTATAACTTTCTTTTTATTTCTTCAATTTCGTAGGCCTCAATAATATCACCCTTTTTGATGTCGTTGAAGTTTTTGATTGTTAATCCGCACTCCATGCCGGCCGAAACTTCTTTCACGTCATCTTTATACCGTTTCAGCGAGCCGAGTTCAGCTTCGCTTCCGGCAGGCGGATAGATAACAATACCATCCCGGATGATACGCACTTTGGCGTCTCGTTTAATTTTCCCATCCAGCACATAACATCCGGCCACCGTTGCTTTATCAAATTTGAAAATTTCACGCACTTCCACATTAGCCACAATTTTTTCCTGCACCTGCGGCTCCAGCATACCTTCCATGGCGCTTTTCACCTCTTCAATGGCGTTGTAAATGATAGAATACAATTTAATTTCAATTCCGGCACTTTCTGCTTTTTTGGCCGCCTGAATGGAAGGTCGTACATTGAAACCAATAACGATAGCATCGGAAGCTTCGGCCAGTACGATATCGCTTTCATTTATCTGTCCCACTCCTTTATGAATTACATTAACCATAATCTGTTCCGTGGAAAGTTTCTGCAGCGAATCGCTGAGCGCTTCCACCGAACCATCCACATCGCCTTTGATGATGATATTGAGTTCCTTGAAACTTCCCAGAGCCAGTCTTCTTCCGATTTCATCCAGAGTTATATGCTTTTTGGTTCGGATGCCCTGTTCTCTGATTAACTGTGCCCGCCGGTTAGCGATTTCTTTGGCTTCGGCTTCATCTTCATATACTTTAAATTTTTCGCCGGCCTGAGGCGCTCCGTTCAGTCCTAACACAACGGCAGGAGTGGAAGGACCGGCCTCGGTTAATCGCTTATTCCTTTCGTTGAACAATGCTTTCACCCGTCCGTAATACTGGCCGCTCACCAGGATATCGCCCTGTTTCAATGTTCCGTTTTGAACCAGCACGGTGGCTACATAACCTCTCCCTTTATCCAATGAAGCTTCAATTATGGTTCCCGTAGCGGGACGGTTGGGATTGGCTTTTAAATCCAGTAATTCCGCCTCAAGCAGAATTTTTTCAAGCAACTTATCTACATTCAATCCTTTTTTGGCTGAGATTTCCTGGCTTTGATATTTGCCGCCCCATTCCTCTACCAACAGGTTCATTTGCGCCAGTTGCTCATAAATTTTTTGCGGGTTAGCCCCTTCTTTATCTATTTTATTAATAGCAAAAATCATGGGAACACCGGCTGCCTGTGCATGGCTTATGGCTTCGCGGGTTTGAGGCATTACCGCATCATCAGCCGCAATCACAATAACGGCAATATCGGTTACTTTGGCGCCCCGTGCCCGCATGGCTGTAAACGCTTCATGCCCCGGGGTATCCAAAAAAGTTATTTGTTTGTTGTTAGGAAGCTCTACCTGATAGGCTCCGATATGTTGGGTTATTCCTCCGGCTTCACCGGCCACCACATTGGTATTACGGATATAATCGAGCAGTGATGTTTTACCATGGTCCACATGGCCCATAATGGTTACGATAGGAGACCGGGGCACCAGGGCCGATTCATCATCCTGATCTTCTTCTTTTTCTGCTTCTATTTCCATTTGTTTTTCTACATCTATAAACTCTACATGATATCCGAATTCACCAGCTACCAGTTCTATCACCTCTGCATCAAGTCGCTGATTAATGGAAACCATAATTCCCAGGCTCATACATTTACTGATCACATCAGTATAGTTAACGTCCATCAGGCTGGCCAACTCGCTCACACTGATAAACTCCGTTAACTGCAGTTTTTTATCATCTATCGTTTCTCCCTGCATTTCGGCCATCTCCTGCCTTTTTTCTCTTCTCAATTTTGCTTTCAGGCTTTTTCCCCTGCCGGTAGATATTGCCAGCTTTGCCTGCGTTTCCTTTATTTTTTCCTGAATTTCCTTTTCATCGATAACTTTTTCTTCTTTTTTCTTTAGTATGTCTTTCTTATTTCCTTTTTGCCTGGACTGTTTTTTGTCATCAGCTTCTTTATTAATATAAATTTCCCTTCGGGTCTCTTTTTTATCTATTATGGGGATGCGCTTTCTTTTCTTTTTTTCTTCTTTTACAGGGCGGGTATCCGAATCAACCGGTAAATCTATTTTACCCAGTATTTTCGGCCCGGTCAGTTTTTCCACCTCAATATTTTCAATAACGGGAGCGTCTGGCGCTTCGGGTTCTGTAACATTTTGTGTTACTACTTCTTCAGGCGTTGGCTGAATCTCTTCTTCTGTTTTGATGTTTTCAGACGCTTCTTTCTTTTTGGATTTAGCCGTTTTTTTAGGACGGGTTGAGGAATCAATGGACGACAGGTCTATTTTATCAATAATTTTCGGCCCTTCGAGTTCTTCGGCTTCCAATCGCAAAATATTTTCCGCTTTGCGCTCCTCTTCTGTATTCAGTACGGGTAGCTCTTCTGTGGTTTCTTCTTCTTCTTTTACGGTTTTGAATAAAGATAATTTTTCTTCCCGCTTGTAATCAGCTTCTTCGTCTTTTTTCTTTTTGATATCCGTGATACCTCGGGGTAATTCTAGCTGATCACTTTTCAGTTTAGCGGCTTTATCTCCGGAAAATTCTTGCTGCAATGCCCGATACATGTCTTCGGTAAGCTTAGAAGTGGGTTTTAATTCGTCGCGGGAATACCCTTTGCTTACCAGAAAATCAATTAATGTTTCCTGGCCAATGTTAAACTCTTTGGCTGCTGCCAGTAATCTAGGTAGTTTGGTTTCAGGCATTCGATAAATTAATTTTTCCGGTTTTTAATCCTTTTCAAATTCAGCTTTCAGAATTTTTCTGACTTCTGCAATAGTTTCTTTTTCCAGATCGGTTCTTCTTTCCAGTTCTTCCGGAGTAAGATCCAGTACACTGCGTGCCGTATCGCATCCGATCCTTTTTAATTCATCTATAACCCACCCGTCTATTTCGTCGCTGAATTCATCCAGATCAATATCAAATTCTTCTTCGCCTTCATTATCTCTGTACACGTCAATATTGTATCCGGTAAGCTCGCAAGCCAGTTTAATATTCACACCCCGTTTTCCGATAGCCAGCGATATCTGATCCGGTTTCAGATAAACATTAGCATGTTTATTTTCATGGTCTAATTCCATGCTGGTTATCTTGGCGGGTGTAAGGGCCCTTTGTATCAAAAGTTGAATATTGTTTGTCCAGCTAATCACATCAATGTTTTCATTTCTTAGTTCTCTCACAATACCGTGAATCCGGCTTCCCTTCATTCCTACACAGGCGCCAACCGGATCAATGCGATCGTCGTACGATTCTACAGCTACCTTGGCCCGTTCGCCGGGTTCTCGTACAATTTTTTTCACAACAATCAGGCCGTCAAAAATTTCAGGCACTTCAATTTCCAGCAGTTTAGCCAGAAATTCCGGCGAAGTTCGGGAAAGGATGATAACGGGTGTGTTATTTTTCATATCTACCCGCTTTACCACGGCTCTTATGGTCTCTCCTTTTTTAAAATGATCTTGCGGTATCTGTTCGCTTTTGGGAAGTATCAGTTCGTTTCCTTCTTCATCGAGCAGAAGAATTTCTTTTTTCCAGACCTGGTACACTTCTGCACTTACAATTTCGCCGATTCGATCTGTGTATTTTCGGAACAATGCATTCTTTTTGATGTCGCTGATGCGGCCGGCGAGTGTTTGTTTGGCGGCCAGTATGGCTCTTCGGCCAAAATCCTTAAGATCTATCTCCTGGTATAATTCTTCGCCCACCTCAAAATCCGGCTCAATTTTGATGGCCTCTGAATATGCTATTTCACGCATGGGGTCTTTCAACTGATCATCTTCCACAATCAGTCGCCGACGTATAATTTCAAGGTCCCCTTTTTCAGCATTAACAATCACATCAAAGTTTTCGTCGGTTCCGTATTTTTTTCTCAGAAGAGTTTTAAAAACATCTTCTATGACTTTCATCATCGTAGGTCGGTCAATATTTTCGGCCTCTTTGAAATCCCGAAAAGCTTCTATGAGATTAATACTGGCCATAGTATTTGTTTTTCAGGTTCTGAATATCAAAATTGTATAAGTACACGGGTTGTCTTTATTTCTTCAAAAGGTATTACCTGTAAAGACAACTCCTGTCTTTTTTGTTTTTTTTGCCGGGTTTCCAGCAATATTTCATTTTCGGTAACTTCTTTCAGCAAACCTTCGGTTTTGATTCCGTCTTTCCGGATAACTTCCACCACTCGCCCTACATTTTTTACATACTGACGATGGAATTTCAGCGGCTCTTCGGCACCCGGCGAAGATAATTCCAATGAAAAGTCGCCATCCTTAAACATACCGCTGGTCTGAATTTCTTTGTACAGCAAGCGATTGTACTGTGCCAGTCTGTCTATTGTTATTCCAAAATCGCTATCCAAAATAATCTGTATGTTATGAGACGGCCCGATCCGCAGATCAACCAGAAACACATCGGTGTCAGCTGATATCAGCGTTTCGGTTTTTTCCCTGATGTACGAAAGGACTATATCTTCTTTCATGTTTCTTAAAAAACGAAGGGAACGCCTCCGTTCCCTTCTTACAACTCTTTCCGATGCAAAAGTAATGGAAAGAATGTAAAATCCAAAAAAACGCCTTTATTTTCCAAAAGAACTTCGCTCTCTTCTTTGTAGTTAAAGTATCTTTGACGGATGAAATATATAGGTTATTTTATTTTACTTTTAACGGCATATTTTTTAATATTCCGACTTATCATTCCTCTTTTAAAATTCCGAAGACTTTTAAAAAACAAAGTAGAAGAATTTAAACAACAAATCATGCAGCATTTTGACCAGAAAAACAGGTATTCTGAAACCGCAAAAGATAACCGAAATAAGAGGAATAAAGACTCGGAGGATTATATTGAATTTGAAGAAATTAAATAATGTTCTTATACTTCATCACTCTATCTTTCCGGAGAAGTGGACCCTGCTGGGATCGAACCAGCGACCCCCTGATTATGAGTCAGGTGCTCTAACCGGCTGAGCTAAGGGTCCGGCGGTTTTTCATAACCGGCGTGCAAAAGTAAGAAAAATATTAAAACTCCTTTCTTAACCAAACTTTAACCCAAATAAAAATATATTTGTTCCATTAATAAAATTTATGAGAAAAATTAATTTAATACTGTTCAGTTTGTTTTGTTTTTGTTTTTTTCTGAAAACGCTGAATGCCCAGAATGAATCTTCACAATCGGACAGGAAGAAAAAAATTGATCTCAGCAACCGTGCTAACGATCATCTGATGTTGCAATTTGGAATGGCCGGATGGAACGGAATTCCGGATACCATATCCAAAAAAGGATTTTCACGAACCCTTAATGTTTATTTTCTTTTTGATTTTCCTTTTAAATCCAATCCGAAACTCAGTATGGCGTTTGGCCCCGGAATCGGCAGCGACCATATCCTTTTTTCCAAAACACTGATCGGAATAAAATCACGAACAGCGCCCATCTCATTCAGAAGACAATATGATTCGCTGGATCACTACAAAAAAACAAAATTAGCCACGGTTTATCTTGAGGCTCCTGTTGAGTTTCGCTATTCTTCCCGTCCGCAGGATGGTAAAGGAATTAAACTGGCATTAGGTGTGAAAATAGGCACCATGATTGACGCTCATACACGCAGCGCCCGCTTCGAAAACCGAAGCAATACTTTTAATGACGGGCATGTGCTGAAAGAATCCAGCCGAAGTTTTTTTAACAGAAACCGAATCAGCCTTACCGCAAGAGCCGGTTACAGTCATTTTACTGTATTTGGAAGTTATCAGGTTACTACCCTGTTTAAAGACGGGGCTGGGCCGGTGATCAGGCCTTTCAGCGTAGGTATTACGTTGAGCGGACTATAGTGCATTTGTATTTATAATAAACAAACTACCCGCTTTATGTAGTTGTTCATTCATAAAAGTAATAATTTATGTGTTTTGTAAGATGAATAACCCAATAATCCCAATGATGCAACTTCATCTTTCATCCAAATGTGTTCTTTTAAAATTCACCATCAAAGTTTTAAAAATCATTGTCTGAATTTTATTAATTTGCTTAATAGATTTTTGATTCATCTGTTATTCATCCGGAATAACATTTCTTCCCTGATTCTTAAAATGTAGTTTGACAAAAGAAATGCTGATGCGTGTCAGAAACAGGAAACATATTACACTCCTTTTTTTATTAATTACACCCATTGGATTTTTTGCTTCGTGTAAAAAAAATCCGAAACAAAAGAAAACTTTTATTTCAGCCGTCTCTTTAATTCAATCACAAATTCGTCATGTTGACAGTTCCTTTTATCCCATCATCAAAACCATTACATACAACAGCGCTCATACCGATACCGTTTATGTTCCGCGAGAACAGTTTGCGGAAGAAGCCCGTGATTTTTTAACCATTCCCGATTTATCGGCTAAAAAAAATGCAAAACGTTTTGTCGAAGAAAAACCATTTTATGACGAATTGCTCGACAAAGTGGTAATTCGTTATACTCCCCAAAAACCCGAAAAAGAAGATGTGAAAAGTATTGAGTTGCTGATTGCTCCGGGAAAGGATACCGCAAATGATGTTGTTCAAAGCATTATGATAACCAGAGAAAAGATGGCCGGAGACAGCACCATTGATGAAAAGCTTCTTTGGAAAATGAATAAGAGTTTTCAGAAAGTTACCATCATCCGCAACGCAGAAGGAAAAGAAAGCGTAATTGTTACTAAGGTAAAATGGAATGAATAACTGAAGCGCAATGACACGGGAGGAATTTCAAAATATAGCTCCTGGCCTGCCGGCGCAACCCGGCATTTATAAATATTATGATGCAAACGGCCAGTTACTTTATGTCGGCAAAGCTAAAAATCTGCGAAAGCGGGTGAGTTCTTATTTTTTAAAACATTTTCCGGGTTACAAAACGTATGAACTGGTAAAACGGATTGCCCGGATAGAATACACAGTTGTAAACTCCGAGCAGGATGCTTTTCTGCTGGAAAATAATCTGATTAAACAGTTTCAACCCAAATTCAACATAAATTTAAAAGACGATAAATCCTACCCTTATATTGTCATTCGTAATGAACCTTTTCCCCGGGTTTATCTGACACGAAATAAAACTGAAGACGGATCGTATTATTTTGGTCCTTATACCTCCGTAAAAAAAGTAAGGGAGCTACTGGATTTTATCCGACAAACCATTCCCTTACGCTCCTGTAAGCTGCGGCTTACGGAGAATAATATTAAAAGAGGAAAATTCAAAGTGTGTCTGGAATATCATTTGGGCAACTGTAAAGGACCTTGTGCAGGACTGCAGAATGCGGAAGATTACGAAAAAAACATTCAACAGGTTAAAAACCTGCTTCGCGGTAATCTTTCCGGTGTTATTCGTCATTTTACGGAAGAAATGAAAGCTTATGCAAAGCAGTTGGCTTTTGAAAAAGCCGAAAGTATAAAAAAGAAAATTGAATTTCTGAAAAACTATCAGTCAAAATCCGTTGTCATCAGCCATAAAAAAAATAACGTAGATGTTTTTGCCGTTCAGCAAAAGGAACAGGTGGCCTGTATTCATTATATGATGATTCGTAACGGTATTATCATTCAAACTCACAATACCCGGGCCGAAACACATCTGAATGAAACGCCGCAGGAAATTTTAATGCACGGTATTTCCCGCCTCAGAGAAACATTTCAGAGCGATGTAAAAGAAATAATCGTTCCTTTTTCAATGGAATATCCCGATAAGAATGTGAAGTTGATCGTTCCGGTAAAAGGCGAATTCAAAAATCTGCTGAGCTTATGTGAGAAAAATGCACAAATCGGACTGGAAGAAATGCAAAACCGGAACCGGTTACTCTTAGACGCTAAAAAAGATTTTTCGGATAAGCTGCCCGAACGGTTACAAAAGGAACTGAGTCTGAAAAATCGCCCCCTGCATATTGAATGTTTTGACAATTCTCATCTGCAGGGAAGTTTTCCCGTTTCGGCATTGGTTTGTTTTAAAAACGGAGAACCTGATAAAAACCAGTACCGCCTGTTTCATATGCGGACTTCGAAAAAGGGGGATGATTTTGCCTTTATGCGCGAAGCGATATCCCGTCGTTATAAAAGATTACTTCAGGAAAACAAGCCACTGCCTGATTTGATTATCATTGATGGCGGGAAAGGACAGCTTCATGCGGCTGTACAGGTGATAGATGAACTGGAGCTTAACGCAAAGCCCGACATGATTGCCCTGGCCAAAAAAGAAGAAGAAGTTTTTTTACCGGGACGAAAAGAACCGCTGCGCTTAGCAATGAACAGCGAAGCCCTGAAATTTCTGCGCAAAATCAGAAACGAAGCACATCGGTTTGTTTTGAAATTTCACAGAAAGTCAAGAAATGCCGGATTACCTGAAACCGAACTTGCACAAATAAAAGGTATCGGTAAGCAAACCGCTTTGTTGCTGCTAAACACCTACCGATCGGTTAAAGGACTAAAGGATTTCTTACAGAATAAAAATGCCGGAGATGAACTTGCCCGACTTATCGGTAAAAAGAAAACTGAATTGGTAATGTCTCATTTTTCTGAACCGGAATAAATTGAAAAAGGGCCAGGATAGAAATCCAGCCCCGTTTTTAAAATCCAATATCCTATGAAAAACCAATATAAAGGTATTAAGAAAAAATCATTTCCACATAAAGTATTTATACTTTTTGAGCATATTTTTTCTGATTGATTTTATTTTAGTTATGAACAGGTTATAAAAAAACCATGAAAATGGGATTCTTTCATCAAAAAAGGTTTTTTGATATTATCAATACTCCCAAAGATTTTGTTCAAAGTTGAATATTTTTTCTTTGATATTTTCTCCTTCCAGCAATGCCAGAATCGGGTCTTTAATATAACTTCTCAGGAATTTGTTTCCGGGGTTATCCATGGTTGATTTAACAATATAACTGCTGAACATACGGCTTTCAAAAAGTTCTTCCCACGTCATTCTGCTTTGACCCATATTTTTGGGATTGTACACTTCATATTTTGCCAGCACGGGGCGTAAGTCGGGATAGTAAATCCAGAACAGAGGGGTTGCTCCTCTTTCGGTCTTTTTATCTACACTATAAATTGTTTTCATAGGTGCTATTCCGATGATGCGGACAAACATGCGACTGGCTTCGCGATCGAAGACCCAATCTTCTTTTATACGAAATTTGGTGATATCGTCTGGATTGAGGGAATTACAGTTCACTATATACTTATCAATTTTTGTGGGATCGATGAGATTATATACAGCCTGGGTATCACATTGTCCTCCTCCGCTTATGGCTTTTTCGAATGAAGCGGAATCTAAGGGAGTGGTAAAACGGTCATCGTCGGCGCTGAAAGCAGTTACTTTACCTTCGCGCACTGCTCTGACCAGTATGCTCACAAACCGCTGATCATAACCGCTTTCATCTGATTTATAGCGAAATACTCCGTTTATTTTTTCGCGAATATCTATTTCGCGCCAAACCCTGTGCATAAATAAAGCATCATCTGCCCTAAGATGCTCATAGGGTAAAGGCGTTCTTTCGCCTATATTTTTTTCAAAGGCGCCGTCAACACGTAAAGACATTTTTGGTTTTTCGTCGAACCCACCGGAACTGGGCGCCATTTCTATAGGTACGTTGCCATAGGGATTGTAGTTGGAAGGACGGTTATTATTATTCATTTGCTGAGCCGGTGGATTATTACCCTGGTTGTTTCCCTGCTCTCTTGTTGTTTGATTGCGGTTGCGTCCCCTTCGCTGCGCTTCTGCATCCTGTATGAAAATCAGGAAAAACAGGACCAACGGCAAAACTTTTAACAAAAGTTTTAACATATCGTAAAAATTTATTTCAGGTTAAAAATCATAGGTGTTAACTTTCTTGTTCTGTTGTCGGGACCTACGGCTCTGATATCTTCTATTGTAATGAATGATCCGGGTCTGCATTTGTTCACAATTTTCCTGGCTTCATTCCAGGCGGCACCTGTGTTAATGGCCTCTTCCACCCCATCATCAAATCCTTCTCCGTCACCTGTAATACGAAAACCGGTTACGGTAAATTGTGTTTCGTAAAAGAAATTTTCTACAATAGCCCTCACGCCAGCCTGACTTTTAAACTCAGAGGCCGACATATCGCCGCTTTTCATTCGGCCTACATAAGGCGTGGGGTCGGGTATAGAACGAACCCGGAAATTCACAGATGTGGTTTTGCCGTCGGGAGTCGTTACGCTGATCACGCAATTATCGGTTTCGGATGTTACCCGGGCCAGATATTTTCCGGGGCCGTTAGGCATTAAGGTTATCCCTCCTCCTGAAGCCGATACTCTTAATTCATTCAGATTGCCGCTTCCCGATACCGTAATGGGATTGTCTACGCCGATAAACAGTACATTCATTTTATCTAACTGAATGGCAGCATTAGATTGTCCAACGGTATAATCTACCTCATAAGTTCTTTGTTCTGTTTTTCCCTGCTGGTTTACAAAGGAAATACGAACCGGTATGCGTCCGCTGGAATTCACCCGGGTTCTCCAAACGGCAAGGCCTTTTTCGTTTAAAGGAACTGATGAATTTCCAATATAAACGGTAGGTTTTCTATCGCTGTTAAATGCTGCAAGACCTGCGGTTATTTCCAGTTCCTGACCGGGAAGAAACACTTTTGAATTTTGTCCCACAATGGGCTCGTATTGATTAAAGATCACTTCTACCTGACCTACCCGACTATGGCAGAATTCTACAACTTTATTTTCAAAAGTTCTGATATCATTCTGAAACTTACTCAGAATCGTTAGGCCTGCAACGGTTGGCACCATGTTAAAATAGGCAATTTCCCAGGGTTTTACCTTGCCGTCTCTACCTTTTGGATTATCAGTATTTATGGGTTCAAAGTTTGCAAATTGTTTAGATATTGCGGAATCAATTTTTAAGATATTTCCTTTATAATCCGTTAACATCTGTAATAGTTTTTTGCCTTCACCCTGCTTTACCATAATATTCGTTACAATATCGAGATTGTCTTCTTTAAAAGGTTTAGTCTTATCATTTGCATCGCCTCCGGCTTCCGTCAGAATTCTGTTTTTCAGATTTTCAATATACTGATATAGATTTTCCGAAATCTGTTGTGCCTGTTTTGCCCTGGGCAACCAATAACTTGCCTGAGCAGCGGTTTCTCCTTTTTGCGCTTTGGCTTCCAGCGAAGAAAGGATGGTTGCCGTAGAAGTATTTACGGTAGTATTGGTATTTTCCAGGCTGCGGTTTACTGTTTTGAAAGCATTCAAAATTTCAGACGATACATTGAGCGCCAGCAATGCGGTAAGCACCAGATACATGATATTAATCATCTTTTGCCGGGGCTCTTTTGGTAATGCCATGTCTTAAAATTTTTAAGATGAATAAAGTATTATTTCTCAAGTTTATTTCACATATTAATTCCGGCCCTGCATTGCTGTTAACATGTTGCCGTAAATATGATTCAGACGGCTCAGATTTGTAGCCAGATGACTGATCTGTTCCTGCACTTTTTTAGCATCTTCGGCGCTGTTGAGCATCTGGGCTGAAGCTTCGGATAATTTTCCGTAAAAGGCATTAAGCGCCTTTAAATGATTATTGCTTTCCTGTAATTCCAGCTCATATATGGCATTCAATGAAGCCAGGTTACGGGTTAATACCTGTACCTGTTCATGAAACGCTTTTGCACCTTCGGTGGCCGTATTAAATGCATTTACCGAAGCGGCAGCCGTGGTATAAGCATCTTTTACTTTTTCCAACTGTCCGGTGACTTCCCTTGTTTTAGCGGAAAATTCGGCTGTGGCAGCAATTGTGTCATTAATATTATTCATGCCGCTTACCGTATTATTCAATTGTTTAAAACCATCGCCCAGGCGCTTCATGATATCCGGAGTAATATCCGCTTCCAACAGCATTTTATCCATAGCTGCGAATGTGGCTTTGGTGCGACCGCCGACTACAAGTTGCTCTTCGTCGTGAGTGCCCTCTTTCACAGGAGGATAAATAGCATAAAGCACGGCATACATTAAAAAGATGATAGATTCTGTGGTTAATCCGATCCACAGCCACATATCGGCATCGGGCTGATGGGTAATTTTTCTTAATGCACCCCAGATGACGATAGCGGCGCCGATTGAAACGCCAACGTCAACCCATTTACTGATTTTTGAAGGAATTGCTGCTGCCATAATTTGTTAGTTTAAATTTAGTTTGAAAATTGGTTGATATAATATCTGTATAAGACAGTTAACAAAATGCTGTCTTTTGAATTGGTGCGTGATGTCATTTAGTAATTATTTTCTTCTTCCTTTTAACGGAGATGCAGGTAAATCAATGACACAACGGAAGCCAATATAGGATTTTGCCGAATCCTGATATTCATAGGTGCTGGTACCGGTTTCCAGATAATAACCTACATCCTTCCAGCTTCCGCCGCGAATGATTTTTCTTTTCATAAGGGGGGGATCATCATCTTTGGCATTCCAACGAACATCAGGGTTCATGTCGTGCTGGAAATTGTTTCTTCCTTCATAATAGATTGAGGAAGTCCATTCGGCTACATTTCCGCTCATGCAATAAAGGCCGAAATCGTTTGGCCAGTATGAGTCAGCCCGAACCGTGTAAAAACCGCCATCTTCCGGATAATTCCCCCGGCCGGGTTTGAAATTAGCCATTAAACAGCCTTTTTTGTTGCGCAGATAATAACTTCCCCAGGGAAATTTGGATTGCGAACGACCGCCTCTTGCGGCATATTCCCACTGAGCTTCGGTGGGTAGGCGAAAATCAGATTCCTGAGTTCTTTTCTTGGATTCAAGATAAGAATTCAGATAATGAGTGCGCCACTCGCAAAATGCGGTAGCCTGCTTCCAGCTTACCCCTACAACCGGATAATTTCCGAATGCCGGATGGGAGAAGTAACGCTTGGTCATTGGCTCATTATAAGAATAAGCAAAGTCTCTGATCCAGCACAGCGTATCGGGGTAGATAGGTATATCTTTTTTAATGATAAACTGCGAACGCGGCTTTCCCTGATTTTGTCTTTTGGCGGCTTCTTTCAGGTCAAATGTTTCCGAGTGAAATATCAGTTTTGCCGTATTAATTTCTTTTCTGCCGAAAATTCTGTCTTCCGGAGCTAAAATCAGGCCACCGTTGCTTAACTGCTCTATGACTTTGGGGTCACTCCATTTTATGGTTTTCGCCTTTGACCAGTCAACAGATTCTTCCCCGTTAGGACCTGTCTTTAAATATCCCATTTGCGTAGCTGCAATGGAATCTCTTACCCAATATACAAACTGACGGTATTCGTTGTTGGTAATTTCAGTGGCATCCATCCAAAAACCGCTGATAGAAACGGTTCGGTTTCTGGCGCTGAACGCATAGGCGGGATCTTCATCACTGGGACCCATGTGAAACATACCCTGAGGGATATATACCATACCCGGGGGTTTCGGTAATATATATTTGCTTCCGGGTGCAATTCCATGCAATTGTCCGTCATTAGGAAGGCTGCCACCTTTTCCACCTTTCTTACTTAGTGCGCCACAGCCTGTTATGACTACAGTTCCGGGAATAATGAGGATGGCGAATAACAGGTTTTTCATAAAAGTCAACTTGTAAGACATTGGGCAAATATAGTGTTTTGAAAATTAGAAAATACGACTTGTTTTTTATTTCTTTAGGTTTAAAATTTTAGGCTTCTGTGAATAAACGGTAAATTTTCTTAAATATTGTATAAAATTTTTTAAATTAAACTTTTCATTTTCTGAATCAAAGATAATGCTTCTTCTTCAGAATGAACAGGTAATTCACATGTATTTTTTCTGCATATATAAACAGAAATTTTACCCGGTAATTTTTCTTTATTTAAAGTCGGAAATGCCGGGTTTGGTGCTTCTGCACTCATCAAAATTCTGTTTGGGATATGATTTTTTAACAAACTGTCGGCAAATTCTCTGCATTTTTCGCCAATTACGGCAATTTCACAGGTGCCGCTGATAATCTCCTGCCACAAACAGAGCCAGTGTCCGTAATAAACCGGATGTTGCATAAAATATTTTGATGAATCTTCCAGCATTTTATGGGCCCGCGAAACCCACTCGGTTTTTTGGAACAGCGTTCCCAAATGATAAAGATTAAACGCCATTACGGCGTTGCCGGAGGGTGTGGATGTGTCGGTAATTTCTTTGGTTCGAACGGGTATATCGGTGGCGGTAACCGGCGAATAGAAAAAAAAGTGGCTACTTTCGTCGCCAAATAAAGTCAGGGCTTTTTCGTTCAGAGATTTTGCCTGTTTTAGCCATTCTGTATCTGAAGTAATTTCCTGCAATCTGAGCAAAGCTTCAATTAAAAAAGCATAGTCGTCCAAAAAGGCAGGCACGCCGGAATGTTCGTCTTTTATAAAATGAAAAAGTGAATCGCCATGAAAAAAGTGTTTGAATATAAATTGCATGTTTTTTACGGCAAGGTTTCTGTATCGTTCATCTCCCGTAGCCATGAATGCATGACTCAGTGCCGTATTCATTAATGCATTCCAGCTTAAAAGTATTTTATTGTCTAAACCGGGTTTAATCCTTTGATTTCTTTTTTCAAAGAGCTTAAGCCTGCAGGCATTCAGATATTCACGGAAGCTTTCGGATTTCAAGCCTTTTTCTTCAGCAAATAATTTTAATGATTGGTTTACCCAAAGAATATTTTTTGCTTTTTCCCAGTTGCCCTCAGGTATTATATTATAGTACTCACAAAAAAGAGGAGCTTCCTCTTTCAAAATCTCATTTACTTCTTCATACGTCCAGCTATAATATTTTCCTTCTTCCCCTTCACTGTCGGCATCCAGCGAAGAATAAAATCCTGATTCTTCGTTCATCAGTTCGCGGCAAACAAATGCTATGGTTTCGTCTATTACCTGCCGGTAATCCTCATTCCGGGTAATTTGAAAAGCTTCGCTTAATGCCTGAACGATTCGGGCATTGTCGTACAGCATTTTTTCAAAATGGGGAACATGCCAGCCTGAATCTACTGCATAACGGGCAAATCCGCCCCCGATATGGTCATATATTCCTCCGGCAATCATCTTATCCAGCGTCAGCAAGGCCTGTCGTAAAGCAGCCTGATTTTCCGTTGCGAAATAATAACGAAACAGATAATGCAACAGGGAAGTCATCGGGAATTTCGGTGCGCTTTCAAAACCACCCCAAAGGATATCGGCCCGCTTCATGAGGAGGGAAAATACTTCGTCTGATTTCTTCTGTATAAAAATATCGGGTAAATCCTCGCTTCTTGAAATATGTAAATTGATTTGCGAGATATGCCTGGTCAAGTCATTGGCCTGGTCTATGATTTCAGATTTTTTTTCCCTGTACATTTTTGCTATGGCAAGCAACACCTCCGTCCATGAAGGCCTGTTGAACATCCTTTCGGGCGGAAAATAAGTGCCGCCATAAAAGGGTTTACCCTCGGGCGTAAGAAACACATTCAGGGGCCATCCGCCACTGCCGGTTATCAGTTGTACCGCTTCCATATATAAATGATCCAGGTCGGGACGCTCTTCCCTGTCTATTTTTATATTCACAAAGTATTTATTCATTATGGCGGCCACGGATTCGTCCTGAAAACTTTCTTTTTCCATAACATGGCACCAATGGCAGGCAGAGTAACCGATACTTACCAGAACGGGTTTGTCTTCTTTTCGGGCAATCTGAAAAGCCTCATCGCCCCAGGGATACCAGTTTACGGGGTTATGGGCATGTTGTAATAGGTATGGACTTTTTTCGTTTATTAAGCGATTGGTGTAAGAAGACATACAATACAGAATATCGGGAAATGTTTTCGAAAAAAAATGTTTAATTGCTAATACTTTCGTTTATTTTCAAATAATCGGTAATTGACGCTGAAATCACTGCAATACGAAAAAGATTTCTTTTAATTTATATTCAGGCCAAAACCCAAGCCAAACCATACTCGTTTCTGATATATCCAGATATTTTTATTTCGGTCGAGCAGATGATCCAGGCCAAACGTCACGCCGGCCGTAAAATTACCGAAAGCAATAATTCCCGCCACTCCTTTGCTCCACACGATTCCATCATATTCCTGATCAATCCTGAAGTCGGTGTTGGTGGGCGATATAAAAGTATTTCCAATGCCGGTAAAAATTCCGGTTGAAAAGCCGAAATGGTTGATTTGCCGTTTGGCAGTGTGCAGCGGAGTTGGCGAATAATCAACTTTAAAAAAATCATTCCGGTAGCCAACGTATAGAGCGCCGTTAAGGTTGGCGTTTAACTGAGGCGGAACGTTTGCTGTTCTTCCCCTGAATTTCAAAGGAATGGTTAGAAAATCCAGATCAAGACTGGGTTGTCTGAGCCTGAGCACACCGGCCGATTGATCATTGACAATATCGGGAAATTGTAATATACCATTCTTATTTTGGTGCAAGGGTTGCTTTCGGCCGTTTGCGGGATAAACGAGAATAGTATCCTCAGCAAATTGAATATAAACCCATTTTTTTTCGGAAAACAGTTTCTGATAATAACCGTCCTGCAATTCATGCCGCGCTTTTTTGGGCAACACGGCACAGCCGGGCAAGAAAAAAATTATCAGAAACCAAAACGGCATAATACATGTTGTGTATTTCCGGATCATCTTATTTAAAATTGGTGCAAAGTTGGAAAAAGATGAGAGAAATGACGAGGCTTTATGATTAAGTTTTTTTATTTTTATTTAAATAAGAGGTTCTTACTCCGATGCCGATGCCGATATGCCATTTTCCTTTTTGGGTAGATGTTTTGGAATTATAATAAAAAGGCACCTGCAGTGCAAAAGCCTTTTTGCAAAAGGTTAATCCCACACCAAGCGCCGGGAAAATGGTTGCATTTTTTATGGCAGCCTGATCTTTCTTAATTCGCAAAGACGGAAGCGCTCCCAGTAATAGTCTGTAATGTCCTTTAGTTACATTGATGTTGGGGCCGGTGAAATTAACGAAAGCGCCATCATTCACATAGCCGGCAATAACGATTCCGTCCCATACTGCCACCGAATTACCTGAATTTTGGGCAAAATTCAAAGTAGTTAATAACAATCCTACCGGCAGGAGTTTTACTTTATGCATTTTTGTTGTTTTGATAAAATGGATAGTAACAAATTATGTTCTTTTTAAAATTTTTTCCATGGGTTTTCCCTTTGCCAGTTCATCCACCAGCTTATCCAGACAGCGAACTTTTCGGGTGAGAGGATTTTGAATTTCTTCTATACGGTATCCACATATAGTACCATTGATAAAGCGGGCATCAGGATTCAGTTTGGCTTGGTTAAAAAATTCAGCAAACGTGAGTTTTTCATTAATGCATTGTTGCAGTTTTTTACTATCGAAACCCGTGAGCCATTCAATCACAGTATGAAGTTCTTGTAATGTGCGGCCTTTTTTCTGTATTTTATTTACGTAGTGTGGGTATACAGATGCAAATGTCATGCGGGCAATTCGCTCATCCTGTTTGGGAGAAGTATTTTTCATACACAAATTATTTGTGATACCATTTGTTCGCATTCGGATTTCGGTGAGGACAACCGGGCCAGCAACAGGGCCTTTTTTTACCGGATATGATATCTGTCTGAAGACGCTCAATTCTTTTCCGACGGGTTTCTTCTTTTTTGGGGATTGTTGCCCAGCAAATCCATTCATTGCGGGCTATATCAGTCAGATGATTCCACTTTTCCAGTAAATCGGAATTGGATTTTATGATCATCCTTAAATCGTCCGGTACATGGTGAAAAATTCCTTCGCTGATTTTCATGTTTTATTATTTCATGGAGTGTAATCCGATGGTATTCCCTTCGGTATCCTGAATGACGGATATAAAACCATAGTGGCCGATTGAAGTTTTAGAAACAAGTACTCTTCCGCCGGCCGGTGCCACCCTTGATTCTTCAACGGAACAGTCGTTGCAGGAAAAATATATCATGATTCCGCCCGACCCGGGATTACGTTCCGGTGATTGAACAATTGCGCCGCCGGCATAGGGTGCGTTTTCCTTTGGCATGGGAAACGTATATATTACTGCCTGAGCAGAATTTTCAGGCGGGCTTAATGCTGTCATCTGACATTGGAAAACCTGCTCATAAAAAGATCGGGCTCTGTCTATGTCGTTTACAGGAATTTCTACCCAGTTAATCATCTAACTTGTTTTTCGTACAATAAATTACTTATTTTTAATTTAAAAACTTTCGGTTAAATAATATTTAAAATTCGGAATAAAATTTTAAAAAAACAAAAATGAATTTCAGAGGCAGGAAGGAAAACAATCATGTATTACCTGACACTTTTTTTAAAACAAATTATTTTGAAATCCGGCGACTGGAGTCATTAAACCAAATTCCCTTTTGCGCAAAATCGAAATTCAGGGAATTCCACCGTATTCATTTTGATACAATCATCATTTCGCTGCAGGGTATCAAAAACTATGAGGTAAATTTTGAAAAGGTAGAATGCGGCACTCCCTGCGTGTATTGGACCAGAAAATATCAGATTCACAAGGCCGAATTTCCATTCCCCAAAGGATATGTGATATGGCTCAATGATCAATTTATAGAAAATCCCTCATTGCTTCAGTTATATCAGAAAATGTTTTGCATAAAAGGGCTTATTTCTTTTTCAAAAAGGAGCCATGATTTTAAACGCATCCTTTTCCTTTGCGAGCAGTTGCTTAGTCATCAGTCGGAAGACATGCAAGACCCGCTGAATGCAGAATTTGGAACTCATCTGCTGATTTGCGTTCTGAACAGGATTTATCAGTCATCTGGCCCTGAAAAATTCCTTGCCCGGCAAGACGAATATCACACCTTTCACGCCTTTATGGAGTTGGTTTACACACATGCTTCAAAAACCCGACGCTTAAATTTTTTCCTGAAGAAACTGAATATTTCCCGAAACAAACTTATCGGTATTTGTAAAAAAA
Organism: Chitinophagaceae bacterium; assembly: GCA_026415715.1. GTDB lineage: Bacteria > Bacteroidota > Bacteroidia > Chitinophagales > Chitinophagaceae > JJ008. The sequence goes on along the minus strand of JAOAGO010000019.1, from coordinate 26,734 downwards.
TTTCCTTACAAACGCCGGGAGAATTGATTGCTGGACATTTATTTCGGGAATCTGTCTTGCTGTTAAAACAAAAAGCATTCAGCGTAAAAGAAATTGCTTACCGCTTAGGTTTTTCCGAAACATCAAATTTTATTCGATTTTTCAAACAACACGCAGGTACAAGCCCGATGCAATATCAAAAAAAAACGAATTGATAATAATTTGTGATATTTTGATAATACCCGCTTTACCGGTTGCCGATACCTTTACAGCAACACTTTAATTGCTCGCTATGTTTTCGCAAATGGCACACATACCGGCGTTTCTTTTAATGCTTTCCGGAGCTATGGCTTTTGGCAGCATGTATTCTATGTATTTGAATAATCCCAAAATAAAAAGAAGCGCGGTAAACATTACACTTACTTTGTTGATGTGTCTGTTTGTTTTTTGCGGTTTCTATTCTTACCAACTCATCACTTTTGGTAAAGGAAGCCGGCTTATAGCTTTTACTTTTAATGCGCTGTTATTTGTACTCACTGCCTTTTCTTTTCTGAAAGGATATGACAAAGAAAACCAGCGCTGGTTTTCTCTTCATGAAATTTTAAACCTGCTGCTCACGTTTATACTTACGCTTTATTTTGGCCAAACACTTCTTTAAATAAGGCTGTCCCGGCTCTATCTGCCTGTTTTGCAGACAATCCGATTCTGAAGAAAAATTTATAACCTCATTTTTGTGTCAAAACCAGAAACTGATAAGGCAAAAGACGTAAAGCATTATTCAGATCAAATTCTTGTTCTGACCAGTGATCAAAAAGTATTTTTCCCTGCAGTCCGAACCCGGGGAATAATTTTTCTGAAATAACATTTTCGTTATTACTGAAATTGAAGAAGCAAAAAACAGTACTTTCCTCAGCATATCGGGAATAAGCTGCAATATGTTTGCTTCCGGTATTTAACCAGTGGATATTATTGGAGTCGGCAAATGCCGGTAAATTTTTACGAATAGTAATTAGTTTTTTTGTGCCGTAAAAAATGATATTTTCAATCGTTCCTTCAACATGAATATTTTTAATTTTATTCCACTGTATTACCGGGCGATGCATCCAGCGGTTATCATAATTTTTGTCTTGTTCATTTCTGTAATGATAATCATTAAGTTGTCCCGTTTCATCGCCGTAAAATATCATAGGTATTCCCCCAAGAAAAAAACTGTGTGCCTGCATCAGAAAAATTTTTCGGATGGCTAAATCGATCTCTTTTTTATCCTGATGATCTAATGCATATTCCAGTCCGCAAAGAGAGGCTAAAGTGCCGCTGATGCGGGCATCATCTGTCTTTTCATTTACGGAAAATAAAGCCCCTTTTGCCGTTGAACCCGGAAATTTTCCTGAATAATAATCTCTGATAAAGCGCCGGTGCAGTACGGGGTCGTACCCGGCTTGCCGAATCATTTCGTCATCATAGCCCAATCCGATATCATCATGACAACGGGTATAATTAATCCATGAAGTGCCCAACGGTTTCTGCGAGAGTACAGACCTTGCTGCCAGCATAACGTTTGTGTCGCCGGTAGCCAGCGCATCCCATTGTAAAGCCATATGGGTGGCATTGTATGCCAGGTCGCACTCTTCATTTCCGTTTCCGAAATATTTCATGATTTCATGGGGAGCGACAATCGCTTCAGCCAGCAAAGCCATGCCCGGTGCGACTATCTGAACACAGTCTTTAATGATTTGTAAAATTTTATGAGCTTCCGGTAGATTCTGACAGTTTGTACCTTTTTCTTTCCAGATAAAAGCCGGTGCATCCAGTCGCAGTATATCGGCTCCGATGTTTGCATAGAAAAGAACATTCTTTATCATCTCCACCAATACCATCGGATTTCTGTAATTCAAATCCCACTGATAATGATGAAAGACCGTCATGACCCATTGATTTACTTCCGGCACGTAAGTGAAATTTCCGGGAGCCGACTCGGGGAATACTTCGGGCATGGTCTTCTCCAACTCATCCGGAACTGTACGGTCGGGAAAAAAATAATAATATTCCTGATACGTTTTTTCGCCCTGTCGGGCCCGTCTGGCCCATTCATGTTTATGTGAGGTGTGATTTAACACGATATCCAGCATGAGGTACATTTCCCTATTCTGCATTTCCATCTGCAACTGCAGCAGATCTTCCAGCGTTCCAAAACGGGGATCAACTTTCCTGAAATCGGAAACGGCGTATCCGCCATCACTTTCATCCGGCGGACTGGTAAACAACGGCATCAGATGCAAAAGATTTACTCCGAGTGTTTCAAAATAATCCAGTTTATCCCTCAGCTGAGATAGCGTTCCGCAAAAACGATCTACATAAAGGCTCATACCTGCAATCCGGTTGCTGATAAACCAGGGCTTTGACGGCGAAAAGCTTTTTTGTTCGTCTCTTTCTTTTAGTTGCTCCGGACGATTCGCAAAGCCTTCCTGAAGTGCCGCCATTAAGGCTTGCCATGATGTATTCCGGGCGGGATGATGTCCGTATAATTCTTCAAATTTATTTTCTAAAGCCCGGATTCTTTCACCTAGTCGCTCTTCAAAACGTTTTTTTTCCAACTCAGCGATATCATGAAAAACCGAATTCTTCATATTCTGTTAAAAACTTTTTTTCAACTGTTTTTTAAAAAAACAGATTTGTTCAGATGACGAAAGGCCTCCATGGCGCCAAGATAAGCGCAGGTATGTGCACCCGCTTTATTTGCATTGTATATTATTTTTTTCCATTCTTCTTCGTGCAACATATCATCAACCTGAAGATTTTTTTCAGCAAGTTGAAACAAAACGGCTCCGACAAAAGCATCACCGGCGCCTGTTGTATCCACGACCTGAACCTTTATACTTTCAATAACAATCTTTTTCCGGTTTATCCCTAAAATGGCTCCCCGATTTCCCAAGGTGATGGCAAAAACAGCCCCGGAAAGCCCGAAGAAAGCATCGGCTGCCTGCTCCACGGTGGGTTGCCCGGTGATGAGCAAAGCCTCTTCATCGCTGACCTTAAAAAAATGAGACTTGCTTATAAATTCAATACTTTGCTGAATGAATTCGTTCCTCCTGTTATGATAAAGGAGATGACGATAGTTGGGGTCAAAGCTGATAAAAATATTTTTGGTTTGCGCTTTTTTAAAAAGGCTATGGTAGGTTTGATTCAGGCGCCCCGGGAGAAAGGCTGTAGCCGACCCGAAATGTATGATACCGTAATCTTCCATTTCCAGCGTGTTTATATCTTGTTCGGACAGTTCACCGTCGGCACCTCGATTGAAATAAAAATCTCTTTCTCCGTTTTCCATGAGCGAAACAAAAGCAAATGTGGTAAAATGTTGCTCATCCTGCAAAACCCAATTAGTATTAACCCCAAAGAATTGCAATACCTGAATAAGGTGGTGACCAAAAGGATCATTGCCCACTTTTGCCGCCAGGTGTACCGCCCCCCCAAAAGCGGCCACGGCAGCGGCTACATTGGTTGGCGCACCGCCAGCCTTTTTAACAAAATGTACACCTTCGCTTAGCGGTTTACCCTTGTCTGTACAAATCATATCAATTAAAGCCTCGCCTATGCAAAGAATTTTTTTCATATTTGATGTTTAATGCAAAACCTTAAGGTTCACTTTTTCCAGAGAAACTCCTTTGGTTTCCGGCATCATTTTCCATACGAAGAGAAGTTGCAATACCATCATGAACGCAAAAAATCCGAAAATATAGGATCCTCCAAACCGGTTAGCGAAAAAGGGAAAGGTTTGTGAAATCAGTGCTGCGAATAGCCAATGCGTCAAACATCCGAACGAGGCGCCCTGTGCACGAACGGTGTTGGGAAAAATTTCAGACAGAAAAACCCAGATGACCGAACCTTGTCCGATAGCATGTGCCGCAATAAATAAAAACACAAACAGTACCAGTCCGGACCGGATTATTCCGGCATAAGCCAGCGACATCAGCGTCAGCGAAATAATATAACCGATGCTGCCGATAAACAGGAGTGATCTTCTGCCGCTTCGGTCTATCAGATACCACCCGAAAACGGTAAACATCAGATTGACCAGCCCTATACCGGCGCTGGAAAGAAAAGCAGCTTCCTTACCCAACCCTCCCATTTCAAAAATTCGTGGTGCAAAATAGATGACGGCATTTATACCTGAAAGCTGATTAAAGCAGGCCATGAGAAAAGCTAAAACCAGAAATCGCCAATATTTTCGTGAAAAAAGAAAGTCTTTTTTTCCCAGTTGCTCTCCTGAATCCATGATTTCATTGATGAGCACCGTCAGATTTTCAGGATCAGCGCCGCCGGCCAAAAGCACTTTCGCTGCATTTTCTTTATCTTGTTTGTGCAAAAGCAGCCAGCGGGGACTTTCGGGAGTAAAAAACATAAGCAGGGAAAAGAACGCGGAGGGAATAGCCACAATACCCAGCATATACCGCCAGTCATTTTCGCCGCCGGTACCTCTGAGCAGGTAGTTACAGAAATAGGCCAGTAAAATTCCTATAACTACATTGAGTTGAAATGATATAGCCAACTTACCCCGATGCCGGGGCGGCGCTATTTCAGAAATATATACCGGCGCAACTACCGATGAAGCTCCGATACTGATGCCACCCAGAAAACGAAAAAACATGAAAGTATATACATCCTGAGCCAGTGCACTTCCTAACGACGAAACCAAAAAAATGATACCAATGGCTATTAAGGTTTTTTTTCTTCCATACCGGTTGGCGGGGATGCTTCCGAAAGCAGCACCAAGAATGGTTCCGTACAAGGCTATGGCCACGACCGTGCCGTGCATGATGTCGCTCAGGTTCCACAAGGTTTGAATTCTTTGTTCCGCACCGGAGATATTAGCCACATCCATACCAAAGAGTAACCCGCCCAGTGCTACGGTAACCGACCATATGATGAGATGTTTATTCATAAAATTTCGATTTATTGCAACTCATAAATTACCGCTTCATAAGGTTTTAAAGTTCCGGGCGAAGAAGGGTTTATGTTATTACCCATAACCAACTTTAGTTTTTCGGCCGGCAAATCATGAACATAGTACGAATTTTTATTTTTAAAATTCAACGCAACCAGAATTTTCTTTTCTTTTGTTTCTCTTACATAAGCAAAAACATCCGGGTTTTGCTCGTCAACCAACCGGAAAGAGCCGTAGATCAGGATTTTATTGTTTTTCCTGTATTTTATCAACCGTCGGAAATAATTCAGAACCGAAGAAGAGTCTTGTTCCTGAGCGGCCACGTTTACGAATTTATAATTTGAATTTACAGGCAACCAGGGCGTTCCTTTGGTGAATCCTGCATGAACAGAAGAATTCCATTGCATAGGGGTGCGGCCGTTATCGCGGGATGTTATTTTCATGGCTTCAAGAAATTCCCTTAAATCGCCCCCTTTGCTTTTCAGTTGGGCATAGTTGGTCAACAGTTCTACATCTTTATAGTCTTCAATCCGGTTAAATTTTATGTTGCTCATTCCGATTTCATCACCGTAATAATAGTATGGTGTTCCTCGCATGGTAAGGATAAAGGTGGACAGCATTTTGGCTGCAGAATTTCTGTAAGGAACCGAATCATTGCCCCATCGGGTCAGCATACGGGGTTGATCATGATTTCCAAGATACACGGTATTCCATCCTTTTTCAACCATAGCGCTATCCCATCGGGCGAATATTTTTTTCCATTTTACCAAATCCCATCCTTTGGGGTCGGGGGTTTTATATTTCCCGGGTTGATAGCCGAAATCAACTGCCTCAAAATGATAAGCCATATTCAGCTCTTTTCGGTCTCTGTCAACAAATTTCTTTACTCTTTCTATGTCACCTACGGCTTCAGCCACAGTTACCACATCATACCGGCTTAACACTTCCCGGTTCAGTTCCTGTATGTATTCGTGCAGTTTTGGCCCGCTGGCATAATACAAGGTCCAGTTTCCTTTGTATTCCGCAGGTAAAGGAGGCCAGGTAGTGTCTTTGCTGATAAACGCAAGCGCATCCATTCGAAATCCGTCAACCCCTTTTTGTAACCAGTACCGCATTATTTTATATAATTCTTCTCTCACTTTCGGATTTTCCCAGTTCAGATCGGGCTGAAAGTCGGCGAAATAGTGCAGATAATAGGAATTTGTGGCTTTGTTGTATTCCCATCCGTACCCTTTGTCATCAAAAATACTCCAGCGGTAGGGAGGTTCTCCTTTTTCGGCAGGCCACCAATGAAAGTAATTGTAGTAAGGGCTGTTTCTGGATTTCCTGGCCTCTTTAAACCACCGATGTTCATCACTGCAATGATTCAGTACCATATCCATCATTACTTTGATTCCTCGTTCATGAAAACCTTTTACCATTTCTTCAAAATCTTTCATGGTACCAAACACAGGGTCAATATTTTCATAATCGCTGATGTCGTAGCCATTGTCTTTTTGTGGTGATACATAAATGGGGTTAAGCCAAACCATATCTACCCCCAAACTTTTGATATAATCCAGCCGGCTAATAATGCCGCGGATATCTCCGACTCCGTCGCCGTCGCTGTCCTGAAAACTACGGGGATAAATCTGATAAACAACAGCTTCTTTCCACCAGGCTTGCCTATCCGTGTCGTCAAATGCAGACTTATTGTTTTGTTTGCAGGAAGCCACGATGACTATGAGCACTAATAAAATTTTTCTGTACTTTATCATAATACTCGTAGTTTAATGCCCCGAAGAAGGGATGAATGTTTTTTCACCGACATTTTGTTTGCTTTTTACCAATAAGGTGAGCAGGGCAGCAACCCATAATAAAATACCTGCAAACAAAATGGCTTTGGAAGAATCGTTATTCAGAAAATTTTTTAAAACATAGCCGAAAGTCGTGGTTTGAATAAACATGGGTATCACAATCATCATGTTTATGATTCCCATAAACACACCGTACTTTTCTTTCGGAATGTCTCCTACTACCATTAAATAAGGAATTCCCATCATACTGGCCCAGCCGATGCCAAATCCGGTTATCGCTACATAAAAAAAGGGGATTTGTTTTACCTGAGAAAAGATGATGAAACCCAAACCGGCCAATATCAGACAAATCATGTGAACATATCGCGGACTGATTTTTTTTGCGAGTCCTACCAACATAAAAGCTACCAGAAAAGTGACAATATTGTACCATCCGTTAATGCCCCCGGTATCGGAAACAGCTTTCTCATATCTGTGATGATTTTCTTCTACTGCCGTTATAAGCGGCAAATCCTCTGCGGAAAATCCCTGAAGGGGTATTATTTCTTTCCAGTTTGCTATAAGTTGCTGAGGACGGATAGCATCCGGTTTTACTTCATTCATTTGATTTTGTTCCGCATACAGCCGTACCTGTTTTTTATAATTTGAAAAAGCTTTTATTTTTTTTTCTTCTTCAGGAGTCAGCGCACGAAATTCCCAACCATAAACATTCCGCGCTACAGCTTTTGAAGAATTTTGCCAGTAACAGAACAAGGCATACCACTGAAATAAATAGACCAAGGCCAGCATCCACATGACACGGGGCATGGTGCGAATGGTTTCAGCTATTTCCAAAAATGGTGCCAGTATTGCTTTGAGAAAACCGATAAACCTGATGTGAGAAAAGTGCTTTATGATTAAATAGAGGAAAATAACCCATGTGGCACTGAGAGGAAGAATAAGCAGATTCAGCGATTGTCCCTGAATAAACTGACGCATCAATACCCATAATAGCAGCGGTCCGCTTATGATAGCTGCCAGCACACTGATAACCTGAATGAAAGGGTGCGGTTTTTCTGTATTATATTTTTTTATTTCCTTCAGTTCCTCTTCCGTCGGCGGAATTTCAGGAGTGGTTTTCATGCTCCACCAAACGGTTGCGATGGAGCAAAAAGCCCCCAAAAAAAAAGAAGCAAATACCCAGTTGGGCAGTTTTCCGGTTTTACCCACAAATACCAACGGAAAAAACAATATGGAGTAATTGGCCAGGGTTTGTCCCAGCCCCGTAAAAAAACTTTGAGCCTGAAACCCCAGTCCGCGTTGTTCGGGATTCAGTTTATCGGCCACAAAAGCACGGTAGGGTTCCATGGCGGTGTTATTTCCGATATCCAAAATCCACAACAACCCCACAGCCATCCATAAAGCGCTGCTAAAGGGATAAAAAAACAATGCAATGCTGCATAATACTGCTCCGATAAAGAAATAAGGTTTTCTTCGGCCCCATCGGGGATGCCATGTTTTGTCACTCAGCGCTCCAATGACAGGCTGGATGATGAGACCGGTGAGCGGTCCGGCCAGGTTGAGTAGCGGAATTTCTTCGGGACTGGCTCCCAGAAAATCATAAATCGGGTTTACGGCGCTTTGCTGCAAACCAAAACTATACTGAATGCCGAAAAATCCCAGATTCATGTTTATTATCTGAGTAAAGCTGAGTTTTGGTTTTTCCAGACTCATGGCAAGCCATTCAATATGGGAAAAATAATAAACTCAAGTCATTTTAAATACGTAACAATCCGGCGAACCATTAAATCAAACGTTTGTTGTGAGCAAAAAAACTTAAGAATTGAAATTTTGTATTCCATTAACTTCACGGCCGAAGAAACGGAAAGGCTATGAAAAAAACCGGGATTTTTGCGGCAGTTATTACGTCATTGCTTTTGCTATCAGGATTTTTTATTCCCGCCACCTTAACAAAGACCATTTCGGTACCCTACAACATGTACAAATGCGGTGAGCAATTCAACCGTGTAGAAAAAATTGTAAACTGGTTTTTGCCTTTTGCATCCCATGCTGAAAATGTAAAGGTTGACAGTGTAACCCGAACGCTGGATAACGGCCTTTTCCGATTAAAAATTCTGGAAAGTACTTTATATAAATCCACTTTGGAATTTTCATATAAGAACAAGAAAAAAAAGATTACCTATACGGCCATTACCGACACGTCAACCCCGAACAGCTCCTTTATCACCCTTACCTATAAAACGAATCTGGCCGGAAAACTTTTTTTGAAATCCAAACCGGAAATGTTTTCTGAGAAAAGCCTTGATTACCTGAAAGAATACATGACCGATACCCGCAAATTTTACGGGTTTGAAATTCTGCGGGTGAAGGTGGAAGACACCGCCTTTTTGTTCATGCGCCGAACCGTTCCGGTTTCGCAAAAAAGGGCAGCCATGAAGAAAATGTTTGAAGAATTAATTGAATATGCCCGACAGAAAAATGCCGGGTATAACGGCATCAGGATTTTTTATTCGGAAACATCAGGTGATGAAATTACTTTATTTGCCAGCATCGGAGTTACTTCTGAAGTGCCCGGTTCGGGAAATATTGAGTATAAACGAATGCCGTTCGGATACAATCTTCTCATGACGCATTTTCAGGGGCCTTTCGGCGAAGCGCAAAAAGCTATAAAAGCGCTGGAGATGTTTAAAAAAGACCACGGTTTAATCAGTATGGCTATTCCTTTCATGAAATTTCTCAGCGACGGATATGATTTTGCCGATGAACAATATGTGCAGATGAAAGTATATTACCCGGTGTATTAAACACCCTGACTTCTTTCAAAACACTTAAAAAAACTGATTTCAGCATTTCATTCAAAACCATAAGGAAAAAACTACGCACCGTAAGTTATTTCGTTTGGATAAAAGGCATGAATCGGGTTAACTTATCAATTGCTCTGATTCTGCATAGTTTTTTAAGAATATTTTTCTGATAAATAACGAAGCGTTTCTGCACAAATTTCTTTTAACACGGCCTTATTAATATCGGAGAGTTTTTTGATATAGATACAGGCTTTTCCCATTTTATATATTCCCAGGTCTTTAAGCAGCGATTTATTTTTTTCCGTTTCGGTATATACGTATAAAGAAATGGCGGATTTTCGCGGCGAAAAAGCAAGCCTGGGAGCGTCTCCTTCATGGCCGCTTTGATATTTATAATGATAACTTCCGAAACCAACAATACTTTGTCCCCACATCTTTGGCTCTTGTTTTGTCAATTCACGGAAAATTTGAATCAATTCAAAACTATCCTTTTGCTTTTGCCGGTCATCTGTACAGGATTCTATAAACGCTGAAACATCCTTTCCGGTAAAAGTTGTTTTTAATTTTGCCATGATTTTATTTTATAATTTCAGAATAGCGGTTAATCAATATTGTATTCTACATGCATCATTCCAAATCAATTCTTTCCATACTTCTTGATTAAAGCCAGTAAAACGCCGTTAGTCCAGCCGAAACCGTCCTGGCCCGGGTATTCTCCCCCACCGGCTTCCAGCGAATCGTCAGTTACGTTATATTTTTCCATGAGCTTTCCGGTGCGCTCAAAAACTTTCAGGTTGAGTTGTATCCAGCGGCGAGCAATGAGAGTGGCCAGTTCATGTCGGTCATTTTTTTCAAGCGCCTGAATGACTACCCACTGTAGCGGAGCCCAGCCGTTAGGGGCATCCCATTGCTGTCCGGAATGTACCGAAGTGGTAAGCACCCCGTGAGGCGCCAACAGTTCTTTTTTTAATTTTTGGACATGCATTTCCACTGTTTCAGGATGCGGATGGGAAGGAAGAAGCCAAAGCGGGAAAAAAGAGGCAAGCGTAAATTTTGCGGTTTGCCTTTTTTCACTAAAATGATAATCGTAGTATATTTTCTCCGCAGCATCGTAACAGTATTTCTGAATTGCTTTCAACCGGTTGTGTGCCGCCGACTGATAGTAAGCCGACTTATCTTTAGAACCGTTTTGAGCGTAATATCCTGCCAAAAGGTTTTCGGTATAATAAAGCAGACAATTCAAATCTACGGGAATAATGTCGGCGGTTTCGATAGTATGAAGATTACGGTTGTCGGCCAACCACCTGCTGCTGAAGTCCCAGCCGCTTTCAGCTGCTGAGCGTAAATGATGATAAACCACTTCTTTTTTGCGATTCGATTTGGCTGCCGTTTCGATATCGTCGGCCCAGCTTTCCTGACGCGGAATGTTTAACGCATCGCTATAACGATTCAGTAACAAACCATCAGGCATACGCACGGTTTTTCCCGCTGCTTGACCGGCTTTCATTTTTTCGAAGCCCTTCATCCAATAGCGATACTCTTTTTCAACAGCGGGGATGTACCGTTTCAGTACGTGAGGGCCTTCGGTTTCGGCATAAAGCGAAACCATGAGCGAAAAAAACGGAGGCTGGCTTCGGCTGAGATAATAACTTCGGTTTCCGTTGGGAACATGGCCATAGGTTTCGATGAGGTATTTAAAATTTTCAAGCATGTGGTGCATGAGTTCTTTTTCGCCGCTTTCTTTCAGTCCAAGCATGGTAAAATAAGAATCCCAGTAATAGATTTCACGGAATCGTCCGCCCGGGACAATGTAGGGAAAAGGTAAAGGCAGAAGCGAAGAGCCGGATACAGGTTTATCTTTTTGCCGTTTGAGCAGCTTCCATAAGTTTTGAATATGACTTACAATATCGGTGGTTTTTTCCGGCTTCGTGTCGGCGGAAGGCGGGGGCAGAAAAAAATTTTCTTCAACAAACCACTTAAGGCTGAACCTGAGAGAAGGGTTATTTACGGCTTTCAGATAATCTGCCACAATGATTGCTGGATTTTTTTTGGGCACGGCATCCACAAAGGTTTTGCCATCAGGAAATATGCGGCTTTCCTGCACATCGCGAAAGAGTTGGCCATACACCTGGTCAGGTGTTTTTATTTTTTGAGCGGAAGAATGAAAAAAGAAAAACAAGCTCATGAAACTTACAAAGCCTTTCATTGCATTTACTTTGAAATTAAAGGTAATTTAATTTTTCATAGGAAAAGGATAAAAGACGCATAGATTGTTAAGAAGCCAAAACGCCACACTGTCCGAAGTACATTCGTATTACTTACCTGCTGAATTTTTTTTGTTTATTCAGGTAAACATTTTTGTCTGACCGAGTTTCTGCCGGTGAAGGGCTGCCCCGCCTGAAGGGCCTGGCCCTCTGCCGCAGGCGGTGGGCGGAGTGATAACGACCCCGAACCCCGAATAATCGGGGCAGGTGGCGGAGAACTGCAGATGTACTATTTGGCAGGCGATGAAAGCCTCAAATACATTTTCTTTATTACTGAATGACGATGGATTTTTTATCAGGCCCGACACCGGTGATGGTGAGTTTTTTCCAATGCTTTGGCAAAACGGATTTGATACGGGTGATGCCTTTTGAGGTAATTTCTATACCGCCGAACCCCATGAGTACGCTTTGAAGGACGCCGCCGGCGCCTGTTGCAAAATAGGGGTTGGTGCCGCCTTTGGTTTCGGCCATGACGCGGAAGGGCGGCAGCAGGTTGGGTATGTACGAGTCTTTGAACCAGTAATATGCTTTATCAGGATTGCCAAGCCGGGCATAGAGTGTAGTGAAAACCGCCTGAGTCATGGCGGGGGTGCCTTCTTCGGGTACCCGGGTTTCGTAATATTCCAGGTCGCGAAGGATGGCTTTGGGGTCGGTGATTTCTCTTAAAGGATAAGCGAGCAGATTGACATCGGCCTGTTTTATTTTTTCGCCGTTGTAGGTGGCATGTTCGCGGGTAACACCGTTATTCATTTTGAGGATAGGGATGTTTTCGGCTACATGCAACCAGTCGGGATTTGGCGGAATGCCCAGCAGCGAGGCCGCTTCTGCAGCATAGCGAAGATTGGCCTTGGCCGCTGCATTGGTAAATGCGTTGTTATCTACGTTTTCAGCCCATTCGTCGGCAGCTACAACATTATTTATATCGTAACGGCCGGGCCCGTTTCGTTCCACACGGCTGGCCCAGAAATCGGCTGTTGCAGAAAGGATGGGATATCCTTTTTCGCGAAGCCAGTTAATATCCCGTGTAACGCAATAATAATTCCATGCCGCGATACCAACGCATGCCGTAATATGATGTTCGAACGGGCCGCTCAATGCCCAGACGGGTGTTTCTTCCACGCCGGTTTCCGCACTTTCCCAGGGATACATGGCTCCTTTATATCCTTTACTGAAGGCATTCCGCTTTGCGGCTTCAAGGCGCTGAAAACGATATTCTATCATACTCTTTGCCAGTTGAGGCTGCAATACCAGCAAAGGCGGGAACATCCAGAGTTCCGTATCCCAGAAAACATGCCCGTTATAACCCAAACCGCTGAGTCCCATAGGTGAGGGGGAATAGGCTGTTCCTTCGCGGGTAAAGGCATAAAGATGATAGAGCATGCTTCGCACATCCTGCTGGGCCTGAGGGTCGCCGTCTATAATAATATCGCTTTTCCAGAGTTCGTCCCATGCTTTGTTGTGCAACCTGATCAGCCGTTCACGGCCTTCCAGTTTGGCAAAGATGGCAATACGTTCGGCTTCATTCAGCGGGTCATCATGATGTGCCGAAGTTATGGAAGCGCCGGCAATGGAGAAGCGGTATGTTTCGCCGGCTTTAATTTTTCGGGAAAACTTCATGAGGTGCATGTTGTTGTCCCACATTTCGTGAATAACCCGGGGTTCTTCGCCGTGTTTTTCGGAAAACAGAAACGTATTGCTGGCGCACATGAGCAATTTACCGGTTGGACTTTTGGCCGTTGAAGTAAGGAGACTGATAACCACGTGAGGCCTGTCTATTTCATTGTAATAGTTCTGAACATCGCGGAGCGCATCGGGCGCTTCCATGATGCTGGCGCCGGTGATACTGATGTCTTTTCGGGCTGTGATGAATACATCCATCAAAACTGCAAAAGGCAAATGCCGAAGGGCATAGTAGGTATACGTGATGTCGGCCTTATCGGTATATTGAAAACGAGTGGTAAAAGCGGCATAACGAAGATCAAGTTCCTGTTGTATGTTGGAAACGGACCGGTAATCTACCCGACGGCCGTCAATTTCCACGTACATATTCAACAGGTTGAAGCTGCGAAGAAAATTACTGACACGTCCGCGGCCGTAAAGATCATAAGCTCCGGCCAGCACCACTTCTTTTACCTGAAAAGGGTGGGGTGAAGACACAACACCCAACATACCATTGGCAACGGTAACGCCGTAGTAATTTGACGGGTCAATTGAGGTTGCTTTGATCTTCCACCCGTCTTGTGCTTTAAGCACCGGGAAAGAAAATATCAAGAGGAACGAAAGGAAAAATTTTTGAAGCATATCCGGTAAAATTAGAATTCTTACCGTTCAAATATAAACTTTTCAGGACTTAATGACTATGCGAGCTGATTATGAATCCTGCGCTCATCATGCGCAAGTGTCTTTATAAACTCTCTGCCCACCCCCGATTTCAACCACCGCTCATACCGCATAGCTTCCGACTTCTCCGAAAACGCTTTGGTGTAAATCACCCTCCATGGACGATACCTGCTCGTATAACCTTTTCCGTATTCATTATGCGACCTTAACCGCTCTGCCAAATCGGAAGTATAACCAATATAGTGACGGTTATACTTGTCAGAGTATAAAACGTAAAAATATAAGTCATAAAAAAATAAGCTCCTGAGCGGAGCCTTTAAGTACCGGGGAGCAGACTTGAACTGCCGTCCTCAGGGTTATGAATCCTGCGCTCTAACCAGCTGAGCTACCCCGGCAAATTAATTATAGCGGGCCGCAAAGTTAAATAAAAAAGGAGATTTTGAAAATTTTATCAGCATTCGGCTTAAGTTAAATGAAACTCTTCGTGAAGAGCCGGAATCTGAACGTCGCGGAATCCCTTTTTCATAAGTTTAGTTTTGAAATCCATTTGCACGTCAAACTCGCCGTGAACAAGGAAAAGGGTTTTAACCTCTTGCGGATTCTGACAGGCAAGCCACTGAGAAAGGTCTTCGTAGTCGCCATGAGCGCTCATGCTCCTGATCACTCCGATTTCAGCATGTACTTCATGAAGAATCCCGAAAATGTTGACTTCCTTTTCACCGGCCAGCAATCGTCCGCCAAGTGAATGGGGTTCGCAGTATCCCGTAAAGAGTATGGTGTTGCGGCTGTTTTCAATATTATTGCTGATATGATGTTTTACCCTGCCGGCATCGGCCATGCCGCTGGCTGATATAATAACAAAAGGACCGTTCAAATAGTTGAGCATTTTGGATTGCTCAACCGTTTTTACATATTTCAATCCTTTAAAAGAAAACGGGTCGTTATCTGTTTTCAGAATTCGCTGTATTCTGTTATTAAAGAATTCCGGATGTGATTTAACGATTTCGGTTGCTTCCACACTTAAAGGACTATCTACATAATAATCCAGTTCCGGAAGTCGGTTTTCCAGTTCCAGTTGATTGAGTGCATACAATAATTCCTGCGTTCTTCCAACACTAAAGGCCGGAATGATAAGCTTACCTTTTTTTTGGAGGCAGGCTTTTTCAATCCAGCTCAGTAAAAGGTCAGGTGTTGTTATAAAATTATCGTGAAGGCTGTTTCCATACGTAGATTCCAAAATAATATAATCTGCCTGCGGAAACTCTTCAGGAGATTTTAAAATAACGTCACGATACCGGCCAACATCTCCGCTGAACGTAAGTCTGATTTCTTTACCGTTTTCACGGATTTTCAAATGCACGGCCGCACTGCCGATAATATGTCCGGCATCGGTAAACATAGCTTGAACATTATCCGTTACATGAAACCATTTATGGTAGGGCTGAACTTCCAGAAAGTCGGCGGCGTGCTCAGCCTCTTTTACGGAGTAAAGAGGACGCAAATAAGGAAGTCCTTCCATGGCCCGGCGTTTGTTAATAAAGCGAATTTCATCTTCCTGAATTTCGGCTGAGTCAATTAACAAAACCTGAGTGAGTTCTTTTGTGGCTGAAGTACAAAAGATTTTTCCTGAAAACCCTTCAGATACCAGTCTCGGAATGAGGCCACTGTGGTCTATATGTGCATGAGAAAGAATCATGGCATGGATGGCTTCGGGCTGAAAGCGAAATGTTCTATTCAGGGCGTCGGTTTCTTTTCCCATACCCTGAAACATGCCGCAATCAAGCAGAATCTGCCGGCCGTTTTTCAGCGTAATTAAATGTTTGGATCCCGTTACTGTTCGGGCAGCGCCATGAAAAGAAAGTTTCATAAATTTTCGTTGGATTGATATGACCTAATTACAAAAAACAGGAATACCGTTCATGTTGTAAAGACGCCGGGCTTATTCTTTCCGCTTCAGCGACCAGGTAATAAAAAACTCAGCCACCGTATCTCCTTCCTGATTTAGGCCAACGGAACGTGACCTGAAACTAACCGGAATATTTTCACTAAGCGCTGCATTTACGGCGTCTTCAATCTGCTTTCCGTCGTTGCAAACAAACGTAATTTTTCCTTTTGCTTTTTTATAAAATTCAGCTTCCGTTTTTATGACCAGCATGGAAATGGCCGGTTTACTGTTGTAACAGTTCGCCATAACCAGGGCGCCACTGCTCATTTCGGCCGCCATACTTAAACAGGCGAAATACACCGATCGGAAAGGATTTTTGTTGCTCCATCCGTAGCGAATGGTAACGGAACAGTACCGTTCGTTGATTTCTGAAATTTTTACGCCTGCAAACCATGCTGCCGGAAGACGTGTAAGTAAAAACAAGATAAAGCCAAGCCTGCTTTTTACTTTTTTGAAAAATATTTGTCTGTTGTTTTGCATCACCTTTTTTTATCTATCGCCACAATACAGGCCACTGCCTTGTTGGTGTTGGCATCGGCTTTAAAATAGATATTTCCGTCCGGCGTATTCTGATATTTTACGGAGCGGATTAATAATGAGGATAAAGCGTCGTTTACCTTTTCCGCATAACCGCTTTTGGTGCTGCGATTGATGGCCTGATTCAATGCCTGATAGTCCAGTTCCTCTTTACTGACTACAATGGCTATATAATCTGTACTGCCAATGGCATCGGCCTCAAATGACTGAGCCCTCGGAAACAGGCGGTATCCGGTTATGCCGCAATACGGTGAGTGTTTTGAAACTTTTTCACCCGGTTTCAGGTAGGGAAAGAGAATATAGCTTGTTTCGTTCGTGTCTTTGCCGAAGACATAAATATAACATTCCGTTACGTTCTGTATCGCCATTTTAAAACGAGTGCCCGGCGTGATGGGCAAAACCGTTCGGAAAATGTTTGAACCCGGATTTACCTTTAAGGAAATATTTTTTTTGCTTGTATTTTCAATCAGGCCGATTTTACATTCCAGCGGCAGATTAGCCACCTGACTTCTCTTGGGGAAAGGATGCAAACCATAGGCTTCTCTTACAAATTTCTTGAAGTCGGCATACCGAACCCAGGCAATACCGTTTCGACCCCATTGCGGCCCCCAGCTGTTCATGATCTGAAAGGCACCTCCGTATCTACTGTCATCATAACCAATCACACACATGGCGTGGCCGCCCATACCCATCTGCGTTTGATCAAAGCCGGAGGGTTGCCATACATCTTTTCCGTACATATCCTGCATAAAACTCTGGCCCACCATCATACCGATTACTACCGGTGCATTTTTTGCCAGATGTTCTTTGACACCCCGCACGCTGATTTCATACAAATTATCGCCGTTGGTGATTCGGGTAAAGCCATGTATGAGGTTTTGCCTTCCCAGTTGTTTCATCGCTTCTGAAGGAAGGCGGCTGCAATCATATTCGTCATAAGGATATTGACTGAGCGGAACGCCGCCATTTACACGCATGGCTTCCATGGCCCGCTGCAAATAGGAGCCCTGACAGCCTTCCATCCTGATTTGATTATACAGATAAGAGGGAGAAAACACAATGTCATTAGGCGTTTGCCCTGTAGCGGCAGCCGTAAGGATGGTTTGTGCAGCGTATGCACAGCTCCAGGCCACACAACTTCCCTGCTGGCCCTGATCGCCTCGGTCGGGAGCAAAACGAAGCAAAGAAACCGCTTCGGGAAGGGGATTTTTGCGGTTATCTTCTTCCAGTCCTTCGTAAATAGAAGCCTTTTCAAATTCTTTCGGTTCAAAACTATATCCGCTTTGTGAAAAATGTCTTTCTATGTCTGCTGGCTGGCAACCGCCTCTGCCCAGTAAAAAATAAGCGCCTGCGCCTAAAATCAACAGAAAAATTAACCCCTTGCCCCGAAAAAGGCTCAGTAATAAAGGCAACAGATTTAACAAGCCGCCTCCCGGAATTTGGGGCCTGCTTGCTCCCCCACCTTCATCCTCTCTGTATTGAGACGGATCATGGGGATCGTCTGTCATTCGGATAGGCATAATATTTTTTTGCAAATATGCTAAAATTAAATTCTCTTTACCGGAAGATTTGCAGACAAAAAATTTTTTTCAGATAAAATAAACCTTTTTTCATATCCATGCGTCATTACTTCCGCAAATAATCATCAGATCTTATGATACGACATTTGATATTTATCGCTGTTTTGCTGTTCAGTACTTCGGGTTCACACGGACAATCTGTTACCAACCGTTTGGTTTTTGAGCCCGGGCAGGAGATTCAGGTATTCATAACTCAAAAAATCACCACGTCTCAGGAAATCATGGGTCGATCCATAGATTTTAATACTGACCTTACGGGCCATATTCAATACAAAGTCACAAATACGAATGAAGAAAATACCACACTAAAACATAAAGTAAAAAGAATAACCTTTTCTTTTGAAGGGATGGGCCAAAACCGAAGTTTTGATTCTGACAACCCTGAAAACGCCGATGACCCGATGGCGAAATCTCTGGTGCAACGATTTTCTTCCGGCTACGATATGATTATTGATTCTGCGGGAAAAGTGATCATGGTCGTGAATGAAAAGAAAAATGAAAATGAAGAAGCCGCATCTTCTATTTCTATGTTCAGCGCTTTTCTGCAGCAAGCCCAGGTTCTTTTCAGTACGCCCAAACCCGGAAGTGACGGATTTTTCAAAATCTTGCCGGAATATCCGGTCAGCAAGGGAAGCGCATGGCGCGATACCGCTAAAAATGAAACAGGTACAACTTATTCTGAATATCTCGTAAAAGAAATTTCTGATTCCACTATTCAAATTGAATACAGCTCACAATCTGAAAATACAATGAAAACCGAAATGATGGGCGCCGAAATAAAAACCTCGTTCAAGGCTAAAACCAAAGGGGTCATGACCTTAGACCGCAAGACCAAATTGTTAAAATCCAGAACTGAAAATACAGCTACAGAAGGTGTAGCGGAAACGTCTTTCGGGAATCTTCCGCTTTCGTCAAAAAGCGAGCTGTTAATCAGAGTTCAATAAGTAAAAATTACAAAATCTGATTTTTCAGTAAATCATCAAAACTATCCCTTTTCCTGATCAGGATTGTTTTTCCGTCGGTGATCATCACTTCGGCGGGCCGGTAGCGGGAATTATACTGCGATGCCATCTGAAAACCGTATGCTCCGGCATTACAGAAAACCAGAATATCCCCTTCCCGAACTTCATTGATCAACCGGTCGGAAGCAAACGTGTCGGTTTCGCAAATGTTACCCGTAACCGTATAAATCCCGGGTACTCCCCCCGGGTTTGAAAGGTTGATGATATGATGATATGCATCGTAAAACATAGGGCGAAGCAGATGATTGAATCCGCTGTTTACCGAAACAAAGTTTATGGTATCGGTTGGTTTTAAAACCGTTACTTCCGTCAGAAAATATCCGCATCGGCTTACCAGAAATTTTCCCGGCTCAAACCAGAAGCGGAATGAACGCTGATGTTGTTGCTGATATGTGTGGTAAACATTTTCTAATTCTGAAGCAATTTTTTTCAGGTCTGCATCTTTTTCGTCCGGCCGGTAGGCTACTTTAAATCCCCCCCCAAGGTCAAGCACTTCAGCTTCAGGAAAATGCCCGGCTATCTGAAACATCTTTTCTGCGCTTTGAATAAAAGTATCCGGCTCCTGAACATCGCTGCCGGTGTGTATGTGCAAAATTTTCACCTGAAGTTTATGCCGGTTAACCGTATCCGTTATTTGTTGCAGTTGTTCAATGGGTATTCCAAACTTACTCGAATCATGCCCTGTGGAAATTTTGTAATTACCTCCAGCCCGTATGTTTGGCCTTAGCCGGATACCAACCGGATAGGAACTACCGAACTTTTTCCCGAATTTTTCCAGATTCGATAAACTGTCAATATTAATATGAGCCCCGGTAGCAGCGGCTTCGCAGATTTCATCAAATGATACACCGTTTGATGTATACAAAATGTTTTCGGGCGAAAAACCGGCCAGTAAAGCCAACTGCACTTCCTGAACGGAACTGCAATCTACTGAAGCATTCAGCCCCCGTATGTATTTTAATATATTGATGTTTGTCAGCGCTTTGGCCGCATAAAAGAAACGGCAGTCAAGCGATGAAAATGCGGATTCCAGTTTTTGATATTGTTCACGAATCACATCAGCATCATATACATACGTGGGGGTGCCGTAATCCTTTGCTATTTCCAGTAATTTTACGGAAGGAATTGTATCATGCATTTTCAGGTACCGTTCTTTGAGATGATTTAGAAATGAGTTCTTGGTACAAAGCAAATTTTTTTACATTTTCATTAAGCTGAATCATCCCGGGCTTCCGGGGAAAAAGGCTTTTCCACCAATTCACCACCTTCGTTAACTTCCAAAGCGCTTTGTGTTGCCGTATTCTCTGCTTCCTGCGGCGATTCTGATGTGATTAAATCATCCGGCAAGTCAGAAAGAATATCCCTGAGTGGCGGTAAATCGGCCGGGGAATTTATGCCCAGATAGTCCATAAATTGCTCTGATGTGGAATATAGCAGCGGATAACCGGGCAGTTTTTCATTTCTTCCGCTGATGATGATAAGATTTTTTTCCAGTAATTTCTGTATGGTATAATCACAGTTGACGCCCCGTATAGTTTCAATTTCCGACTTGGTAACAGGCTGTTTGTATGCAATAATAGCCAGCGTTTCCATGGCGGCAGCCGATAGCTTTTTGTTAAATTTTTCTTTATTCAGCGGTATCAGCGTTTTATGAAATTCAGGACGGGTAAGAAATTGCCAGCCTCCGCCGCTTTGAATCAGTTCAAAAGCAAAAGCGCCGGATTGATATTTTTGTCTCAGTTCTGAAATAATCTGCCGGATTACTTCAACATCCCATTCCGATTCCGGAAAGGCTTGTTGTAACATTTCCGAAATATCTGATTCGGTAAGCGGTTTATCGGAAGCAAAAATCAATGCTTCTATGTGCAGCGTCAACTCTTCTGTTTTCATATTTCAAAGGTAATTGAATTGTAAAAATAGCTTACGTCAGGGTTTAAGGACAGAATAATTTACTCACATTTTCATCAGCCAGATAAAACACTTTTTCTGCCGAATGACTATCCCTGAAGCGCGGCAGCGCCACTTACAATTTCGGTCAGTTCGGTTGTAATGGCGGCTTGTCGGGCTCTGTTGTAAGAAATTTTCAGAGTGCGAAGTAATTCCTGTGCATTTTCGGTTGCCTTGTCCATTGCAGTCATTCTGGCTCCGTGTTCGGATGCGTGAGAATCCAGAATGGCTTTATAGAATTGTGTGTTTAATATTTTCGGTATCAATTCCTGAATCAGGGTTTCACGGGATGGTTCAAAAATAAAATCGGCTGCCTTGTCGCCGGCTTTCTTTTCAATCTTCGGCACAGGTAAAAAACGTTCCACTACCAGTTTTTGCGTAGCGGCATTTTTAAATTGGTTGTATATAATTTCTACTACATCAAATTGCTTTTCTGCAAAAGCCTGTTGTGCCGCCTGTGCGGCTGCCTGAACATGTTCAAAACTGAGTTTTTGAAAAATATCTTTGAACTGCCCTGAAACATTATACTGATTTTTCACAAAATGCTCATATCCTTTTTTACCTATACACCATAAGGTAACATTTCCTTTTTTGTACTGCTCGGCGTATTTTTCTGCTATCAGGCTTTTGGTTAACTTGATTACGTTGGAATTAAAGGCACCGGCCAATCCTCTGTCGCTCGTGAGCACAATGAGAAGAATTTTTTCTGCAGGACGTTGTGCGGAAACGGACATTTCC
This sequence comes from Chitinophagaceae bacterium, assembly GCA_026415715.1. Classification (GTDB taxonomy): domain Bacteria; phylum Bacteroidota; class Bacteroidia; order Chitinophagales; family Chitinophagaceae; genus JJ008. The sequence goes on along the minus strand of JAOAGO010000019.1, from coordinate 4,840 downwards.
ATTCCGCCTTCGGTATTGCTCAGCACATTGCTAAGCAGTTCCTGTAATTTGGCCGCATAAGGGCGCATTTGTATTATGGCATCCTGGGCTTTGCGAAGTTTTGCCGCACTTACCAACTTCATGGCTTTGGTGATCTGCTGGGTGCTTTGAACGGATTTAATTCTGTTTCTGACTTCCTTAAGCTGGCCGCCCATGTTTTTTGCTTTAAATTTTTTATATTGTAAAATCTTTACAAGGCCGCAAAGGTAAGCCAGCAAGTGTAATTTTCAATAAAATGAATAACAAACCTTTTTAACCGCTTCGGATTCCTTCTCAACCAATATTTTGTTATTTTAACCACAATTCCTTGCGAATGGTATAATAAACCCCCAGAAAACCACCCGCAATAATCGCATTTTCAATAACTTTTTCCTGTTCAAGAATCAGCTCCATATTAATGGGGCCAGGGGCTAATTCAGACAACTCAACCTGTGAAATGGAAATCCGTCCGTTTTTAACTGTATCAATCCGATTTATGCCTGTTCCGGTAAAACTGGTATCCGTTAATAAAATTCTTACCCGGTCGCCGTCATTCAATCCGGGCAAGCGAATTTCTACATCTTTGTTATTTTGTATGGTATCGGAAAAATCCTGGCCTACCCGAAATGTTCTGAACCGGAAAGTTTCTGCTAATGATTTTTTTTCTGAAATAATCAGTTCAAAACTGTGGTCGCCGATGAAAGGTGCAAGGGGATAATTTGCAGCATAAAATATTCCCGACATAGGAGTACTGTCGGCTTTAAGTAGCATTCCATCTAATTTTATTTCACCCAGGTCTTCTATGCTTATGGCAGCGCCGTGAGCTACAAACTTTTTGAAACGTACCAGAACAGATACGCTGTCTGACCCTTCTTCGCTCCACACTTTATAGTCTAAATAAATTTGTTCCGGCTGAACGGATACATCCTTTTTGTTTTTCCACCGGCATGAAGCAGAGAGTATAATCAGAAATAAAATTCCAAAAAATGAATTATTAATCATACGGCTGGTAAATTAAATACAATTTACATCGTTTCATTTGGAATAAGGCCTCTTTTTTGAGCAGATGTTAAATCCAGGGAAAGACAAGTGAGTGATAGGGGAACTCTGTATCTTTGCCTTCATACTATTCCTGACAAGAACCTGTTCCAAATGAGTTGTTAGCAAAGCAAAAAGCAAATCAAAATCAATTTTTAGTAAAAAACTTAAAATAATAAATAAAAAAATGTTCGGTTTTATTTCAAAATTAATCGGTGGCAGCAAATCAGAAAAAGACATCCGAAAAATTCTTCCCATTGTCAATAAAATCAATGAGAATTTTAAAGCATATCAGTCGCTCAGCCATGATGAACTGCGGGTAAAAACTCAGGAATTTAAACAAAGAATAAAAAATTATCTGGCAGAAATTGATGAAGAAATCCGGCAGAAAAATGAAGAAGCGGAACGCTTGCCATATAATGATTTGAGCGGAAGGGAAGCCATTTACGAAGAAGTGGACAAGTTAAAAAAACTTCGCGATAAAAAAATTGAAGAAATCCTGAACGAACTGTTACCTGAAGCATTTGCCGTGGTGAAAGAAACGGCCCGTCGCTTCAAAGAAAACACCGAATTGGTTTCTACCGCTACGGATTTAGACCGGGAATTAAGCATTAAAAAAGACTATATTACCATACAAGGCGATAAAAGCATTTACAAAAATACCTGGATGGCGGCCGGCGGGCAAATTACATGGAATATGGTGCATTACGATGTGCAGTTAATTGGCGGTATTGTATTGCATCAGGGAAAGATTGCCGAAATGGCAACAGGTGAAGGGAAAACCTTGGTATCTACCCTGCCTGCATATTTGAATGCACTGGCCGGCGAAGGCGTACATATTGTTACGGTGAATGACTATCTGGCCCGTCGCGATCAGGAATGGAACGGACCAATTTATGAATGGCTGGGCCTCACCGTGGATTGTATAGATAAACATCCTCCAAACAGTGAAGATCGTAAAAAAGCTTATCTGGCAGATATAACTTACGGTACCAACAACGAATTTGGCTTTGATTATCTGCGAGACAATATGGTTCATTTTGCAGAAGAGAAAGTACAGCGGAAGCATCATTTTGCCATGGTGGATGAAGTGGATTCGGTACTGATTGATGATGCCCGCACTCCGCTCATTATTTCAGGACCTGTTCCTAAAGGGGAAGAACAACAATATCATATTCTGAAACCTCGTGTAGAGCAACTGGTGAGGGAACAGGAAAAAATCATCCGAAACAACCTGAATGAGGCGAGACGAAAAATTGCCGCCGGTGAAGATGATCCTAAAACCGGCGGTTTACACCTTTACCGCGCCTACCGCGGACTGCCCAAATACGGACCCCTGATTAAATATCTGAGCGAGCCCGGCATAAAGGTGAAACTTCAGAAAGCCGAAAACTACTATCTGCAGGATCAGCAACGTAATATGCACATCGTAGATGAAGAACTCTTGTTTTATATCGATGAAAAAAATAATTCCGTAGAGCTGACCGACAAAGGGATTGCCATGATTACCCGAACCGGTGAAGATCCTGACTTTTTCGTTTTACCCGACATTGGCGTTCAGCTGGCTGAAATTGAAAAAAGCCAACTCAGCTCCGAAGAAAAACTCAAAAAAAAGGAGGTGCTGCTGAATGAGTATGCGCAGAAATCCGACCGGATTCACACCGTACATCAATTGTTAAAAGCGTATACATTGTTTGAGCGGGATGTAGAATATGTTGTACTGGACGGCGCCGTAAAAATTGTTGATGAACAAACCGGCCGGATACTGGAGGGGCGTCGTTATTCAGACGGCTTACATCAGGCCATTGAGGCCAAGGAAAATGTAAAAATTGAAGCCGCAACACAAACCTATGCCACCATTACGCTTCAGAACTATTTCAGAATGTATCATAAACTGGCCGGAATGACGGGAACCGCCGAAACGGAAGCCGCCGAATTCTGGAGTATATACAAATTGGATGTTGTTACGATACCTACACATCTCCCCATGATCCGAAAAGACTTTAATGATCTGGTTTATAAAACGAAGCGGGAGAAATACAAAGCCATAATTGATGAAATAGAAAGATTACGAAATGCGGGACGTCCGGTTCTGGTAGGCACCACATCCGTTGAGGTCAGCGAACTGTTAAGCCGGATGCTGCAACAAAAGAAAATTCCACACAACGTATTGAATGCAAAACACCACGCCAAAGAAGCTGCCATCGTAGCTGAAGCCGGTATGGCGGGAAAAGTAACCATAGCCACAAACATGGCGGGCAGAGGAACGGACATCAAGCTGGGCCCCGGTGTAAAAGAAGCGGGCGGACTGGCCATTATCGGAACCGAACGTCACGAAAGCCGCAGGGTGGACAGACAACTTCGCGGAAGGGCCGGACGACAGGGCGATCCCGGCACTTCGCAATTTTATGTTTCTCTGGAAGATGACCTGATGCGCCTGTTCGGAAGCGACCGCATAGCTTCGCTGATGGACAAAATAGGATATAAAGAAGGCGAAGTGATTCAGCACAGCATGATTACCAAAAGCATTGAAAGGGCACAGAAAAAGGTGGAAGAAAATAATTTCGGCATTCGGAAACGCTTGCTTGAATATGATGACGTGATGAACAAACAACGAAATGTTGTGTATGAAAGACGAAACCATGCCTTATACGGCGAACGGCTGGCGCTGGATATTGACTTTGCCTTTTTTCAGGTTGCCGAAGGCCTGGTGCAATCCTTTCGAGAACAGGAAGACTTTGAAGGATTCCGCCTGGCCTGTATTGTAAACTTCGGTATGGATACCCGTATTCAACCCGAAGAATTTTTAAAAGGCGAAGAAAAAGCGGTAGTGGATAAACTCTATAAAGAAGCAACCGAAAGATACGAACGGCATAAAGAAGAAATGGCCCTGGAAGCATTGCCCGTCTTAAAAAATATAAGACTGACGCAGGGAAGTCATATTGAAAACGTTATTGTACCTTTTACAGACGGAAGAAGAGGCATTAATGTACTGGTTCATTTAGACAAAGCCATACGTACTGAAGGAAGAGAGCTCGGATTAGCGCTGGAAAAAACCATAACTCTGGCTGTTATTGACGAAGCATGGAAAGAGCACCTCAGGGCAATGGACGACCTGAAGCACAGTGTTCAAACCGCTTACCTGGAACAAAAAGACCCTTTGGTCATTTACAAAATGGAAGCCTTCAATCTTTTCCGAAACATGATAGCCGAGGTAAATAAAAACATTGTTTCATTCCTGTGCCACAGCGCTCTGCCTGCGCAGGAGCAGCAACCTTCGCTCAAAGAAGGACGAATGCAAAAAACCGATATGAGCCGTCTTAAAGCCAATAAGGAAGAAATAGATGCAACAGGTGATGATTATGCCGCCAATGAAAAAGATAAGATGGAACCTGTGGTAGCCGGTCCGAAAATCGGACGGAATGAGCCTTGCCCCTGCGGTTCGGGAAAAAAATACAAACATTGCCACGGTAAAGATTCCTGAAGGTTTAACAGGAAAAGTCATAACTGACAACAGTACACCCTCCGACAAAAATTTTTTTCACAACTCATCTTCATCTGAAAATTCCTCTTGATATCATAGAATATCACCGGCATTGAACGAAAAAACAAATGCAAGGGTAATAGTTAGCATGAATAATATGTAATATGTTGTTCTTTAAACTGTTTTCATTAAAATTATTTTTTTTGAAAGTCAAAAAATTTTTTTGTAAATAAAATTTTACCTTCAAAAATTATGAGTTATCAAAAAACTTTTTTTATGAAATAGATTTTTTTGTTTTAG
>JAOAGO010000018.1 GCA_026415715.1 Chitinophagaceae bacterium | reverse complement strand
AGACGTGATGATGACGGAGTGGGTTTTTTATGCCGGAAACTGGTTTGAAGAAAAAAATAGCGTGGCGCCAGCAGTGAATTTTCTGCTGAAAAACGGAACATCAAAAAAAACAGCGCTTGAGATAAATGAACACTTTGAATACTACGGCGCTTTTCTGAACCGGAACTGCTATAACGAAACCGCTACCGTTTCCCTGCATACCTTATCGCGTCATTTTCCCCTACTGGTAGAAACCGTAAGAGAACTGATTACGGACTCCGTGATGCCGCAGGATGAACTGGATGTGTTTAAACAAAACATGAAGCAAAGGTTGCTGGTGAATTTAAAGAAAACGGATTTTGTAGCCGGAAGAGAGACAGATGCTTTGCTTTTCGGAGAACATCATCCCTACGGCAAATTCACCCGCCCCGAAGATTATGATGCGCTGATTCGCGAAGAGCTGTTGGTTTTTTATGAAAATTATTACAGAAAAGGATGCTTTATGATTTTTGCCGCCGGCAAGTTACCCGCTGATTTTGAAAAACTGATAAACCGGAATTTCGGAGATTTACCCAACCACTCCGTTTTTCCTGAAAAAAGAAGTACACACCCTGCCACCGAAAAAAAGAAAAAAACATCCGTAGATGAACAAAGCGTTCAGGCATCAATCCGAATAGCAAGGCCTTTCCCGAACAGGCATCATCCCGATTTCAGAAAAGCTGTTGTTCTGAATACCCTTCTGGGAGGGTTTTTCGGATCGCGGCTGATGAGCAACCTGAGAGAAGAAAAAGGTTATACCTACGGGGTGCACAGCTACTTGTATAATCACCTGCAGGAGTCGGCCTGGATGATTAGTCTTGAGGCCGGGCGGGAAGTTTATGAAAAAGCTATAGAAGAAGTGTACAGGGAAATGCAATTGTTGAGAGAAACTCCGGTAGAAGAAGATGAACTGATGCTGGTAAAAAACTATATGATGGGCTTTTTGCTATCTGACTTAAACGGGCCGTTTCAGATAATTCAACGCTGGAAAAATATGATTTTACATCAATTGTCTGAAGAAGACTTTTATGCATCGGTTGAAACCATAAAAAAGATTACACCCGAAGAGCTTAGGCTGCTTGCAACCAAATACCTGCACCCCGAAGCTTTTTATGAAGTAACGGTTTTGTAATAAAACATCTTCCGTCCATTCCGTGATGCGTTTTCGGATCAAACAAATAATTTAAGTCCAGTTTATATAAGATGCTTCTCAGAATGCGGAAGCCATAACCTTTCTTTTGGAAGAAATAGACAATATAGCTCAGAATATAATTCGGGAGCTGCATGTCCAAACCATTGAAAATAAAATAAATACTATCTTTTTTTTTGAATTTTCAGAAAATTATCTATTATTGCACCCAGAAAGAGGGCGATATATCCTGATCTCCCGGATTGAGTTTAAATCACTACTTTTTTCTTTCTAAGACAGCAAATCATAATTCCCTAACAGATTATTAACCAATGTATCAGTTTCTATAAATCCGTTTTTTTATGTATGATATTTTGCAACTGAACGACATGCTCGTTCCTGAACTGCTTGACATTGCCGAACAACTGAAAATCCCCAATGCAAAAAAATTAAACAAGCAAGATCTGATTTACAAAATTCTGGATATGCAGGCCATTACCGGCACACAAAATAGTGAGGCGTCTAAAGAAGGGGGCAAACGAAAAAAAATCGTAAAAGCCACCACTTCTACCGGAAGTGAGGAGGCTGAAGTAATGAGTAAGGAAGAAAAACCTGCTGCAAAAAAAGCTTCGGCTAAAAAAGAGGAAAAGTCTGCCGGTCGGCGAGGCCGAAAAAAAACATCTGAAAAGAAAGACGAAATCAATGAAGATTCAGCTGAAAACGCAGTTGCAGATGTTACCGAATTTATTCAGGAAACAGTTGAAGAAGAAATACCGGAAACTGAAATGGCTGAACCCGTTACTGAAGCTGAACAACCTCCAGACGAAACCCCTTCCGCACCCAAAGTATATCCACCGCGCCGCGAATCTGCTTTTAATATTGAATTTGACGGAGTCATTTTCAGCGAAGGGGTGCTGGAAATGATGCCGGACGGATACGGCTTTCTCCGTTCGTCAGATTACAACTATCTTTCTTCGCCCGATGACATTTATGTTTCTCCCTCTCAGATAAAGCTCTTCGGATTAAAGACGGGAGATACCGTATACGGAGCCGTTCGTCCGCCGAAAGAAGGCGAAAAGTATTTTGCTTTATTAAAAGTGGATACCATAAACGGAAAAAGCCCCGAGGAAGTAAGAGACCGTGTGCCTTTTGATTATCTGACGCCGCTGTTCCCGTACGAAAAGCTGAATCTGTTCACTACGGCAGATAATTTATCAACCCGCATTATGGATTTGTTTACTCCTATCGGAAAAGGCCAGCGGGGGTTAATAGTGGCGCAACCCAAAACGGGAAAAACCATGTTACTGAAAGCTGTGGCCAATGCCATTACCGCAAACCATCCGGAATGCTATCTGATGGTATTGCTGGTGGATGAGCGTCCCGAAGAGGTAACCGACATGGAGCGCAGCGTAAAAGCCGAAGTAATTGCTTCTACCTTTGATGAACCGGCTGAAAAACATGTTAAAGTTTCCAACATTGTTTTGCAAAAAGCAAAACGCCTGGTAGAATGCGGACATGATGTGGTTATTCTGCTGGACTCAATTACCCGCCTGGCCAGAGCGCATAATACCATTGCGCCTGCATCCGGAAAAGTATTGTCGGGTGGCGTGGAAGCCAATGCCATGCAAAAGCCGAAACAATTTTTCGGAGCTGCGCGGAAAATTGAAAACGGCGGTTCGCTCACTATTATTGCTACCGCACTGGTGGATACCGGCAGTAAAATGGATGAAGTGATTTTTGAGGAATTCAAAGGAACCGGCAATATGGAATTGCAACTTGACAGAAGATTAGCCAACAAACGGATTTTCCCTGCCATTGACATTGTAGCTTCCAGTACCCGCCGTGATGATCTGCTGCTGGATAAAGATGTGTGGAATCGTATGAACCTGCTGCGGTCTTATCTGGCCGACATGAATTCGGAAGAAGCCATGCTGGAATTACAAAAACGGATGAAAGGCACTAAAAGTAATGAAGAATTTCTGGCTAGCATGAACAGCTGATGAAGCCCTGTTTGCTGAAATGAAAAAGAGCTACTGACAATTCCCTTCGGTAGCTTTTTCATTATGGCCATAGAAATAATTCATATTGAAACCTTTCTGGAACTTGCTAAAAACCACCCGGTGGCTGATGTGCGCAGCCCCTCTGAATACCGGCATGCCCACATACCCGGAGCATTTTCATTACCTCTTTTCAGCGATGAGGAAAGAAAAGAAGTAGGCACCCTTTACAAACAAATCAGTCGGGAAGTAGCAATAAAAAAAGGGCTCGAATTTTTCGGGCCGAAAATGATTCACATAGTGGAACAGGCAGAAGAATGGATGTTCAAAAACAGTAATGACAAAGCCAGAGGAGACTGCACGCCTTCCCGCCATACATTGTTGTTGTATTGCTGGCGCGGTGGCATGCGAAGCGCCGCTATCGCCTGGCTGCTGGATCTTTACGGTTTTAAAATTTATACCCTGATTGGCGGATACAAATCTTTCCGGCGCTACGTACTGGATATTTTTAAGCAATCATACCGGCTCAATATACTGGGTGGTTTTACGGGTTCCGGCAAAACAGAATTGCTTTATGCGCTGAAACAGAAAGGCGAGTTTGTAATTGATCTCGAAAAATTAGCCAGCCATAAAGGTTCGGCTTTTGGAAATATCGGAATGCCCGAACAACCTACACAGGAAATGTTTGAAAACCTGCTGGCTATGGAACTTCGCAGCCTGTATCCTCAGGCTGAAACACAAAAAAAACCCATCTGGCTCGAAGATGAATCCCAACGCATCGGTCACGTGAATATTCCGAATGATTTTTGGAATACCATGCGTAACTCCCCGGTTTTTTTTCTCCAGATTGCTTTTGAAGAACGGCTGAAACATATATGCGAAGAATACGGCAAGCTGGATAAGCAAAGATTGGCCGATGCCATCGGCAGAATTCGCGAAAAACTCGGCGGCCAGAATGCCCAACTGGCTGTAGAGTTGCTGCAACAGGGGAATATTCCGGAATGTTTCCGGATTTTACTGAACTATTACGACAAATATTATTTAAAAGGCTTACACAATCGAAAACAATTAGATTCGTTATTACATTATGTACCCTGCCATTCCGTATCAGTTGAAAATGTTGAACCCCTGCTTCAGAAAGCTAACGAAAAAAATGCCTTTATGCCTGCTTAGCGCTGTCATGCTTTGCTCTTCATTCTGTTTTGCCCAAACGCTTACAGGTATTTGGACCGGCACATTGACGCATGACAGCAACACCCTGAGAAAAGATCAGCTTTTTGAATTAATCCTGACGGAATACAAAGGAAAAGTGCGTGGGTATTCACGCAATGAGTTTATTGTAAATGATACCCTGTATTACATTGTAAAACGGGTAAAGGGCGAAATCAAAGGGAATCTCTGCGAAGTAAAAGATGAGGAAATTATCACTTGTAATTTTTTTGAAAAACTGGATAAAGGGGTAAAAGTAACCATCACCTTTAAAAGAAACAGCCCCGACAGCGCCTGGTACATGAGCGGAAACTGGAAAACCAATGCCACAAAAAAGTATTATTCCCTGACAGGTAAAACGGATTTATCGCCCGAAGAATACCCAGACCGGTCAAAATTAGTTTCTCACTTACAGGAATTACGATTAGTACAGGACATTCCTTTTTTAAAAGAAATCCATTCCGAAATTCCGGTCATTACTTTAGCCCGTCCACAGTCTATAAAAACGGAATATAAAACAATTGACAACCATACAGAAACTTTAAAGGCAGGCCCTCCGCAACTGCCGCCATTAAAAGAGTTTGATCATGGCCTTGCACAAAATGCGCCGAAAGAAAAGGATGTCGAAAAAACCGGCCATCCGGTACCCGGGAACGCTGAAAAATTTAAGAAAAACGAAACGCCGGCTTATGAGAATACATCAGTTGTAAATACGGCCACACGTCAAAATTCTGCTACGGTAAATACGGAATCTTTCACCGGCAACAGAAGTCCTGCAAGAACTTCTGCTGAAAAGAAAAGTGGGGAAAACCTCACAAATCGTTCTTCGGCAATAAAACCTGTCTCCGATCATACAAATCTGAAAAATAAAGAAGCCGTTTCGCAGACTTCAAAAGCAAATGATGGCCAGAAAAATTTCGGTATTACTCCGCCCATCCAAAATACCGGTTTGTCCGCCATGGTTTCTAAAACACCGCAACCCTCAGGATAAGCCGATATTCCGGAGCAGGTATTGAAGACTGCCGATTCGCTGTCGGGCCGGAAATCCGAATTTTCCCAAATCATAGAGTTTGAGTCAGACAGTTTGATTCTGGCCTTATACGATAACGGCGAAGTGGATGGAGATTCCGTCAGCATTTTTTTGAACGGCGAGCAGATTATTTCCCGGAAGGGACTGAAGACAAAAGCCTTCCGAAAAACGATTTATCCGGCGCCAGGGGTTCACGATGTATTTTCGTTGGTAATGTATGCTGAAAATCTGGGCCTTTATCCACCCAATACCGGCCTTTTGGTGGTTTATGACGGAGAACAGATTTACCATATTCGTTTCAGCGCCGATATGAAAAAAAATGCAGGCGTACTGTTCAGAAGAAAAATAGAAATAGCTCCTGATTTCTTTCCTCTCTATTTTTATATCGGTTTTTAATTTTCTTGTCATGACAACATCGGTTTCGCTTATGCAATATGCCCGCGGCGCAGGCTGCGGATGTAAAATTTCGCCCCGGCAGCTGGAAGAAATTCTTAAAAGCAATCTGAAAGAACCTTTTTATGAAAAGTTACTGGTGGGTAACAGCAGCAAAGACGATGCCGCCGTATATGACCTGGGTAACGGTACCGCGCTGATCAGTACTACGGATTTTTTTACCCCCGTTACGGATGATCCTTTTGATTTCGGACGAATTGCAGCGGCCAACGCCTTAAGCGATGTATATGCCATGGGAGGCACTCCGTTAATGGCATTAGCTATTCTCGGTTGGCCTGTTGAACGATTACCGCTTCAACCGGCACAGGCCGTACTGGAAGGTGCCAGAACGGTTTGTGAACAAGCCGGCATACCCCTGGCCGGCGGACATAGTGTAGATACCGCTGAACCTCTTTTTGGTTTGGCCGTTACCGGGCAGGCCGGTATAAACCATATTAAAAAAAACAATACCGCCAGGGAAGGCGATGTTTTGATATTAACCAAACCGATCGGAACGGGTATTTTATCTTCTGCCGCCAAAAGGGGCGCCATCAGTAAAGCGCATCAGAAAACGATGATCTCGCTGATGACGCAACTGAATCGGGAAGGAGAAGCGCTGGGAAAGTCAGAACATGTGCACGCGATGACAGATGTAACCGGTTTCGGTCTGTTAGGCCATTTGGTGGAAATGGCAGAAGGCAGCGGACTCACCGCTCTTCTTTATTATGATAACATTCCGGTTGCCGAAGGGGTGAAAGAATATTTGGCGCAAAAAATGTATCCCGATGCCACCCCACGAAACTGGAGCAGTTATGCGCCTTTGGTTTCAATTCGCCCGGGGATACATGTGGCCGAAGCCTTTCTTCTGCTGCCCGATCCGCAAACCAACGGCGGACTGCTGATCAGCGTTGCCGAAGAAGGGATTGAATCTGTTGAAAAGATAATTGGTAAAGCTTGTTTTGTGATCGGGAAAATGACTTCAAAAAAAGATAAAACCATTCAAGTATTATAACACAAAACCGGCCGAAGCTTTGTTGTTTTTTGAGCAGCAATTTGATGAACATACAAATTTTATCGTTATTCAATAATTTTTATCCTGAGCGTCTGCTTATACTTACATTTCAGGCGAGTGAAAGCAAAAAATTCTTTCAGATGAAAGAACGGAAAAATGAATCCGGCGGTATATATTTTATTTTCCGAATTACCTTGGAAAAATTTTTTACCGAGCTGATAAGCACAACGTTCCTGCAGTTTTCATGAATTTTTCGGTTGCAAAAAAATTTCGGCTATCATACAACGTACGCTGCCGCCGCCGGCTTTTTCAATCGTATCAACGGGAATCGGTAAAAGAGGTGCGTACTTTTCCAGTCGGGCTTTCTGATGCTCTTCCAGCACTTTCCAGGCAGACTGGCTTAGCAAAATAAAGTGGTCGCCCCCTGTATTTTTTACTTCAATCAGATTAGCGGCAAATGCATGCATTTGTGCACGGGTTACAGGAATGATTTCATGGCCTGTGGATTCGAGCAGTTGGCGAAGAGCAATCAGGTCCCATTCCTCTTCAATAGCTTCCGTACACAAAATACAATAACCGGTACCCCGCATCATGACCACATTGGTATGATATACTGGCCGCCCCGCTTCATCCGTGGCTAAAAAAAGAAAAGCATGATATCCGTTGGCTGTTGCAAATTTTTCTACCATTACGGGACTGGTTCTTTGCGACACACCGGCATAGATAATTTTCTGGTCATGATCAATTACCAGGCTGCCCGTACCTTCCAGAAAGCGGCCTTCAGCTTCATAATGGCTCCAATCCTGCACCTCTGCAACCTGATATTCTGTTTTTAACCAATCCAGAATTTCTTTTCTTTTTTCTGGCCTTCGGTTGGCGGCATACATGGGAAAAACAAATACTTTTCCTTCCGGCGAAGTAACTAACCAGTTATTTACAAAAACGGCATCGGGCTTTACGGGGGTGGGGGTGTCTTCCACCACCTTAACGGTAATGTCTTTTTCCCTCAGCGTGTTTACCATGTTATCAAATTCGCTAAGGGCCAACCGATGAATGTCAAGACAGGACAGTTCGGTTCTTTGCTGAAAAAAATTATCCCGCGCCGTTTGTTCGTTAAATCCAAACGCCGCCGGCCGGATCATCAGTATGGCGGATGCCACAGCCATTCTGTGTTATCCCAACAATTTGTCAATTCGTTCAGCCAGTTTACGATCTTTTTCAGTAACCATATTTCCCGCATCATGCGTGCTGAGCCGTATTTCAACGGTATTCCACACATTGCACCACCAGGGATGATGATTCATTTTTTCGGCTTCGAGCGCCACCCGGGTCATAAAGGCAAATGCTTCGCTGAAATCGTTAAAAACAAATTTTTTGTACAGCGTGTTGTCTTTTTCTTCCCACATTTTTTATAATTTTTGGAGTAACAGAAAAATTCAGTTAAACGGTTTTCCTTTTATATAAAATGTACGGATACAGGAATTGTTCGCTTGCGAACGAAAGTTAAGTATACCGAAAGCTTTAAAAAAATTAAAAACAGAATTGATTGTTCGTTCCGGAAAATTTTAACAAATAAATGACTTTTTATCCGTGCTATCGGGTATTGTGAATATACCGGAATCGGTTACCTTACATAGTCAAAAACTCCGGTATTGAATTCTGAGTGATCCAACATTTTTACTGGTTATGAAATTTTATTTTTTGCTTTTTTCTTTCTTTTTCATTTTTAAATCCGCCGATTCACAGATATGGAGTAAAATGTATGACAGCATGTTGTATTATATGAATCAGAATAAGATTTCAGCAGCTATTGATTTCGGGGAGAAGGGCATTAAGGCAGTTATTGATGAGCAGGGCGAAGAAAGTAATGCATACCTGAGCCATGCTCTTCTGCTGGCGGGATTATATCAGAAGGCTGCACGCTATGAAAATGCCGCTGTACTCTATGAAAACGTTTCGGGAAAAATAAGAAACGCTATCGGAGAACAACATGCAGCATATGCGGATATTCTGAATTTCCTGGCTCTTGCCTATGAAAAAATGTACAAAAACAACAAAGCCGATAGTTTATATCAAGTTGTTTTACGCATCAGAAAACAAACGCAGGGCGAGCTGCACGAAGATTATGTGTTAACCTTGCGTCAATTGGGCAGTTTTTATAAAAATTCAGGGTATTATCAGAAAGCGCTGAACTGTTATGTCCGGGCAGAGTCATTACTGAAAACCCTCAAAGGCGAAAGCCACCCGGATTACGCGGCATGCATCAACGCATTAGGATTAATTTATTATCATCTGGAAAATTATGAGGAGGCGGAAAAATTATTTCAGCAATCATTGCAAATTCTGGAAAAATCTTCCGGACGCCAACATCCTGCGGTAGCCAATGTGCTGAACAACCTGGGGGGACTCTACGAAAACCTGGCAGATTTTACAAAGGCAGAACAATATTACCGTGAGGCCGTATCTATCAGTAAAAAGACAGTCGGTAATGAACATCCCGATTATGCCCGTGCTTTAAATAATCTGGCTTTATTTTATAAAAATACCGGGAGTTATGAAAAAGCGGAAAAACGACTGAAGGAATGCCTTCAGATAGAAAAAAAAGTGTTTGGAGAGCGTCATCCGCAATATGCCATAACCCTGAATAATCTGGCCGGCCTGTATGAAACAGCCGGTAATTTTGCAGCAGCGGAAAAAATCTATCTCAGGGCTCTTGATATCTATGTTCTGAATAAAGTGACGCATCATCCCGATTACGCTTCCCTGCTGAATAATCTCGCAGGCTTATATGAAACCGTGATGAAATTTTCAAAGGCCGAATCTCTGTATCGGGAGGCGCTTGAGATACGAAAAAAGATTTTCGGAGAATATCATACCGATTATGCCGGCACATTGAATGACCTGGGTTATCTGATGGTACAGCAAAGAAAGTATCCCTTGGCAGATTCCTTTTACCGCGCTTCATTGGCCATAAAAGAAAAAATTTTAGGGCAGCGGCATCCCTCGTATCTGAATACTCTTTTTAACCTTGGCATCTTTTGTTTTCATAACGGCAAACAGCGTGAAGGCGAAAAAATGCTTATGGCGGCAGCTTCCGCATTGGCAGATTTTCAGATAACTCATCAGGCAGCCATGTCAGAAAAAGAAACCATTGCCTGGATAGAAAAAATGAACTTCCGGAATGAAATGTTACTGAGCCTTCCTTTATATAATACGCTATCCGATTCCGTACTGCAATTTATCTGCAATCAGCAGTTGCTCTTCAAATCTTTTACATTAAGCGAACTCCGTAATGCGTTATCACAATTTCAAAACAGCCCTGACTCTTCTGTCAGAAGGCGATTTCAGCATTGGATTCAACTGAAAAATAAACTTTTAAAACTATACTCGGAGAATGATACCGGAGAAGCCATAGCCAATACCGAAGCTGAAATAGAAGCTGCAGAAAAGGAATTAAATGAGATGGGGTTGGAAAGCCTGAAAGCGCAGGCCCGTTACCAGCTAACGTTGGAAGACATTGGAAGCCGGCTGGATCCTGATGAAGCAGCCGTGGAATTTGTACGGTTTCAGCTTTTTCATAAAAACTGGAAAGACAGCATACTGTATGCCGCATTCATTATTTTACCCGACCGGAAAACTCCCGTTTATGTTCCTTTGTTTGAAGAAAAACAACTTCGCAAAATATTGGACAGTGCCGGCCGCAAACCTATTCACAGGGCACAACGACTCTATGCTAATTATACTGTTAAAGAATCGTCGGCAGAGCATCCGGGCATACAATTATACCGGCTGATGTGGGAACCGCTGGAAAAATATTTATCCGGAATCCGCAAAATAAGTTACTCGCCGGCAGGGGGGCTGTATGCTGTGGCTTTTCATGCGTTGCCGACCCACAGCAACAGGCTTTTGATGGAAAAATATAAACTGAAGCAATATGTAAGCTGTCGAGAGATTTATTTCCGAAACAAAAATGCTGAAACGGGACTTCCGCGTAGTATTGTTCTGTTCGGAAATCCCGCTTTTGATTCAGACAGCGCTGAAATGATAAATCGTGCAAAGCAAAATTCTCTTCAGCAGAATATTTCAAACTCCGCTTTGGCGCTGCAGAATGTGATGAAACAATTCAGAGGGCAAAGGGGGGCACGATGGGCGCCTCTGCCCGGCACGGCAAAGGAAACCGAAATGATAAAATGGCTGTTTCAGGATAAAAAGATACCGGCCCGTACATTTTTACTTAAAAATGCAAGCGAAGAAAACTTTAAACTACTCAGCGGCAACTCGCCAGAAATTCTTCATGTAGCCACACACGGATTCTTTCTCCCGCCCCCGAAGAAACAAAAATGGCAAGCTGCCAAAGGCACAGAAAATGTATTTCAACGAATGGAAAATCCTCTGCTCCGAAGCGGACTTGCGTTAGCCGGATGTCAGCGTATCTGGAGCGGCAAGCCGCCCGTTGAAGGGGCAGAAGACGGCATACTCACGGCTTATGAAATTTCTCAGCTCAATTTAAGAAATACCGAACTGGCCGTATTGTCTGCCTGTGAAACCGGCCTTGGAGATATTCGGGGCGGGGAAGGAGTATTCGGACTGCAAAGAGCATTCAAACAGGCCGGAGTAAAGAAAATGTTGTTGAGTTTATGGGAAGTGCCTGATAAAGAAACCGCCGAGTTAATGAACCGTTTTTACTCTTACCGGCTAAACGGCAAAAGCGACGATGAGGCTTTTTTTCTTACCCAACAGGAATTAAAACAAAAATACAGCGCACTGCACTGGGCCGCATTTGTATTGGTGGAATAAAAATCATTTCTGTTGAACTCCATGAGCATAAAGAGCTGTTAATTTGAAAAAATTTTTTCAGGAATCTGAAATTTGTCATTAAAAATACCAACGGTCATAAAAATGTCGCACCTCAGCATTACACTGATTCAAACTGATCTTTTCTGGGAGGATAAAGCAGCTAATCTTTCCATGCTGGAAAAGAAAATTGCGGCTATTGAGGAAAAAACCCATTGTGTTATTTTACCCGAAATGTTCAGCACCGGATTCAGCATGCGCCCCGAAAATTTAGCCGAAACCATGGAAGGAAATTCCATACAATGGATGAAGAAGATAGCCGCCGAGCATCGCATCATATTAACCGGCAGCCTGATTATCAGAGAAAACAATCACTACTTCAATCGCCTGGTTTGGATGCTGCCTACCGCTGAAATGGCGACGTATGACAAAAGGCATCTTTTTGCTTTTTCGGGCGAGGATAAATACTATACACCCGGCAAAAAAAGACTCGTTGCCTCCGTAAACGGCTGGAAAATTAACCTTCAGATTTGTTACGACCTGCGGTTTCCGGTATGGGCCCGTCAGTCATCGGTGCCGCAAAATGAGGCCGAGTATGATGTGTTGGTCTATGTGGCCAACTGGCCTGAAAAAAGAAGTCAAGCCTGGAAAATTCTTTTGCAGGCAAGGGCCATCGAAAATCAATGTTATGTTGTGGGCGTAAACCGGGTGGGCTATGACGGCAACGGTATTTATCACAGCGGCGACAGCATGGTAGTTGATCCGTTGGGCGAAATTCTGTATCATAAAAAAGACGAAGAAGATGTATTTACCGTCACGCTGCACAAAGAACATCTGATAAACATACGGCAGAAATTTCCTTTCCTGAAAGATGATGACCGATTTGTAATTCTGGATGAGTAAGTGTTTTTTTCAATAAATTTTTCCTGAAATAAAAAAATTCATCAGCCCTGTAATCCGTGCTTTGTTTCCGTTTTCTGAAAAACATTCTTTCAAAAACGATAACGGGGTGAATTACAGTTCTAAAAAACTGCGGGATCATGTTTGCTGAGATCAGTTTCTTAAAACGCCTAACTCTTTGCCTACTTTGCAAAAAGCATCTATGGCGCGGTCTAAATGTTGCTGTTCGTGGGCTGCACTCAGCTGCACCCGTATTCTGGCCTGTCCCTTAGGCACCACCGGATAGAAAAATCCGATGACATAAATACCTTCGTCCAGTAACCGGGCAGCCATGTTCTGAGCCAGCACGGCATCGTACAGCATTATGGGCACGATGGGGTGTATTCCCGGCTTGATGTCAAATCCGGCTTCGGTCATTTTTGTTCTGAAATAGTTTGTATTGTATTCTAATTTATCTCTCAGGTGCGTGGTTTCTGAAAGCATATCAATTACAGCGATGGAAGCGCCTACGATTGCCGGCGCCAGGGTGTTGCTGAACAGGTAAGGCCTTGATTTTTGGCGCAGCATATCAATAATTTCTTTGCGCCCCGAAGTAAAACCTCCCGAAGCGCCGCCCAGCGCTTTACCCAACGTGCCGGTAATAATGTCAATCTTTCCCATTACGCCCCTGTATTCATGCGTACCCCTTCCGGTTTTTCCGATAAACCCGGTAGAGTGGCATTCGTCAATCATCACCACGGCATCATATCGCTCGGCCAGTTCCGTAATTTTATCAAGTTGTGCAATGGTGCCATCCATACTGAACGAACCGTCGGTTACAATAATACGGCTTCTGGCGTCGGCTGCTTCTTTCAGTTTGGCTTCAAGGTCTTCCATATTATTGTGTTCGTAACGATACCGCCGGGCCTTACAGAGCCGGATACCGTCAATAATGCTCGCATGATTCAGCGCATCTGAGATGATGGCATCCTGTTCATTGAATAAGGGCTCAAATACCCCGCCGTTGGCATCAAAGGCAGCCGCATACAGAATTGTATCTTCCGTGCCAAGAAATGCGGAAATTTTCTGCTCCAGTTCTTTATGAATGTCTTGTGTGCCGCAAATAAACCGTACGCTGCTGAGACCATAGCCTCTTTGATCAAGCGCCTGATGTGCGGCGGCTATAACGTTGGGATGCCCTGAAAGACCCAGGTAGTTGTTGGCGCAAAAATTCAATACCCTTTTTCCATTTACCATAATTTCCGCACCCTGCGGACTTTCAATAATGCGTTCTGATTTATAGAGCCCTGACGCTTTGATTTCTTCCAGTTCAAGAGAAATTCTTTTTACAAAATTTTCATTCATAAGAGGTATTTGAAACAAAAATAACCTGATTTTGATATTTCGCCTATTCGTGTTTGTATATCGCAGTTATGGGGCAGCTGTTGAATTCAACTTTCGGATAATTGGCAATTATTTAATTTTTGGTTAAAACAGTGAAGACCTTCTCAATAATCTGAACTCTGTTTCCGTTTATTGAACAAAACGGAATTCATCTGTAAAAAACATGCCGATGTCATCCATTCTGTTTTTACTGAAAAACTTTATTTACCTGCCGCTGATGATATCCGGTTTTCTTGCGGCCGTATTCAAAACGTTACAGGCCGAAGTGAAGGAAAATTCTTTGAAAAGAACGCAAAAGAGAATGATAAAAAATAACCAACCCGTGGGAAATGTGACTCTTATTGTAGATAAGTCGGAATATGAACTCAACGTTTATGATGATTTGGGTTGGTATGCCACATATCCGGTGGTATTTGGAAACAGCAGCCTGGAAGATAAAAAAATGCAAGGCGACAGAAACACACCGGAAGGGGTTTATTATATAACTTCCAAAAGGATACACTCTAAATGGTGCCGGTTTTTACTGCTGGATTACCCGAACGCCGAAGATGTTGAATTGTTTCAGTTAAGAAAAAGAAAAGGAGAAATTCCGAAACATGCCCGTATCGGCGGAGGCATAGGGATACATGGTACCTGGCCAAATGAAGATTATGTTGTGGACAATTACATTAACTGGACACTGGGATGTATTTCCATGAAAAATGAAGATGTAAAAGAATTATATCGTTTTGTAAATCCCGGAGTTAAAGTAATTATAAGAAAGTGAATTTGCCGTTGCCGGAAATAAATTCTTCCACGACAGCTCTCCATTTAGCCTTGCTTTTTCTGAGAATGGACTCGTGAGCTACATCCTGATAAATCATTAGTTTTTTTTGTGTGGAGGCGCAGGCTTCAAACATTTTTTCAATTTCCTTCTGAGATACCAGTTCGTCCCGGTTGCCCCATTAAAGCAATACCGGACAATGAATTTCTTTCATATAACGGTTCATACTGTGTCTGAAGCCTTTAAATCCCCGTTCTATGCCGATCCAGAATGTGGTGAGAAAGGCAAACGGTTCGCTCGGGAAGCCGAGCATTTCTGCCCTGCGCCGTAAAAAGGAAAGCAGGTTTAAGAAGGGCATTTCCAGAATAATTCCGAATGGTTTGATGCCGTGTTTTGCCAAGGCTCTGCTTACCGCCACCGCTCCCATGGAAGAGCTGTATAAAAAAATATTTTTTTCGCCTGTTGATTGGATATACCGGAAGGCCAGTTCTACTTCTTCGGCTTCCTTTACGCCCAGTGTAGTTATATTTCCCGCACTGTTGCCGTGTCCGCGAAAGTCTATCAAAAACACATTATAGCCCATGTACCGAAAATCGTTTGCTTCGTCGAGCAAAGAGGATTTGGTAACCGTAAGGCCGTGAAATAAAATAACGGTTCCTTTGGAGGCCGAATCCGTTTTTCCGTACCAGCCTTCAATGCTTAATCCTTTGCTTGTTTTCAGCAAAACGGTATCATGGCTGAAGGTGGGCGTCGTTGTTGTTTTGGGGCGATTATACCCGGGGCCGGAAAACAGTTTCCATGAGCGGGTAAAAACATCCTTTCCCCTGTTTGAATACCCTTCCGGCAGGTTTGTAAAATAACGGGTCAGTTTATCAGCATATAAGGCTGAGCTGATATTCAACAATACGATTTGTACCAGCAATCCCCATCCGAACTAATACAGAACGGATGACAGGTTGCTTAGGAATTTACTTTTTTTCATAGAATATGTTCGTTAACATTATTTCTTTCACGCTCAGAAAACATAACGGTAACGCTCCGTTGAATTGTTAAAAATACGGATTCCTTTTTGTAATAAAAATGCAGTAAAAATTTCAGCGCATGCATAGCTTACAGAAATTCCTGCAACTGATTTTACCGCCTATTTTTACAACCGGCCTTTTTTAATTTCATCCACTACCGACGGATCCAGCAATGTGGTGGTATCGCCGAGGTTTGAGGTGTCTCCTTCTGCTATTTTGCGCAAGATGCGCCGCATAATTTTACCGCTGCGGGTTTTGGGAAGGCCGCTCACGAACTGAATTTTATCGGGCTTTGCAATAGGGCCGATGATTCGGGCTACGGTTTGAACAATTTCGTTTCGGGTAGCGTCTTCATCGGGCCGGGAAGAAACAGACTGAGGCTCTCTGACCACAAAGGCATAAATGCCCTGACCCTTTATATCATGAGGAAACCCGACTACTGCACTCTCTACAATAGCGGGATGTTGGTTTATGGCATTTTCCACTTCGGCCGTGCCGATTCGGTGTCCGCTAACGTTCAGCACATCATCCACTCTGCCGGTTATGCGATAGTTTCCTTCTGCATCTTTCCAGGCGCCGTCGCCGGTAAAATACAGGTTTTTGTACGTAGCAAAATAATTTTTCCGGCATCTTTCATGGTCGCCCCAGGTGGTTCTCAGTATGCCCGGCCAGGGGGCTTTTATGCAAAGGTTACCTTTCAGATAGCCGTTTTCGTCGGGTGTAATTACTTCATTTCCGTTTTCATCAACCAAAACGGGTTGTACACCGGGCAAAGGTAAAGTAGCCCATGCCGGCCGGGAAGGTGTAATTCCGGCCAGATTGCTAATCATGATGCCCCCGGTTTCTGTTTGCCACCAGGTATCTGCCAGCGGACATTGATTGTTGCCTGCGTGTTCACTAAACCAATGCCAGGCTTCTTCATTAATGGGTTCACCCACGCTTCCCAACACTTTCAATGAGGACAGGTCTTTTTCCTGAAAAGGCGATGTTCCGAAAGTCATAAGGCTTCGGATAGCTGTTGGCGCAGTGTATAAAATATTTACCCTGTGCTTTTGTACAATATCCCAAAGCCGTCCGGCATCGGGCCAGGTAGGAATTCCTTCAAACATTAGTACGGTAGCGCCTGCACACAGAGGGCCGTACACTATATAACTGTGTCCAGTGATCCACCCGATATCTGCCGTACAAAAATGAATATCGCCGGGGTTGTATTGAAATACGTTTACGAAAGTAAAGGTTGTCCATACCATATATCCGCCACAAGTATGTACTACCCCTTTCGGTTTTCCGGTAGAGCCTGATGTGTACAGGATAAACAGAGGGTCTTCGGCATCCATTTCTTCTGCCGGAAATGAAATGCTGCCCTCTGCAGAGAGTTGTTGTTCGGCTTCGTTCATGGCTTCGTGCCACCAGACATCGCGCCCTGCTTTCATTTCAATCTGAGAATTTGTTCGGCGAAAAACAATTACTTTTTTTACCGAATCCGTCAAGGTGAGCGCTTCATCGGCTATGGATTTCAGCGGTATAGTTTTTTCACCCCTGAAGGCGCCGTCGCATGTTATAAAAAATGTCGCCTGTGCATCCTGTATCCGGTCGGCAATACTTTGAGCGCTGAAACCACCGAAGATGACACTGTGAATGGCGCCGATTCTTGCACATGCCAACACGGTAAATACCAGCTCGGGCACCATGCCCATGTAAATACACACCCTGTCGCCTTTGTTAACACCCAGGTTTTTCAGCATGCGGGCTGCTGTGCAAACGTTTTTATGTAAATCGTCGTAAGTAATGAGGCGAACTGCTTCCGAAGGGTCATTCGGTTCCCAAATAATGGCCGTACGTTGTGCTGCCGTTTCCAGATGACGGTCAATGCAGTTTTCCGTGATGTTCAGCTTTGCGCCTTCGAACCATCTTACGCGGGGCTCGGTAAAATTCCACTCCAGTACGGTTTCCCATTTTTTTTTCCAATGAAAATTTCGGGCTATTTCATCCCAAAAAAGTTCCGGACTTTCTATGCTTTTTTTATAATACTCTTTATATTGCTCAACTGAGGTTATCTGAAACGGGTAGGCCATACGCTGTTTTTAAGTTTAAAAATACAACATCCCAATATATAGCATTATACAACTTGTTGATTCAGGCCGACAAAATGATTTAATTTGATTGTTCCATGAACAAATCTACCGACATCAGAACCGTTATTGCCGCATCGTCTGCGGGCACCGTAATTGAGTGGTATGATTTTTATATTTTCGGAATGCTTTCCACCGTTATTTCAAAAAAATTTTTTCCTCAGGATAATCCAACGGCAGCGTTGCTGAACACCTTAGCCATTTTTGCTGCCGGATTCATAGTGCGGCCTTTCGGAGCATTGGTTTTTGGCCGGCTGGGCGACAGAGCCGGAAGAAAATATACTTTTTTGCTGACTCTTTTACTGATGGGCCTATCAACTTTTCTTATCGGTTGCATTCCCACCTACGAAGAGATTGGTTTGGCCGCACCGGTGCTGGTTTTGTTACTCCGTTTGGTTCAGGGCCTGGCGCTTGGCGGCGAATACGGCGGGGCCGCCACTTATGTGGCCGAACATGCCCCGTCTGATAAAAGAGGGCTTTATACAAGCTGGATACAAACCACGGCTACTTTGGGATTGTTTCTGGCGCTGGGTGTTATTCTCGTCGTAAAATCTTCCATGTCTGACTCTGCATTTCTGGCTCATTGGGGCGGCTGGCGATACCCGTTCTGGATTTCCGTGCTGCTGGTTATTCTTTCCATATACATCCGGCTGAAAATGCAGGAATCGCCTTTGTTTGCCCGGTTGAAACAACAGGGAAAAACCTCAAAAAACCCGCTTACCGAAAGTTTTCGCCATAAAGCAAACTTTAAAATGGTTTTACTGGCTTTGTTTGGCGCCGTAATGGGACAAGGGGTTGTTTGGTACACAGGACAGTTTTATGCACAGAATTTTCTGGAAACAAAATGCCATATCAATTTTGAGCAAAGCCGAACGGTTATGTTGTGGGCCATTGCGCTGGCCACTCCTTTTTTTATTTTTTTCGGATGGCTGAGCGACAGAATCGGGCGGAAATGGATTATGATGGCCGGTTTGGCATTGGCCGTGTTGACCTACAGGCCTGTGTTTTCTGTTTTTCTGAAAGATGCAGACCCAAAAAACTGGACCGGGAATATTTTAAATCATCCGGATTCCGTAAAAAACATAACCGCACAACTGCCCCTGAATGCAAAAACGGAAAAGATATTAAGCTTTGAAAAAGGAGGCCGGGCAACGGCTATTCTTCAGAAAACCAGAACCCAAGGTGATGCAGAAATTCTTTTAGCGGAATTCAATAACAAAACATTGCCGATTCCCGTATATCGAAAATTTGTAGGGCTGGTTTTTCTTTTGATTTTATACGTTACGATGGTTTACGGGCCGATAGCGGCGTTTCTTGTAGAAATGTTCCCCACCCGCATCCGATACACATCCCTGTCGCTGCCCTATCACATCGGAAACGGAATTTTCGGCGGGCTGGTTCCGTTTATCGGACTCTTGCTTACTTCTACTTTCACTAATGACCCGTTGGTAGGACTGTGGTACCCGATGGGTGTGGCCGGGCTATGTTTTGTTATCGGGTCATTGTATCTGCGAAACAAGATAGACCCTAACATCAAAGACTAAGGCATGAAAAAATTCAATGTATTTAAACGGTATTTCGGACTTGTGTTTTTATTTATTGCGCCGCTTATCATTTATGAACTGGTAAACGGGGCTGTACAGCACATTCGCACCGGGGGAAATAAAGATATCCATAATCCGGTGGTGTGGGTCATTATCTTAGCCATTTTTACGCCAGTCGCCATTGGCCTTGTCATATTCGGGTGGTATGCATACAGAGGCGAGTATGACTGGCTCCCTGAAAAATCTCAAGACCTGGATGAGCCGTAAGTTCATTTTTTTACGGCCGATGCTATCCCTGACGGATTGTTATTTTTGAAAGTGAGTTCCGATAAAAATACCGTTATTGCGTTGCATGATGGTATTTCCGTTAATCCGGCGGGCCTGTTGCAAGGTATGGTTCATATATCCGGCTTCCAGAGCAAAATGTTTGCTGAACCGGTACCCCAGCAAAAAGAAAAGTCTGTTTTGGTCAAAAATATTGATGCCCAGGTTTCGCCCTGCGCCGATAAATAACTCATCGGCTGCCGCAACATATGCCTGCTTATCGTTTTTTTTCCAGAGGGGGTAAAGCGTACGAAACTGATAACGGAAACGATGCATAAACACCCACGAACGGCCGGAGGAATTTTTTCGTTCCAGCCATCGCTGTTCAATACGGAAGCGGTGCGAAAACTGTAATTGTTTTACGGTTTGCCGCAACTGCAGTTGCTCATAGAGTCTGTGTTCAGAAAGGGTGCCAGACGTAAAAGCAGGATAATCGCCGTAGGGAAAATTGACAATCCACGCATAGCCGGCATGAATTTGCAAACCGTCGGCTACGTTGTAATTGAATCCCGTACGCAAAAGGCTTTGCATCCAGTGGCGAAATCCGCTTACCCTGCGCCAGTTGTATTCGGCATGATAGCTGACCTTTTTACTGAGGGTAAAGGTATTTACGCTTTGCGTCCATGCAATAAAATTGTAATCGTTTACCCTGTCGTTCTGGCCGAAGCCTGAGCAAACCATCAAAAGAAAAAATACAAAGCCGGCTAAAAATTTCATAAAGGCTCAAAGTTATTTTGTTTCATTCAATCATTCAGATTTGTGGATTTGTTTATTTGTTTATGTTTTAATGAGAATTTGATTTACCAAAACCCGAGCCTTATGATTACTCATACGATGGTTATTCTGTAGCCGAAAGGCTGCCCCGCCCGGAGGACGAACGAAGTGAGGTGCACAGCGGCCGGAACATGTTACTGCTTACCATTCGGAAATAAACATGATGGAATCATATCAAATGTAAAAAGCAGCAGCCGGCCGCAAGCACGGATACTCCGGAGGGCGGGGGACTGAAGATGAACAGTGAGGCAAACGAGGAGAGCCCCGAAACCAAAGCTTTCATATTTTGAAAAAAAATTTTTTAAGGACAATATTACCTGTATTCAATGGCTATAAAAAAATGTTTTAATTGAGGGAGAAGCTTAAAAGTTGACTTAAAATGCCGTAGATTCAGTTATTTTCTGATGCCGGTCAGTAAATCTAACGCAACAAATCTTAACTTCGCAGATAACGTTGTCTTCACATGAACCGAAAACAGGAATTGCTGCAGGATGTGGTTATCAAATTTGCCGGCGACAGCGGCGACGGTATGCAGCTTACGGGAACACAGTTTACGAATAATACCGCCTTGCTGGGAATTGACCTGGCAACCTTTCCCGATTTTCCCGCCGAAATCAGAGCGCCTCAGGGCTCGCTGCCCGGCGTGAGCGGATTTCAGTTGCGCTTTTCGAGCGATAATATTTATACGCCCGGCGACCAGGTGGATGTATTGGTAGCCATGAATGCCGCTGCTTTGAAGGTAAATCTTTCTTTGCTGAAAAAAGGCGGGAAGATTATTGCCAACACCGACGGCTTTGACGCCAAAAATCTGCGGCTGGCCAACTATCCCGAAGGAGAAAATCCGCTGGAAAACGGAAGCCTTGACAACTATGAAGTGATAAAGATAGACGTCACCAAACTTACCCGCGAAGCCCTGAAGGATATCACGCTGGGCATGAAGGAAAAGGACAGGGCCAAAAACATGTTTGTGCTGGGATTTTTGTACTGGATGTATAACCGTGACATGGAGAGTACCATCCAGTTTCTGAAAGAAAAATTTGCTTCGAAGCCCGAAATACTGGAAAGCAACCTGAGAGCCTTACAGGCAGGATACAACTACGGCGATACGACCGAAACCTTTACCACAACGTACAAGGTAGAGAAAGCCAAGATGGAGCCCGGGGTTTACCGCTCTGTTATGGGAAATCAGGCTTTGGCTTACGGGCTGATTGCCGCATCGCAAAAAAGCGGGTTGCAACTGTTTCTGGGCTCATATCCTATTACGCCGGCTTCGGATATACTGCATGAGCTGGCGCGGCATAAGAATTTTGGTGTAAAAACGTTTCAGGCAGAAGATGAGATAGCTGCCATTACGGCTGCCATCGGAGCCTCATACGGCGGCGCATTAGGCGTAACTACTTCCAGCGGGCCGGGAATTGCATTAAAAGGTGAAGCTATGGGGCTGGCCGTGATGCTGGAATTACCGCTGGTGGTGATTAACATACAGCGGGGCGGTCCTTCTACCGGATTGCCCACCAAAACAGAACAAAGCGACCTGATGCAGGCCTACTACGGAAGAAACGGAGAATGTCCCATGCCGGTGATAGCGGCCTGTACGCCTTCAGATTGTTTTGACGCCGTATTTGAAGCCTGCCGTATTGCCCTTCAGCATATGACGCCGGTTATGTTTTTAAGCGACGGATATATTGCCAACGGCGCAGAACCCTGGAAATTTCCAAAAGCTGAAGATTTGCCCGAAATAAAACTACATTTTAAAACAAGCCTCGATGAAGGGGAAGAAAAATTTATGCCTTACCGGCGTGACGAAAAATATGTCAGGCCCTGGGCACTGCCCGGTACCAGGGGGCTTGAACACCGGATTGGCGGGCTGGAAAAACAACATATTACCGGAAATGTTAGCTACGATCCGGAAAATCATCAGCTGATGGTAAAACTTCGCCAGGCCAAAGTAGATAAAATAGCCGATTACATTCCCGAACAAAAAATAGACAGCGGTCCTGATAAGGGAAATGTGCTTGTGGTGGGATGGGGTTCAACATACGGAGCCATAAAATCAGCCGTTGCAGAACTTCAGTCACGCGGAGAATCCGTAAGCCATGTGCATCTGCGTTACATCAGGCCGTTCCCGAAAAACCTGGGCGCTTTGCTGAAAAACTTTAAACAGATTTTAGTTCCCGAAATCAATAACGGACAACTGGTGAGGATTTTGCGGGATGAGTTTCTGGTAGATGCCAGAGGTTACAACAAAATCATGGGTGTGCCTATAACCAAAACAGAGCTGGTGATGAAAATTGAAGAAATGCTGGGGAGAAAGAATTAATTACGGCTCTGTTAATAAACATTCTAAATTTTACTAATTTTTAATTTTTGTTTTATTTGTGCTACAACCGATTAAAATATATTTTTGTGCCGATATTGAAAATATTTATCTTGAACGCAAATTTCAACAATCAAGGTAAATATCATATTCCCGATAGGGCGCCGATTGCCGAAAAGCGATATGAGTAGGCGAACCAAAACTACTGGTATGAAAAAAGGAATCTTACTGTTCGTTTTCAGTTCTTGCCTCCTGGTCTCCTATCTTCATTCACAGAAAGCAGTTATTGGACTTACAGGCGGGGTAAGTGCGTCGAATATATACGGAAACATCAATGGCCTGGACACCCGTGGCGATGTACGTGCGGGCATGACGATGGGCATGGTGCTGGATGTGCCGATGTGTAAAGAAAACATCCGCTTTCAGCCCGGATTGCATTATGTGCAAAAAGGGAGATTTACCCGTAAAGACCCGAATGTAAGAGAAGCTGAAGCTACCCGTTACGCCGACCTGGTTTTAAACTTTTTAATTTATGCCGGTAATAAAAATAAAACCCGGTTGTTTTTGGGTGCAGGCCCGCAGTTTGGTATGAATCTTCCTTCAAAAATTGTTCGGGTGGAAGATGATGATAAAAGAGAAATTCGCAGCATTTTATTTGGCAATAAAATAGCCGACGACTACCGGGGGCTTGACTGGGGCGCCAACGGGCTGGCCGGCCTGGTATTCAAAAACGGAATCTTTTTTTCAGTGAATTATACGCTGGGATTCCGAAATATATTACCAAAAGAAAAGATTAAAGGAGAGGACAAGCTTCGCAATGGCTGTCTCGGTGTGCGCATCGGTTACTTTTTCCCTAATAGCCCGAAAGAAAAAAAACCGAAAAAGAAAAAGGGCGAATAAATCATTTACCTCGTTAAAAAACAGCCCCGCCCTGAAGCGGGGTTTTTTGTTATCACAGCCGTTTACAACTACCTTTGTCTTTTATCAGATGCTAACGATTGATTTTTTTGATTCATTTTTCCTTGTCAAAGTTTTCCAGAAAGCATGAACACTGCACATTTAACGGAACAGGAGCGAATTCGGAGGGAAAAACTGGCCGAACTGATAATGATGGGTATAGAACCCTACCCGGCCGAACTGTATCCGGT
Organism: Chitinophagaceae bacterium; assembly: GCA_026415715.1. Taxonomy (GTDB): domain Bacteria; phylum Bacteroidota; class Bacteroidia; order Chitinophagales; family Chitinophagaceae; genus JJ008. The sequence continues at coordinate 30,599 of JAOAGO010000018.1, read as the reverse complement.
AAATATTCTTTCGGCCGAAATCAAAAAAAATTTTTCGGAAGAAAACAAAGAACGGTTTGCCGATGTATGCGTAGCCGGCCGGATGATGAGCGTACGGGATATGGGTAAAGCCAGTTTTGCCGAATTGCAGGACTCTGCGGGACGTATTCAGATTTATGTGAAGCGGGATGAAATTTGCAGAAACGGCGACACTTCGCTGTATGATGTGGTTTGGAAAAAACTGTTGGATATCGGCGATTTTATTGGCGTAAAAGGCTATGTATTCAAAACCAAAACCGGCGAAATTACCATACATGTAAAAGAGCTGACGCTGCTGTGCAAAACCCTTCGTCCGTTGCCGATAGTTAAGGAAGCCGACGGGCAGGTATTTGATGCGGTTACGGATCCTGAATTCAGGTATCGTCAACGCTATGCCGACTTAATCATTAATCCTTCCGTAAAGGAAACCTTTGTGAAGCGCACCCGCATGATGAATGCCATACGTGATTTTCTCAACAGCCGCGGTGCGCTGGAAGTGGAAACGCCGGTGCTGCAAACTATTCCGGGAGGCGCTTCAGCCCGTCCGTTTATAACCCATCACCATGCCCTGGATATTCCGATGTATCTGCGCATTGCCAATGAGCTTTATCTGAAGCGACTTATTGTGGGAGGGTTTGACTGGGTTTATGAATTCAGCCGAAACTTCAGAAACGAAGGAATGGACCGCACCCATAATCCGGAATTTACCATTCTGGAATTTTATGTGGCTTACAAAGATTATTTCTGGATGATGGACATTACCGAGCAGTTACTGGAACAAACCGCAAGAGAAGTGGCAGGCACAACGGAAATAAAAGTAGGCGATACGCTGATTTCGTTTAAAGCGCCTTATAAACGAATTGCGCTGTATGATGCCATAAAAGAATATACGGGCATTGATATCAGCGGAATGGATGAAAAACAGCTTCGGGAAATCTGCAGGAAACTCCACATTCATACAGAAGAGTCAATGGGTAAGGGCAAACTGATTGATGAAATATTCAGCACCTGCTGTGAAAAACATTTTATTCAGCCTACCTTTATCATAGACTATCCGGTAGAGATGAGTCCGCTTACCAAAAAACACCGCAGTAAAGCCGGGCTGGTAGAGCGATTTGAACTGATGATTAACGGAAAAGAAATAGCCAATGCATACAGCGAGCTGAATGACCCGATTGACCAACGGGAACGTTTTGAAGAACAGGTGCGGCTAATGGAGCGGGGCGACGAAGAGGCCATGTATATTGACTATGATTTTCTGAGAGCTCTGGAATATGGCATGCCGCCCACTTCCGGCATTGGTATCGGCATTGACAGATTATGTATGCTGCTTACCAACAGTCCCTCCATTCAGGATGTCATCTTTTTTCCTCAGCTCAGGCCTGAAAAACGGAGAGAGCAAAATGAGGATTCAGATTCAGAAACTTAGTAAACTGTTCCGGCTGCCAGATCACTGATTTTTTTTAAATTTCGGTAAATTTATTTGTTTGTGCGAAAAAAATTGTAAGTTGGCAAGGCCAAAACCAAACAATTATGAAACCTTTTGTTCCCTCCAAAGTCGCAGAAATTGTTTTTGCGCTGATTTTATTGTTTTTTGCCTACGGGCATTTCAAAAACACGGATGCTATGGCAGGCTTTGTGCCATCTTATTTTCCGGGCCCTGCTAAAATTTATGTTTATGTAACCGGTGTGGCGCTGGGGCTTGCTGCAATTGCCATTATTTTAGATATGCAGAAAACACTGGCCTGCTATTTACTGGCTGCCATGTTGCTGATTTTTGCTTTTACGCTTCATCTGAAAGGATTTAACGAAAATCCGGTTTCTTTTTTAAAAGATACGGCTTTGGCCATGACAGCCATATTGATAGGTAACAGAAAATAATTGCAGCAAAAAAGCGATTTCATCCCGGAATCATGCAATAGATTCCGGTTTTTTTATTTCTTAAAGGCTTTGCTGATTGTAGTGTAATTATTGTACTGTTAATACCTTGCCGGCAGCTTGATTAAAGTGCCGGGCTCTATGATATCCTGCTGCATCATGCCGTTCAGGATAGCCATTTCTTCAAAACGAGCCTGAGGAATCCCTTTTTGTTGCAATAATTCCCTCAGGGTTTGCCTTTTGTCGTTATTGACCAACGTAATTCTTTCCGGTTTTACATTAATGCGTTGCGGGTCTGTTAATTCTCTGAAACTTTGGCAATGCTGCTGAAACAAGTAGGCATATTGACTGAAATCATTGGGCGAGGATGCGCCGGCCAACTGATAAATCAGGTTGTTATACTGAATGAAATACACCACCGCCTGCAGGGTGGGCACGGCCTGTCCGCTTTGATTTTGCTGTACCTGATAAGCAATAATAGCGAATGCGGGAAGTCCGTTTACAGTGACGTCTCTGGCTTCGGTTACCTGCAATTTGGCGTTTTGTACAAACACCTGAGCCGCTTCGCGGGGTGTACGGCCCTGACCAAGGGTAAGCAACAGGATAGCTTTGCCCTGAGGCTCGGCCAATACCACACGGCTGGGAGAGTTTTGATATTGCCAGTTGACCGGAGTGTTGAACTGAAATTTAAGTTCGGGATGATAAAACACATTATTTAAACGATAGCCTTGCCGGGGATCTTCGCCATACACGATGCCTTGTATTTTCTGAAGATAAGCGTTCCGGTTAATGATCATATCGGTTTTGTTATTGTTCTTTTGCCATTCCGTAGCCAGACGGGTTACTCTGACAAAGCGGTCGCCGGGGTTGGGATGGGTGCTCAGAAAATCCGGAAGCCGCTGGCCTCCGGTTTTGACGTTCATTTCCCGTTCCAGTGTTTGAAAAAATTTTGCCATTTCGCGGGCATCATACCCCACTTTACTGCTGTATTCCACTCCCAGTAAATCGCTTTCTTTTTCTGCTTCGCGACTGTTTTTGAGCATCAGCAACTGCAAGCCGGTTCCGGCTACATCGGCAAAGTTGATGAGTTCGGGCTTTATCACCACTGCGGCAATAAGGCCTACCTGTCCTAAAATTTGTTTGGTTTGTTGTTCCACCGAGTGACGTGCCGTAACGTGCCCGATTTCATGCCCCAGCACACCGGCAAATTGAGCTTCATTGTTCAGGTGAGCTAAAATTCCGCGGGTGAAGTAAATATAACCGCCGGGCACGGCAAAGGCGTTGATCACGTCGGAATCAAGAATCCGGAAAGTCCAGTTCAGGTTAGGCCGGTGAGAAATGGCGGCCATTTGCATTCCTTTTTCGCGAATAAATTTTTGCAGCGCACTGTCCGGATAAAGGCCGAATTCGGCTACAATCTGCGGGTCGGCTTCCTGACCCATGGCAATTTCCTGTCGCTCTGAAATTAACGTCACTTGTTTTTTTCCGGTTACCGGATTTCGGGAACAGCCGTACAGAATAAAAAAGATTATCAGCGAAACAAAAGAATATAAAAAGGCTTTGCCTGGTAAAGAGAGTTTCATTTTTAAAAGATTACGCCTCAAAATAAGAATTTATAAAACATAACGATTCTGAAAATCTGTGAATATTATTTTCTTTCTTTTCAATGCCAGAATTAGCGGGATAAAAGCGTATTGTTTCCGTTACATTTGTAAAAACAGAATTATCATGTATTATGAATTCAAAGGAGCAAAACCGGCGGTACATCCTGATGCTTATGTTCATGAGAGCGCCATGGTGATTGGAAATGTTATTATCGGCAGCCATTGTTACATCGGTCCCGGGGCGGTACTGCGTGGCGACTGGGGCGTCATTGTTTTGGAAAACGGGTGCAATGTGCAGGAAAACTGTGTCATTCACATGTTTCCCGGACTCACGGTTTATTTAAAAGAAGGGGCACATATAGGCCATGGCGCCGTCATTCACGGTGCAACCATTGGTAAAAACTGCCTCATAGGAATGAATGCCGTGGTGATGGATCATGCGGAAATCGGCGATGAATGTGTGGTCGGGGCATTAACCTTTATCAGGGAAGGAGTAAAAATTCCACCGCGAAGCGTGGTAGCCGGCAATCCGGGAAAAATCATTAAAAAGGTGTCGGATACGATGCTGCGCTGGAAAACCGAAGGCACGGCGTTGTATCAAAAATTAGCTTCTGAAAATTTTAGGGTTTTAAAACCCTGCAAACCGCTCCGGAAAATTCCGAAAAACATTCAGCAATTGCCCGAAACGTATGCCTCGCTTAAAAGATTTCAATAGAAAAATTTTTGGTATTAACAGAAAAGGCGTAACTTAACAGGCTGTAAAAAAAAGCGCTTATGAAAAGATATTTACTTGTATTTTCTTCATTGATTTTTTGCGGCAGTCTGTTCTTACGGGCTCAAACGTCAGACCGGTTTGTTTATGCCATGACGGATGCTCAGGCCAATTCAGGAAACTGGTCGCATCTCAGGGTTTTGGATCTGCAAACCGGCAAATACAGCCAGGTATTACTGAACGGCTATGACATGAATATGGTTTGTTATGATGCCGCTACCCGCAAACCTCTGGAAACGCCCTTTACACATGCCCGGTACGGTCAGTGGGCTCATGCTCCTTTTGCTACACATGTAGCAGCCATGGCGTATGACAGAAAAAACAACAGGCTTTATTATACACCGATGTTTATTGATCAGTTGCGATATATTGATTTAAACAATATGAAAGTATATTACGTTACTGATAAAAATTTTATTAATCAGGAAGCAAAAGCAGCTGATCAAAGCAACATTATCACCCGCATGGTGATTGCATCTGACGGCTATGGTTACGCTTTAACGAATGACGGGATGCATCTGGTACGATTCAGTACCGGCAAGAAAACGACACTCACCCACCTGGGCGCACTGGTTGATGATCCGGCCAATAAAGGCGTTTCCGTTCATAATTCCTGCACCAGCTATGGAGGAGATATGATAGCCGACGATGAAGGTCATCTTTATCTGTTTACAGCAAGAAATCATGTATTCAAAATCAACCCGGAAACCAAAGTGGCTACTCATCTGGGCGCCATCAAAGGGTTGCCTTCCGGATTTACGGTAAACGGGGCATCCGTTACTCCCGAAAATAAAGTGCTGGTTGCCAGCGCCACATTAGGCGGTTCATATTATACGGTTGATTTAAAAACGTTGGAGTCGGCGCCTTTTGTCCTGCAGGAGACAGCTCTGCAAACCTCCGATCTGGCAAACGGAAACCTTTATGCATCCGGCAACAGAACTCAGCATCAACAAACCGAAGTTTCTGCAAGGCCGCTGGTCAATAACCGCTCAATTAAAGTATATCCCAATCCCGTTACACAGGGGCAGGTATTTATTCAATTTGACGCCGATGCCGCCGGTGAATATTCGGTGATGGTTACCGATGTGGCCGGAAGGCAGGTTATTCAGCGAAATGTTATTATCGGAACCGACAATCAGTTACAAAAAATTGAATTTGACAACAGCATATCCAAAGGCGTGTATTTACTGAAAGTGTTGGATGCCGGAAAACAAACCGCATACAGCAATAAACTGGTTATCCAATAATTAAGAATTCTAATCATCCATTGTAGAATGAGTGAGGCGGTGTCCGAAAATACACCGCCTTATTTTTTTGCCTTAGCTGAAGGGTTCATTTACTTTTGCCGTAAAACACTTTAAATAAAGTGTCGCAAACTCAATTTATTGATCAGATCCGAATTTTTTGCCGCAGCGGGCATGGCGGAGCGGGTAACCGCCATTTTCTCAGAATGAAATATAATGCTTTTGGAGGACCCGACGGTGGTGATGGCGGCAGGGGTGGTCATATCATTCTGAAAGGGAATCGCCATTTGTGGACCTTATTTCATTTACGCTATCAGAAACATATAATTGCCGGGGATGGGGAAAAAGGAGGGGCAAATCGTTGCACAGGAAAAGATGGCAAAGATGTAATTATTGAAGTGCCGGTAGGCACTGTGGCCAAAGATGCTGAAACCGGAAAAATTGAAGCTGAAATTCTGGAAGACGGACAGGAAATCATCTGGCTGCCCGGAGGTAAAGGCGGACTGGGGAATGCCCGGTTTGCCACCCCCACGAATCAGGCGCCCGACTATGCTCAGCCCGGTTTGCCCGGCGTGGAAGGTTGGAAAATTCTGGAACTAAAACTGCTGGCCGATGTGGGATTGGTGGGATTTCCGAATGCAGGAAAATCTACATTACTGTCGGTACTTTCGGCAGCAAAACCCAAAATTGCCGATTATCCTTTTACAACCCTGGCGCCACAATTAGGCATAGTGTCCTACCGGGATCATTTCAGTTTCTGCATGGCCGATTTGCCGGGCCTGATTGAAGGCGCTGCCGAGGGCAAAGGTCTTGGCCATCGCTTTTTAAGACACATTGAACGTAATGCCGTGTTACTGTTTGTGATTCCGGCCGACAGCACCGACCACCGCAAAGAATTTGACATTCTCAAAAACGAACTCAGAAAATATAATCCTGAGTTGTTGCAAAAGGATTTTGTAATTGCCGTCAGTAAATGTGATTTGCTGGCAGGTACACATTCTGAAGAATGGGATAAACAAATTATGGAAGAAATAAAGCGGCAGTTGCCCGAAGATATACCTCATGTATTCATTTCATCGGTAACGGGACAAGGGCTAACCGAGCTGAAAGATATGTTATGGAAAACTTTGAATCATGAATCGTCTGGAAAATAATTCAAGGAATGTGTATGCGAGCGCATTATGCCGGTTTATCCAAATTTTCCGACTTAGCGCAAGATCATTTGCCGGTCGGCATCCAGCCGAAGCAGGATAAACAGCATGATACTGAAAGTAAGTAAAGATGTGCCTCCGTAGCTTACAAATGGCAGAGGAATACCGATTACCGGAGCCAGGCCCACGGTCATGCCGATGTTGATGGCAATATGAAAAAACAAAACGGAGGCTACACCATAGGCATAACACCGGCTGAAAACGCTGCGCTGCTTTTCGGCAATGGTAATAATGCGGAAAAGCATCAGCAAATACAATCCGAGAAGTATGATGCTTCCGATAAAGCCAAAACCTTCGCCGATGGTGCAGAAAATAAAATCGGTTCTTTGTTCCGGCACAAAATCATAACGGGTTTGTGTGGCGCTGAGGATTCCTTTGCCGAAGATGCGCCCGCTGCCGATGGCAATTTTTGACTGCCTGACGTTGTAGCTGGTACCGCTTTCTTTCTTTTTCCGAAGATTTTCGGTTTTCATATTTTCTTTTTCGTCGGCATAAGGGTTGTCCTTTCCGAATAATTCAAAAATTCGTTCTACCTGATGTTTCTGTAATACATGTTTAAAAAGATAGGGTACCAGAAAGCGTTGAATGCCTACGCACAATAACCATAAAAACAAGACGGTAAAAAGTAACCCTCTTTTCTTCTTCAGCCGGCGCCTGTTGACATAAATATAAACTAATGCAATGCCGGATAATATTAGAGCCAGCGTATTTGGCGGTACCAGGATAGAGGCTACAATCAAAGCGGCAACGGCAAACCCCGTAATGAGAATATAGGCCGGAAGCCCTTCGCGATACATCACAATAAAAAAGGAAAAATAAACCAGCGCCAGTCCGGTTTCTTTTTGCAGCACAGATAGGGCGGCCGGCAGCAGTACAATAAACGAAGCAATCAGTTGAGAACGGGTTTTGCTGAAATCGGTCTCAGGCCGGGAAAGGTATTTGGCCAGCGCCAATGCTACAAATAATTTACAGAATTCAGCCGGTTGAAAATTAAATGCTCCCAGCCGAATAATAGATTCCGTACCCTTCACTTTGGAATGAAAAGGAAATACGAGCAGCATGGCCAGAATGCCTGACAGATATCCCAGATTGGCTGTGGCCGTAAAAAATTTTGAATCGGTAAGCAAAATCATCAGTCCGATAAAACAGGCAGCCAGAAAAAAATAAAGTTGTTTGCTGTAATCGGTTTTAAAGCGAAAAAAACTTTGCAGTACAGGATCTCCTTCTTTATAGGTTACCGCAAATATGGCCGTTAGTCCGATGCCGACCAGCAAAAAATAAATACTCAGCAAGAACCAGTCGGTTCCTTTTGATATTTCAGGTTTTTGAACGGCCATAAAGGTTCAAATTACAAAAAGTAAGGTGTAAGGGGTCTGATTCTTTTCTGTACAACTTCCCGTTTGGCTTATTGTTTTTTTCATTTTCCAGTTTAGGTTCCGAAGTCGTCGTATCTTGCCAATACTGTCTTCTGAATTTTTTTATATGGCTGCTGTCTTTTGTCATTTTAAACCATTCATAGGCTCTCACCGAGTCTGTCTGATATTGTAAAAGCCTGTAATGAGGAGGAATGAGTTTTGCTTTGGAAATACGTTCGGCCTCGGCGGCTGTTTTTTTTCTCAGTGTATCGGTCAGATATTTTTCAATTAAAATTTTGGCAATCGGCCCGGCCCATTTTGCGCCGTAGCCGGCGTTTTGTACACAAACAGCAATGGCAATTTTAGGAGTGTCTTTCGGCGCAAAGCAAACAAATAAAGAGTTGTTCTGCAATTTAACTCTTCGTCCATGTATAATGGTATAATTTTCTGCTGTACCTGTTTTGGCACAAATTTTTATTCCGGGAATGTTTACTACTCTCGCCGTTCCGATTCGTACCACATCATACATGCCGTCAATAACAGCCTCGTATGCGGAATCGGGAATATGCGTAAGCACTTCATGTTTTTTTCTGAAAGGATTCATTAGGGATGAATCCTCCATGGTTTCGTCTTCTATGGATTTTACAAAATGGGGTGTGTAATAGTATCCTCTGTTGGCAATAATACACATGGCATTGGCTAATTGAAGCGGTGTGGCCTGCATCTGATCTTGTCCAATTCCCAGTGTAAGGTTGGTGCAGGAGTTCCATTCACCCTTATATTGCCTGTTATAACTTGTGGTGTCGGGTATGTTACCTTTGTTTTCACTGGGAAGATCAACGCCTAACCTGACTCCAAGCCCGAAAAGATTCATATATTCTCTCCATTTCATATAGCCCACCTTTACATTTTTGTATTTCGGGTTATCTACGGCCAGGCGATACAAATGCGTAAAGTAGGAATTGCAGGAGTATGCAATAGCATTTCTGAGGTTGGCGGAATGTCCCCCGCCGGAATGTGTACATCGGGGTTTTCCAGTGCCGCAGCCTCTGTACCTTCCGCCGCAGGGATAACCGTATGATGGGGTAATAAGTCCTTCATCGAGGGCAACCAGTGCGCCTAATGGTTTAAAGGTTGAACCCGGCTCATACAGGCCATTGATGGCGCGATTCAATAAAGGGCCTGTAACATCCAACTGAAGACGGGCAAAATTTTTACCTCCTTGCGCACCGGTCAGATCATTTGGATTGTAAGTTGGCCCCGAAACCATGGCCAGAATTCCGCCGGTTGAAGGCTCAATGGCTACGAGCCCGCCGAGTTTGTTGCTCATCAGCTTTTCGGCCAGTTGCTGCAGTTCTATATCCAGATAGGTTTTTAATGCCCTGCCGGCTACAGCAGGTGTATCATAAGCTCCTTTTTCGAAATGCGCAACCAGCCGGTTTTTATTGTCTTTAATCCAGTATTCCACGCCACGGATTCCCATCAGGATTTTTTCATAATATGCTTCCAGTCCGGTTTTTCCGATATAATCACCCTGCCGGTAAAAATTTCCCGACCGTTCTATGTCTTTTTGATCCACTTCCCTGACATATCCCAAAATGTGGGCTGCCGCATGGTATGGAAATGTGCGAACAGGCCGTTCAACCAGTGTAAATCCCGGAAACTTCCAGCTGTTTTCTTCAAAACGGGCTTTTTGTAGCGGGCTCAGCTGCTCAAGAAATACGGAGGGCCTCAGCGCCGTGTTTTTGAAAACGGCTTCTGCAATTTTTTTGTTATACTCGGCCGTATCAATCTGTAAAAGTGAACAAAACTCGGGCACATTCAACCCTTTTGTTTCCGAAGGGGTAACCACAAGGTCGTAACTAATGATGTTGTTCAGGATGGCTTTCCCGTTTCTGTCATAAATAATTCCTCTTTCCGGATATTTAATTTTGGCAAAAATCGCATTTTCCCGTGCCATTTGCTGAAACCGGCTGGGAAGAATCTGGAGTTTGAAAAGCTGTACCGTTATAATCAAAAAAGTAAGGGCAATAATAATCTTTATAAACCGGTTTCTGGATTGGTTGTAAACTGGCATTTTTAAAAATTATTTCCCGGGAGAAAGAAAAAGTATTGCCTTTTGTCCTGAATTTGATTGTGCAAGTTACGACAATGAAGGTTCGGTTTCCAAAACTTTGGTAAGGAATTTGTATGAGAAAAGCTGAAAGAAAAGATTATTTGTTTAGGCCCGCACTTTCTTTTTTCGAGGAAAAAGCAATTCCACAGCAAGAATCATCATTAAACTGATAAAGGTTGTAGAAATTACTTTGATTACAAAATCCAGAAAACGGCCAAAACTCAGCCATTCCAGAAACAGAAGATAGCCATGGTGAAGCAATGTAAGAACCATTGCATAAAATAAATAAGGCCCCCAGTTTAAAGAGGTGGGAGAAGGTTCTTTATAATTCATTTCCGAAACCTCTTTAGGGAGCAGGAGGTCCAGTAAAAAGGGCCTGACATAAGCAATCAGGCAACAGGCGGCCGCATGTAAGCCCGGCGTAACCGTAAAATAGTCCAAAATCAATCCGGTTATAAAACCAATAAAAATTAAAAGCTGCCGGGGCATATGAAACGGAAGCCATAAAATAAACAGATAGTAGAGATATGGCGTAATAAAACGGTGAAGATGCGGAATTTTATTCAACAGATATACCTGAGTCAGTAATAAAATGAGGTAGCGCAATCCGTATCTGATAAAATCACTCACCTTTTTTAATTTTCTTTTTCTGTTTTATTTCGGGTTTCTTTATCTAACTGTACCTGTTCGGTCCGGTCAAGATTTTCAATTACATGTACATTTTGTATGTTGAAAAAATCTGCGGCAGGTTTTATTTTCAGAATATAAAAGTTGCTTCCTCTATCTTTTATTATTTCGCTTACATATCCGATCACAAATCCCGGAGGATAATGAAAAGAATAGGGGCTGGTTACCACGGTATCGCCGCGTTGTACCTTTGCGTCCTTAGGTATATCTTTCAATGTCAGCCGCATCGGATCCTTTCCGTCCCATAATACGGTGCCAAAGTGGCCGGTTCGCTTAATTGAAGCGCTCACCCTGCTTTGCACATGTATCAAACTCATTACCTGGCTGAACCGCGGACTTACATTCACCACGAGGCCCGCCACGAACCCGTCGGAACTGATTACCGCCATATTGTCTTTTATGCCATGCAAAGCTCCTTTATTGATTTGCATGTAATTTTTGGAAGAACTTGTGGTATTATAAATTACCGCGGCAGGCCTGCTCAGATAACGACGAGAGAAAAAAACGGTATCATACCGAAGGGAATCCCGAAAAATTTTTACTGAAGTATCGGCTTTTACAAAATTGTAGGGCAAATAATTTAACAGCGAATCATTAAAGCGATGGAGTCGTTCATTTTCTTTTTGCAGAGAAAAAAAATCTTCCAGTTGATTATACTGACTGTTAATGCGGCCGGTAATTTCATTGGCCACCCCCATAAAACGAACCCGATGAAAACGGTTAAATCGAAATAAAAACCAGAGTGCAACCCCCTGAAAGAAGAGAAATGTCAGAAAATATTTGTAGCGGCCGAGAAACAGAAAAAGGTTGCGCATACCATACTTTACATTTTACAAAGCATATGTTTTTTACTTCTTCCCGAACTATATTAAAAGCGAAGACTTATCACTTTATAGCCTTTCCGTTTTTAACGCATGATAAAGGGGTATTTGTTGTAATTTTTCAACGCTATACCCGTACCGCGAACTACGCTTTTCAGCGGATCTTCCGCAACATGCACGGGCAGTTTAATTTTCTGACTTAACCGCTTATCTAACCCCCTCAATAAAGCTCCTCCGCCTGTCAGGTAAAGCCCTCGTCGGTAAATGTCTGCAGCCAGCTCGGGCGGAGTTTGTTCCAATGCTTTTAAGATGGCTTCTTCTATTTTAAAGATGCTCTTATCCAGCGCTTCAGCAATTTCCTGATAGCTTACCATGATTTGTTTGGGTATGCCGGTTACCAGGTCTCTTCCGTTAACGGGAAAGTCATCCGGGGGATTATCCAGTTCCTTTAGCGCTGCGCCAACCTGTATTTTTATTTGTTCGGCCGTACGTTCGCCCACCAGCAAACTGTGATAACGTCGTAAAGCCTCAATAATATCTGCCGTAAATTCATCTCCTGCAATACGGATGCTTTGGTCGCATACAATGCCGGCCAGTGCAATCACGGTTATTCCCGTCGTGCCTCCACCAATATCTATAATCATGTTGCCTACCGGCTCTTCCACATCTATACCAATGCCCAGTGCCGCAGCCATCGGTTCATGAATCAGATAAACCTCTTTGGCGCCGGCCTGCTCCGCACTGTCTCTTACGGCTCTTTTTTCCACTTCGGTAATGGAAGAAGGAATACAGATCATCATACGCCAGCTGGGAGGAAACAGCGATTTTTTGGGAGTAACCAATTTGATCAGCTCCCGGATCATCAATTCTGCGGCGTTAAAATCGGCAATCACCCCGTCTTTCAGCGGCCTTACCGTCCGGATATTTTCATGCGTTTTTTCATGCATCATCAATGCCTTTCTGCCCACCGCCAGTACGTTTTTCGGATTATTACGATCTAAAGCAACAATGCTGGGTTCGTTCACCACCACTTCATCATTATGAATGATGAGAGTGTTGGCTGTGCCTAAATCAATTGCTATTTCCTGCGTAAACCAGTTAAAAAGTCCCATTGTCCCGCTTTATTTCGTTGGCAAAGGTGAAATAAATAATCGGAAAAATCAAAGAAGTTTCCTTCCCCGGATACTTTTTAAGTTCATTTTAAAAATTTAAAAGGTGCCCTGATACTATGTTTTCAAATATGCTATCTTACGGTCATTCGGAATGGTCCATGCAAATTATCAGTCGTACGGTGATTTTGCTTTCGGTTGTCAGCTTGCTGGCCGATGTAGCCAGTGAAATGTTATATCCTGTAATGCCGGCATATCTTAGTGAAATCGGATTCAGTATTTTTCTGATTGGAATTTTAGAAGGCCTGGTACAGTTCATAGCCGGAGTCAGCAAAGGATACTTCGGGCAATGGAGTGACCTTAAAGGGCAGCGACTTCCTTTTTTGAAAGGAGGTTATTTACTAAGCGCCATTTCCAAACCGATGATGGCCGTATGGACATGGCTTCCCTGGATTTTTTTAGCCCGTTCGCTTGACCGGCTGGGCAAAGGGATGCGTACCGCACCCCGGGATGCTTTGCTTTCTGCCGAAGCCACCTCACAGACCAAAGCCAGGGTATTCGGCTTTCATCGCAGCATGGATACCCTGGGCGCTGCCATAGGGCCGATGCTTTCTTTTGTTTTTCTTTTACAGTTCCCGGGCCGGTACGAAACCCTTTTTTATCTCGCTTTTATTCCCGGTTTGTTCTCCGTACTCCTCCTCTTTCTTATTAAAGAAAAAAAAATTCAGGGAAAATCGGTTCAGCCCGAACATTTTTTTTCCTATTTCCAGTATTGGAAAAATGCAAACCCGCTGTTCAGAAAAATCGTACCGGCCTTTCTGGCCTTTTCTCTGGTGAACAGTTCCGATGTTTTTTTACTGCTAATGACCCGACAATCTTTAGAAAATGTCACCATTCGCTTTTCCGGGCAAACGCTGACGGCAGAAACAATTACCATCGCAGCCTATATTTTTTACAATCTGGTATATGCCCTTGCTTCCTTTCCGGCCGGCTGGCTTGCCGATAAGCTGGGATTTAAAAAAATAATTCTTGCCGGAATTTTGGTGTATGCTGTGGTATATGGGGGTTTTGCCTCTCAGCCCTCCCTTCCGGCCATTTTTTCTTTGTTTGGTTTATACGGTATTTATGCCGCGGCAACCGAGGGGGTTATCAAAGCCTGGATAGCCAATCTCTCGTCCCCTAAAGATACGGCCACTGCTATCGGCTTTTATACCAGTTGCGAAAGCATTTGCATATTACTGGCCAGTATTCTGGCCGGGGCGGTTTGGACTGTCTTTGGAAGCAGCATCATGTTTTTATTTACTGCCGGCATTTCGCTTGGCGTGATGATATATCTGGCATTAAACGTAAATGTGCGGTAGTTTACAGTGTATAACATCAAAAAGTCAGTCTGACTCAAAACCCAGTTTTTTTTCCAAATCCGCGGAAAGAGCCGGCAGTTTGCTCCGTTCCAGCAAAAAGCTGGACAGTGCGGCAAACTCCCTGAAAATGTAATGCTTTTCGGCCGCGTCTTTCAGATAGTCTTTTCCGCTACTCCCGCCCGTGCCGATTCGGGTTCCTATCATACGGGCCACCATATTCATATGGCGATACCGCCAGTTGCTGAGTTGCTCATCAATGTCTAAAAGAGCATGTATGAGTTGAAACGGAAGATGAAGCAAAGGATATCCTCTGTACAACATGATAAATAAGGCTGAACGGCATGCCGCAGCGCTTAATGAACGTTCCGGGCAATCTTCTCCAAAAATTTTATCAAAAGCATCTAAATGATACGATTCCTCATCAGCGAGACTTTCTTTGTATAAATTACGATAAATCATCCAGAAGGATTCGGGATTCTCTTTTTCCCATCCGGGCGCCAGCGGCATTCTTTCAAGCCAGCGGTTTACCAGATTCAGCAGCGAAGGTTTTCTTTCCGCCCCGATGATAAGTTCTGCATGTTCGGTTTTCAGGGGCAAAAGAAAATATTCGCCGGCATGCCTGTGTTTTACTTTCAATCCCAGCTTGGCTTCAAGCCATTTAAACTGCCAGCTTTGAAAGCCTGAGGCGGGCCGAAGCAGGTCGCGAAAGTCCAGAAAATCCATCGGCGTCATGGTTTCAAGCACATCTATTTGCTGAACCAGCAAACGAAGGATGACAACACATCGTTGCAGCCGGTGTACCACGGTTTGCAGTTCGGGTGAATTATCGTTCAGGCGGGGGCGGCTCATGATTTCCAAAACAGAATCCACCTCATAATGTAGTTGTTTGAACCATAACTCGTAGGCCTGATGCACAATGATAAACAACATTTCATCATGGGCCGGCCGTTGGGTTCTTTGGCTTTCCGGACTTTGGGCATTCAGAATTTTATCTAATTGCAGATAATCGTGATAATACAGAGGCTCTGACATAGCTGCTGATTCAAAGATACGCATAAGCGTTACTTTAATAGAAGAATGACCCTGAAAAGCGCAAAAAACTTTTTCCGGTTCTAATGACACAGTAAATGAACGTTCAGGGATTCCGGATTTTCCCCTTCGCTTTGCTTTATTTACTTTTGCGACGCATTTTGTCTGAATATTTTATTGCTCCATGACTGTTCACAATTTCGGCGCCGGCCCGGCCATTCTGCCTAAGGAAGTTCTGGAAGAAGCGGCTCGTGCCGTGGTGAATTACAAAAATTCAGGTTTATCACTGCTGGAAACCGGACATCGCACCGAAACGTTTCAGGAAGTGATGCATGAGGCCAGGCAACTGGTGCGTGAACTGATGTCGTTGAATGATGAAATGGAGGTGTTGTTTCTTCATGGTGGCGCCACACTTCAGTTTCTTCAGGTCCCGCTGAATCTTTTATCCGAAAAGGGATTTGCCAGCTATACCGAAACTGGTACCTGGTCTGTAAAAGCCATTCGCGAAGCCCGTTTTGTAGGCAGAATAGAAATTGCAGGGTCTTCAAAGGAAAATAATTATTATAGCCTCCCGGAGCAACTACACATAACTCCCGGCGCGGATTATCTGCATATAACAACCAATGAAACAATTTCCGGCACCCAATGGCAACAAATACCTTTTGATGCCGGAGTGCCGTTGGTTGCCGATATGAGCAGCGATATCCTGAGCCGTCGTTTGCCGTTTAACCGGTTTGCCTTGATTTATGCCGGTGCACAAAAAAACCTGGGCGCCGCTGGCGTAGCGCTGGTTGTTGTAAATAAAAATCTGCTGGGAAAAACAGGAAGAACTCTTCCGACCATGATGGATTACAGAAATCACATTGCAGAAGGCAGCATGCTCAATACGCCGCCGATGTTTGCCGTGTATGTCGTTTTGCTCACGCTCCGGTGGTTGAAAGGGAAAGGAGGAGTAGAAGCTATAGAACAACATAATGAAGAAAAAGCCCGACTTTTTTATGATACATTAGATGCTTTACCCGTTTTTACCTCTCCTGTTTCACGACAGTACAGAAGCCGGATGAATGCCGTATTCACTATAAATAACCCGGAGCTGGAAAAAAAATTTCTGGAGCGTTGTAAAGCGGAAGGTATGATTGGGGTGAAAGGACATCGCAGCGTGGGTGGTTTCAGAGTATCCATGTACAATGCGCTTCCGCTGGAAAGCGTAAAAGCCATAACAGACCTGATGAAAGATTTTGCCAATCAATACGGATAAAAATGAGTATCATCAAACCTTTCAGGGCGCTGAGGCCCGCACCCGAACTGGCTGCACGGGTAGCTTCCCGGCCGTATGATGTAATGAGCGTTGCCGAAGCCATAGAAGAAGTCCGAGATAATCCTTATTCATTTCTTCGCATTACCCGTTCAGAAGTGGATTTACCACAGAATACTGATGTGCATAGCAAGCCCGTTTATGAAAAAGCAGCCGAAAACCTCAGGCATTTTATCGGGTCGGGCATATTACTCAGGGAAATTAAACCTTGTCTTTATATTTATCAACTGGTTATGAATGGCCGGGCACAAACGGGCCTCGTATGTCTTTCCTCCGTTGAAGATTATAAAAACGATATCATTAAAAAACATGAACTCACACGTCCGGAAAAAGAAAAAGACCGAATTGATCATATTCTTGCCACTTCGGCGCAAACGGGAAACGTATTTCTTGCCTATCGGGATGTTACGGAAATCAACGGACTCATTAATGGCTGGAAAGCGACAAATAATCCGGTATATGATTTTACGACAAACGATTCCGTACATCATTCTGTTTGGATAATTGATAATGATAAAATCATTGATTCATTGGTGCATTTGTTTGAAATGTATGTACCCCATACCTATATTGCCGACGGGCACCACAGGGCAGCCTCGGCCGCAAAAGTTTCCGGGGTATTAACAGATAAACAAGATGCCCGGTATTTTTTAACTACTCTTTTTCCTGCAAACCAGCTTTGTATTTGGGATTATAACCGTGTCGTCAGCGATTTGAACGGATTGTCGCCTCAACAGTTTCTGGAAAGGCTACAGAAAGACTTCGCTGTCAGCCGGGCCGACAGGCCTTTCAAACCATCCAAACCGCATGAAATGGGATTGTATATGGAGGGAAGCTGGTATCGACTTGAATGCAGGCCGGGCAGCTTTCCCGACGACCCCATTGGCTCATTGGATGTTTCCATCCTTTCTGAAAACATACTGAAAAAAATTCTGGGCATTGAGGATTTACGTACCGATAAGCGAATTGATTTTGTGGGGGGAATACGCGGATGGGAAGCCTTGGAAAAAAAAGTGAACAGTGGCGAAATGAAAGCTGCCTTCAGCCTGTATCCGGTAACCATGGAGCAACTGCTTGCCGTAGCCGACAGCGGCAACATCATGCCCCCGAAAAGCACCTGGTTTGAACCCAAGCTTCGCGACGGGCTTTTAACACATCTTATTGAAAACTGAAAAACAGAAATATTACATTTGCAACATCTGACCCTGAATTTTCATCTATTTTAAAAACTTTTATGCGGTTTTTCATTCTCACGATTTTTATCTGTATTCTTTCCTTGCCGTTATCAGCTCAAAATGAAGATGTGAAACAGATGCATGCATCGGCAAAAAATTATATGCTGAAAGGCGATTTTGACAATGCGGTTCTGTTGCTGAGCCGTGCGCTGGAAAAAGAGAAAAATAACCTGGAGCTGTATAAAGATCTGATCTTAAGTTATTACATGAAACGTGATTATACCCGTGCCGTGGAAAATGTAAAAAATGTAATAGAAAGGGAAGATGCCGATGAAACCACTTATCAGATTGCCGGAATGGTGTACAGGGCTATTGAAGAAGCCAAAGAGTTTGAAAAAGTATATAAAAAAGCGCTTCGTAAATTTCCCAAAAGCGGGCCATTGCTCAGCGAATACGGAGAATACCTCTGGGCACGAAAAGATTACTCGGCTATCAAATTCTGGGAAGAAGGCATTAAGGTAGATCCTTCTTATAGCGGAAATTACTACAATGCTGCCCGCTATTATTTCTTTACCAAAGACAAAGTGTGGAGCTTACTGTATGGCGAAATATTTGTAAACATGGAAACGACGGGTGAACGCTGTGCCGCTATGAAAGAAATGCTTTATAAAGGTTATAAAGAAAAACTTTTTTCGGAAACCGATTTGCTGAAAAGCGAAGAAAGCAATAAAAATCCCTTTGCCCGCAGGTTTCTGGAAATTATGAATCGTTATTCTTCAATGGTTAATAAAGGAATTAACACGGATGTTCTGATCATGATTCGCACCCGCTTTATCCTGGACTGGTTTGCCGATAAAAATAACGTAAACAAATTTCCTTTTCGGCTTTTTGATTATTTGAAACAGCTGATTTCTGAAGGCATGTTTGAAGCCTATAACCGATGGCTTTTCGGCCCGGCAGAAGACCTGGCGGCTTATGACAAATGGATCAAATCGCACCAGCAGGAGTACAACAAATTCATAGGATTTCAAAAAAACAGGGTATTCCGTATGCCGGCAGGACAATACTACCAAAAAAATTAAAGCAAAATATTGCCATACGCGGCTTTTCAGGTTTTTCTTTTTTGTGATTTTTTCCTTAATTTGTCAGCACATTATATTAATTTTTCCTGCTTAAAATTTAATGTGCCATGACGGAACCGAAACGTCTTTTCGATTGCATTGCCTACCATCTGGAACGATCCCCTTTGCCAGTTATGCTTGCCGGTAAATCAGCAGGCCAATGGAAAACATACAGCACACAGGAAGTGGCCGAAATCGTTGATCAGTTGAGCGCCGGTTTGCTCAGCCTCGGTATAGGTCCGAACGACATGACAGTGGAAGGACGCGACAAAGTAGCCATCATATCCAAAAACCGACCTGAATGGGTTATGGTGGATCTAGCAGTACAAAAAATCGGAGCCTTGCTCACTCCGGTCTACCCCACTATCAGTGTAAACGAACTGGAATTTGTTTTCAAAGACGCAGAAGTGAAAGTGGTTTTTGTAAATGATGAAGAATTGTTTCATAAAGTGATGAGCATTAAAGATCGGGTGCCATCCATCAGAGAAATATTTACGTTTGAGCATGTGGCCAATGCCCGGCACTGGAAAGAATTGCTTTCCGCTGCCACACCGGAACTGAAAGAAAAAGTCCGTGAAATTTCAGAGCGCATCGGTACGGAAGATGCAGCCACCATTATTTACACTTCAGGCACAACCGGAGTACCTAAGGGAGTAATGCTGAGTCATCGCAACATCCTTTCCAACGTGATGGCCAGCATACCTTGTTTTCCTCCCGGAGAAAATCTGAAAGCGCTGAGTTTCCTTCCCCTCAATCATATATTTGAAAAGATGGTTACCTATTTGTATCTCTTCAAAGGTACATCCATATACTATGCGGAAAGCCTGGAAACAATCGGTGATAATTTAAGGGAAGTTAAGCCGCATCTTTTTACTACCGTACCCCGACTGTTGGAAAAAGTATATGAACGAATCATGCAGAAGGGAAGCGAACTGAAAGGTATAAAAAAGAAATTGTTTTTCTGGGCGCACGGACTGGCTGAAAAATTTGAAATCAATAAAAACCAGGGTTTCTGGTATAATCTGCAATTAAAACTTGCCAACAAGCTCATTTTTAAAAAATGGCGCGAAGCCCTGGGAAACAATGTGAAATGCATTATTACCGGAGGCGCTGCCTGTCAGGTAAAACTCATTCGCATCTTTACAGCCGCCGGCATACCGATCATGGAAGGTTACGGCCTCACCGAAACCTCACCTGTCATTTCCGTAAATCGCTTTGAAGAAAAAGACCGTATGTTTGGCACTGTGGGACCGTTGATTGATGGTGTAGAGGTAAAAATTGCCGAAGACGGTGAAATTCTTTGCAAAGGTCCGAATATTATGATGGGCTATTATAAAAGGCCAGACCTGACTGCTGAAGTGATTACCCCCGACGGCTGGTTTCACACCGGCGATATCGGCATGATGGTTGACAATCGTTTCCTTAAAATTACCGATCGCAAAAAAGAACTGTTTAAAACCAGCGGAGGAAAATATGTGGCTCCGTTGCCAATCGAAAACAAACTGAAAGAGTCACCCTTTATAGAACAGGTGATGCTGGTAGGTCCGGAAAGAAAATTTGTGGGTGCGCTCATTGTCCCTTCATTTCCCAACCTGCTGGAATGGTGCAGAAAAAACAACATAGAGGAAACCCGTCCCGAAGAGTTGGTCAAACATCCTAAGGTTATTGAAATGTATAAAGACCTGGTGGAGAGCTTCAACAAGTATTTTAATCATGTGGAACAGGTAAAAAAATTTGAACTGCTGCCGAAAGAGTGGAGTATTGATACCGGCGAAATGACACCGAAACTTTCGCTGAAGCGCAAGGTGATAATGGAAAAATACAAAGATGCTATTGAAAAAATCTACGCCTGAAGCGGGTTAGCGGGATTTCCCTGATGAGTCTTTACGTCCTCTGTCTCTTTGTATCATTCGTATGAGGATGGAGTCATATTTGGGCTGCTGTTCCTGGTTAAATATCGTTCTCACCCTTCGGAAATGATGAAACATTTCTTGTTCAATGCCGGACTGCATCTGACCGATCTGACCCGCAAGAAATTGCACCTTCGTTTCATCCACCACGCCGTCTTTCATCATGGAGTATAAACCTGTTTTCAGTTTTTTTACGGAATCCACTAAAGGTTTTATCTGTTTAAAATGCGCTTCCCGCATTTCCCGGTATTGTTTTTTCTGCTGTTCCGTCATTTTCAGTTCACGGGCAATCATTTCAAAAGCCTCGCGGCGTCCTTTATCCGGCTTTTTTCTTCTGTCGCCAAGTAATAAAACGAGCAGTATTATATTTGATATGAGTAAAATCAATGCTGCCCACATCCATATTTTACCGGAATTTTTCATGCCTACTTTTCAATATTTAAATCATATAAATTCCCTATCTCGGCGGGAGTATATTCGGAAGCATAAAGTTGAATCAGATCCGTATCGTTTCCGGCCAGATGAAGTTCATCGGATGCGGAAGTTTTATTAAAAATCACAAATGCATTGATAAATATGACTACGGCCAGCATGCCCAAAACAAAAACAGGCTTTAATAAACCGGGCATTGCATAAACACCCTGAACTTCCTTTTCCATCCTGGCTTTCAGGCGGGTATAAAAAAATTCAGGCGCAGAAGCTCTTCGGATGCCTTCAATGCTGTTTAAAATTTCTTCTATATGGTAATCTTTATTTTTCATTGCTATGTATTTGACGTGAACATATTTCAAAACTTTCGTTTTTTCAAATTTCAGTCCGTTTGACCGGCAATCCATTTCCGCAAATTTGCTTTCGCTCTGTGCATTAATGATTCTACCGCCGGTACCGACACCTGCAATATATCACTAATTTCCTGATAACTAAGGTTTTCCATTTTGTGTAATATAAAAGCCGCTTTTTGATTATCAGGAAGCCGGGAAATGGCTTTAAACAAGCGGGCTGCATTTTCTTTACGATCCAGGGCCACACCGGGGTGGTTAAAGTCGCCGGGTTCAAAAACGGGCTCATTGTCGTTTCCGAAAAGCCTTGTTAAAACGCCGAACCGTTTTTTACTTTTTTTACTTCTCAGCAAATCCAGCGCACGGGTAGTGGCAATCCGGTATATCCAGGTAGACAGGCGGGATTCGCCCTTGAAGCTGCTCACTGAACGATACACTTGTATAAATACTTCCTGTGCAACATCTTCGGCGTCCTGCGGGTTTTGCACAATGCTTAAAACCGTATTGTACACCTGATCCTGAAATTGCTCCACCAGATGCCGGAACGCTTTTTCGTCTTTTTCTTTTAACCCCTGAATGAGTTCTGATTCTGTCAAATCATTTAAATTTAAATCCTTTGAAACCTTAACCTGAGATAAACGACCCGTTTCTTATCTTTGCAACCCTCAAATTTCGTAAAAAACAGAAATTACGAAAAATATCGTGATTAAAGTTTTTGAATAAAACAGCTTAGGCCCCGTAGTTCAATGGATAGAATAGAAGTTTCCTAAACTTTTGATACAGGTTCGATTCCTGTCGGGGCTACAAAAAACCCGTAAAGAACTGCTGAAATGAAATTTTATAATTTTCTTATCCGTTATCGGCTTTGGATTGGATTATTCCTCATGGCTGGAGGAGTTTTTGTAAATATGGCTGCCGGATTCTGGCCGGCATTTCCATTGTATTTTGTTGGATTTATCCTGGTGCTGGGGCATTTCTTTTTCGGGCCCTTGCGTCTTATTCAGGAATACCTGGAGAACGGCGATATTGAAGGAGCCGAAAAAATTTTGAATTCCATAAAATATCCTAACCTTTTGTACAAGCCGATACGTTCCGTTTATTATACGCTGAAAGGAAATATTGCCATGACTAAGCAAGATTTTGAAACGGCCGAGAAGTTGATGAAAAAAGGATTGGACTTAGGTATGCCCATGAAAGAAGCCGAAGGGGCCAGTATGTTGCAGATGGGTATGCTGGCCATGCAGAAAAACGACATGAAACAGGCTGAAAATTATATCCGCGCCGCCATTCGAAAGGGTCTGCCCGATAAAGAAAATCAGGCCGTAGCTTACCTGCAAATGTGTAACATCATGCTCAACCGAAGAGAATTCAGAGCCGGAAAAGAATTCTTCAAAAAAGCCAAAGCGCTCAAACCCACTACGCCGCAAATTGTAGAACAAATCAAACAGATAGAAAAGTATATTTCCAGAATTCCCGGTTAAGAGTAAAAGACTTTTTAATTAAAAGTTCGGAATAGATTTTATTTTCTAATTTTACCATCATTTATTTTTACTGCCAACCGTTTCAAATGAGAATTTCCAAAATAAAATTAGTTAATTGGAAAAATTTTCTCAAAGCCGAAGTAAATCTTCAATATAGGGTATTCATTGTGGGGCCGAATGCTTCCGGAAAAAGTAATTTTCTGGACGCTATTCGATTTCTAAGAGATATCGTAAAGCAAGGAGGTGGTTTACAAGAGGCTGTTCAGATTCGCGACGGCATTTCTAAAATTCGCTGTGTGGCAGCTAGAAAAAATTCTGATATTTCTATTTCTATTATTGTGAATGATGCGACTGATACGCCTGCCTGGGAATATGACTTAACATTTAACCAAACCGGCGGAGGCATTTCTGAATTAAGAGCAATCGTAAAAAGAGAATTTTTAAAAAATTTAAAAAACGGCAAAATTTATATTAAAAGACCCTACGACAATAAAGAAAGTGATTATCAACTAGAATTTACCTTTTTAGAACAAGCCAGCATTAATGAGTCTTTTAGAGAATTTGTTGATTTTTTAGGCGAAATTTCTTATCTACATCTCATACCACAGCTTGTCAGAGACCCGAAATCTTTTCTAAAAACTTCAAAAGGAGAAGATTATTATGGTAGAGACTTCTTAGAAAGGGTTAGACTGATGAATAAAAAAACAGCTAAAGCCTATTTAACGAAAATTGAAAAAGCGCTTCATATAGCGCTTCCCAATTTAAAAGAACTAATATTTACAACTGATGAACTTGGTGTGCCGCATTTTGAAGCTACTTTTAGCCAGTGGCGCCCTCAAGGTGTTAAACATCAGGAAAAACATTTTTCTGACGGAACACTTCGTTTAATTGGACTTTTATGGGCGCTACAAGATGGCTCCAAGCCCATACTCCTTGAAGAGCCCGAGTTGTCCCTTCATTCTGCCATTGTTATGCAACTACCGGATATTATTTACAAACTTCAAAAAAAGAAATATTCAAAAAGACAAGTGATTTTGACTACACACAGCCATGAAATTTTAAACAATAAAGGAATTGCTCCGGAAGAGGTATTATTAATAACAGTTGATGGGAAAGAAGGTAGTAAAATATCCGAATCCATAAAATTTAATGAAATACGCACATATATGCAATCTGATGTACCTCTTGGTGATTTTATCTTTAGCAAAACGGCCCCGAAAAATGCTGCACAGTTAAGCCTATTCGATTAATCATGCCTTCATTTATAAAAACAGTTGTAGAAGATTGGCTTCAATCAGAAGCTTTAAACAAACTAATTAAAGTATATCGAAATGATCTTATCCCTGAATTTCCTTTGGGTTTAAAAGGGATTGACTATATTAGAAAAAAAATAAAATCTTTTAATGATGCTTCACAATTTGTACCCCATATAATTATAGCCGATCTTGACACATATAAATGTCCTAAACAATTAATTTCAGAATGGATTCGATTTAATTTTTATGAGAATTGTTTATTTCAGATAGCAGTGAAAGAAGTGGAAGCATGGTTATTGGCTGATACTATATCATTTTCCAATTTTTTTGGAATTAATCCCAAAGAAATAAAAAATCCTACTGATGAAATTGATGATCCAAAACAATTTATTATTAAGTTGGCCAAAAAGAGTAAAAGAAAGAAAGTAAAAGATATTATACCTTTTGGCTCGGGTAAGCAAGGGCCAGGATATAATTCTATTCTTTCAGATTTTATTATTAATAAATGGTCCCCGGAAGCGGCATCAGAAAACAATAGAAGTTTGCATCGAGCAATTCAAAAGCTGAAAGCTTTTTGTTTGAAAAACATATAATTCAAATACACGAACTAAAAAAACATTTATTGAATTGCATTTGGTTTTTTAATCTTTAAATTGATTTTTTTGATAGTAAATCATTGTAAAAATTAAAAAAAGCTGAATTCAACTCATAAATGTAATTTTAAATAAAACGGAAAAAAGCAAAACTCTTAAACGAATTTATTTTTGAGTCTATCGCCAACTCTTAAAAACTAATTAATTAATATTTTTTTTGATTTCGCCACCAGCGATATCCGATATAGGCGCCCACAATAAAAGGTGTCAGCGCCAGATAAAGAATCGCTGCGTTAATTCCTTTGGCCGGTTTTTCACCGAGTTGCTGCGTCGTTTTTGTACAAATAGAGCATTGCGGACTGGCGGAAAATATTCCTGAATAAAAAAATATTATAACCGATATGATGATTTTCTTTATCATTTTTTTAAACGATATACAAAATTACTAATTTACAATTTATTAAACAGTTCGGATTACCGAATGGTTGAGGCCGCTTGTTTATCTAAATGCACATCCTGATAAAAAAATATTTTTCCGGGGGTAAATGCTCGTAGCCTGTTTTCCAAAATTAAAGCGCTGAAAGCATTGTCTGACCTGAATTTCAAGGGAGTTTGAAGTTCTTTAAGCTTACAGGCCCCGGAATAAGTCAGCGCATAAGCATGCGAATAATCGTGAAGTCCGGATTTTTGCCAATAAGCATTATATGGACGGGGCAACATATTTTTTACTTTTTCGTAGTGCATTTTGCTTAACCCGGCAAGAGAAAGAAAACGGTAAAACAGGTTTTTTGTAATATAGCTGAAGCTTCTTTTTTCATATTTCCAGTATCCGAAATATAAAAATTCCCAGTCGTTCGGTAAATGCTTCATGTACTCATTTAAAAGCTGCAGGTTTTCCGGCGCGGGTATCGCATCATCTTCCAGAATCAGTGATTTTTGGATGCCTTGCTCAATGATATGCTCATACAACCGGCGGTGCGAAAGGGCACAGGCCATTTCGCTTTTTGTCATGGGCTTAAAATAATGCCCCGGCGATAAAGTATTTTTTTTGTCGTACACATATTCATGAGCCATAAAATCATCGGTGATCTCATCTTTATGCACGCCGAAAAAAAATTCAAAATCAATGCCCTGAAGTTTTTGTTTCATTTTTTCCTGCCGCTCGGTAAAAGAAGATACGGTTACAACAAAAATTTTGTCAAAATTTTGCTTTAATACATGATTGATATTAACGAAATCAGCGTTCACTTTGTAAAATTAAACTGCAAACAAACTGTAGTATAGGTTTTTTTGTAAAAAGGATTTGCAATACAAAACAAAGAAAAATTTAGTTACGTGCCGAAACGGTTTCATATGAAATCGTTTCATTTGTATTCAATTTCCTAACTTTCCGCGTTAAATTGTTGCCATGATAAGAAGTAAAATTGCCGGAATCGGCATGTATGTTCCTGAAAAAGTTGTAAGTAATCATGAATTGACAAAATACATGGACACCAGCGACGAGTGGATTCAGGAACGAACAGGTATTAAAGAGCGTAGGTATGCGCACCGCACAAAAGAAACAACCACTACAATGGCAGCCGAAGCATCCAAAATAGCCATTGAAAGAGCCGGACTAATCCCCTCAGATATAGATTTTATTGTGTTTGCTACCCTGAGCCCTGACTATTATTTTCCGGGATGCGGCGTGTTGCTTCAAAGAGCTTTGGGCATGAAAACGATTGGCGCTTTGGATGTGCGCAATCAGTGCAGCGGTTTTGTGTATGCTCTCAGTGTGGCCGATCAGTATATCAAAACCGGAATGTATAAAAATGTGTTAGTGGTGGGCTCCGAAAAACACTCCTTTGCTCTGGACTTCAGCACCCGCGGCCGAAACGTATCGGTAATCTTCGGCGACGGTGCTGGCGCCGTCGTATTGCAACCCGCCGAAGAAGAAGAAGGACGGGGCATTCTTTCAACCCATTTGCACAGCGATGGAACCGAAGCCGAAATTTTGGCGATGTATAACCCGGGAACACATGCCAATTATTGGGTAAAAGACCGCACTTTGGCCAACTTCAACGAAGCTGAAATAGGAGAAATGTTCATCAGCCATGAAATGATTGATAAGGCACAGATTTTTCCCTACATGGACGGGCCGGCAGTTTTTAAAATCGCCGTAGAAAAATTTCCGGAAGTGATTCTGGAAGCTCTCCATGCTAACGGATATCAGCCTGCCGATCTGAAACTGCTGATTCCCCACCAGGCCAACCTGCGAATCAGCCAGTTTGTACAGAAAAAACTGGGCTTACGCGACGATCAGGTGTTTAACAACATTCAATATTACGGAAATACCACCGCCGCCTCAGTCCCCATTGCTTTATGTGAGGCTTATGAAAAAGGAATTCTGAAAGAAAAAGACCTTGTTTGCCTCGCTGCTTTCGGAAGCGGATTTACCTGGGCTTCGGCTTTGTTGCATTGGTGATTATGAAAATTTTTCAGAAATTTCATCTTCAGAAATAAAAGCCATGAAACATTTTTTTACTGTTGCCTTAATGTTATGTACTCTTCAGTTGGCGCATACGCAGACCAAATGGACCATTTTGCACAATAAAAAAATTTTGCTTACGGCTTCCGTTGAAAATGAACTGGAAAATAAAATAAGGATAAAACGCTCTGAACTGCAAAAAAACGAACAGCTTGAGGTGATCTGCGTGGTTTCTTCGCCGGAAGAAAGAAAGTATTCCATTGAATTAACCAACGAAAATGGCCAGGTGCTTATGGAACGAAGCGGCCTGAAAGCCTCCTTTTCTAATAAAGAGATAAGAAAACTGGCCAAATTAAAAAAGTCACAGATAAGAATCAATCTTCGTATATCGCCTCCTAACCCTTTAATGATGATGCCCGACAGGCAAATTCAACTGGCCACGTTGATTTTTGAATAATTCATGCGAAAAATTCTGTATATCATAAACCCCGCTGCCGGAACGGGAAAAGCATCTTCAACCATTCTTCGTCAACTCATCATCCAAAAAACCAAAGCAGAAGCCATACCTTTTGAAATGATGACATCCCGTGAAGACGGCGATTACAGCGCATTACATTCTGTTATTCAGGACGAACATTTTACCGATGTTGTAGTAGCCGGTGGCGATGGAACCGTAAATCAGGTTGTCGCTCATCTCCGAAATCATAATGTCAGATTTGGCATATTGCCTGTGGGGTCGGGTAACGGCCTGGCTTACGCCGCAGGTATTTCCGCAAATCGGGCAAAAGCGATGGACGTTATATTGAAGGCAAAAGCCAGACCGGTTGATGGAATTTCTATATTAAACTTCTACGATAAAAAAACAGAAACCCGTTTTGCCTGCATGCTTTGCGGATTTGGTTTTGATGCCGAAATAGCTCATGCGTTTTCCAAAAGCTCCAAAAGAGGATTTTTAACATATGCAAAAATGGTAGTCAGCAAATACCGTAGTGCACCCGCCTATCCATTTGAAATTTCGGTAAATCAAGCGGTAATTTCAGCAAAAGCATTTTTTCTCAGTATTGCCAACAGCAATCAATACGGCAACCATTTTACCATAGCGCCCTTTGCCCGGCTGGATGACGGACTGCTGGATGTGATTTTATGTAAACAAATGCCTAAATTAAAGGGAATATATCATGTCTTTCGGCAGGTACTTAAGTTCAACCGGCCGGTATCGCTGTCTGAACAGGCTGCGTTTAAAAACAATATTCTTTATATTCAAAGCGATTCTTTATTTATCAGAAATCTCGCCGGGGCCGCTTTTCATATTGACGGCGACCCCGCAGAAACTCCTCTCAGCACGGAAATAAAAATCATCCCGAAATGCTTTTTACTTATCCAACCCTGATATAAAAAACACTCATGATATATAAACTAATGAAATGCCGTGTAACAATACTTTTTGAAAACCTTTCTTATGTGCAAAAAGTGTTTGAAAGCAAAAAAGATGAACAAAATTTTAATTGACTTTATGCAAAATTTAATAAAGTAAAAAATGAAGTCCGGAATATTTTTGTAATTTAGGATGCATAAAAAAGGGGAAGAAAGTATAAATCATTTCGCATCGCTAAAAGTTGGTTTTGCTTCAGATGAAATTTAATTCAATTCTATTATACCTGTTCATTTAAAAGAGATTTCATTTCCTGTTCCCATGAAGCATGATACAATATTTAAAATTTCTTATTAACCATCATAAATAATATTGCCTTATCATGAAATCGGTAAGTCTTCTGTTCTTCTTATTATCCTTTGCCTTATGGGTATTTACCACATCGGCTCAACGCCCCGCCGAGCCGAGAAGGCCTTCACGGACAGATTCCATTACATTCTTTACCGGGCCGTATGCAGCGTATCTTAACAGCGTGTACAACGCCGATGTGATACAAGGCAAATCCGAGCCCAAGCCGGTTGCGCCAAATGCCGAAATGTTATGTTTTGATAAAACATTTGTAGTAAAAATGGCGGCGGAAAGAGCAGGCTCGTTATTTTGTTTAATGCTGAATACGAAAGACGGTTTCATAGGATATAATCCTTTACCAAATACAAGAACAGCCGACTGCGAACTGAATATTGAAAACAGTCGTTTTAATTTTAATTTAATTGGTTTAGCCGGTGTGATGTATCATTATTTTGCAACAAAAAAAGTCAATCAGCTGGAATATTATGTAAAAACTTCAAACACCGACAGATACCAATACAACATATCAACACGGATACCCGGCATACTGACCCGAAAAACCGAGCGTCGGGATTACTGCGGCGGGAAAGTCAAAGCCCGGGCTTATAAAAAAGACGGCGACCCGGCAGTATATTTTCTTTTTGGACAGGATTATCCGCCTGAAATAAACATCAACAACAAAGCCTTTTTGGGAAACTTTGGCGTTGGCTATCTGAATACAGATAAAGGATTATTTATCATCATGGAAGTACAGGAAGGAGCCTATAACGCAAAAATTGAAGACATTCAGGTCGTGCAGCGTTGTTTTGACCCGACAAAATTTAAAAAACTTGACGAAGAAACTTTTTTCAACAAAGAAAAAGAAATTGAAAAAAAGAAACAGGAACTGGACCAAAAACAGAACGAACCGGCAAGATACAGTGCTTGCCAGGCAGCTAAAAACCAGCTTCTGACATTTCAGAAACAAGTGGCCGGCAAAAAAAATGAGGCTTTACAAAAGGCAAAAAGCGGAAATCAAATCAATAATCCGCAAACACAGCAAGCCATCATGGATTACGACAATCCCGAAGATGCAGTGGAAGAAATGATTTTAGAAACCAAATACGAATTGTGCACCGTTACCGAATCCAACAACGAAAATCCCGACCCCAAAAAAGAAAAGAAGATAAATTGTCTTCAGCAAAGGCTTTCGCTGTTGCAAAGCATTAAAAGTAAAATGAACGCTATAGAAGGCAACCCGGCAATGGATAAAAAGAAAAAACATTTTGAAAAGATCAAGATTTTCAGCGAAGTCTATCTGACGCCGGTTTGCTGATGTGATTAATGTATGAGAATACGTAATGGGTATCAACGCCTTCTGTAGTTAAATTTTTTTTCATGCCGGGATGAGTTTAATTTTTTAAAATATAGTATAAAAAAAGATTAATAATTTGCTTAAAACTTTCTTATGTCAAATCGCTTATTCATTTTGTTTGCAATCTGCTTATTGTCTATTCAGGCCACTTCCCAAAACCCAACACAAAAACAGCCGCCCAAAACGGTAAATCAAAAGTCCCCTGCGCCCGAAACAAAAGCTC
>JAOAGO010000017.1 GCA_026415715.1 Chitinophagaceae bacterium | reverse complement strand
CGGTCTAAAGGAAAAAAGCCCTTAAAAGCTTTTTTCCTTTCCCTTTTAAAAAATTGCACTTATTTGTTGAACACAGCATTTGAAAAAATCGGCAATTGGTTTTATTATCTGGGTTTCATTATATACCTTTGCACTCCCCCTGAAAAGGGAAAGATCGTGACTATTTGCTTTGAATTAACTAACCGGCTGATTTTCAGCCTTTAACAATACGTTTTATGAAAAGAACCTATCAACCTCACCGCCGCAGAAGAAAAACCACACATGGGTTTCGTAAAAGAATGAGAACGGCCAACGGCCGGCGAGTACTTGCCAATCGCAGAAAAAAAGGAAGAAAAAAACTGACTGTCTCTGATGAACGAAGACTGAAATAACTTTTCTGAAAACCGAATTTTTTTAAATTTTGTTCCCCCGTTTTCACGGGGGAATTTTAATTTATGCCTAAGCAATTTACATTGAGCCAACATGAAAGGCTGAAAAGCAGAAAGGCAATAGAACAGCTCTTTCAGACAGGCCAATCTTTTGTTGTATATCCTTTTAAAGTAAATTACCGTTTTTTGTCAGAATGCGGACTAAAATTCGGAGTGAGCGTAAGCAGAAGGATTTTTAATAAAGCAACACAACGAAACCGGTTAAAACGACTGATCCGCGAAGCTTACAGACTGCAAAAACTACCACTGCAAAAAAGGCTTGAAGCAGAAAATACGGGATTGCATGTTTTTTTTATATATACAGCGAGAGAAGTGGAAAACTACGATGTGATTTTTAATACAGTAAAAAAAATA
Source organism: Chitinophagaceae bacterium (assembly GCA_026415715.1). Lineage (GTDB taxonomy): Bacteria > Bacteroidota > Bacteroidia > Chitinophagales > Chitinophagaceae > JJ008. The sequence continues at coordinate 55,193 of JAOAGO010000017.1, read as the reverse complement.
ATTATACGTTTAGAAAAATGTTTGCATGAATTTCATTCTGCGGGCTCTTAGCCTTCCTTTTATTTTTTTAATTAAAATGTATCAATTGGTCATTTCTCCGTGGAAGGCCCCTTCCTGTCGGTTTACGCCTACCTGCTCGGAATATGCGATTACAGCATTAAAAAAATACGGTATGCTGAAAGGGCTCCGGCTCACTCTGAGAAGATTGTTACGTTGTCATCCCTGGGGGGGAAGCGGATATGACCCTGTACCTTAAATTATCCGTTTGCGAATAAATACGATTGCGAAATAAAGGAACAACGGTAAATTCCGTTAAAACCATTAAAATATTTCTGTACTGAAACCTTCTTTTCAAAAAGAAAAGTTATCTTTGTAAGGTAACTGTGTTCTTTTCAGTATATAGGTCCTGAACGTTTCCATTGTTTTGATGTAAATGTTCATTTGTGTCTGTGTACTGCAAAACACTTTTTTTGTTTTTTTAAATTTTTCACAATGAACATTTATGTAGGAAACATCAGCTGGAACCTCAACGATCAGGATCTGGCTAATCTGTTCGCCCCGTATGGCGAAGTGGCTTCTGCCAAAATTGTACGCGACAAATTTTCTCAGCGCAGCAAGGGTTTTGGTTTTGTAGAAATGCAAAATGATACCGAAGCGCAAAATGCCATTCAGGCGCTCAACGGCTCCGAAGTGGATGGACGACCCCTTGTGGTTAATGAAAGTCGCCCTCGCCCGGAATCTTCAAACAACGGATACCGTAAGAAAAACTTCGGCGGAGGATATAAAAAGAATTACGGAAATTATAACCGGAATTATTGATCCGGCTAACCCGTTTCATTTGTATCACATTATTGTAACCGGCTACTTGCCGGTTTTTTTATTTATTGTATATAAAAATAATTGACTATTCTTTCAATCTGTTCTGAATACCGCTTTCATTCAGCGTATTCTTTTTTACCCGACCGATAAAAAACATCAATTAGTTTTTGCTGTAAATAAAAAAAGGCTGTTCATCACGAAAAATTTATCTGAAATGTTTACAGTAATGCAAAGCGCTCTGGTTCAGTTTTTAAATACATTCTACACTGTTTTCTTTTGTTCCAGATATTCACGCAGGCGTTCAATCACCCTCTGCGGATGAATGCCGGTAATACATGGCCTTTCGGTGCACGACGTTTTGCGGTGGTTGGCAGCGCTTACACAAGGCGAACATGGAAGGCCGAGATAAATAGGCTCCGCATTTCCTCCCAAAGGCAAATACAGCTTTGGCGTTTCAGGACCGAAAAGAACAAAAACCTTCAATGTAGTAACCGATGCAAAATGAGCCGGACCGGAATCGTTGGTCAGCATGAAAGTGCTGAGACGGTACAGAGGAATGAGTTCTTCGAAAGAAAAAAAGCCCGCCGCATTTATGCATCGCTCATGAGCCACCAGTGAAGCTACCTGTTCAACATAATCTTTTTCGTCAGGTGCGCCGGTAAGTAATATTATGATGTTTTGAAATCGGTTTATCAGTTCTTTAGCGGTTTGCACAAAATTTTCGGCCGGCCAGCGGCGCTGCGGCAACATATCGGATGCATTGACATTCATAAGCACCACCTCCTGCCGATTCCAGCCAGGATATAACTGCCTGATTTTTTCTTTTACCTGAAGCATCGCTACTTCAGAAACTTCTGCACGGGCCAGAATCAGGTCTTCATCGTGTACCGGCGCTGTGGCGTAGGCACCTGAAAATTGGCCAAGTGCTTTATGTGTGAGTGATAAAAAATTCACGGCAATATGCACATGCGGATTGTACCGTACCCCGCGGTTGATGAGCCACCCTCTGAACAAACCTTCATCGTGCAGATTGGTAAAACCGATGCGAAATGCTGCGCCGCTGAAAAACGAAAGGAGGGCTGTAAAACGGGAGAATAATTCCAGATCTATGACGGCCGTTATTTTTTTCCGGCGACACCAGATGACAAATCGGATTACCTCAACAACCAGCTTCCCAAAATGTGAGGCATCCATTTTAAAAATATTTTCTTCCGGTACGGTTTTCAGTATGGCAAGACTTTTATGGTTTTTTTTAAAAATGGCAAAATAAAGTTCGCCGCCGGTTTGCTTCTTTATTTTTCGCAAGGCCGGATCAGCAAGTATGGCGCTTCCCATTTCGGAAAGTTCAATAAAAAGTGTACGGGAAAGATCCGTTTTTTTTTGCCCGGAGCCACGCAAAAAATCCGTAAGCATGGCAACAGGACTCATCAAAAAGCATAATGGTATGCCTGCCCATTTATCAATGAAACGCATGGTTTCTACCTTCATGTCTGAATGGATTTTTTTCGGGGAGTAAAAGTAATGTAAATTCAGGGGGTTAAGGTTTTCAGATTAAACATCTTTCGGCCTGTGATTTTGTATTATTGCAGTACAGAAACTTATTTTCTCATAAGCATAAAAAACCTGATTTAACAAATCAGTTTCATGGCATCATATCAACCCCGGCTATTGATTGAGGCACTGTTAAAACACCAAAAAACTTTTAATAAGGTGGTGCCGTACCGAACAGCCTGCGATTTATGCCCTTTGGATTTAAGTGAAAACAATACGGAACTGACAGAAGAAGTGTTCAGCAGTCCGCAGAAATTTTCGGAATATATTTTCAAAAAAATCAGAGCTGCGGGGGCAGTTTTCGGTTTTGGCGGATACGGTGAACTGCGAAAGGTGTATTGCTTTAGCCCGGTTTTTGACGGCAAGGGCCAGGATGATGAACCCAGACGATTTCATCTGGGTATTGACATTTGGGGAAAAGCAGGCACTGAAGTCATGGCGCCGTTAGACGGCATAGTCCACAGTTTTGCCGATAATCATCGGATGGGCGACTACGGACCTACGATAATTTTACAGCATCAAATGGATGAGTTTGTGTTTTATACCTTATACGGACATTTAAGCCGATCTTCGCTTTTTGCTTTAAAAAAAGGAAATGTAATTCGTGGCGGACAGGTATTTGCCCGGCTTGGAGCTATTGAAGAAAATGTGGGCTGGCCTCCTCACCTGCATTTTCAGATTATCTGCAACACAGGGAATTACAAAGGAGATTATCCCGGGGTATGTAAATTTTCCGAAAGAGAACAGTGGATGATGAACTCTCCTGATGCCGATTTAATACTCGGTTTCAACCGATTTTTTCAGGCAATGGGCTAAAATTTTCAAGTAACCGGATAAATTGATTTTTTTAGCAGTGAAATTTTTATTCAAATATGAATTTCAATCTTCTTGATATATTAAAAAATCAGTTTGACGATCAACTGATTGGCAATATTTCTTCTTTTTTGGGAGAAAAAGATTCCGATATTTCAAAAGCACTTTCCGGAATTTTACCCGCTGTGACAGGGGCCTTGTCGAACAAGGCTACATCCGGCCAGTCCGGCGCCAATGAGGTGTTGAATCTTGCCAAAAACACCTATCAGTCCGGTTTATTCAGCAACTTATCCGGCCTTATCGGAAATGCCGGTTTGCTGGAACGTGGCAGTGAATTGATTAAAAATTTATTGGGTGATAAAGCAGGAAGTATTATTTCTGCCATTGCTTCATTTGCGGGAATCAAAACTTCTTCTGCCTCTTCGTTAATGAATATGGCAGCGTCGGCGGCTTTACATAGCCTCGGTAAGTTCGCCACGGAAAACGGAATAAACGCCGAAGGATTATCAAATATTTTCAGCTTTAATTATACTTCTATTCTCGGAGCTATACCAGCAGGCCTAGGTTCACTGGTTTCTACTTTGGGCTTAAAATCAGCTTCAGAGAAAATGTCAGAAATCAGGGAAAAAATGGAAAAGATCAGCCAAAACGGCAAACGCATGGCCTGGTTAATGCCTTTGCTGTTACTGCTGCTTCTTTCCCTTCTAGCATGGTATTTGTTAAGTAAACAAGGTTGCAACGCTGTTGTTAATAAAGGCAATAAAGGCGCTTCGGGAACAATAGCAGATACCGATGGGCAATTGCCCTCCGTGAAAGGAACTCTTGACTCGGCTACCGGTGATTTCGTTTATGACGTCGGTAATATGATTACTATTGAACTTCCCAATAATGCCGGAAAGCTGGAAGTAGGGGAAAACAGCACCGAAGCAAAATTGGTAGAATTTTTGAAAGATAATTCTAAGGGTATTGATACGGTGAAAGGAAACTGGTTCGACTTTACCAATGTGCGCTTTAAAACCGGAAAAACCGAAGTAACGGATGAATCCATGAAACAATTGGAAAACATTGTAAAAATTGCCAAAGCCTTTCCAAACGCTAAATTCAAAATTGGAGGTTACACGGATAATACCGGAGATTCATTAACTAACATGAAAATCTCTCAATTAAGGGCTGAAACTGTAGCCAAGCTTTTGGTAAAAATGGGAATGAATACTTCAGCCATAACCGGCGCTGAGGGGTACGGGCCGCAGTGGCCAATCGGCGACAAGAACACACCGGAAGGACGAGCTATGAACAGAAGAGTTTCTTTAAAAGTGGTCAGCAAGTAACTTTGCATACATTTTTTCTGCTTTAAGGTTTAATGGTTAAAATGCGGAGGGCCTATTCTTAGGCCTTCCAATTTTTTTATATTCTCCTTTCTCTTTCAGCATTTGCCAAATCTTGCTTAGCTTTACCTCGCTATTTTAATCTTCCGCATGCCTAATCCCAATCTGAATCGATTAAAAACGGGACTCAGCGATGCCGAACTGGCTTTCGAAAATTCCATAAGACCTTCCGTACTCAATGATTTTGCAGGACAGGATCAGATCGTGGAAAACCTTAAAATTTTTATTAAAGCGGCTAAACTCAGAGGAGAAGCCCTGGATCATATTCTTTTTCACGGACCGCCCGGACTGGGCAAAACCACTCTTTCCCGCATCGTAGCCAATGAATTGGGCGTAAACATCAAAGAAACTTCAGGGCCCGTCATAGAAAAACCCGGCGATCTGGCCGGGCTGCTAACCGGCCTTGAACCTCATGACGTACTTTTCATTGATGAAATTCACCGATTGAGCGCCGTGGTGGAAGAATATCTGTATTCTGCCATGGAAGATTTCCGCATTGATATAATGATTGACTCCGGCCCGAATGCCCGAAGTATCCAAATCAATCTTAACCCTTTTACCCTCATTGGCGCCACCACCCGAAGCGGACTGCTGACGGCGCCCCTCCTTTCACGATTTGCCATCAAATCCCGCCTTGAGTACTACTCCATCCCTTTACTCAGCGCTATCGTAAAACGTTCGGCAAAACTACTGGGAGTTTCCATCGCCCCCGAGGCCATTGAAGAAATCAGCCGCCGAAGCCGGGGCACACCGCGTATAGCTAACGGATTGCTACGCAGAGTAAGAGATTTTGCCCAGGTGCTCAACAACGGAAAAATTGACCTCGATATCACACGGCATGCCCTCAAAGCGCTTAATGTGGATGAATACGGACTGGATGAAATGGATAACCGCATTTTACTCACCATCATCGAAAAATTTAAAGGCGGCCCCGTAGGCATTTCCACCATCGCTACGGCCGTAGGCGAAGAGCCCGGCACCATAGAAGAAGTGTACGAACCCTTCCTCATTCAGGAAGGATTTCTGCAAAGAACACCCCGCGGCCGTGAAGCTACGGCCAAAGCCTATGAACACCTGGGCAAAAAACCCTTTAACCGCTCCATTCAGCCCGGGTTGTTTTAATCCCTTCTGTCCGGCAATATCACCCCCGCCAGGGAAACCCGAAATTGTATCCACCCGTTGACCCCTTCCTTTTTACCGCATTCTCACTTCGCTTCACCAATGCCAAACATCTCTTGCGCCCAAACCATCAGGCCAGCGAATGAATGGCATACGTTACCACCCCCCACACCTGAAAATCACTGAACTCGGCCAGATTGATAATCTTATATTTTTCATTCCCCGGAATCAAAAAAGCCGATGTAAAATTTTTATGAAACCGCCGCACCAGCATCTCCCCGTTCAGCACGGCCACCACAATACGGCCGTTAATGTTTTGAACAGAGCGATCCACAATCAGAATATCTCCGTCAAACAGGCCGAAACCCTCCATGGCATCGCCCCGCATCCGGAAAAAAAAAGTAGCCGGCTTGTTGCGTATCAGTTGCTCATTCAGATCAATCCCGCGCTCCATATAATCATCTGCCGGCGCCCCAAATCCGGTAGCCTCTGCCGTGCGCACGGTACGCGATGTAAACTGCTTGCTGCCCCGCCAGGCCGAAGAATAAAATACCGTCTCTTCCATGATTCAATTTTTTGTAAAACTAAAAATTTTAGTAACTTGCAGCTAAAATTTTTAGATATTTTTTCCGACGTATCCCTTTTTCGGAAATCAGGCGTCTGCAGTAAGACCCATCTTCCGGAAAGCGGGTGCGCATCACACAAAAACAGCAGAAACATGATATATCTTAAAGGCCGGGGCGCTCAGCTGAATACGCCCAACCGCTTTCACCGCCACCGCCTGAGCCGCGAATTCACGGAAGCCGTTGATGACTGGACACAGGATACCCAAACCCTCTATATTGAACAACAGGCCAAAAGTCTGGTGCATAAAGTAGATAGTCCCGACGTAGGCATGGAATACAGCATGAACCCTTACGCCGGTTGCGAACACGGATGCATATACTGCTATGCCCGCAATGTGCATGAATACTGGGATATGAGCGCCGGTCTGGATTTTGAACGAAAAATTATTGTAAAAATCAATGCGCCCGTGCTGCTACGAAAATTTCTTCAACGCCCCGCCTGGAAGGGCGAAACCATTACGCTTAGCGGCAATACGGATTGCTATCAGCCGGCCGAACAGCGCTACCGCCTCACCCGAAAACTGCTGGAAATCTGCCTGAATCACCATCAACCCGTCAGCATCATTACAAAAAATGCCTATGTGGTAAAAGATATTGACCTGCTCCGGCGCATGGCGCAACATAACCTGGTATCGGTAATGATTACCATTACTTCACTTCACGAACCCCTCAGAAGGCTCATGGAGCCCCGCACGGCTACCGCTGCTCAAAAACTAAACGCCATAACCCAACTCAGCAGCGCCGGCGTAAAAACCGGTATTATGATAGGGCCCGTAATACCCGGCCTGAATGACCATGAAATGGAATCCCTCATGCGTACCGCCTCTGCACATGGCGCCTTATTTTCGGCATACACATTTATCCGGCTTAACGGCGCGCTGCAGATTTTGTTTCATGACTGGCTGCACAAAAACTTTCCCGACCGCGCCGCAAAAGTCTGGAAAATGATTCAGGAAAGCCATGGCGATAAAGTAAACGACAGCCGTTGGGGATTGCGCATGACTGGCGAAGGGCCCTATGCCGAAGTCATAGCCCGGCAATTTCAGATTTGGAAAAAAATGTATGGCCTCGACAAAGAAAAATCATCCCCACCTGTCGAAAAAACCACCGGACCTGACCGCCAACTCTCGCTTTTCTGAAAAAACACCGTAACTTGTACCAAAACTTTTGTTATGGATGATGAATACAAAAACCTCAGCGAGGAAGAAAGGCTGAGAGCCGAAAACGAATTCATCAAAATGAAACTTATGCTGGAACGGGGTGCCCGGTTTCATCAGACGGGCAACGAAGAACTGCCCCCCGAAGTGGAACATAAATTTCTCAGCAACATTCTGGAATTCGAAAAAAAACTCGACGAAAGCAAAATCATCACCGTATTTGAAAAAGCCGGTTCGCCCGCACATTTCAGGCCGGCTCATGAAATTCCGCAGGAAGAAACGGAACAGGCATGGATATCGCTAAAAAATCATCTCGCCAACCATAACATCAATGTAGATGCAATCAATCCCCATATCCCTGCGGCCGAACTTTACCGCTTTGTCACCGAAGAACTGTTCCGTTTTGAAATCAACGACTTCGACATGCCGGATTTCACCTATAATTTTATTTACGAAGAATTTCATCCGAACGATTACTCTGTCTGCGCCGAAAAACTGGATTACGATTTAATGAATTTCATCTTCACAAAACACGCCTTCAATACAGAAACCGGCCTTGAAGATAACCCCGGCTTTTTGTTCAACGGAAAATATTTTGACGACATGGAAGCCTTTGCCGAATACCTCAACGCGTTCAAAGAAAAATACGACGACATAGAACTCGAAGAATTTGAAATTGAATCAGGCGAAATACACGACAATTCAGCCTTCTTCACAGGGCGTTACCTGGCCACGGCCACACTCGGCAACGAAGAAGCCGGCGAAGAAGTTCAAAAAATCAGTTGGAAAGGAACGGTAGAAGCCGAGCTCATAAAAGCAGGCGAAATCATCTGGCATTTCAAAAACATACGCATACACGGCTTACCGCTCTACTGAAATGTTGTTGTAATTTTTTTCATTTGGTTTTGGGGCTGTCATCGGCCCGCCGGCGGCGGGCTGATACGCTCATCACCGCCGGTCCGGCGTCCTTCGGGGTTCCGCCTTCGTTCCGGTAAAACCGAAACTCAGGCCGGCCTTACTGCCATGGCATATCGGCCGCCCTCCGGCCGCCGCAGCCCTTCACCTTCCGGTTCGCTCATCATCCGTCCTTTGGTTTCCCTCTCTGCATAAAATAAGTCAGCCTCTGAATTCTCAGAAATCATTCCAGCAATCCGTCATCCTTAAAATATAATTTGAATGCCCCGCAACCCATCACGAAAAAGAATACCAAAACAAAGCCCAGCAAGAAAAAATAAATTACCTTTCTGAAGCAAAACCTTTTTTATGCGACCCGCTAATCAAAAACCTTCTTTTTTTCTGCTCTTTCCCTGGGGACTGTTTTCCCTCCTCATTATTCTGGTATTGAACCTTACCGTACGCGATGAATGGTTCAGCAAAAACTGGAGTTGGATTGCCCTGGCGCTGATTGCGATGGCCGCCGTGTTTGAAAATTTTAAGGTAGGATATTCCACCATGCGGATTATGTTTCTGAAAGTCGTTTTTTCCCTGCTTTCTTTTTTACTGGCCGGCATGGCTTTCGGGTCTGCCGTCACCCGTTTTTACAACGAAAAATTTGCAAAAGAAACAAAACAAATTGAAGCTGTCAGGCTGCCGTGGTATGTATTGCTGGCCATTTGGGTTTTGCTACTGATACAGATAGCGCAACTGTTCAGTATGCTCAAGGCAGTGAAAAGAGAGTTTATGCAGATTAACCCCGACGAATAATTTACAACTGCCGTATGGCGGCTTTCAGAAAAGGAAAAAACGGAAGCGAAGAAATGATTTTCAACTCTTGTGCCAGCGAAGTTTCACCGTCTAAAAAACGAAGTACAGCCGCCGGTTCGTTTCTTTGAAACAGGCGGGTAAAAATTACATGTCCGGGTACGGTTCCCTTACGTAAAATACGAAGCAAAACGCTGTCGTAAAAAAAATGGCGACGGGGCAACGGCTTTTTTGCCGCATAAGGATGCCCGTATCGTATAAGCGATTGCACAAGGGCAGAAGCATACTTCTGAATAAAACGAAAAGTATAGCCGGTAGAAGGGCGGGTAAGGCCGCCGGCCGTACCCGTAAAAAGAATCCGGCCCTGATGCGATGGAAAGGGAAAATTCGTCATCGGAATAACACCGCTTTCCGTTTCAGCTATGCGGTAATTTTTTACCTGCAGTATGTCGGAAATATACCGGCGAAGCCCTTCATCATACTCTTCCGGCCGCAAAAGCCGGTCGGTAAACAGCGTATATTCAACCAGCGCCCGGCAGGAAGAAAACGGTTTAATATAAACAAAAGTGGTGCCGTGATGCTGAGATACTCTGAAATCCATCAGCGTAGCTTCATCTGCGGTAAAAGCGGGCTCGTCCGTTTCAATGATCCATCCTTTAAAATGTTGCAACAACCAATGCATCCGGTTCGTTTGAGAAACCGGTTCGGGCGGCAGGCTGTTAAAAACAAATTCTGCTTCAGCTTCGCCGTGTTGCAGAAAAACTTTCGCTTTTCCGTTTTCATTTATAATTCGTTCAATATCCGAAACGATGAATTCTACATTACCAAAACGGCTGAGATAGTCCAGGCAGTAATTATAAAAATCAATCCCGCGTATCAGCTTATATTCGTAAGGCTGCAGTTGCAATAGCAGAAATTCGTTTTTCCCGTGAATCCGGGTGCGGGTCCATCGTCGGGAAACCACTTCTTCAAAAGGCCCGGGACGGGTTTCCCAGAATGACCAGGTTCTGTCGTTCTTCTTTTTTTCATCGCGGTCAATAATCAGAATTTTTTTATCGGAAAATTTTCCCGACCGGAGCAGATGTACCGAAAGACTCAAACCTGCACAACCGGCTCCGGCAATAATGAAATCATATTTTTTTATGAAGGCCAGATTATGTAAAAATTAAGAAGATGTCTTTTCCGATGCGGCTGTTTGTTCCGGGGCATAATCAAATTTGGCTTCTCCGGCCATCAGTTGCTTATCTCTTCTTACTTTGTCCCAGTATTTTTTATGTACAAATAAAAAACCGTAACTCTCACCGGGATGTTTTCCCAGATGTTTATGGTGCATTTTATGTGCCCACCTTATGGCGCGGATATAGGTATTGTTGCTTCGGCTGAACCATTTAAACCGCTGGTGAATAATAACATCGTGCACCAGAAAATAGGCAAAGCCATAAGCCATAATACCAAAACCGATAGCCTGAAGCCACCAGATATGCCGGAAGGTGCCAAAATAAATAAGCAAAAAACTGGGTATGGCAAAAATGAGAGCAAAGAAATCATTTTTTTCAAATACGCCGGGCCTTTTCTGATGATGGTCTTTATGCAAATACCATAAAAAGCCATGCATTACATACCGGTGAGTGCACCAGGTAACGCCTTCCATAATCACAAACGTAGATACCAGTACCAATATGTAATATAGCGTTTGCATAATATGTAAAATTATACGTTTTTTCCGTTCATGTGTTGCTGATGCCAGGACAGAACCCGTTCAAACGCCAGACGAAACCATTCCGTAAATTGTTCGGGATGAGTATTCAGCCATTTTCTGATTTCTGCCGGCGTTTTAAAGCAAATTTCCGATACTTCATCGGGATTGAAAGGTACAGGGCCGTCAAACTCGCCTGTGAAGATATGATCCAGCTCATGCTCCGTAAGGTTGTTGGAAACCCGGGTTTTATATATGAAGTGAAAGGCTTTCTGCAACCGGGTTTCAATACCCATTTCTTCCATCAGTCTTCTTCGGGCCGCCTCCGCAATTTCTTCGCCCGGCCGGGGATGGCTGCAACAGGCATTTGTCCACAAACCGCCGCTATGGTATTTATCATCAGCTCTTTTTTGCAAAAGCATTTCACCTTTTTTATTAAATAAAAAGATGCTGAATGCACGATGCAGCGCCCCCGTCCGGTGCGCCTGCATTTTTTCCATTTCACCCAGCGGTTCATCATTTTCATCCACAAGTATTACCCGCTCTTCCTGCATATCAGATAAGCCCCAGTTTGTTTTTCACTCCGGCTCTCACCACAATCATGGCCTTATGGTAGTTAGGAATGCGTACTCGTTTATTCAGAATAACGGAAGATTTCATGCGTTGTATTTTTCGGAACAGCGAAAGATAATATTTGTAAGCCACATACACACCGAAACGGGCTTTCCAGGGGAGTTTCAATATGCCGTGATAGGCTTTTTTGAAATCTTCATAAATATCTTCTTCAATTTTCCGCTTGTCATTTTCGGTAAAACAATTAAAATCACAATCGGGAAAATACACTCTGGACAAGCCGTTATAATCGGCTTTGATATCTCTTAAAAAATTCACTTTCTGAAAAGCAGCGCCCAGCGAACGGGCTGGCGCTTCCAGTTTTTGATATAAATCCAGATTGCCTTCGCAAAACACATGAAGGCACATAAGCCCTACCACTTCCGCCGATCCGTAGATATATTCCTGATATCCGCTTTTATCATAAGCCGTTCTTGTCAAATCCATTTCCATACTGTGAAAAAAAGCGTCAATCAGGTGGCGGTTGATATGATATTGATGAACCGTTTGCTGAAAGCTGTTTAAAATGGGATTCAGACTTAACTTTCTTTCAAGGGCATGGTAGGTTTCCCGTTTGAACTCTTCCAGCAAACGCTGTTTGTCCTGATGATGAAAGGTATCAACAATTTCATCGGCAAAGCGTACAAATCCGTATATGTTGTAAATCGGCGCTCTGAGGTCTTTATGCAGCAAACGAATGGCCGAAGAAAAGGATGTACTGTATTTCTTCGTCACGATACGGCTGCAATCCTGAGATACTTTATGAAACAATGATACCATGCAACTAAATTAAAACATTTTTTTTCTTAAATAGTTTGCTGCCACCTCACCGCTGATTAATGCGGGGGGTACCCCCGGACCCGGAACGGTAAGTTGTCCCGCATAAAACAGATTCTTTACTTTTTTGCTTCGGCAGGCCGGCCTGAACAATGCCGTTTGAAATAATGTATTTGCCAGGCCGTAAGCGTTTCCTTTAAAAGAATGATAATCTCTTTTAAAATCGCTTACCGAATAGGATTTCATAAAAATAACGGAATTACCGATATCTTCCCCAACAATTCTTTCCATTCTGCTAACAACCGTTAGAAAATAGCGCTTTCTTATTTCTTCGTCATCACCCGCCAATCCTGAAGCTACCGGAATCAAAATCACGATATTCTCACAACCCGCCGGCGCTACGGAAGTATCGGTTACCGAGGGAACACTAACATAAAACAAAGGCTCGGTGGGCCACTGCGGATGGGAATAAATTTCTTCAGCATGCCTTTCAAAGGGAACATCAAAGAAAAGCGCATGATGAGTGATGTTTTTAAGTTTTTTACCAAGCCCTACGTAATACAGCAACGCCGAAGGCGCCATGATCCGTTTGTCCCAGTATTTTTCTGAATAACTTCTGAGCGCTTCCGGCAAAAGATGCGTTTCCGTAAAATAATAGTCTGCCGTACTGATGACGGCATCGGCTTGAAAGGCGTCGGAATTTGCTACTACTTCTTTAATTACATTTCCCGAAAAACGAAGTTCGCTTACTTCATGGTTAAACCTGAACTCAACACCTTTTTCTTTTGCCAGACGGTGCATTCCCTCCACCACGGCATACATTCCGCCTAAAGGATACCAGGTGCCGCCACGGATATCGGCATAGTTCATTAAGCTGTATAAGGCAGGAGTATTTTGGGGTAAAGCGCCCAGAAACAACACCGGAAATTCAAGCATCTGCCTGAGCCTGGGATGAGAAAAATAGCGGGCAATGTGTTTTCTGATGGAAGTAAACACCTGCAGTTTCATCATGCCGGTCAGGGTAGGCCAGTTCAGAAATTCCGTAACTGACCGCGAGGGTTTATACACCAGATTATTCATGCCTACCTTGTATTTATATTCCGCTTCTTTCAGAAAAGCATCCAGCTTTTTTGCACTTCCGGGCTCCAGTGTTTCAAAAAGAGACTGTAAAGCCTGATATCCGGCAGGAATATCGGTGTAACCGTCTTCCCAGTAAATCCGATAAGAGGGATTCAGACGTAACAACGTATAATAATCGGAAACCTTTTTCCCGAAAAGAGAAAAATATCTTTCAAATACATCGGGCATCCAGTAAAAACTCGGGCCCATGTCAAACGTAAATCCGTTATGCTCCAAACGTGCCGCACGGCCGCCCGGTACGGCATTTTTCTCCAACACCGTTACCCGAAAACCGTGATGCGCTAAAAATGTGGCGGCAGACAGCCCGGCAAAACCGCTACCGATGACAATAATTTTCTTTCCGGAAAACATTCTGTTAATAACGACTGATTTGTTCCTTCAGCAATTTACGGGCAAAATGGATACGACTTTTAATTGTACCCAGAGGTTCGTTAAGGGCTTCGGCAATTTCATGATAGCGGTATCCTTCAAAATAGAGAAGGAATGGTGTTTTGAAGATTTCAGGCAACTCATGAATGGCTTTCCGGATTTCTTTCAATTGTACGTTGGTAATACCCTGATTTTTTACTGTAGCTGAGGTGTGAAGAAGGTATTCATTGGGAGAATTATCAAATATGGTTTTTTGTTTTGATTTTCTTCGGTAATTATTGATAAATATATTTCTCATTATGGTAAATAACCAGGCCCTGATGTTAGTGCCTTGCTGATATTTATCCTTATTGGCAAGCGCCTTGCAAAGCGTATCCTGATACAAATCATCAGCTGCATCTTTATCGCGGGTAAGATTGATGGCAAAGGGTTTCAAAAAGGAAGTGTTTTCAAGAAGCAACTGATCGAAGGATTGATTGAGCGATTTCATTTGTTTAACTTTTGGCTACGTAAAGTTAAACAAAATTTTTTCACAAAAAAATTTATTCAAACTGAATTTTGAAATCAAACTAATAAATTAAAGTTTTATTTTTATCTTAAATATTTGATTTTAAATATATAATATAATTTAAAAAAAATAAACTGTAAAAAGATTGTTAATCTGATTCAAATAATAATTAATTATAAATTATTAATAAATTCAATAACCTCTCTCAAAGATTTTTTGAATTGAATGTTGGGGGAGATTTCTTTTTTGTAAGAAGAAGTAACAGAACCGGACATTACTATTTTGTAGGGTGATAGAATTTTTGCTATTGAGTTTAAAAACTTATCCGTATTAAAATCAGAACCTGTGGAAGTAATATGCGTATAGAGATAGGAAGGTTTCATAATTTCACAAACGGCAAATACATCCTCTAGAGGAACATTGGCACCCAGATATAATGTTTTTATCCCTCTTTTTTTCATCAGATAATTGGCAAACAACAACCCCAGTTCATGAAATTCATCTTCAGGAAGAAAAAGAATAATCGGTTTTTCATTTTGTTTTACCGGTGGTAATTGATCAATGGCGGAAATTAATTTTTGCCGGATAATATTACTGACAACATGTTCCTGTGCCGGCATGATGTTACCGGTTTGCCAGAGTATTCCGATCTTCTCCAGAAAAGGAAATAAAATTTCGGTGAATGTTTTTTCCGCTCCTCTCAGCAGAATCTGCCGGTTGAGGACTCTCTCAAATCCATCGGCATCAAAATCTACCATGGTTTGCACCAATTGATGAATTACTTTTTCCTGAGCTGCCTTAGGATCTGTTAATAAGTTGATTTTCTCAGATAGCTCATCGGGCCTCATCCGGCTGATTTGGGAAATTTTATAGCCGTACCGGTTCAACAGCGATACGTTCAGCAGCAGCTTTAATTCATCATTGGTATAATAACGAATATTGGTTTCAGTGCGTTTTGGCTTCAGAAAATTGTACCGTTGCTCCCATATCCGTAGCGTATGGGCTTTAATACCGGTCAGATTTTCCAAATCCTTTATACTGAAACTGTTCATATCAATTATTACAAGAGGAACGGAGAAAAGTTCGGCTATCCCGTGTTAACGGTTCCTTTTTTTATAATTCGTTATTCAAAAAATTGTGATTTTCAATAATTTTTCTGATTTGTCGCAGAGCGCTGCTTTCCTGAAGCATTTCCAGATGACGGACATGATGCAGATCGGTTCCCAGCAAATCATAATATTTTTTATTCAGGAGATATCCGGACAGCTCCGTAACGGTTTTTCCGTAATAACCCGTAACCGAAAGCAGATTGAGTTGAAAAAGGCATCCGTTATATTTCAGTTCATCAAAAAAGGGTTTGTTCTGTTTCAGGTAAATATAACGTTCAGGATGGGCAATAACCGGCTGGTAGCCCTGCATCTGCATTTCAAACAGAATTTCCTTGATATTATGTTGCGGAAAAGCAAGAGAGAATTCTACCAGTACATAATTTTTTCCAAAAGCGAGCAGGGGTTCTTTTCTTTTCAGTAAATCCCCTACATGATCGTCCAGAAAATATTCAGCGGCAGCGTTGATCTCAACGGGTATATTGTTTTGCTCCAGGGCTTCACGAACAATTTGTAATTTATGCTTTATGATTTCAGGAGTGTTTTTATAGAGATCCCACAAAACATGCGGAGTAGTAATCAAACGGGTATAGCCAAGTTGATGAAGACCTTTGATGAGTTGCAGCGAAGTTTCCGTATCTTTTGCTCCGTCGTCTATTCCCGGCAGCAAATGTGAATGCATATCGGTCTGCAGAAGTGAAAATATTTTTTCAACTTCGCCGGACAAGGCATTTTTTTTCTTAAAAAAGGTAAACATTATCGGCGTTGTTCAATAGCCCACCGTGGCAGATATTGCTCTGCCGGCGGCAGATGGGGAAAAACTTTATAAACCATTCGGCTTTTCGGAAAAACAATGTACCAAGCCGTGAGCAGCAGAATCATAAAATCAGTATAAAAATTCTGGTGCTGCTGATACCATAACTCCAGCGCTCCTTTGTAGGGAAGTATTTCCAGGCGGTAACATTCGTCGGGACTCAGCCGGCTGTGGGTAACTATCCATTCTTCATCGCGAAATACAATGGAGCCGATGCCTGTAAGGCCCGGTTTTACGTTGTACACTTTGGCTTTCATTTCATCGCTGTATCGGTCAAATCCCTTTTTCATCAGCGGCCGTGGCCCTACAAACGACATGTCGCCTTTGAGAATATTAATCAGCTGCGGAAGTTCATTCAGCTTTGTCATGCGGAGGTATTTACCAACCGGAGTGATGCGGGGATCATTTCGCACCGTTAAATCACCATGTCCCATGTTGGGACTGTTTTTCAGCATGGTGGCAAATTTCCAGATCTTAAATATTTTATTTTTAAAACCCACCCGTTCCTGAAAAAAGAATATTTCCTTTTCCCCTGCTAAAAGCATTACAATAACAATCAATATAAATAAAGGAAACAGGATTAACAAAAGCAATAATGAAAACAGAACATCAAAAAAACGCTTTATGATTAGATACATGATTCGTAATGTAATTAAAAAATATCACTATAAAAATTTTATTTCATGCGGCACTGTATGTCCTGAATCGAAATAGTTATTATACCAACAAATCGTTTCATATAATCCTTTTTCCCAACTTACTTTTGCCTGAAAGCCTAAATGCCGGTAGGACTTTGAAGTATCCGGACATCTTCGGGAAACAGATCCAGGATAAGTCGGCGCATAAATATATTCGCCTTTAAAATTCATATATTCTCCGGTTTTTCGGGTAAGTTCTTCAATTGTAATTTCAACACCGGTTCCCAAATGATAAATTTCTTTGTTTGTGCCGGGTTTCTCCATGGCAAGGATAGTTCCTTCAACCGCGTCGGAAACATAACAAAAGTCCCGGGTTTGATTATGACCATAAATTTTAAAAGGGTTTTCATTATTCCTGAAACGAATAACCAGATGAGGAATAACATGATTAAATCCCATTCGTGGTCCAAAAACATTATGATATCTGATAATTGTGGTTTCAAAATTATATTTTGAAGCATAATGTATAAATCCTGCCTCGCCAAGTATTTTAGTAACTGCATAAGAAAACCTGGGATGATAAATATTTTCTATGGTAAGCGGAACTTCTTCCGGCGTAGGAATTTTATAACCGAAAGCATCAATTGTTCCGGCATAATTTTCGCTGGTTGAAGCAAAGATCACCTTACCGATTTTATTGTTCTTCAACCACTCGAGTGTGTACAAAGTAAGTGCTGTGTTATTTCGAATTACCTCATGAGGATATTGATTGGCATTATCAACACCCACCAAAGCGGCCATCATATAAACCTGATCATATGTAGAATCTAATTGATGATATGCCTGTTGTGTCGAAAAATCATCTTCAATTAGCCGTATATTTTGTTCTTTTATTAGCTTCAAAAATTCTTCGTCCTTGTTTTTTTTCATAAAGCTATCCGCCAGGGTAATTTCATAAGATTTTTTTTCAACCAATTGTTTCGCCAAATGAAACCCTATAAAGCCGGCGCCTCCTAAAATCAAAACTTTTGTTGACATAGATGATTATAATTTTTAATTATATTTTTAAACAACTTTTTTACAAATCTCCTCTACCTAATACTTTTACAGTATGCTTTTGCTGGAGAAGTTTAATTTCTTCATTAGTAAACACCCCGATTGTGTCGTAAATAAAACAGGAATTCCGGTTCAGGAGTTGCTGAATGAAATCCGGATTGTTTCTGTATTCTTTATGCCCGGTAGTAATACAAATTATATCGTATTCTTCATTCAGCAATTGTTCCAGATTTTGCTGAATCCAGAGATCTTTTTCCTCCCAGTATTTTACATGAGGGTCATGAAGGCTGATTGCACACCCGTGAAGTCTGAGTTGATCATAAAATAGCTCCACCGGAGTATATCGGGTATCGCCCACATCATTCAGATAACTTACACCCAGCAAAATCAATTTCTTACCCTGTAAAGGGTGCTGATATTGTGATTGCAGATAGCGGAAAGCAAAGTAAGGCATCTGGTCATTGATACGAACGCCTTTTTCGCTTTGCCATAAAGGTTCGCTGCTCCCGAAAAGGTTTTTTCGTGCCCAGCTGGCCAGTAAGGGGTCTTTGGTGAGGCAATAACCTCCCACTCCCAGCCCGGGCAACATAATATTTTTATGTGTGGGCCGCATGCGTATGGCATTCACTACTTCATAAATATCAACTCCGGCTTCTTCGGCAAAACGGCTCCATTCCACCATAAAGGCGATATTCATGGCACGGTACGAATTTTCCAGCACTTTAGCCATTTCGGTGGCCTGTGTGTTACCCAAACGGGTTAAGGGATATTCATCCGTTTTGATAATGGTGCGTAAAAAAGCTTCTACCGCGTCGGCGCTTTTTTCATTTACACCGGAGTACACCCGATAAAAATTCTGAATGGAATCAATGTATTTCGGACCGGGCATGACTCTCTCATAAGAGTGACCGATTTTTATCTGATCAACGGGAAGACCCCTTTTTTGCAAATACTCTTCAATAATCGGTTTTACGATTTTTTGTGTGGTGCCCGGAGGAACAGTGGTTTCTACCAGGATTAATGCATCCGGCCGGCAATATTCTCCTATTGTTTCTACGGCTTTACGAAATGGAGTCAGGTCAACATCAAAGTCTTTCAGCTCTCCGGTTTCGCTGTTGGTTTTTTTTACATCCAGATTTATATCAATAATGATGACATCGGCCCTGGCATAAGCTTCAGGGTCGAAGGTTGCATATAAATTGTTTTTCTTGCGTGCATTTTCATAATACAAGCTGATTTTCGGGTCGCTGGCCAAAACCGGAAATATCCCCTCATTAATCGAACATATTTTCCAATAAGACGGGGGTTTGGGCAAATCCACACCGATAACCGCATATTCTTCGGTCAATGCATTGGCAACCACCAAAGACATAACCGAACCGACAAATCCCAATCCCTGTACTACTACAACCTTTTTGCCCGGATGTTGCAATAAAAAACGTTCAATATTCTTTTTATCATCAAAATTTTCCGGAATGAAATATTTTTTATCAGTAATCGGGCTCCTTGATATGTATTCTGCAGAAATCATGGCTTTTTGCTGTTACATTTTTTTAAAAGTTCAAGATATTTATCTTTTATGCATTTATGAACAAATTCCTGGTTATATTTTTCCCTAATTTGACTTTTTAATTTTTGCGCTTTCTGTTTTAAAAGCTTGTAATGATGAAATGATTCAAGCATTTTTGTTTTTAAGTCTTCTTTATTACCCGGAGTGAATAAATAACCGGTTTCTTCAGTTACAACATCGGTATTCCCGTCAATTCGGGAGCACACAATGGGACATTCCATGGCGCCGGCCTGAAGTAAAATGGAAGGAAATCCTTCCCGATAGGAGGCATGAATAAAAACATGACATAAATGTAAATAACAGGCTATTTCTTTTGTCCATTCAATTCGAATTATTCCCGGATGTTTTTCGATATATTCTCTCGTTATTCGCGATACAGGGTCAAGTTCATCTTCATATTTACCAATGATTACTAGTCTTAAATCCGGATAATCTTTATTTAATTCTACAAATGCTGATACAATTTCATCAATTCCCTTATCTCTGACTATACGACCAATATTTAAAAAATAAAAAAGATTTTCACTGAAAGCCAGTTTTTTTTTTATTTCAGTAAGCACCTCTGTATCTAAATGTTCCGGTGAAAACTTTTTTAGGTCAACCCCGTTGCTTGAACCATAAGCAATCACATTTACTTTTTTTGCATCAGCTATTTTATTTTTAATCAAATATTCTTTCAGAGAGAAACTATTTGGCCAGATTTGATTAGCAGCCCAAGCAGTGATTTTTTCCGTAAAAAACAAAATTTTTCTTTTTATTCCTTTAAGTGTTAGCAAACGTAAACCGGCTACCGTGTGTATTTTTACCGGAACCCCGGCCAATCGTGCAGCCAGCATGCTCAATAACCCAGCTTTAGGTGTATGAGAATGAACGATATCGGGTTTTTCTTTTCTGAATAAGAAATATAATTTCATTAAT
This sequence comes from Chitinophagaceae bacterium, assembly GCA_026415715.1. Lineage (GTDB taxonomy): Bacteria > Bacteroidota > Bacteroidia > Chitinophagales > Chitinophagaceae > JJ008. The sequence continues at coordinate 34,818 of JAOAGO010000017.1, read as the reverse complement.
GAAATGAAATCTGCAATAGGATTGATATCCCGCTTCATGGGTACAATCCGGTAATCACATTGCTCGTTTTGTATAATATCCGGCCAAAATTCTCCTTCACTGCTTACCATTATTACTTCAAATCCCTGGTCTTTCATGTAGCGCATTTGGTTGGCTAAAAGTGAATGAAGCGAAATAGGGTCAGTTGTAACTCGAATAAGTTTAGGCATTTTGTTTATAACATTTTTGATACCACACCTCTAGTGCAAATAATGTCCACAACATTTTGGCTCTTTTTTCCGGGCCGCAATGTATTTTATTTTCACACAACCGGGTCAGAAATGTATTTTTTATAAAATGTTTGATGTATGCGTTCGGAGAAAGTAAAAAGGAAAAAATAATTTCTTTCAATTCCCGGTTTACCCATTTTTTTAACGGCACTTCAAAGCCACGTTTGGGTTGATGTATCAGTTCCTGAGGAAGAAATTTTTCACCAAGACGACGTAACAGATATTTTGTGGTTTTTCCTTTTATTTTAAAATCATCGGGCAGCGTGGGAATATATTCCAGTAATTCTTTGCCCAAAAGAGGACTGCGCCCTTCCAGCGAATAGGCCATCGTGGCGATATCCATTTTCACAAGCAGGTCGCCGGCTAAAATGTTATCAAAATCCAGATTCATGATTTTCTGCAACCCGCTCAGCGGGCTTTTATTGATTTTTTCAAAGTGCCGGACTAATTCATCAGCCAAATCATTTCCGCCCGCCAACTCTTTTTCGTATCCTTCAAAAATATCAATCGTGGCAGAGAGATATGCCGCTATGCCCTGCTTTCGGGCAAAATCAGCCAAGCGATAAATATAATTATAGAGTGATTTTTTGTTTGCTGGTGCCGGAAGCATGTGATGAATAAAACCTGAAATACTTTTTATCCACCCCGGGGTTTTAAAGAAATCAAACCGGGCAAAAGGCACATAACGCCGGTATCCGCCAAACAATTCATCGCCACCATCGCCATTCAGAATCACTGTCAGGTATTTTTTTGCTTCTCGGCTTACATAATAGCTGGGAATTGCCGAACTGTCCATAAACGGTTCACCGTAATTGTAAAGTATCTTTAATACTTCTTCGGGCAGATTTTCATAAGAAATCCTTATTTCCTGATGTTGAGTCTGATATTTGTCAGCAACTTTTTTTGCAAGAGGCGCTTCATCATATTCGCCTTCAAATGAAACGGTAAATGTTTTCAAACCGGGGTTAAACTCTTTGGCTATGGCGGTAACCAGGCCGCTGTCAATCCCGCCGCTGAGAAATGATCCCACTTCCAGGTCAGAGGCTTCTACCCTTCGTTTCACAGCGCGGCGCAGAAAATGTTCTGTTTTTTCGAGCGCCGTTGAAAAATCATCTTCGGATCGTTGCTGATAAAACGGATGAATATCCCACCATTTGCGGATGACCGGTTTCGGATTATCCACGGGAGTAATCAGATAACTTCCGGCAGGTAATTCCTTTATATTAATATAAGGAGTATTGCTTTGAAAAAAATAGCCCAGGCGCAGAAAGGACTTTATATTTTCTTCCTGAATCTGATCCTGCACCTGATGCTGCAGGGCATTTAATTCACTGCTGAATACAAATTGTTTTCCGTAATGATAATAATAAAGAGGTTTTTTCCCTGCCCTGTCCCTTGCCAGAAATAATTCTTTTCGGGAGCGGTCATAAATCGCAAGGGCAAACATGCCGTCAAAAGCATGCAGGCAGCGAGGCCCTGCCTTTTCATAGGCAGCCAGTATGGTTTCCGTATCGGATTGTGTGGTGCAGGATAGTTGCATGTCCTTGCGCACTTCTTCATAATTATAAATTTCACCGTTGAATATGATGGTCAGGTGATTCCGATGCATAGGCTGATGCCCTCCGGCAATATCCAGTATGGCCAGACGATGATGAAAAAAACGAAGGGGAAGTTCTTCAAAATAATTCTGCTCATCCGGGCCGCGATGAAGCAAATCCTGTTTTACACTTTCCGTATCAAGAGTAAAATGCAACGAGCCGGTTATACCACACATACCGTAAATTTATCTGGCAGGTACAGCAAAGTTGATTAATTTTTGAAACCAGCGGGGGTATTGTAAATTCATTTTTTGATATTGAAGAATCAGAAAAAACAAATAAAAGGGAAGACAAGGAATTTTGTAACGAGATAAAGCGCCAAAATTTGCAGCCGTCATCCCAACAGCGGATGCAAAAAGAAAAGAAAACACAAAACAAAATAATAATACAGGTTCGCTAAATGCATTTTTAAAAAAAGTAAGTAAGCCTTTTCTGAAAATAAAATTCAGAGTAAGAAACAAAAAAATACTGGCTTCTATAAAAGCCAGAAACATGATTGGCGCCTTTATATCCCAAAGAAACGGCCTGAAAAGGGTAGCAACCAGTCCTGATAAAATCATCATAACAGGATTTGAAGCATTAATTTCAAAATAAGAGTCTTTTCCTTCAAAAGTCATGGAAACATAAGCATACATCTGTCTCTGATACTCTATATTCTGCATGAGTTTATCAAGTTGATATTGCTGTGCTACCTCAGTTGATGTGAGATTATTAACCAAAAGAAAACCTATAAATCCACCTATGATAAAAGTCATTATTGCAAATATATTTCTTAGGGTTTTGTTTTCAATCAATTTATTTTTTTCCGAAAAATACCAGATTATCAAAGAAAGCACCAAGACCAGTAAGATGTAAACTTTTATAAAATAAATGAGAAAGCTATTCACAAATATTATTATAAGATGAATTATGAATTTATGTCTCAGCAGAAACGCTTTATAAAAAGAGTGCACGATAAAACCTACGGCGCCGAAGGTTATGGAATCTTTCAATAATCCGCTGCTCCAAAAAATAACACTCGGCAAAAATAATGTTGAAAGAGCCAATTCTCGGTAAATCCTAGGATATAGGGAATAAAACGTTTTGAATAATTGTAATGAGCCCAGCAGAGCAAAAAAGGCGAAAGTCATGGAAATACACAGATAGCTGTTAAAAAAAAGAAAGGCTGGGATTAAAGCTAATTTTGGAGGAAAAAAGTTAGAGGAATTAAACATATATGTATAAACAGTGTCATATTCATACATGTCATAATAAAAATAATTAAAAAGCGGGCTTTCCAGAGAAAGCTTCAAAGAAAGAATTACATGCTTGATATTTGAAGGATCATCTCTTATGGCATTTTGAAAATCAAGCATTGCCTGATAATATATGGCCGTATCACCACCTTTGAAATAAAATTCAGTTAGAAAAACAAATAATAATACAGAAAAAGTTTTAAAATAAAAAGCCCGGAAATATATCCTTCTAAACCAAAAACTTTTTTGCTTTTTTGCTTCTTGTCTTAAAATAAAAATACACAAAATGAAACAGACCGGAAAAACAAAAAAATCATTTATAGAGAAAAATCTTGCCAGTAAAATCATTTCATAAAAAAATTTAGGATCATCCTAGAATATCCTAATTTAATATAATCAGCTCAAGTAAATAGTTGTACAAAAGTATTTTTAGTAGCCTGTACTGAATAATATTGTTCAATTTTTTCCCTGGCGGCAGCACCCATTTCTTTTCTTTTTTCGGGATGGTTTAACAGATACTCAATTTTTTCATACCATTCACTTTCATGATTGCATAGAAACCCATTAATCCCGTTATCTATAATTTGAGAGTTTACCCCAACAGGTGAAACTACGGCCGGAATACCGAGAGACATATACTGTATAGCCTTAAACCCGCATTTGCCTCTAGACAAATCATCATCATACAGGGGCATCAATCCTATATGAAATTGTAACAGTTCTCGAACCTCATTTTCTCTTTCCCACTTTATAAAACGATAATACTTCAGCGGCAATTGAGGATCTTTATCTGAAATGACAATAAAAGGAAAATGATATTTTTCCTGCAACTGTTGTAAAACGGGTAAAACTATATTCAGATAAGGTAAGGTGCTAAATGTACCTGTCCAACCCACAGCAGGACTATCAGTAATTTGTTGTTGGAGCCTGTTGTGCACATCGATCGTATTCACTACAGTAGGAATTATAATAACCCGGTTATTGAATGAGCGTGCATATTGTGCCAGAAAATCGTTGCCTACAGTTACTTTATATGCCCACCTGCAAATTTTTGAAACTTTACTGAAGTTGCGAATTCTTTTTACAGAGCGATTGTACTCAGACGATACGGGTATCCAAATGGCATCATCAAAGTCATAAATCAGTTTTTTTTTGAATATTCTGGTAGTAATCCATTCAAAAAAAGGGGGGCCGATAGGGGTTGCTTCACGATATATATATACAAAAGAATAGCGATGAATACGCAAGAGATCAAACAAGCGCCTCAAAAATCCTAAACATACAAAAATGATTTTTTTTATCAAATTTCCTTTAGTATATAATATGCTCCATGCTTTTCTACTATAAAAGCTGCTCAACCGTATTGAAAATCCTTGTTCCTTCAACGTCTCAAGATAATGTTCAAACCTAAACCGTTGTCCGGGCGAAATTCCTTTCGGTGCCGGAATAATGAACAATATTTTCTTTGTGGACTTCATTTTCTTGAAAAAATTGCACTTATTTGTTGAATACAGCTTTTAATATTTTTTTTATACAAATAAAAATCACTGGGATTTATAAAAAAAGGATAAAGTTTAAAAAAGAATTAACGAGATTGAGAAAAAATCTATTATGATTTTTTACTTTAACTTTCATTCTTATTCATTATTCAAATAAAATCTAAATGCCCTGATGAATTGTAAGTTATTGGTTATAGAATAATACAAGTGAAAACGCAGAAAAAATTGACATAGCTTATTTGGTATATAATCAGCCATAAAAAAATATAATCAAAAAAAGATTACCTAGGATCTGGCCTGAAGCATTCACTACTAAGGAGTAATCAATAAAATAAACTTGTTTCGGTATTTTATGATTTAATACTTGATTGATAAACCTTAAGATAAGAGTTGACCCCATCATGAAGATTAAAGAACCGGGCCGCAAGATATTTTATTTTTTCTGAATCATATATTTTATTTGTCAGTTTACGAACTGCTTCTTCATAGCTTTCCGTATTCAACTGATGCACCACTATGCCAGCTTCTTCACCACGAATTATTTTAGTGTTATCCCCAATATCGTTGCAAATCACGGGAATTCCGGAAGCCATCACTTCGCCCATCTTGGTGGGGGATGAGCCGATTTTGGAATAAGCCTTTTTGATAAAAAAAATATTCCAATTGCTTACCGAAAGATACATCGGCACCTCCTCTCTATGTGCCGGTTGTATGCGGATTGCTTCTTCAGGAATACCTTTGGAACGGGCTTTGGATAAGATTTCTTCGGGAGAGTTATGGGTAATAAAAAGAAACACCGAGTCAGGATTATATTGCAAAAGCACTTTAAAAAAATCAAGCATTTCATCGGTAAGATACCATCCCCCCAGCGAGCCTAAATAACTTAACACCGGAGAATGAAAAGGAATATTAAGCTTCTTCCGAACCTCTTTTTTGATCTCATTGCTGTATTTAACGGCATTGAAATGCTCCGGATCGGCACAACAGGGAATCACGCTGATTTTACTTTCGGGAACCTGATAGTTTTGTATTAACTCATTTTTTCCGGCATAAGTAAGTGAAACGATGTGTACTGCCTGCTGCAGAAACTGTTTTTCTTTTTTTTTATAAATACGATACAGATAACGATAAACCGGATTCTTTAGATTCCATTGACCGCTATCCACCCGCTCATCCACCCAAAATCCGCGCATATCAAACAAAAAAGGAATTCCCAGTTTTTTGGAAATGAGCAGCCCGGCTTCTGCGGCCACATAGCTGCGACAATGGATTAAATCCGGCTTTTCATTTTTAGCAATCTCCAACGCTTTTTGATTCAGCCTCCATTGATCATGTACTTTAGAAAGTATCGGGATAGTTTGTGTAAAAGGGATATACGACCATTTGATACCTGCATGATTCAGCATTGCCTTAATCTTATGACCCCTGTTTTGCAATCGTTGTTTTTTTTCTGCGCTCAGAATATGAAAATGATAACCCTGAGCGGCTAAACCCTGAAGATAAGGCAAAACCTGGCTTTGACCCAATGGGTCTGTCATACCATCGTAAGATATATATAATATCTTTTGCAGCATTTATTTTCTGACAACACAAGAACCTAAAACCAAAATGTCTAAACCACAGGAGAAAAATGTGCGAATAGCATGTTCGGGAGTCATCACGATAGGCTCGCCATTCAGATTATAAGATGTGTTCAGTAAAACCGGAACACCTGTTATTTTTCCGAATTCGTTTATAAGGTCATAAAATCGCGGATTGAGCTCTCTTTCCACTGTCTGCACTCTGCCGGTGCCATCCACATGATTGACTGCCCCCAATTTATCTTTCCAGTGTTCCCTGATAGGAACAACCCTTTCCATAAACCGGACTTTACGCCCCGGGCGTAAATCAAAAATTTCTTCAGCTCGTTCTGCAAGCACAGCGGGGGCAAAGGGACGGAAAGATTCTCTGTATTTCACGGCTGCATTTACAACATCCTTCGTTTTTGCATCCCGCGGATCGGCCAAAATGGAACGATTGCCCAACGCCCTGTGGCCAAACTCCATTGCCCCCTGAAACCACCCTACCAGCTTTCCATTGGCTAACTCTACTGCAATTTCATGTGAAAGATTTTCAGGCTCTTCAAATCTGATTTTAAATTTTTTAAGAACATTTTTCAATTCTTCATCTGTATAAGAAGGGCCCCAATAATTATGCAATTGTTCTTGTATTTTTCTGGGCTTCCCGCTGTATCTATACCAGGCCAGTAATGCCGCCCCAACTGCAACGCCCGAATCATCAGGGCAACTGGAAATGCTGCTGTTGTCATATATGTCAATCTTATCCAACAATCCGTTAAACACGGAATTCATGGCAGCTCCGCCAGATAAAACCACGTTTTTACTGCCACAGCCTAATTTTTTTGTTACTTTTAGTAAATGAGTAACGGTTTCCACAAATACTCTTTGCATGGCGCCGGCTATTTCATAATGCCTCTCTGTAATCGGCTCATCTTTTTTTCGGGGGGGGCCTAATAATTCAACCAGCTTGGGGTGGAAAAAGTGCGGACGACGATCGAATGTGTAATAATCAAAATAACTTAAATCCAGTTCAAAACCCGTATCAGTGAACCGGATTAAGTTTCTGATGATTTTATCATATCCGTTCGGAGTCAGATTAAATGAAGAAAGAGCCATTACTTTCCATTCATCAACATCCGGTGTAAATCCCAGAAAATCGGTAAATGTGCCATAAAATAATCCTACTGAATGAGGATAGATTACATTTCTTTTTTGTGTGATTACATTTCCCTTCCCGTATCCGAAAAAGCAGGTTTCATCTTCGCCATGGCCGTCAATTGTTAAAATATCAGCTTCTTCAAAGGGGGAAAGATAAAATCCGTTAGCGGCATGACACTCATGGTGATTCATATAAAGAATGCGGGTTTTGCCCCACTTCACTTCCATTTCATTCAGTAAAGGACCATTCATGGCTCGCATGATCTGGATGGGAACATGCGAAAGTAGTTGGCCCCTCCAGTTCATTTCGTTCACCCATCGTTTTGAAGCATAATTAATATTTCGCATGGGATTCCACGGAACAACAATCATATCCAGATCTTCCCAACTCAGGCCCTGACTTTTCAGACACCATGTTGCTGATTTTATGGGAAATGCAGTACTCATTTTTTGCCTATCAAAACGCTCCTCAGGTGAAGCAGCTACAATTTCTCCGTCAATTAATAATGCAGAAGAGGACAAATGAATGTATGGATAAACTGCCAGAATTTTCATCGCAGATATATTTAAATACCAAAATTTTTGCAAAGAAATTCAACCAAATGAAAGTGTCAAAATATTTTCTTCAATTAATTAAGATTTGGCTATATCTATATATTTAAAGTTAATATGTTATAACTTTGTTTTTTTATTTAACATATTTTTCATGCCACATTTGGAAAAATATCAGCGACCATATCCTTTTATCATGATATTTTTTCCCGCTCCTAAATTGAGGTATCAGAGCTGAAATCGTCTTTTCATTAAAAATACCTTGTTTTTTTATGCGTTCCATATTAAGCCATTTGTCCACTAAATAAGATAATTCCCGCATCAACCAGTCGCCGATAGGTGCGGGAAAGCCCCATTTGCGACGATATATCAGATGATGGGGCAGGTATCTTTCCAGCAGTTTTTTCATGAGATATTTTGCCGTTCCGTTACGTATTTTGTAATGCAGGGGAAGATTAAAGCAAAATTCCACCAAACGGTAATCCAGATACGGATTGCGCACTTCCAGGCTGTTGGCCATCGAGGCGGAATCCATTTTAAATAACAGATTGTGGGCCAGGTATTGCTCAATATCAAATAAAGAGATCTTTTCGAAATCATGCAGGGAAAGCCGGTCTATCTCCTCCCATGTATGTAAAATGGACAGCTCCGTACACTTTATGTTCAGCAGTTTTTTGATTTCCTTTTCTGAAAACATGTATTGCTGCTCAGACCACAGATGCGCCATCAGGCCATGTGAAGGCAACTCAAAAAGACGGGAAGCTCTTTGATAACGATTCCCCAATAAAGAAAAAATATTTTTTATAAGTCGTCTTCCGATGCCCGGATCCAGCCGAAAAATATTTTTGATTTGCCGGTACAACCCGTAATAACCGTAACCCATGAACAATTCATCGCCTCCGTCGCCGCTCAGGGCAACGGTAACATGTTTTCTGGATTCATGAGATACAAGAAAAGTAGGAATTATGGAAGGGACGGCAAAGGGTTCATCACAAAATTCTGTAATCCTTTCCACTAAATCAATTGAACTTTTTGCCGAAAGAAATTTTGTTTTATGATTGGTTTTCAACACCCCTGCCACTTCTTCGGCATAGTGCGATTCATTAAATTTTGCCACGTCAAAACCGATGGTAAATGTATTGACCGGCAAGTGATTCTGTTTCTGAAAAAGAGCACAAATCAGTGACGAGTCGGTACCGCCGCTCAGAAAAGCGCCTATCGGCACATCGCTGATTTGCCTGTACCGTATGGATGAGGAAAGCAAAGATTCCAATTCATCCAACGTTTCATTTTCGTTTCTCTCCGGCAAAGGGCGTGGAGCTATTTTCTCTCTGAAGTGATAATAACGATGAATTTGAATGTTCAGTTTATCAGGGTCAGAGGCATCGGCCGTGAGATAGCACCCGTTGGGCAGTTTATAATAATTTTTGAATATGGATTTTGCATTAGGTATATATTCCAGAAACAGATAATCCTGTAATGCAGGCAAACTGATTTCTTTGGGCAGCGGAAGGCACATCAGCGCTTTCAGTTCTGAAGCGAAAACCAGTTCCTTTCCGTTATCATAATAAACCAGTGGTTTTACGCCGAAACGGTCACGAATCAACCAGAGTTTTTTTTCCTGTGTATCCCAGATGGCAATGGCAAACATGCCGTTAAAGTCATGTACGCAGTCAATGCCTTTCTGCACAAAAGCCTCCAGAATAATTTCCGTATCGGATGTGGTGCGGGGCTGAATGCGATATTTGGCGGCAATATCCCTGAAATTATAAACCTCGCCGTTATAAATCATTACGTAACGTCCGCAACGCGAATAAAAAGGCTGATTCGCTGCCTCGGTAAGGTCAATGATGCTCAAACGGCGATGTCCCAGCCCGATACGGTTTTGCGGGTCAAAAAAATATCCTTCCGCATCGGGGCCCCGATGCTTTAATGCTGAAGTCATTTTTTCCAGATCTTCTTTATTCAGCCGGTACGACAGAAACCCTGCAATGCCGCACATAAGCGGGTTGAGTTAGTCGTTTATACTTTTTCCGAACAATGAATAATAATGCCAGAAGAAAAATCCAAAGCGTATAAGATAAAAATCGGGTGATTTGATGATATATCGTAGCCCTTGGGGCCGGATTCTCATTTATTTTTCCGTATGAATAACTTAAAAACAAATCTAATACTTCTTCTTTAGGTACATGAGAGTATGCCTGCAATAGTATTTCCGGATGCGATGCCAGGTAACTCATAGAGGGAAATTGATAAGTTGCCAGCACTGACAAGTCTGGCTCCATGTTACTGTCTATAAGGTGCCAGCTCCCGTTGTAAAACACCTCGAGACAATAATGACCACGATTAAATATCTTACCTTTAAATCCAACTTTTCTGACAAAATACCCTTTCCGGCGAAGCAATTCCATGATGACAATGGCCTGCTGGCTGCAGGCAGCATTCGGATGTTTCATTATATCATCGGGTATCACGATGGCGCTGTATCCGGGATTTGTCAGTAAAGCTCCCAGCCTTGCTACAAAGTTATCTCCCCATCCGTAATGAGAATAGCCATGATAAAAACGTTTGCGTACCACTTCTGACACAATCTGTGGGTATTCCAACTTGTAGTTGATGGGTGCTGTATTAATTTGAATTTTTCTTTGATAAAGACTATCACAATAGCCCTGTAATTTTGCCACACTGTTGATTCTTAGTAGCTCCGGTTCAAAGTCTTCATGAATATGAAAAGGAGATTCATTTCGGCGAATAATTACCGGTGAAACCTCTTTATCTGAGAAAATTTCAAAAATTGCGGTTAAAAAGAAAAAATTTGCGGCTAAGAAAAATACTCCCTGTAGTACGAATAACATTTTTTTCATGAATCATTGGATTTATTAGTACGAAAATAACTCTCATGATGATTTGGCATGAAAAATTTTGTAATTAAGCCCCCTGGTTAAAGTATTTTTACTCAAAATTGAATCGTAAATCTTCTAATCGGGAACTTCCGGCTGAATGATTGATTTAATTGGAGTCTAAGAATTTTTTTTAATTCCTTTCACTACGGCCACCGTATTTTTACTTCCTACAGAAATAAAACCCGCAAATGTTACCTCCATGCCATATTCCTCAAACCATTTTTTTACGGTGCTTATTTTTTGAGGATTATCGTATGCCGGCGAAAACATATCAAATGTATCCAATATGCACCATTCTCTGAAATGCTCTTTATTCAGGTTTTCGGGGAGGGTATCCAGGCCGCATAACGGGATAAAGCGATTGACCATTTTGCCCAGTCCTGCCTTTTTGAAAAATTTTGCTGCCACTATCATCCAGTCAATATTTCTTTCAATCAACCGGAGCAGTTTTTCATGATTCATTTTTTTTGTAAAAGGGCGCAACAGGTATTTAATGTGTATTTTGGTCCACCACCCTTTGATGGGATAAAAATCCACCACCACTTCTCCGCCCGGTTTTACTTTCTGAATCAGGCACTGTACTGATTTTTTGACATCGGGGGTATGCTGAAGTACCCCAAAACAAAACACTTTATCAAAACTGTTATCAGGAAAAGGCATTTCATAAATGTTGGCCTGAAACAGCTTCAGGCGATCGCCATGATGACCGTTATTTTTCAGGTTGGCCTCAACAGCATTGGAATAGTCAAAACTGTACAGAATAGCTTTGGTATAATCCAAAACAATCTGACTGAACCGGCCGGCGCCGCATCCGGCTTCCAGTATGTACTTACCGGTTAAATCTTCCTTATCCCAGCCGGTCACTTTAAAAAAACGTTCATACGACTGAGTCAGTTGATTTTTCACTCTGTCTATCTGCGTTTGCACAAACCGGTTCCACTGAAAGCCGAAACTGGAAGAATAATTTTCGTCAGAAACAAAGCGCGGGATGGAATTGATAACGGGAAAATAATTACCTGAATTATCTGTCAGTCCGGCTTCGCTGAAAAACAATTTAATTTTGTTATGAGGATTAATTAATTCCATGACTTGTTTCTAATAAAGAAAATTAAAATCAGAATAGGTTGGGAATACCTGTGCACAATAAGCTTGTCTTGTTTTGATCTGTAAATAAACCCGTATTCAGGATAAAATCCAGACACGGAAAACATAAGAAAAAATTTATTTTTCCCACTTGTTTAAATTAATTCAAGCCGTTTTAAAAGGAAATATTTTCTGATTTTTTCATTTAAGCCATCTGCCCGATATAAAGGATTCATTGTTCTTCTTTACGAAATACAACTGTCAGATAAGCATAATTTTTCTTTCCTTTTATAAAATCAAGTAAACTAAACGGGATCATGAATGGCATAAACAAGAGTCTGTAAAATTTTTGTTTCCGGGATTGGAGGCCCGCAGGCGTTTGTATGTTTAAATACATTCCGGCTCTTACATAAGCATCAATGAGCAGGCCGTTTTTCCCGTGATAAGAAAAGTCAATTAATTTTACAGGAAACAGATTTTGCATTTTTTTAAAAACTTCCAGATTCCATAAGCTCATATGGTGAGGAGGAAGATTATAGGTTTCATATTTGCTGAATCGCTGATAATATGGATCGCTGTTGGGTACGCTAAAAATTATTTAACCCCTTTTTTTAACACCTGTATAGAAGACTGAAAAAAACTTTTAATATCGGATATATGCTCCAGTACCCGGAATGCATATACTACATCAAAAGTATCCGGGCATTCTTTTGCCAACTCTTCAATTAATATTTTTTTTACCGGCAACGCTTTTTTTTGTGCACCTGACACATCATCCTGATTCAGTTCAATACCTAAATAATTTTTTGTTAAAGGGGATAATCTTTCTAAAAATTTTCCCGTGCCACATCCGATTTCAAGCACTGATTCTCCCGGATTGATTTTTGATAATGCAAATAAATGATCAGGTTCATTATCCCTATCATAACTTAATCCTTTTTTATTAATCTGTAATTTTAGTTGCTTATAAAAATCTTCATCACCGCATAAAGAAAAAGGATAATAAAACCGCAGTAAGGTATCCTCGCATTGGAGAATTTTTACTTCATCAATGTTTTTAAAATAACGGCTCACCTCTAATCCATCCTGTTTTTTGTATAGTTTAATAATTAAATCAGAAGGAATACTATCAATATATCTCACACGGGAAGTATATGTTATGGGAGACCTTAGATTCATATTTTTTAAACATTAGGTACGCCAAAAGAGGTATTTTACCCATTATTCGGTTGGAATTGTGAGTTGATTTCAGCAAATAAAATTTTACTTTTAAAAAATCTTTAGATTTTCCAAATGAATATTCACTTCAGCAATCCTGTTGTTAAAAAATATTTCATCTCCTTTAAAATTATTTTTCAATCAAAAAGCTACCCATTGCCAAAGCATCCAAGCCTGAGCTGAAGAAAGTTCTGATTGCATCTCTTGGAGAGTTAACAACTGGTTCTCCTTTTAAATTAAAGGATGTATTCATTATAACCGGTGTTCCGGTTTTTTCGCCAAACCGCTTAATTAAATCATAGTATAAAGGATTAACACTTCTTCTAACCATTTGCGGTCGGGTTGTTCCGTCTACATGTACCACTGCCGGAATTTCATTCTTTTTTTCTTCCTTTACCGGGAATGTCATTATCATAAACGGAGCGTAAACGGCACCTTCCAGATAATCGTTTGCAGCTTCTTCAATCATGGAAGGAGCAAAAGGTCTCCATCCGTCTCTGTATTTTACGGCTGCATTTACTTTATAAAGCATCTCTCTGTTTCTGGGGTCTGCCAGAATGGAACGGGCTCCGAGTGCCCGGGGGCCCCATTCAGCTCTTCCCTGAAACCAACCTACAATTTTTCCCTGCATAATCAGGTCAGAAACTTTATCAATCAGCTCTTCCGGGGTAAGCTTACGGTATTTCACCTTTACTATATCCAGCGCATTTTGAATCTGCTCATCTGTAAATCCAATACCCCAGTAAGGATGCTCCATGAATTTAGGTTTTAATTCATATCCCAATTGTATATACCCCATGTAGGCAGCACCCAGACTTCCGCCGGCATCTCCGGCTTCGGGCTGTATAAAAATATTATCTATCAATCCTGATCGGGCAAACTTACCGTTCATTGTAGCATTAAGCGCAACCCCTCCGGCAAACACCACATTCCTGCATTGAGTCATATTCAAGGCTCTTTTCAAAAAGGCAAATCCGAAATCTTCTACCAATTTCTGTAAATCATAGGCTACATTTTTATGCCATTCCTCTATTTCATCCTCTTCTCCGCGAGGTTTGCCAAGCCACCTCGTCAATTCTTCACAGTAACCAACGCCCGGCGCAACAGAGGGGCGGCTGATTTTAGAAAAATCCATGTAAAAACGTTCCGGATCCGTAATTTTATCAAAAGTACCGGCGGGTTTTCCGTATCCTGCAAGCCCCATCAATGAGCCTTCATCACTTAATTGTAAAAAACGATGAATAGCCCAATAAGCTTCCCCGATGGAAAAGTCATTTCTTTCTTCCAGAACAGTTAATTTACCATCTTTTCCATGAGAAATAGTGGCGCTAAGGCCATCTCCGCTTCCATCCCATGTAATTACCGTAGCTTCATTAAAACCGCTTGCATAATAAGCAGAAGCAGCATGCGATTGATGATGATCTATACAAAAAAACGGAATATGATCAATATTTTCACGAAACCGGCTTCTGAACCCTGATTTTTCATTTTCTACTTCCTGCCATGGTTTTAAGGAAATATCCAGAAAGTTTAATCCCTTTCTGATTCCGTTCTTTGAACGGTGTAAAAACTTTGCTACGTTATAGACAGTTCTTTTTATGAAACGATTATTGGCTTTTATCCACCTCTCCGTTGCCAAATAGGGATTATTTGACCAGGCAATCGCATCCAGATCCGTAATGGATATTCCGGCAGTATCTAAACAGAATTTTATAGAGTGGTAAGGGAAAAAACCTATGGCATATTTAACCCTTACGAAACGTTCTTCACTGGCCAATGCCACTATTTCACCGTCTTTGAGCAAAGCCGCTGAGGGATGATGAGCATCGCCACCGGGCACCCCAGATGCAAACTTGCCACTGATGCCCAACACATAGACCGATTTTTTTGTTGTTGTATTCATAATCCTATTGATTAATTTTTGCAAAGAAATTTATTTTTTCTATTTGGCAAGATTACGATACAAAATTTCCCATAATTTAATGTTATTTTTAATGTGAAATTTTTGTATAGCTGTAAGTTTGGCATTTTCAGAAATCTTTTTTCTAAGTGAAAAGTCAGAATAAAGCCTATATATAGCTTGGGCCCAATCTTCCGGCACATCCGGCTTCACCAATATTCCATTCTCTTCATGACTAATTAACTCTCTAAGTACCTCTATATTTGATGCAATGCATGACACAGATTTAAACATTGCTTCTGCCAAAGCAATTCCAAATCCTTCAAAATAAGAAGGAAATGCAAATACATCAGTTATTTCAAGGAGCTCATTGATATCGCTTCTTCTCCCCAAAAAAAGAGTTTTTTTTTCTATATTTAACGATGTTGCCAGCTTTTTCAATTCATTTTCCAGGAATCCAGACCCCACGATCAGCAAGCGGGCATCCGGCATTTTTTCATGGATCATAGCAAAAGCCTTCAACAAGGTTTTCTGATTTTTCTGAGGATCCAAACGTCCGATATTCAAAATGACAAAAGGATTTGAATTGTTAAATAATTTATTTTTTAACTTTTCTGTTTCAGCAGGATGTGATATTAAGTAATCCGGAGCAAAAGAATTATAAATGACTTGAATGTTTTCTTCTGAAACTCTGAAATTTTTTATGTAAGAACTCCTTACAAATTCAGAACAAGCCACAAAATAAGGTTTTGTAAAAAAAGCAAGTAACTGATCAATTTTTTTAAGCATTTTCACTTTAAAGGAATTCCACCCTGCTGCTTTGATGGAATAAGGCTCATAATCTGTTGCCTGTAAAGAAGTTATTAAGGGTATTTTTTTTGAAAAGAGAAGGGCCAAACGGGCTGTAATGTTCGCATCATATAACCATGAATGTAAAATGTCAGGCTTATAATCTTTTATAATTTTTTTTAACTTCAAGGAAGCTTTCAGAAAAGGATATTTTCCATTTAAGTGCAGCGCAATTAGCTTATGACCTGATAATTTAATTTTTTCTCCGAAAAAACCTTCTTCACGTATAACACAAACGATGTGTTCAAATTCCTCTTTGTCAGAATATGTAACAAGATTCACCAACTGCCTTTCTGCTCCGCCACTACCTAAAGTTGGAATTATATGTAAAATTTTATACTTCATACAGATAGTAAAAATTTGTCTTGGGGGAATTTAAAATCTTTAATATAATAGTTACCTGAAGTAAGACTGAAGCGATTTAATATTAATCAATAAATCATTTGAATTCATTTTTAAATACCTGAAGACCCAATAATTCAAAAAAAGAATGATAAAGCCGCTTAAAAGAATATTTTTAGTTAAGCTGAATACTACAACTCCCAAAAAATAAGGAAGAGTAAAATTGAGAGAAAAAAAACGAGGCAGGGAATATTTTCTGAAAACAAAAACATGAGCTGTTATAACGCTACAGAAATAAGCCAGATTGGTTGCCCAGGCAGAACCTGTAAGGCCAAACTGTGGTATCAGTAAAAAATTAAGGATTACATTCACGGCAGCCAGAGTTAAATTCAAAAAGGCGCTGATATAAGTAACGCCCAGGGTATTAATATAAGGGGCATAACCCAAAAGCACAGGAAGATTTACAACCGGACTTAAACTCAGTACAAAAAGTAAATTTGCTGATTGTTCAAAATTTTCATTCCAGAAAATTTTAATAAAGTAAACCCCTGCTAAAGTCAAAAAAACACAAACTGAACTCCACAACAGAGTTATAAGCGGTAAAATCTTCTCCATATATAAAACAATTTTACCTTCTTCTCCTTTTGTTTTTAATGTAACGAACAGCGACAGGAGTAAGGTATTCGCCAGAACCGGTAGTTGCATAAAGATGCCCATAAACTGATAGGCTAAGGAATAAATACCCCAATCCCTGACAGAAAGGTAGCGTATGATAAAAAAGGCATCCAGATACCCTGTAGCAAAAAAACCAACAAAAGTAAACGGAATGACAGGTAAAGAAAAAACAAGAATTTTTTTCAGAAATTTTTTATTGAATTGATATCTTTTCAAACCTATTAAACGATAAATTCTGAATATTCCGATAATACTAACAAAAAATGGAGCAGCCGCAAAAGCGGAAACTGCCGTGTATTCATTTAATCTTTTACCCGAAAACTCAAAAAAAATCAACAAAAAAAAAATGATAAGTCTTTCAAGCGCTAACAAAAAAGATTGATATGTCATGAGTTTGGCTCCCTGCAAGGCATGCTGTACATGCATCCAAACAGACTGAACTACAAAGAGAAGCATCAATAATAAATTGAGTCCTGAAGGAAGTTTCAAAAAATCGCCTAAAAGCGGCAGCCAGAGAAATGATAAGGCAAGAACAAAAAAAAGATTGGGAAGAAATAATACAGTACGGGACCAGAATGTCTTTTCAATTTTTCCGTTTTGTACAAATTCTTCCATACCGAAACGGGCCAACGCCAGACAACTCCAGTTTACGAAAATCTGAAGAAATTGTGAACCGGCTAAAACTGCAGCCACCAGCCCATAACCTGACGGGCCATTTTTTTTACTGATAAACCATACCGAACCAAATGCAAGCAATGAGGATATTGCATGAAAAAAAATTATATAAATATAATCTTTAAAGGATTTTTTTATCTCCCCTGAAATACTTTTTTCTTTATGCTCATGATTTTCCACCAATTCAATAATTAAATTTTCTTACATTATTGCATTACCATTACGAATCAGCCAAACTCTTCAAATACTCCCCATATCCGCTTTTTTCCAGCGAAGCAGCCAATGCCAGCAGTTGTTCCCTGGTGATAAAACCGTTTCGGAAGGCAACCTCTTCAATGCATCCGATTTTATATCCTTGTCTTTTTTCTATGACCCGTACAAATTCGCCGGCATCGCTCAGCGAATCAAAGGTACCTGTATCCAGCCAGGCGGTGCCCCGGTCCAGTACGGCTACTTTTAACTTTCCCATTTCCAGATAAGCTTTGTTCACATCGGTAATTTCGAATTCGCCACGGGCTGAGGGCTTCAGGCTTTTGGCTATTTCAATTACCTGATTGTCGTAAAAGTAAAGTCCGGGAACGGCAAATTTTGACTTTGGGTTAACGGGTTTTTCTTCTATGCTCACCGCGTTAAACTGCTCATCAAATTCTACCACTCCGTAACGTTCGGGGTCTGATACGGCATAGGCAAAAACATAGCCGCCCTCTATATCGGTCAGTTCTTTCAGCTGAGCGCCCATGCGGCTGCCGTAAAATATATTGTCTCCCAGAATGAGCGCCACCTTATCCTTACCAATAAACTCTTCGCCAATCACAAATGCCTGAGCCAGTCCGTTGGGTACCGGCTGAACCGCATAACTGAAGCGGCAGCCCAGCTGACTGCCGTCGCCCAGCAACTTTTTGAACTGCGGCTGATCTTCCGGTGTGGTGATGATAAGAATTTCCCGGATACCCGCCATCATCAGTGTGGAAAGCGGATAATATATCATGGGCTTGTCGTACACCGGCATCAACTGCTTGCTGATAGCCCTGGTGATGGGATATAACCGTGTGCCCGAACCGCCGGCCAAAATGATTCCTTTCATGAAAATTTTGAGTCGTTTATTTATTCAATTTAAAAAAACGAGAATTCAGAAATCAGCATTTTATTGCTCATATTGCTTTTGATAATATTTCATATACTCCCCACTGGTAACATGCTGCAGCCATTCCGTATTTTCAAGATACCAGTCAATAGTCAGGGAAAGTCCCTCTTCAAATGTAACGGAGGGTTTCCAGCCGAGTTCACGTTGTATTTTGGATGCGTCTATGGCATAGCGCCTGTCGTGGCCGGGTCTGTCTTTTACAAAGGTGATCAGCTTTTCGCTTTCGCCTTTGGGCCTCCCCAGCTTTTGGTCCATAAGCCGGCACAAGAGTTTGACCAGGTCAATATTTTTCCATTCATTATGGCCGCCAATGTTATAGGTTTCACCTGTTTTCCCCCTGTGAAAGATCAGGTCTATGGCTTCGGCATGATCTTTAACGTAAAGCCAGTCACGGGTATAAAGTCCGTCGCCGTATACCGGAAGTGGTTTTTTATGTATTATATTATGAATAAACAACGGAATCAGTTTTTCGGGAAACTGGTTGGGGCCATAGTTGTTTGAACAATTGCTGATGACAACAGGCAATCCATATGTATCATGATATGCCCTGACAAAGTGATCGCTGGCGGCTTTACTGGCACTGTAGGGAGAGTGCGGATCGTATTTTGTATCTTCCGTGAAATATCCTGTTTCACCTAATGCTCCGTACACTTCATCGGTTGATATATGATAAAAAAGAAGCCGTGAGGCAGAATTATTTTTTTCATCAATCCAGATGCGCTTTGCCGCATTCAGTAAATTTACCGTACCGATAACGTTGGTATATACAAAATCCAGCGGAGAAAGAATGGAACGATCCACATGACTTTCGGCGGCCAGATGAATTACGGCATCGGGACGAAACGATTGAAACAGTTCTTCTACCGCCTTTTCATCAACAATATTGGTTTGGCGGAAAACATAATTCGGATAATGCTCAATATCCCTCAGATTTTCCGGATTGCCGGCATATGTAAGGGCATCGGCGTTCAGGATTTGATAATCGGGATATTTCATCACAAACTGGCGCACCACATGAGAACCGATAAAACCACACCCCCCCGTAATCAGGATTTTTACAGACATGATGGATTGTTTTTATACCACTCAAATGTTTTCTCCAAGCCTTCCCTGATTTTTACTTCTACTTTGTAGTTTAATAACCGTATGGCTTTGGATATATCGGCCAGGCTGTGTTTTACATCACCCATACGTTCCGGACCATGAATCGGCGTGACGGTAGTGTTGCTTATTTCCTTTAAATAATTAAAGAGTTGCAAAAGAGAGGTTTGTTCGCCGCAGGCAATATTGTACACCTGATTTATTGCTTCTTTATTTTCGGTAAAAAGCGCGGCAAGATTGGCCTGTACGGCATTATCTACATAGGTGAAATCACGGCTGTGGCTCCCGTCGCCATTGATGACGGGTGACTGATTGCTCAGAACTGCTTTTATAAAAAGTGGAATTACAGCTGCATAGGGGCCTTTCGGGTTTTGTCTTGGTCCGAAAATATTGAAATAACGAAGGCCGATAAACTCCATATCATACACAGAGGCAAACACCCTGGCATACAGCTCATTTACCAGCTTGGTGACCGCATAGGGAGAAAGGGGATTGCCGGTTTTATCCTCCACCTTGGGCAAACCCGGATGATCGCCGTAGGTGGAAGAGCTGGCTGCATAAACAATTCTTTTAATTCCATACTCTTTTGCTGCAACGAAAATATGAAGCGTGCCGGTGATGTTCACCTCGTTGGTTGTAAGAGGGTCTTGGATGGAACGGGGAACTGAACCCAGGGCTGCCTGATGACAAATCGCCGTGATGTCCTTACAGGCGTGCCGGCAATCGGAAAAATTCCGGATATCGCACTTAACGAATTCAAACTTTGGATTCGAGAAAAAAACGTTTATATTTTTCAATGAACCTGTTGACAGATTATCAACAACTCTAACCAATAAAATGTTAGGATGATTCAATAGACGTTCAGTAATGTGTGATCCTATAAAACCGGCTCCACCCGTAACTAAAACTTTCATTAAGGTCAGGTATTATTATTTGAAGATGAATTCCTGTAAGACTTCAAAAAGCCAAATAATTTTTTTATGGAATTTTTTTCTTTTTGTTTTTCAATATCAAAATATTCTCCATAGCCATAACCGTAGCCATGTCTTCCATAACCATAATATCCGTAACCATAATAACCGTAACCAATTGAATCTTTTACATCATTAATAACAATAGATACAGAAGGAAGCTTATTTTTTTTATAAAAATCATCTATAAAAGTTACTAGCTTTTTTAAAGTATGATTATGACGAACAACATACAATGTACAGTCTGCAAATTTCGCTAGCGTTTGGGCATCGCTTACCAAACCAACAGGCGCTGTATCTATAATTATGATTTCAAATTCTTGTTTTAGCCAATTAAATAGAACCGCAACTTTTTCGCTTAATAAAAGCTCGCCGGGATTGGGAGGGGTAGGACCACTTCCTAAAATATATAAATTTTCAATTTGTGGAACGTTGTAAATTAACGAAGCAATTTCATTTTCTTTACCAACCAGAAAGTTTACTATACCTTTTCCTTTTTTGAAATTGAGTGAAGATAAGAGTTTCGGTTTACGAATATCAAACTCCAGAATTATTGTTTTTTTTCCAGTTAAGGCTAACACTGCGCCCATATTAATGCTTGTAAAAGTCTTCCCCTCGCCACTCAATGAAGAGGTAACTAAAATAGTAGCAGGGCTTTTTTTCACAAGAATAAATTGCAAATTAGATCGAATTATTCTGAATTGCTCTGAAATTACTTTTCTGGAATTTTTACTAACTACTAAAACGTCTTTTGAAAGTGAATGACCAACTTCTCCCAGTATAGGTGCCTGAGTTATATTTTCAATATCGTAACGAGTATTCACTTTATCATTAAAAACTTCTTTTACGAATAAATATAAAAAAGGAATCACCAGACCAAAAACTAATGTAACAAAATACACTAAACTCTTTCGCGGCTTAATGGGTTGTGCTGGCGGGGTAGCTTTTTCAATAATTTGAGAATTCTCTAAGCTTGCTGCACGGGATAATGCTGTTTCTTCCCTTTTTTGCATCAAGAGATTGTAAAGTATTTGCTTATTTTCAACTTGTTGCTTAATTTCCAGATATTCTTTTTCCTTTGATGGTATATTGCTTAGAATATTTTGAGTTTCTTCATTACTTTTTTGGAGGGATTTAATGGTTTTTTTTAATGAATTTTGAATATTAGCTAAGATCTCTAAAAGGTTAATTCTAAGTTCTTCAATCTGATTGTTCAGATTTACAATGACCGGATTTGAAGCCGGAACGTTCCCATCAATTAATTTTTGTCTTTCCATCTGTAATAAATTATAATGGCTTACCAGGCTATTCAAGGTGGCATCCGTTAAGCCTAACGACGATGGAACTAAAACAGTGCTATAACTGTTTTTTTTATCTCTCAGATAATTTTCAATAAATTCGGCAGTATTTAATTGAAGCAATTGATTCATTTTAGAATTATCAAGTTGAGTTATTTTTTCAAAATAATTTAATGATTGTTGCTCCAGATCATAAATTTTATTTTTTATCATATAATCTAATAAAATATTTTTAACACTATCCAGCTCTTTTCCGTATTGTTTAAGACGATTTTCAATAAATACCAGTGAGGTATCGGCTGTTCTTTTTTTCTGCTCGCGGGAAAATTCTGCATATTCTTCCATTAAATAATTAACTAAATCGGCTGCAAGGTGTGGGTTAGAATGTTCCATTGAAATGATTAATAAAGAAGACCCCGGACTTTTGGGTTTTACTTTTAGCCGAGAAGCATAGTCAGCTGCTTTCATCCAAACCGGTCGATATCTAATATAATATTCACCTTTTATGAGATTTGAATCCGTAGAAACTATTCTAAATGTTCCAAATTCATTTTGAAATGATTTGTTTAGTGAATATAAAATACCGTCTTTATTTAGCCGAAATTTGTTTTTACCAAAAAACAGAATTTTAAAAGAAAAGGAAATTGAAGAATCTTTAAGATTTTCTACTATCAATGTGAATGGTATCTGTTTGTAAGAGTTTTGCGTTTTTATTCTTCCTTTAGTAAAAAATTCAAAATTTAATCTGTTTTTTTGAATGACCCGACTGAATAATGCTTTAGATCGTAAAATTTCAATTTCATTTTGAAGATCTTGAATTCTTGATGTGTAAAATATTTCTTCATATTTATCTTCTTGCCTGTTTTGTTTTTCTGTTTTTAATAATAATAATCCGGAAGTACTGTAAATGGGTGTAGAATATCGAATATATAAATAACCTGCAGTAAGTGAAATAATTATAAAAAATACAAACCATGGCAAAAATCTTAAATATTTAAAAAATAAATCTTTTAAGGTTAAGCTCCATAATTGTGCTTTTACCTCTTGAATTCTATTTTCCTGCTCTGGTAACATTTTAATATTTATTATCAAAATAGACGAATTATACTAATCAGAGTTGCTGCTGCAGTCACCATTGATAAAAGAATTGATGCCTTCTGAAAATTTTTCATTTGCTCAGCTTCTTTGAGCTTCTGATTTGTAGAGGCTACCAAAATCAAATCGTTTTGCTTTAAATGATAAAAAGGGGAGTAAAAAACACTATCTGAAGTCAGATCCACAATACCGGTTTGCCGGATACCATCTGTCTCCCTTATAATTTTCACCTGTTCTTTTCTCCCGTACTCCGTAATTCCTCCCGCCATTCCTATAGCTTCAAAAATATTTACATTTTCGCCGGGAACTTGAATCACCCCTTCTTTACCTACCTGGCCCAGAACGGTCACCTTAAAATTAACAAGATTTATGGTAATTGTAGGGTTTTTAAGCAGTTCCACGGGCTCTGTAAGTCTTTTTTTTATTTCAGCGGCCAGCTGCTTTTTTGTAAGGCCTTCTGCTTTTATAAGACCCAAACGATGATGAACAATATACCCGTTCTCATCCACCATAAACGGTCCCGGTTGGTTGTATAATGAATCTGAAAGAGTCGGATAATGGCTCAGACTTAATATCTGAATATTCAACAAGTCATATTTTTGAAAACGCAATTCAGGCTGATGAACTGTTTTTTTAAAGGTAGTATCATATTGCCTTTGCAAATATTGAGGCAATTCCTGAACCGGTTTGCATGCCGAAAATTGAATTATAATGATAAGAATCAGGCCGCTGATGAATTTGTGCATCTTTAAAAAATCATTTAAATGAAATATTGTGATGTTCGGGATGTTGGCCGCGCCGAAAATAGTTTAGTTTTTTCGATATATGCAATTAAAATATAACCTAAGCTGTCTATAGCTATTTTTGCGGTTTTTCTTCTTAATTCCAAAATCCGGCCTTCGCAGTCCATCATTACCCCTCTAGAAATTTTTACACGATCACCGATTTTTAAGTCAACGGGAACTGCCATTACTTCTTCATGTTCATCCAGAAACTTTTTGATGGCCTGAATTTCCTTTTCACGTATTACGGCCGGCTTACCATTATAATATACAAAATTTATTACCCCTTGGGTAGTTCTTACCTCAGTCCTTTGTTTGTCTGAAATTTTTACAAACACGTAAGATTTAAATAAGGGTTCTTCTACTTTTTTTATCCTGTCGCTCCATTTGCGTTTCACTTTATTCAAAGGGCAGTACGATTCTATCCCTTTCTCCACAAGCAAACGAAAAACTTTTTTTTCCCAGCGGGGTTTAGTATATACTGCCAGCCATTTAGCTGTGGAACTAACCTGGTGAGTTCTGGACATAGCTTCGCCCTCTCAGTCACATACTCTTTTTACAAGTAACTGATTACTAATAAATTAAAAAATGTAAATTTTACAATTACATTTAAGGTGCAAATATAAAGCAAGAGTGTGAGTGAGAAAAAAATAAAATACCTTAATTCTGAATGTATTATTACTCACAATTCAAAGGTCAGAAAAGGGAAAAACACGATTTTGTTCTAATTTATACAGGCTGCCTTTTTCAGGACAAGCGGCAAATCCTTTTTCATTAAAGTTCAATTTTAATCCGGCTTTACTTACCCAGCCCGTTTGAACAGCAGGATTTCCTACCACCAAAGCATAATCGGGAACAGATTTTGTTACCACAGCTCCGGCGCCTATCATGGCAAATTTACCTATTTCTATTCCACATAAAATCGTAGCGTTTGCACCGATGGAAGCCCCTTTTCGAACAATTGTATTTTTAAACTCTTCTTTTCTTTCTATAAAACTTCTGGGATTGATGACATTCGTAAACACAGCCGATGGACCGATAAATACATCATCTTCAAGCAACACCCCGCTATAAACCGAAACATTATTTTGGATTTTTACATTTTGGCCGATGAGCACATCTTTTCCGACAAAAACATTTTGCCCTAAAATGCAATTTTCTCCAATTTTTGCCCCTGACATAATATGGCAAAAGTGCCAGATTCTTGTTCCTTTCCCTATAAAAACCCCATCATCCACCACCGAAGATGGATGTATAAAAAAATCCTGATTGTTCATAAGAATAAAAATAGTATGAATCCAGCTAAAATGAATATGTTTTCTCAAAGGAAATATACATATCATTTTTTTTAAAAACTTTTATACCTTTCGTTCAGATGCAACAACGTTTTTACTCTTTAGATGTATTTCGCGGCGCTACCGTAGCGTTGATGATTCTGGTGAATAATCCCGGTACGTGGAGCCATATTTATGACACGTTGGAGCATGCCCCGTGGCACGGGCTTACCCCTACCGACCTTGTTTTTCCCTTTTTTCTTTTTGCCGTGGGCAATGCCCTGGCTTTTGTAATGCCCCGTATGGAAGCCGGCGGACCGTCATTTTTCTGGAAAAAAATTATTCAACGCTCACTTATCATCTTTGCCATTGGGTTATTCCTATCTTGGTGGCCTTTTTTTAAATGGTCAGGAAACGAGCTGGTATTCAAACAGTGGGCATACGTGGACGAAAAAGGAATGCCCCAGGGAGTTCGTATTATGGGAGTGTTGCAGCGGATTGCCCTTTGCTATTTTTTTGCTTCCATCATTATTTATTTTCTCAAAGCCAGAGGCTCGTTTGTGGCGGCGTGCCTTCTGTTACTCCTGTATTGGTCATTGTGTTTCATGCTGGGCGATAAAAATGATCCTTTCAGCATGAAAGGATGGTTCGGTAACAAAGTAGATTATGCCATTTTGGGTGTAGCGCACATGTACAAAGGCGAAGGAATGCCTTTTGAGCCTGAAGGAATCATGAGCACCCTACCGGCTATTGCTCAGGTTCTTTTTGGCTATCTGACCGGCCATTTGATTGTAAAAAAAGGAAAGACCCCGGAAATGCTAAACCATTTGTTTGTGGCGGGTATCGGACTGCTGGTGGCCGGCTATATGTGGGATATGGTTTTTCCGATTAACAAAAAAATATGGACCAGTTCTTATGTCGTCTATACATCAGGTTTGGCCATGCTGACCATTGGCGTAATGATTTATTTTATTGAATTCAAAAACTACAAAGGGGGGCTGGCCGGTTTTTTCAATGTATTCGGGAAAAATGCGCTTTTCATATTTGCGCTCAGTTCTTTTTTACCCAAAGGCCTTGCCCTCATTCGTTTGGGCGATGGTGTGAATCCCTGGAACTGGTGGTACAAAAAAGTATTGATACATACACCCGGACCTAAAGAAAACGGTTCTTTGCTGTATGCCGTCAGTGTAATCCTGTTTATGTGGGCCATCAGCCGGTGGCTTGATAAAAAGAAAATTTATATCAAGGTGTAAAGATTTTATAAAAATTATTTTTCTCTATTTTTTCTCCAACCTTTGTGATCTGCATCATCCATGCGAATAATGAGGGGAATAAATTTGCCTAACACATCCACCAGCATTTTCTGGGCTTTTATAATTTCTTCAATGTTTTTATACACCATAGGTGCTTCATCTTTTCCGCCTCCGATGAGTATTACTCCGTGACGCTCCAACTCTTCTCTGACTTCCTTGTCGGTTAAGGATTGCATAGCCTGGTTGCGGCTCATTTTTCGTCCGGCTCCATGTGAGGCAGAATATAAAGAAGCCGGTTCACCTTTGCCTTTCACAATAAATCCGGGTTGCGTCATAGAGCCGGGAATAATTCCAAGAACGTTTTTCGCAGCCGGCGTGGCGCCTTTCCGATGTATGATCACTTCTTTGCCTTCCCAGATTTCTTTCCATGCAAAATTGTGATGGTTTTCTATTCTTCGCAGCGGGGTTTCGCCCAAATGCCTTGCTGTTTTTTCATGAATGATATGATGACAGGCTGAAGCATATTCACCGGCCAGGTTCATGGCGGCCCAGTATTCTTCGCCTTCCGCCTCGTGTAAAAAAAGCCAGGAAAGATGCTGGGCCTCTTTTGGCAACATGCGTTTAGCTTTTGCTAGCTGAGTGTAATGATTGGCAACGGAAGCGCCAAGCCCCCGAGAACCGGAGTGTGTCAGAAATCCCACATATCGCCCGGGTTCGATATTGAGCATATCATCTTTTGCTTCAATTTCCACGATGCCGAATTCGGCAAAATGATTTCCCGAACCTGATGTGCCCAGTTGTTTTGCTGCTTTTCCGTGCAGTTGTGTAAGCAACGGTATTTCCCGAAATAAAGGATGTTCAAGCACGGGATGTCCTGCAGAGGTTTTAAATTCTGATCCGGCGCCAAAAAGTGTGGCCTCCTGTAGAATGCGTATAAAATCGTTGGTTTTTTTTCGGAGGATATCAGGGGGGATGGCAAATACACTCAGGCACATTCGGCAGCCTATATCCACCCCCACGCCATAAGGTATTACGGCATTTTCCGTTGCCAGCACTCCGCCAATCGGCAAGCCGTATCCGGCATGAGCGTCCGGCATTAAAGCGCCGGCAATACTTACCGGCAGGCGGGCTGCCGTTTCCATTTGTTTTAATGAGCTTTCATCTATATATTCATGACCAAAGATTTGAACCGGAACTCCTGAACTTTTTAGTGATTCCTGCGTTCCCGCCTTCACGGGCTGAGGAACAAGCTTCAGGGCAATTGGTTTAAGCACAGAATCGTTCAGATAGTTTTCAGGTTGTTTCAATATATCTTTTAAAATGGCAAAAGCTTCCGTTTTTTTGTGATGCCTGAAATGTTTTTCAAATACAGTAATGGCCACACTGATTACCGGACCTTGCGGATAACCGATTGAACGAAGTTCTTTCCCGGTAAGTTTAAGTTTTGCCATTACATAGAGATGGTGATAAAATTTGCAATTTATTTTAAAATAAAAACTCTTACAAACCGGGAAGTTTTATTCGCTTTGTGAGATAAATTGCTTTAATTAATTCAGGCGTCGTAACATCATTTATCCACATCATGAAAAATTACTGCACAAATGTTATCAATGAAAAATATTTAACACTTTCAAGAATTGATTTACAAAATCATCTGTATCTGATGATAAAAAATTTTTCGAATGTCAGTTTAGTGAATTGAATTACATTATCATAAAATGTACAAAAAACGGTTATTCCGTATTTCCATTTTATGCCAAAAGCCCTCTGGCATTTGATGCAAATATTTTAACCGCGATGGCCAGCAGGATAACGCCAAAAAATTTTCTCAGCGCTACCAGTCCGCCGGGGCCCAGCAGCCGGGCTATTCCATCTAACGAACGAAGGGTGATAAAAACAATTATCAGATTGATGAAAACGGCAATAAGAATGGTGATTTGACTATAGTTGGCTTTCAGCGACATGATAGTAGTCAGTGTGCCCGACCCTGCAATCAACGGAAACGCAATAGGCACTAATGTGGAAGCCCGCACATCTTTATCACTTTTGAAAAACTCAATACCCAAAACCATTTCCAATCCTAAAATGAAAATTACAATTGAGCCGCCTACGGCAAAAGAACGTACATCCAATCCCAACAAACTCAGAAAAGGTTTCCCTAAAAATAAAAACAACAACATCAGTAAACCGGAAACGGATGTGGCGCGAAAGGCATTGATTTGCCCGATTTTTTCTTTCAGTGAAATTAAAACAGGCACCGAACCTACTATATCTATCACCGCAAATAATGTAAAAGTAACCGTAATGAGCTCCTTTATTTCAATCACAATAGTGCTTTTGACAAAGGTACATCTCCGGTATCAGATTTAAAGAATTCATTTTTACATAACAAAGAATAAACAATTCGGTTAAGATGATAATGAAATTTTGCAAAACCTTCCCGATGAAATACCGGTTCATTTCCGTACTCGTACTTGCATGGGTTCCCGTTTTCTCTCACAAAATTCAAAATCCAATAACAGCAGCTGCTCCTCCAGATACTCGGGTAATTCTGATTACCCTGGATGGCTTTCGCTGGCAGGAAGTTTTTCTGGGAGCTGATTCGTCATTATTACATGACCCTGATTATACTCCGGACACCGCCACCCTGAAAATGCTGTACTGGCATCCCGAAGCGGAAAGCAGAAGAAAAATGCTGATGCCCTTCTTCTGGTCTGTTTTCGGAAAAAGAGGACAAATTTTCGGAAACCGCCTATACGGAAACAATATGAATGTTTCAAATTTCTATTCATTATCTTATCCGGGTTATAATGAAATGCTCACCGGTATGGCTGACCCCTTCATCAGCAGCAACCGTAAAATAAAAAATCCGAATTTCTCCGTACTGGAATTTATGAATCAGCTTCCGGAACTGAAATCACAGGTGGCTGTGTTCGCTTCCTGGAATATCTTTCCATACATTCTTCATCGTGAGCGAAGCAGACTGATGATTTACAGCGGCTCTGAAACCCTCCCTGAATGTGATAAATTGCTGTCTCCGACATTTTATGAAATTCAATCTGAAAATTCGAAAAATCCTACACGTTACGACGTACTGACTTTTCTGGCTGCAAAAGAATACCTGAAAAACAAAAAACCGAAATTTCTGTATATCGCCTTTGGCGAAACGGATGAATTTGCACATGACAAGCGGTACGATTTATATCTGCAACAGGCCAATGCGATTGACAGAATGATAGCTGAATTATGGAACTGGACGCAGACCTGCTCCGAATACAGAAACAAGACTTATTTTTTAATCACCACAGATCATGGTCGGGGGCGAAAAAAACATAAATGGCCTTACCATAATGCTCTCACTCCCGGCTCATCTGAAATCTGGGCTGCGATATCCGGCCCGGATATTTTGCCTGTAGGTGAAATCAAAATTCCGCAACAAAATTATCTGTACCAGATTGCACCCACTCTGGCTCAACTTATGGGCATCTCATTTCCGGCTAAAGATATATATAGCAAAGCCCTTCCTGTAAAGCAAACCAATGAACTACTGGCCGCTACTTCAGAAAAAAATATTTCTCCATAAAAAAATTAACCTGATTTTTCAGCCCGGCAAGACATTCTCTGCATAAACAATCCTGATATCGCTGAGCAATGTATGCCTTTTCGGTGTCTGTAAAAGTAAATTCGTAGCACTGGCATTGGGTAATACTGCCTGCTTTGCATTCAAATTGCTTTTGGCAACGAGGGCAGATTTTTATTTCATGCATAACCCTGATTTTGTAAAGCGGCCGCCTGAAAACATTTTTTTTCTTGCTTACTTTATTTTGCACAGAACCTTAAAACTATCCCTGCACAATAAAACGATTCATAACCCGGATTCAGACAGCCGCCTATTTCAACTTACCAGCGGAACGATAAGCCTCCCGAAGCCAGAAACGGTATGGCATTATATCCGTTAATCTCAAAAAACGTCTTATTCGTTATATTCTGCAAATCCATGAAGAGGCGCACTTGCTTGCCGAACTCATATTCCGCATAAGCATTTAAAAGAAAGAAACCACCCACTTCCACATCATTTGCCCGGAAACCACCCACATCAAATCGTTTACTCACCGCTTTTGCACTGACCGAGGCAAACAAAGAGGGCGCAAACTGATAGCCTAGGGTAAGATTCAGGTGATGACGGGGGCGTCGCAACAAATAGCTGTACGTAGTGTCTTTAAAAGTTCTTCTGCTTTGGGTTTTTTCTTCAGCATTCAAAAAAGTATAATTTGATGTAATCTGAAGCCCTTTTACAGGAGTCACATTCAGTTCAACCTCTGCACCGTTTACGGTTTGCTTTAAAAGATTGAAATATTTAAAGGTGACATAATTATAATCTATCCCATCGGTAATTTCTCTGTGAAAATACACTAGACGGCTTCTGATTTTAGGGTGCAAAAAATTTGCACCCAACTCGTAATTCACGGATTTTTCAGGTTTAAGATTCTGATTGCCGGAGAAAGCATCATAAATCTGAAAAACGGAAGGCGCTTTAAATCCTGTAGCTATACTACCGAAAAACTGTATCCGGTCTTTTATCAGGTAGGAAGGATTAAAGGTAAACGTAGTATTATTTCCGTAACGAGAATGGTCATTGTAGCGGGCCCCCAGTTCAATGGTAAGGTTATTCTGTAAAAAATTCAGAAAAACGGAACCATACCCCGAAATCTGTTCCAGCCATTTGTTTTCAAATTTGCTCGTATAAGGGCCGAAGCTGCTTATGGAAAGAAAATCCTGCTTCATGCTTCCTTTGCGGTAATCTGTTCCTGCCAGCAATGTCAACCAATCCAATATGCGGATATTCCCGTACAGTTCGGCAAAGCGGGTATTGCCGTTGTAAATATTTCTGCTGTATTTGGCAAAGCCCCCTACAAAAAGACTGTCATCAATATATCTTCTTTTCAGGTTGCCCCACTGAACATTGGCTGTAAGGTTAAGCTTTCCCTTTTTCCATTGGATGGCGCCGCCGGAATAAAGCGACTGATTTCTTAGAGTATAATCTTTATCATCCCGAAATGCGGCGTTATCTATATCTCCCTTATACTCGCTGTTCAGGATATATGCTCTGGCAGAAAGAGAGGGGGCAATTTGATAATTCAGGGAAAAATTGCCCATATTCCCGTTAAATTTATCATCATCATAACGGCCTGTGTTGTTTTTGTCGTGTGCAGCCGAAAAGCCATCCGTTGTCATTTTAGCAAAACCACCGGAATAGGTCAGTTTTTCAACGATACGTCCATACACTTTTACATTTGCTCTGCCCGTATTCAGTTTGCCGTATTGCAGCAGGCCTGTTCCCTGAAAAGGTTTGCTTTGGTCTTTTTTTGCCGTGATGATATTTATGGCCCCGCCGATAGCATCGCTTCCGTAGAGCGTGGATTGAGCGCCCCGGCATATTTCGATGCGTTCAACATCATTTAATGAAATCAAATTAATGTCAAACTCATTATTTATCAGCGAGGGGTCATAAACCGGAATGCCGTCTAATAAGATGAGTGTTCGACCTGATGAGGCGCCGCGCAGAAATACGGTTTGTACACTCCCGGGTGTCTGATAGGCCCCAACGATATTCAATCCTACCTGTTCATTTAATACCTGCCCGAGCGTTTTTCCTGCATTTCGTTCTAATACATCTCTGCCGATAACCGTGACGACCTTTCCGGTTCGGCTTTGCTTTTGTTCCATCTTGTTTGCGGTTACGACTACTTCATCCAGTACGGCAGTATCTTTTTGCGCAATCAGCGGGCTGGCCCATACTGCCACAGCCAGCACAAAGAATCCTTTTTTCATACCTGTAAAGATTTTTTGTGTGACTGCTTTCAGGAAAAAATCAAGGGCAGAGAGAATATGCCCTGAAGAAATATAAAAGCGGAGTGCTGTTACATTTCTTGCTTTTCGCCCGAAAGCAAAAAATAAATTACTCAGGGCCTGGCAGGTCTTCTGGCTTTACCCTTGCTGAAACCTTCCCGTCTTAGAGGACAGTGGTCTTATTTTCAGCAAACACTCCGCAGGAAAAAATCTTGCGGGGGTATCACAGCTACGGGGATAGCGCCGGACTCGTGACTCGTGATGAGGATTCACTTCACCGGACTTCCCTTTTCATCCGCCCGGGGCGGAACCAAGCCGCAGCAAATGTAAGTATCGCAATTCAGAATTTATGATATGGCAAATCTTTTTTTTTACATTTTTTTCACATTACTTTTTCTTCTTTCCGGAAATAATGTAATAAACCTTAAGTGAATAAAGAAGTCTATTTAACTGTACATAGCCAGCATACTCATGAAACAACTCTAAAACTCTCATTTAAATTATTCCATCCATTTTTTAAAACTAAAAATCAGGACATGCAAAAAAAGATTTTTCTTAATTTAAATATTTTGTTTTTCTTATTATGGAGCTTGCAATCTAAAGCACAACATTTTTTACCCAAGTGGGAATCGGGCGGTGGATTATCGGGCTTTATTTATCAGGGCGATCTTACTCCACAGCATATCGGATCATGGCCATCACTGAAAACGGGCATTCATCTTTGGATAAGTAAACCAATAAATTCTTTACTGGCGTTCAGACTATCGGGAGCCTATGGAAATCTGCGTGGTGATGAAGCAATATATGCAAACCCGGAATACAGAGGATCCCGGGCATTTCGGTTTACGGCAAAAGTTTGGGAAATAACCCCTCAGATAGTCCTCAACTTTCATTTAAACAGTGGTTTGATAAAATCAAAATCTTTTTATTTGCATGCCGGCGCCGGTTTGGCTAAGTTGAACATACGTAGGGATTACAGCCGGTTTAATCTATCTCATTTTGGTTCCGGCTCTGAAATCACCCAAGGTTTGCAGGCCGATCTTCAGCAAAAATTGCCTTCCGTTCGCCTGATTATACCGTCCGGAATGGGAATCAGATATCAGCTATCGCCCCGCCTTTCAAGCTATGCCGAAATCAATTACAGAATATTATTTACCGACTATCTGGATGGTTTCAGTCAATCGGCCAATCCCAACCGAGACGATCACTATTACACAATTACGGCAGGTCTGATATTCAGCTTTGGTAAAAATCCGCTTACTGACTGTCCCAAAACCCGCTAAGCGCATCTTAATGTTTTTTTTTAATGTTTTGTTTTTCTGTTTAAAAAAACTTCCGGAACGTTTTGCCGGAAGAGCAAAATAAATTCTGAATTCCTTATTTCAGGTGAAACCAAAAGCTGTATTACTTTGTGTTCATGAACCGTGAGCAACGATTTGCCTTTGTTTTAAATTATTTTCAGAAAAATATGCCTGTGGCAGAAACGGAACTTCATTATGAAAATCCGTATCAGTTGCTGGTGGCTGTAATGCTCTCTGCACAATGCACCGACAAGAGGGTAAATCAAAGCACTCCCGCTATTTTCCGGAAATATCCCACCGTGAAACAATTGAGCAAAGCCCGTTTTGAAGAGCTTTTTCCCCTCATAAAATCCATCTCCTATCCGAATAACAAAACCAAACATCTGATAGCCATGGCGCAGAAAGTAGTGGCAGAGTATGGTGGCGAAATTCCTATGGACGTTAAAGAATTGGTTAAACTTCCGGGTGTGGGACGAAAAACCGCGAATGTTATCACGTCGGTAATTGACAAACAACCTAACATGGCTGTGGATACGCATGTGTATCGGGTAAGTAAACGTATAGGACTGGCTTCATCCAAAGCCAAAACTCCGCTGGCCGTAGAAAAAGAACTGACGCGGTACATACCGCAAAACCTGATCCATAAGGCGCACCACTGGCTTATATTGCACGGCAGGTATGTTTGTACGGCCCGAAATCCGAAATGCAACGAATGCGGACTGGCGGAAGGGTGCAATTATTTCACTAAATCAAAACGGAAAAAGAACGAAAGTTTTGAAAATTAAAAAAATAATCTCCTGATCTAAAAGAATGATTTGTATAAAAACTTTCTTGTACCATCCAAATTCGTTTTTTTTATTTACATAAATATTTTGGGGATTATTGAGACACATTCATTTTGTCATCCTTCTTCTTTTAAATTTTAGACTGACACTTAAATTATTTAATAGTGTAAAAAAGTCCATAAGTATAATAAACATAAAAAATAGCGCTTAAAATGTTTCCTTACGAAGTCAAAAAAAAACCTTAGCATGAAATAAATAGTTGAGGTAATTGAAACAACTTTCAAAGCAATGAAAACATACAGAAAAATTTGAACCTCAATATTCCAACAATAAAGGATGGTATAAAAATAATAGCATTCTAAATAAAAAAGTGAGAAGTGGTTCATTAAATCTAAGTTACCTTAGAGGTGACAAAACCAAACCCATTTCTCTTATGGTAAATATAAGTT
>JAOAGO010000016.1 GCA_026415715.1 Chitinophagaceae bacterium | reverse complement strand
AGATGTGTATAAGAGACAGCAATTAATGTGGCTCTCAGGGTGTGAGCCAGGCGGGCAATATTATCAATCAAATCACCACCCATTTCCAGCTCACATTCCACCTGTTTTACTCCGCTTTTTATAAATTCCTTCTTTAAACTTTCCTGATAATTCCGGCACACCTCCAAATCATCATGACTTTCATAATTTGTGTAGAGTATAGCCACAGCATCTTGTATACCCGAAAGCATTCGTGAAGCATAACGGGCAGCATTCAATGAAGTTTCCGAAAAATCAACAGGAATAATGACCCGGTGCATTGAATATGATTGTTTGAAACGAAGATAAGGGTTTGAATTTAAACCACAAGAACGCTGTTAGTACTTCCAAAAGCATTCATTTGTTCGCTATCAGCATCCGGTTCATTCAACCACAGTTTTCCGTCAACCAGATAACGAAATTCATATGTTGATGATTTGGGCAGATTTACTTCCGCGGTAAAACTGCCGTTTTTCAGTTTTTTCATTTTTACGGGCTTGTCCCAATCATTAAACAAACCGCGGATTTCAACAGTTTCGGCATTTTCCGGGGCAACAGTGAATTTCACCTTGCAAAAGTCTTTGGTTTTATAGTAGGTTTTTTTTATCATAAATATGCTGATGTTTAATAAACCCGATCTGCAAAGTTAATTAATTAATTTCTGACAATTTGAATACGAAAAAGGTGGAGGTCGTGAAAATATTCATATCTTCTCATGTTATAGAAAGAATCTTCGGTCAATAAAATTTTATCAAAAAAAGTCCCCAAATGCGTTTCATTTTGTTAAATCAGCAGTATTACAAAATAGAAATAAAATTACCATAAGGTTTATCAAAATGTGAATAAAAGTATAATTTCTGAATCTTCTATTCACGTTAAATTATTTTAATTTCGCCGTTAAAATTTGATGTAAAGTGAGATTAAAAAGTCTGGAAATCAAAGGATTCAAAAGCTTTGCCGATAAAACGGTAATTCGTTTTGATAACAATATTACCGGCATAGTCGGCCCTAACGGATGTGGAAAATCAAATATAGTGGATAGCATCCGATGGGTAATCGGAGAGCAGAAAATCAGTCACCTGCGCAGCGAGAATCTGGAAAGCCTTGTTTTTAACGGTTCAAAAACCCGAAGTGCCAGCGGTTTGGCTGAGGTGAGTTTAACTTTTGAAAACACCCGAAATCTTTTACCTACAGAGTTTCACGAAGTTACCATAACCCGAAAATTTTATAAAAGCGGAGAAAGTGAATACCGGTTAAATGATGTGCAATGCCGCCTGAAAGATATTCAGAATTTGCTTTTAGATACCGGTATCAGTTCAGACAGTTATGCAATAATAGAGCTGGGGATGGTAGATGAAATCATCAAGGATAAAGACAATAGCAGGCGCCGCATGCTTGAGCAGGCGGCCGGTATATCCATATATAAGGCGCGAAAAAAAGAAGCCCGTCAGAAACTGGAAGCCACGGAATCAGATCTCGGGCGCATTGAAGATTTGCTTTATGAAATAAATAATCAGTTAAAAACACTGGAAAGTCAGGCCAAAAAAGCAGAAAAATATCATGAAATCAAAAAGGAATACAAGGAAGTAAGTATTGAGCTGGCCAAAGCAGCTCTGGAATCGTTTAATGTAACCATTCAGGAGCTGAACCGGCAGATGGAAAGCGAAACAGAAAAAAAGCTAAAAACAGATGCGCAGGTAGCTTTGAGTGAAGCAGAGCTGGAAAAACAAAAGCTTGTTTTTCTGGAAAAGGAAAAAGAGTTGCAGGTGCTTCATCAGTCTTACAATTCATTAACCCAAAAACTGAGCGCATCAGAAAATGAGAAAAAACTGGTAACTCAAAAAATTGAACATCTTAAAGAAAAAGAGTCCGGTATCCGTGATTTTCTGTCTAATACCAAATCACAGATATCGTCGCTTGAAGGCCAACTGGAAAACCTGCAGCAGCAAATTCAGTGTGAAATGGATAAATTAGAAGAACAAAAAAAGCAACTGGAAGAATTGCGTTCGGAAGTTGATCTTCGCAGAAACCGATTAGACGAAAAACGAAAAGGAATTGATTATTTACGCAAAGAGCAACAGCAAATACAGCATCAGCTTTTCGAAACAGAAAAAAAAGTGGCTGTAGCTGAAACTTCTCTGGCAAATCTTCACAAAATGGTTCAGCAGATTCAGGACGAGAAGAATCTCAGGGAGGGGCAGCGCCATCAACTGGATCAGGAGCGTATCATCAAAGAAAAAGAGTTATCTATAAAAAAATCAGATTTAGAACAGCTGATTCGGTTTGAAGAAAAAACGAAAGAACAAATCCGCCAAACGGTTCAGGAAATTGAGGAACTGAAAAATCTTTTAGCCGAGGAAGGCCGGAAACTTGATGCACGGAAAAATGAATATGATCTGCTGAAAAGTATGATTGATTCCATGGAAGGATATCCGGAAAGCGTTCGGTTTTTACATCAACATCCCCAATGGAATCATTCAGCTCCCGTTTTATCCGATGTCATCCATGTTAAAGAAGATTACAGGGTATCTATTGAAATGCTTTTAGAGCCTTACCTGAGTTATTATATCGTAAATGACATCAAAGAGGGTTTGCAGGCAGTAAACCTGCTGGATGAGCATAAAAAAGGGAAAGCAAACTTTTTTCTGCTGGATCAGTTGCACAAAAAAATGATTCAGGAAAAAACGCCATGTCCTCCGGGCTTCACACCGGCTATTCAGGTGGTGGAATGTGAAGATTTATACTTGCCTTTGGTGCATTATTTACTGGGGCATGTATGGATTGCAGAATCGGCCGATATGCCGGAAGAATTTCCTCAGCATGTTATTATTGTGGATAAAAGCGGTAAATATGCAAAAGGACAATATGTTTTAACCGGCGGCAGCGTAGGCATCATGGAAGGGAAAAAAATCGGCCGCGTCAGAAATCTGGAAAAATTAAAGGAGGAAATACAAAAACAGGAAGAGAAAGTAAATCAGCTTCAAGTTTCTATTGAAGAAAAACAAGCGTTGATAGATGCATTTCATGAAGAATTGAGAGAAACGGTGATTAAGGATACCCATGCGGAAATTCAAAAATTAACAAACGTAGTTTTTTCATTACATAATAAACTGGAAAACTTACACTCACTGCAAAGCGCTTCATTGGAAAAACTCGAAGAGCTCAATCATCAGATACAGCAAACAGCCTATTCATCGGAGGGGCTAAAACATCAGCTTTCGGCTTATCATGAACAATTGCTCAGTTTTTCCTCCCGGTTTAATGAATCGGAATCAGAGTATCAGATAATTGAATCCGAATATAATGAAGTCAATAAAAAGTATAATGAGTTATTCGTTTCAGTAACCCGTCAGCAAAGTAAAATAGATTCTTTACGGCAGGAGTTGAATTTTAAGAATCAGCAACTGAAGGATTTCATAAGCCAGATTGAACAAAATGAACAGATGCTTCAGGATACGGTTTCTCAGATACAAGGGCTGGAAACACGAATTCATTCACTTCAGGAAGAAGTCCTGCATCTGCTATTTGAAAAAGAAAAACAGGAAAAAGAATTAAGCGAATCCGACCGGATTTATTATGAAATGAGAAATCAGATTCAGGCAAAAGAAAGTGAAATCCGTCAGTATATCAAAGAAAAAGAACAAACAGAATATCTTTTAACGGCAATTAAAGATAAATTGAATGAAGTAAAACTTCATTTAACCGGAATGAAAGAGCGCCTGGATGTGGAATTCCGGATTAACATCAATGATATACTGGGCGAATCCCGAAACAGTCAGGAATCGCAGGAAATATTGCAGGAAAAAGCGGATAAATTACGGAAGCGACTGGAAAACATGGGCGATGTTAATCCGATGGCGATGGAAGCTTTTGTAGAAATGAAAAAAAGGTATGATTTTATACAAGAGCAAAAGAATGACCTCATCAATGCACGCGACAGCTTGCTAAAGACAATAGAAGAAGTAGAGCAAACGGCAAATCAGAAATTTCTGGAAACCTTTGAGCAAGTGCGGCAAAATTTCAGAAAGGTATTTAAAACTCTTTTTACCGAAGATGACGAATGTGACTTAATACTGGAACAACCCGATAACCTGTCCGAAACCGGAATAGAAGTCGTGGCCAAGCCTAAGGGAAAAAGGCCTTTATCTTTAACACAACTGAGTGGGGGTGAAAGAGCTCTGACCGCTACGGCGTTACTCTTTGCTATTTATCTGATAAAACCGGCGCCTTTTTGCATTTTGGATGAAGTGGATGCTCCTCTTGACGATGCAAATGTGGGTAAGTTCACCCGCATGATAAGAGAATTCAGTGATAAATCTCAGTTTATCATTGTAACACATAATAAAATGACGATGAGTGCGGTAGATGTAATTTATGGTGTAACAATGCAGGAACCCGGAGTCAGCAAGCTGGTTCCCGTTGATTTCAGAGGGTTGGAAAACTGATTCATTTCCGTCGGATTGAAAAAAATATCAGGCTTCTTCCTCAGCTGTCTTTTTACTTTGCATCATTCGCATCCGTTGTTTTCTGATCAGGTCAGATTTCATTTTATGATTAAAAGCGCTTCCGATTAGAAATAATCCGATGCAGAACAGAGTGGATATCGCCATTCCCCAACCATACCATTCGTCTTTTTCTGCTCGTTCAAAACATACATAAAGCAACAGCATAACCGCCGACAGAATCAGAAAAAAACCAAATAATAATTTGGTGATGTATTTGTCTTCATGATGCGACATTGATATAGAGATTTGGTTTATAATTTTTTACAAATTTACATCATATTAAGAAAATTTAAATCTTTTTGAAAAAAAAAGTTAATATGCCGGTTTGAATCACTTTTTCAGGCGTTGAATATTTTATTTTTACGTTGAGTAAATTTTCAATGATTAAAATAAATTTCATTCTGTGTGCTGCAGTATCAACCTTTCTGATTTTATCGGTTCAGCTATATAGTCAAAAAGCCCCGGAGGGATTATTTATCGGTTCACGGGCTCCGGATTTCAAAGCCTTTGATCAAAATAAAAATGAAATCCGGCTTAAAAATTTAATCAGGAAGGGAAATGTTGTTTTATTTTTCTATCAAGGCAGTTGGTGCGTGCCTTGCAACAGAATTCTGAAAGCTTTAAAGGATACACTGACATGGATTCAGGAGAAAGGGGCCAGCGTGGTAGCCATTACGCCTGAGTTGCCGGATAAGTTCAGCAAAATCATTGATTCCTTCAAAATTACTTTTCCGGTTTTACACGACGAAGATTTAAAAATGATGCGAGCTTATGATGTGGCAAATGAACTGACGGAAAATGTATATGTTCGGTTAAAAAACTCAAACATAAACTTAGAAAAGCACAACGGAAAAAATGCAAGGTATCTCCCCGTTACTTCCCTTTTTGTAATTGATAAAGAATGGACGGTGAAATATCGTTTTTTTGAAAAAGACAACCGGAAAAGGCCGGTTTTGAAAGAAGTACTGGACTCATTATAAATACCCGTTATCGAAAAATAAGTACTCCTATTTTTCCCTGAGGCCCTGCCAGAAAAACCGTATTTTCATGAGGACTTGATTTACATACAAAAAAGCCTTGCTCACTGAAATACTTCCAGGTTTTTCCGGAGTTAAAAGTGATATCTATGCCATTAGGCCCGCATGCAACAGCTATTTTTTTATTGAAAAAATCAACACAGCTTCTGTATCCTTTAGGGGGTTTTTCGGGGGTTAACCATTTTTTGCCTCCATTCAACGAATAATAACAATTGTCTTTATCAGAATCGACAAGCGTATAATCGCCGCCTACAACAATCATCTGTTCACCGCCCCGGTTATTTCTGTTTTTCCAAACAGCAATGGAATTTGCACCCAGAGTACTTTTCCCTTTCGGAAAGGGCAATATCAGGGCAGGATTTTTTGAAAAAAATCTTGATATTTTTCCACCGCTCACAAACACAGCTTCATCTTTATCCTTTACGCAAACATTAGTGCCGCTGGCAGCAAAACAATATTCTCCGCTATCAGCGGCGGGGCGATAACTGTAAGGAATTTCCTGCCACGAATTCCCGCCATCAAATGTTCGGGCAACCAAAAAACGATTATCCAACGGGTCGCCAATAACTATACCTGAATTTTCATTCCAAAAATCCATGGCATTTAAAAAAATACCCGGGGATTTATTTTATAAACAATTTTCCAGGTTACGCCTCCGTCGGTGGTTTTCAGGATGTAACCCGGTTCGCCAATGCTCATAATAATTGCCGTGTTGGCATCAAAGGCCTCAATATCCCTGAAATCCGCTTTTTCAAATCCATTTACGGTTCTCCATTGCCAGTTTATGCCTCCATTCGTTGATTTTCCTACCATGCCATTGCTTCCGCTTACCCAAATAACATTTGAATTAACTACACAGAGTCCTCTTAAATCAGTAGGTGAGCCTGTAGTTAAAATTCGCAAAAAAATCTCATCAGTGCCGCTTTTGTTATTGTGAAAAGCAGAAAAAAAAGGAAAAAACAGAGAAATAGTGAGAAAAGATATTAAACTTTTCATACTCTGATAGTCTAAACTCAGGAATACAAATATCAAGTTTTGTTAACTTCTGAGAATAATAAGGAATAAAAACAAACGTTATGAATAGGAAACGTAAGTTTTAAAGGCCGGATTTCCGATGACGAAAAATTTATAAATTATGTTAATAAAGTATTTGTTTTTGACTGATTTGTATTAATCACCAAAAAATCCATAGCTTTACCTTGAATTTAAGGGTATGAATAAAATTTTTGTGATGAGAAATTTTTCTTTTGCTTGTTTTGTTTTTTGTTTAGCCGCATTTTTTCAGGGATGTCAGAAAGAAGTCAGTTTTGAACAACCGAATACTCTGGCAAAAGGACGCCTTCAGTCAGACGCAACAGGAGATTGCCTGCCCAAAGTTGTGAATGGAAGCTACGCGGTAGGCCAGGCATTAAATGCTTCAAATACCATAACCGTTACTGTTAATGTAACCCAACCGGGAAATTACAGAATATTTACGGATACCGTGAACGGATATTTTTTCAGAGCAACCGGAATATTTACCACAACCGGAACCCAAACGGTTACCCTGGTCGGGGGAGGTACTCCCTTTGCACCCGGAATTAACAATTTTGTGGTAGCTTTTGACAGCTCATTTTGTGATATTCAGATAACAGTTACATCCCCGGGTGTCGGAACCCTGGGCGGCGCTCCAAATGCTTGTACCCCGATAACAGTAAATGGTGTGTATTCACCTTCGGCTGTGATGAATTCATCTAATAATGCGGTCGTAACTGTTAATGTAACTAATGCCGGAGGATTTATCATCACCACTGATACCGTAGCCGGTATTTGGTTTTCTTTTTCAGGAAATCTCAACGCCGGCGCTCAATCAGTTACTTTGCAAGCTAATGGTACAATACCCGCCGGAACTACCAGCGGAAACCGGACGTTTACGGTTAGGTTGGGTTCCAGCCGGTGCACTTTTGTTGTCAATATTCAGGCGCCCGGTTCCGGAACTTTAGACTGTACAAATCCCGTATTTGCAGGTACTTACACTGCCGGCGTAGCCATGAATTCATCGAATACGGTTCAACTGGGAGTGAATGTGAATTCTGCCGGAGCCTATTCCATCAGGACAGACACGGTTAACGGGGTTTGGTTTACCGGTAGCGGTAATTTCACTACAACGGGCCCGACAACGGTTACTTTAACAGCCAATGGTACTCCCACAAATCCCGGCACCTTTACATACACAGTGCGCTGGGGAACTTCAAGCTGCACCTTTACAAGAACATTTAATACTCAGGTATCCGACTATTTTCCCAGAACGGTAAACAGTAACTGGTCTTATGAAATTGATGATGATGCCACCGACTCTTTATACAGATATGTGATACCTCAAACGCTTACCATTACCTCTGGAACCTATGCCATATTTATGGAGAATGATGGTTCCGGAGCCGATTCATCGGGGTATTACAGAAAAAGCGGCAGCGATTATTTTGAATGGTTAGGTTTTGACAACGGCCTCGGTAACACAATATGG
The DNA here is from genome assembly GCA_026415715.1 of Chitinophagaceae bacterium. Classification (GTDB taxonomy): domain Bacteria; phylum Bacteroidota; class Bacteroidia; order Chitinophagales; family Chitinophagaceae; genus JJ008. The sequence continues at coordinate 50,192 of JAOAGO010000016.1, read as the reverse complement.
CTGGATTACATTTTCCTGAAAGATAACGTGGCCGCCGGAAGTCCGGCATGGAAATCAAATCCAATAACGATAAGTATCGGGGGCACGCCATTTACCATACGATTCAGTCATCAGGTAACGCAAAAGGATATTTCTGTTACGCTGAATACTTCACTGGGCTCGCAAACATATAATAATGTTATTGTGGTAGAAGAAAGGATTGAAGCCCAGTTAGCGCCGGGAGTATGGCAGGATTTGTCTTCTACATTAGGATATCTGAGAAGTTTCTATGCCAGAAATATCGGATTAATACAACAACTTGGACTGGATGGTTCAAACAATATTGATTATAAACTGGAACTGAGAAGATATCAGGTGTTCTGATACAAGTTGCCTCTTTTTATTGCCGAAATGATTCAGGGAATTTATTAATGCAGGATTAATTAAGTATAATCCTACAGATTTAACACCTCTGAATGTGAAAATAAGGAAAAGCGGTTATTCGTCTTCATCCTCTTCATAATAAGCTCCTTCGCTGTTCTTATACACTTCTTCCCATTCTTTTACTTTATCATCGCTCAAACATTCAATAATATCAAATAAAGGTTCTTTTTTCAATTTCCATTCCGTAGCCGTTGGGTCATCGAAGCGTTGAATAAAAAAACAGAGGTCAGTTTCTACGGCCACTTTAATTAATGTAATCGGGCTATCTTCCTTTTCACGGATTAAATAGTAGCAACCATTTTCCAGTAATTCGTATGTGTACATAAGGCTTACCTTTTAAAATTTCAGAAACATGGGTTGGTAAGCTGATTGAAATTTAACAGGTAGTAAGAAAGGAAATAAAAGAAGTGTATAACAATAACAAATGTAAAACGAAAAGTTTAAAATCCGTTTAAAAGAGGGTTAATTTCACATTAAATTAATTATCATATTATTATAAATATAAAAAATATTTATGTTTAAATATTAAATAAAAAGTTTCGTCTCAGAAAGTTATAAACATATCGCCGGATGCAAATTTTCCTTAAATTAAGTAGTTTATGTTTCTGGATTTATAAAAAATCATGTCATCACCATTTTCGATGAACACAAAACTCAGTCTTCTGCAGTTTTTCCTTTTTTCATTTGCGAACCAAATGATAAACAAAATCAACTTTTTATATAATACATGAATTGTCTGTTAAGGTAGAAACGATAGGAATTGATTAGCCTCTTCGGAAATTCAGATTTACATTGTACAATTCCGGATTTTTCTGTTGTCTGGAATTCATTCGGGTTATGAATAGTCGCCTTTACAGATCCGGCATGCGGTAGGCTGTTTTTTAAAAAATTTAAATTTGGAACCCGGTAAGGAAAACCGAAAATTATAATAACAGAACAGAAGTGAAGCGGCATTCACTACACTTATTTTGATTTTTTCTGACAATCTTCTGAAAAGCTTAGGGTGTGTTTTTTATCTTCCCGGCAAAAGTATCTGAAATTCAGAAAGTATTTTTTTCTTGCTGTAAGTTAACAATACAGATATGATAATCCGATTCGATCAGTATGCATTTACCTGGCGGAAAATAACCGGGAAATATAAGGATACTTTTAACATTCCTTAATTTCAAGCCATTCATCAAAACCAAAGTCATTATTAACAGCTTGTCCAAAACGAATAATCAGGCTTTCTTTACATTTTATTACTCTGAATACAACATAGACTGATGTATTGCAGAAGTATAATAACAGCTTATCTAAATTCCGGATATTTTTCTCATGCTTTTCCCGTATGATTTTCCACATCGGTTAATAAAATACTCTTATGCCATTCCTACGGGTTTTGGTATTTTTGTGACTTGAAAAAAACAGATTTTTTGTACAAGCATTTGATTTCAGATACAATATGGCAAAGGAGAAAACTGCGCAAATGTTATTTCAGTATGATGAAGACAGCATAAAATCGCTCGATTGGAGAGAGCATATCCGTTTGCGTCCGGGGATGTATATCGGGAAATTGGGCGACGGATCATCGCCTGATGACGGAATTTATGTGCTGGTAAAAGAAATTATTGATAATTGTATAGATGAATATGCCATGGGTTATGGCAAAACAATTGAAATTACACTGGAGGGAAAGCAAATTACGGTGAGAGATTACGGAAGAGGAATTCCTTTGGGTAAAGTTACGGATGCGGTAAGTAAGGTGAACACAGGTGCCAAATTTGACAGCAAGGTATTTCAGAAATCCGTTGGGCTTAATGGCGTGGGCACCAAAGCCGTAAATGCGCTGAGTCATTATTTTAAAGTAACTTCCTTCAGAGACGGAAAAGAAAAAACGGCAGAATTTCAGCGCGGAATATTAATCAAGGAATATAAAGAATCAAAAACCAATGCAGCTAACGGCACATTGGTAACGTTTATTCCGGATGATACGGTTTTTAAAAACTTTCGCTTTCATCCTGAATTTCTGGAAAATCAAATCTGGAATTATTGCTACCTGAACGCAGGTTTGAAAATCATATTTAACGGTAAAACCTATGTTAGCAAAAACGGACTGGCAGATTTATTGATGAGAAAAACCAACGAGGATGAAATACGTTATCCCATTATCCACCTTAAAGGTGAAGACATCGAAGTAGCCATTACACATAACAATGATTACGGCGAAGATATCTACAGCTTTGTAAACGGCCAGCATACCACTCAGGGGGGTACGCATCAGCAGGCTTTTCGCGAAGCCTATGTGAAAACCGTTCGCGACTTTTTCAAAAAAGATTATGAAGCATCCGATATCCGAACCGGAATAGTGGCAGCCATTGCGGTGCGGGTGGTAGAGCCCGTGTTTGAATCACAAACCAAAACCAAATTAGGTTCCGTAAACGTGGATGTGAACGGGCCTTCAATGAAACAATTTGTCGGAGATTTCCTGGCACGAGAGCTGGATCTTTATCTTCATAAAAATCCGGCTACGGCCGATGCGCTGAAAAAGCGCATTGAACAAAGTGAGAGAGAACGAAAAGAGATGGCCGGAATCCGGAAATTGGCTAACGAAAGAACCAAAAAAGCAAACCTGCACAACAAAAAGCTTCGGGATTGCCGGATTCATCTGAATGATGAGCCACCGGCAAGGGGCAGAGAAGAATTTATTGCGAAACAACAGGAAACAACGTTATTTATTACCGAAGGCGATAGCGCCAGCGGTTCCATCACAAAAGCCAGAAATGTGGAAACCCAGGCCGTTTTCAGTTTGCGGGGAAAACCGCTCAACTGTTTCGGGCTGACCAAAAAAGTTGTTTATGAAAACGAAGAATTTAATTTACTGCAACATGCGTTAAATATTGAAGACGGACTTGACGGCCTTCGCTATAACAATATCGTCATCGCAACGGATGCGGATGTGGACGGAATGCACATCCGCTTACTGCTCATGACATTTTTCCTGCAGTTTTTTCCTGATCTGGTCAAACATGAAAAAGTATATGTGCTGGAAACCCCATTGTTTCGGGTAAGGAAAGGACAGGAAACGATTTATTGTTATGATGAATCGGAAAAGGCAGAGGCTGTTAAAAAGCTGGGTCCGAAAGCTGAGATAACCCGATTCAAAGGACTGGGTGAAATCAGTCCCGATGAATTTGCCCGTTTTATAGGCCCTGATATGCGAAAACAATTAATTCGTATTGAGCAGGGAGATCATATACAGCAGTTGCTGGAATATTATATGGGAAAGAACACGCCGGAACGGCAGGATTTTATCATTCAGAATCTTCGTATAGAAATGGATGCCCCCGTTGAGGTAAGCTGATGTTTGCATTTCACAGAGATAAAGAAAAATATTTTGAGATTCAGTATCAGAATACTGTAAAGCATGTCATTCCGTTTATTCACGAAAAATTTTTAATCTCAAAAGGAATGAGAGCGTTGGAAATTGGATGTGGTGAGGCAGGAGTATTAAAAGCATTTCTGGACGCCGGTTGTGAAGGAGCAGGGGTGGAACCGGATACCGAACGGCTGAAAACGGCTCATGAACTGATGAAATCGTATGTAACGGAAAACAAGGTTTTCTTTCTGTCCCGGGATATTTTTGATGTAGATGCGGAGCATGATCTCGGCGGTCGCTTTGATGTGATTATACTTAAAGATGTTTTTGAGCATATCAAAGATCAACAGGGTTTGCTCAAAAAATTAAAAGGGTTTTTAAAACCCGGTGGAATTGTTTTTCTTGGATTTCCCCCTTGGTACATGCCTTTCGGTGGGCATCAGCAAATTTGTCGTTCAGTGTTATCCCGAATACCATATATTCATTTACTTCCCAAACCCGTTTATCGTTTTCTTTTGTTGAAAAATAAAGAGAATGTGGAAGAACTGATAAGTATCAGGGAAACAGGAATCAGTATAGAACGTTTTGAAAACTTATGCAAAAAAACACAATACCGAATTGTACATAAACGATTTTATCTTTTGAATCCGATATATGAATGGAAATTCGGGTGGAAGGCAAAAACACAATGGAAATGTTTATCGGCTATTCCTTTTATCCGTAATTTTTTCACATCCTGTGTTTATTATATTATTCAACCGGAAAATGGTTTATCATGATTCATTTTGTATTCAGCGAAGATGATGCGGCCGTACTTCGTAAAGCTGCCGAAACAGAAGAGAGCATGCAAGGTCAGATTTTTTACTTCAGTGATGATTATTCAACAGGACCTTTGTATGCTCCGGATACGGAAACGGATATATCATACAGAACTAACTGGATGGCCGAAGCGTACGGACTGTTGCAGCAAGATGTTGAAACGTTACCCGAAAAAGACATGCAGGTTGTTCAAGCGGTTCAACAGGTATTGGAAGACCATCCTGAAGAGCATTTATGGATATGGATGGCTCATCGTTCGCGGGATATTTGCGGTTACTATTTTTTAACTGATCAGTTAATAAAATATCAGGGTAGAGTTGAGGTTATTTACTTATACAATCTTCCCTTTATTCATGCAAAAGGGCATTTATTTTTTCCGGATACTTTAAATGAAATTCCGCCCCGTGAATTTTTGAAAGCACGTAAACTGACAAGATTACTTTCTGCAGCAGAAATGGAAACTGATAGAGAAGAATGGAAACGGTTGATTTCAGAAAATGCAACCTTACGGATTGCGGAAGGCCCCAAAAAAATAGTCAGCAAGGCGGAAAATTATTTTGACAATGAAATTTTGAAATATTTGCCATCCGAATGGCAAAAACTCAGGAAAGCTGTAATAAGTATAGCGCATAAAATGAAAAGCAAAACAAATGAAATCTTCATTACAAAAAGAATACAAGACCTGATTCAGCAAGGAAAAATCATCGTTTCTTCGGTAGAAGAGGGTCAGCGGATTGAAACCGATATCAAAAAAGCCGAAATGAAACAAGGAGTCATTGAATTCTCAGCATCAGAAAACAAAAAATAAATTTACAAAGAACATAAAACAATTCTTCATGGAACGGATACAAGGGCTACAAGGACAATACAGAAACTGGTTTTTAGATTATGCTTCTTATGTTATTCTGGAAAGAGCGGTTCCGGCTGTAGAAGACGGACTGAAGCCTGTACAGCGCCGCATTTTGCATGCGATGAAAGAAATGGATGACGGACGTTTGCATAAGGTTGCCAATATTATAGGGCAGTCCATGCAGTATCATCCTCATGGCGATGCCAGTATTTATGAGGCGTTGGTGAATCTTGGCCAAAAACAACTATTGATTGATACGCAGGGAAACTGGGGTGATATTCGGACCGGCGATGTGGCTGCGGCCCCGCGATATATTGAGGCCCGTTTAAGCCGTTTTGCATTAGAAGTTGCCTTTAATCCCAAGACCACACAATGGCAACTCAGTTATGACGGGCGAAAAAATGAACCGGTAACCTTACCGGTGAAATTCCCTTTGTTACTGGCACAGGGTGCCGAAGGGATTGCCGTGGGCCTTTCAACCCGCATATTACCGCACAATTTCTGTGAATTAATTGAAGCTTCTATAAAATACCTCAGAGGAAAGCGATTTGAGTTATATCCTGATTTTCCCACCGGAGGAATGGTAGATGTTTCAGAGTACAATCAGGGGCGTAGAGGATCGAAAGTTCGTGTCAGGGCTCATATTGAGGAAGTGGACAAAAAAACACTGATTATCCGAAGTGTGCCTTTTGGAATAACCACACAGCAACTGATTGATTCTATTGTGAAGGCTAATGATCAGGGAAAAATAAAAATTAAAAAAGTTACGGACAATACGGCAGCCGAAGTAGAAATACAGATTGATCTGGCCCCCGGAATTTCGCCCGACATCACGATAGATGCCCTGTATAAATTTACCGATTGTGAAATCAGCATATCTCCGAATGCCTGTGTGATTGTGGACAAAAAACCCCAATTCCTCGGGGTAGATGACTTGTTGAAGATATCCGTTGACAACACCAAAAACCTGCTGGAAAAAGAGTTAAACATCAGGCTATCCGAACTGCAGGAAAAATGGCATTACACCAGTCTGGAAAAAATATTTTTTGAAGAAAAGATTTATAAAGAGCTGGAAAAGAAACATGAAACCTGGGAAAAAGTACTGCTGGCCATCAGCAAGGCTTTTGATCCATACCGTAAACGATTAAAACGGGAAATTACAAAAGAAGATATTCTTAAGCTGACCGAAAAACCGGTACGCCGGATTTACAAACTGGATATTGATGAATTAGACAGGCAACTGAAGGATTTGGAAAAAGAAATTTCTGAAGTAAAGAAGAATCTGGCAAATCTGACAGATTATGCAGTGGCTTATTATGAAAACTTATTAAAAAAATACGGTGCAGGACGTGAGCGAAAAACGGAAATCAAAACATTTGAGGTACTGGAGGCCCGAAAGGTGGCTATTGCCAACACCCGTCTGTATGTGAATCGTGAAGATGGTTTTATTGGCACATCACTGCGGAAAGATGAATTTTTGTTTGAATGTTCCGATCTGGATGATATTCTGGTGATTACGCGAAGCGGAATGCTGAAAGTGGTAAGGGTGGCCGAAAAGGTTTTTATAGGAAAGGATATTATTCATGTCGGAATCTTTAAGAAAAACGATGAAAGAACAACTTATAACATGATATATCTGGACGGATCGAACGGAAGAAGTTATGCCAAAAGATTTCAGGTGACTGCAGTAACCCGCGACAAGGCTTATTACATTGTTAAAGAACATGAAAAAAGCAAAATTCATTATCTGAGTGTGAATCCCAACGGTGAGGCAGAGGTGGTAAGAATTTTACTTACACCGGGATGTCGTGCACATAAAAAAGAACTGGAGTTCAATTTTGCAGAGTTGGAAATTACAGGGCGTGGCAGTAAGGGCATAACGGTAACAAAATATCCCATTAAATCAGATGGAGTAAAACTGAAAGAAGCCGGGGTTTCAACCATTGAAGGGATAAAGATATGGTATGATGATCAGTTTGGCAGGTTAAATACCGAACAGAAAGGCCAACTGATCGGACAATTTGAGCCGGAAGAAAAAATACTCGTCATTTATCGTGACGGTACTTACGAAGTAACCGACCAGGAGCTGACCCAAAAATTTGACCCTGAAAAAGTAATTCTGATAGAAAAATTTCATCCGGAAAAAATCATTACAGCCGTTTATGCCGATATGAAAACAATGCAGTATATGGTAAAACGATTCCGGATTGAAACCACTACCATTAAGAATCGTTTTCTGTTTATAAAAGAAGGCGAAGGAAATTATGTAGAAGCCGTAACAACCGCTGATGAACCGGTGTTGCAGATTCAACAGGGTAGGGGAGCACAGATCCGAAAAGCGAAAATTAAAATTTCAAAAATGGCAGAAATTACAAATTATAAAACGGTGGGAACAAAACTTGCCGAATACAACAAATCAACGGAAATGGAATGGGTAGAAAACGCTAAAGTGAATCAAGGGGAATTGTTTTAAGATAAATAATAAATAATAGAAAAAAGAAAATTTTAAGATTTTGTTTTTTTCCGGATACGAATAGTTGCATTTTTTTCCAGATTGCTTGATAAGCGTAACTCATAGCGGTTTTTACCATCTTTAATCAGGATTAAAGCGGTGTTGGGTGGAATCAGTCCGAGATTTTCCGCAAACATGCTAAGTTCATTATATTCTCTTCCGGGCTGAAGAGGGAGTGTAATACGTATGGCTTTGTGCGTCAGTTTTTGATTGAAAAAAAGCAAGTTTCCGTTGTAAAACAAAGAGATGATATCGCCGTCAACTTCGCCGTTATCGTATATAGCCAATTCCAAAGAGTCTGATTCTACCTCCAGCTCATCGATGACCTCGTTTTTTCGGGTGGCAAATTCTTTTTCAATATCGTCATTAATTACTTTTCTCGGTAATACCTCTGCCTGTACAAAGGTGTCGGTAGCAGAAGGCTTCCATACCTGGTAAGTTTCTTTAAATTCGGCAATCGCCTTCAATACGGAATCTTTTTTACTAACGTCAGCATCAAAAGTAAAATGAAATCTTAAATCAGGACAAATATTTTTATATTCTGTTGTAGCAATAAATTTTCCATTCAATTCAGTTCCTTTTCTTGACAAAATCAGATTTGCTTTTAAATTCATTAAGCAATCTACATTCATGCCAGACAATGAAGCATGATATGCGATGGGAATATCATAGAGGTACAATTGTCGTGTAGAAGGATCATAGTTTCCTTTCACTTTAATAGAGTGATAACTATTTTTGAAAAAATAATTCATAATTCCAGATACCTGATTTTTTTCCGAATGTAGAACCAATTCAACCAGATAATTATTGGTAGAAAATGAGCTGACTACATTAGCGCTGCCGTACCAAAAGCCAAGAACGGATTGGGAAAAAGATTTTGCACAGGCAGCGATAAGAAAAAGTACAATAAACAATTTTTTTAAAAAGAAAATCTTATTTTTAATCATTTTACATTATTTGATAAAGCGCTTCATTTGCATTTCTGCTTCTCTTTTTTTAATGGTTTCTCTTTTGTCGTATTTCTTTTTTCCTCTTACCAGTGCAATTTCAATTTTTGCAATATTTTTTTCGTTAAAATAAATACGGAGAGGAACCAAAGTGTAGCCTTTTTCTTTCATTCGCTGTTCTAACTTCAGAATTTCTTTTTTTTTTAGTAAAAGTTTTCTTTCGCGTAAAGGATTATGATTGTTGTGTGTGCCGTATTCGTACGGCCCGATATACAGCGATTTAATCCAAACTTCCCCTTTATGAATATAACAAAAAGCCTCATTGAAGCTGGTATTACCCTGGCGCAAAGATTTCACCTCAGTGCCTTGCAACACCATTCCGGCTTCGAATGTTTCTTCGATGTAATAATCAAAATACGCTTTCCTGTTTTTGATTTCCGGCATTATTTATCATTGAATAAAGTGACAAAGTTCTGTTTTTTTTTAAAAAGGTAATAGCAGAAAGGAAAACTCTTTAAAGGATAAGATACCGGAATACCAGCAAAAATCAGCTTTTAAATAAGGTTAAAACGGTAGCTAACTTTTCTTTTAAATCTTTTCGAGAAACGATAAAGTCAAGAAATCCGTGCTCGAGCAAAAATTCACTACGTTGAAATCCTTCAGGAAGATCCTTTTTGATAGTTTCTTTGATGACACGAGGCCCTGCAAAACCGATTAAGGCTCCGGGTTCGGCAATATTCAGATCGCCCAACATACCGAAAGAAGCCGTGATTCCGCCAAAAGTAGGATCTGTTAATACAGAGATGTAGGGAAGCCCGGCGTCGCTGAGCAGAGATAGCTTTCCGCTGGTTTTTGCCATTTGCATTAGCGAAAAAGCACTCTCCATCATGCGGGCACCACCGCTTTTGTTTATGACAATATAAGGTAACCGGTGTTCAATGCAATAATCCACGGCTCTGGAAAATTTTTCACCCATCACGCTTCCAAGAGATCCGCCGATGAACTCAAAGTCCATACATCCGATTACCACTTTATGATTTTCGAGATCGCCTGTGGCAATTCTGATGGCTTCTTTCAAAGAGGTTTTGTTCCATATTTCTTCCAAGCGTTTCCGATATGGTTTTAAATCGGTAAAACCCAGGAAATCTATGCTTCTTATATTTTCAAAAAGTTCGGTGTACTCATTTTTATTAAAAAGAATTTCAAAATATTCATTACTCCCAATACGATGATGAAATCCGCATTTGGGGCAAATAAATAAATTTTCTCTGAGGTCGGATACGGTACAGATGTAATTACAATCCGGACATTTTGTCCAGAGTCCTTCCGGGGTTTCTTTTTTTTCTGAGGTTTTGGTAACGATTCCTTTTTTAATCCTTTTAAACCAACTGGTTTTTGCTTCTTCACTTTTACCTTCTTCGCCGGCCAGATTGGAGTCAAAGTCTTCAAATGGTTTCATTGCATAATGAAGTTATCGCACAAATATATAAAGTTCCTGTAAATTGGATGATTCTGATCACGTTTGAGGGTGCGGAAGTATTCATTCATTTTTTTAATACAGATTCAAAGAGTCTGAAAATTCTTTTGTATTCATCCGTCCAGCTTGAAGGTTCGGTAAATGCATGATCTTCTACAGGATATGAAACCAACTCCCAGTTATCTTTTCCGTTTTCAATCAAACGTTGGGCCAACTTAACAACATCCTGATAATGTACGTTTACATCTACCATTCCATGGCATATTAAGAGATGGCCTTTTAATCCGTTTGTATAATAAATGGGTGAACTTCTGCGATAGGCAATACTGTCATTTTGTGGTTCATTTAAAATGTTTGAGGTATAGCCATGATTGTAATTTGACCAGTCAGTTACAGGGCGGAGTGCTGCCCCGGCCGAAAAAATCTCCGGCTCTTTAAACATGGCCATGAGCGTAATAAAACCGCCGTATGAACCACCGTATATGCCTATATTTTTCGGATTTACATTGTAATTTCTGACCAGAAATTGTGCCGCATCTACATGGTCTGAAAGATCTTTTCCTCCCATATGACGGTAAATTCCGGTTCGCCAGTTTCGTCCGTAGCCGGCGCTTCCCCGGTAATCAATATCTAAAACATAATATCCGTTTTGAGCCAGAAATTGATGAAACAGATATTCTCTGAAATAACTGCTCCACCATTTATGGGCATTTTGCAGATAGCCTGCCCCGTGTACAAATAATACGGCTGGACGAGCAGGATGGGGATTGGAAGGTTTATATAATCTAGCATAAATAGTTTCACCGTCCTGTGCCGGTATAGTAATAATTTCGGGATCTTTCCAGGAATAAGACTTAAATTCTTTTGAAGCGGCCAGATTCGTCAGCTGTATAATTCTGCCATTTGGTTTATTTTCCTGTAAATACAACTCCCAGGGTTGAGTGGAATAAGAGTGAAGATAGGCAAGCCATTTCTCATCGGGCGAGATAAATACCTGATGAGCGCCGGTCATCCTCGTTAATTTTTCCTTTTTGCCTGAAAGAAACAGACGGTATAAATGCTGTTCTCCGGGATGTTCCTCATTAGTGATCAGATAAAATGATTTTTTGTCAATCGAAGGTTGAACAAAAAGTACTTCAAATTTGCCCGAAGTTAAGGGTCGCTTGATTCCGTTTACTACATCAGCCAGATAAAGGTGTGAATAACCGGTTGTTTCAGAGCGATACCAGAATTGGGTTTCGCTTAACCAGCCGGCATTGTTTTCGCCGATACCCGTAACTCCGGGTCCGCCAATCCAGGCTTCATCTCTTTGTCTGTCTAATAATCTTAACTTTAAATCAGAGGTATCTAAAAGCATAAGCCAACGGTCTTTGTTATCCTGAGACCGTATCTCACATACTGCATAGGTGCCATTCGGAGACCATCGGAAAGAGGTTATAAGAACCGCTCGTTTTGAAGGATTTTTTTTCTTTTGCTCCAGCAAGGAGGGGTAATCATGCAGATAGTCAGGCAAATCATAAATGCCGGGAATAGAGTCTGTTTTAATTGTAATTAAAGTGTCGCGTTGTCGATCATAGATAAAACTTTCGTAAGTGCCTTGTTGAGATCCGACTTTTGGTCTGGAAGGAATATCAGTAGTGTATCCTGATTCGGTTACAAAATCAGGAACGATGGTGTTTCTGGATTGAGAAGGGGATTTATAAAGACGATAAGTTATAAAACGACCGTCAGGGCTGATTTGTACCTGTTGCAGGGTTTTATCTTCTACGGGTAAAACGCGTAATTCTTTTTCTTTCGGAATACTTTTGTTATAAGCTTCTGTAAGTTCTCTTTTATTTTTTCTTTCCCTCAAGGTGCTGAAAAGGTATAGTTGTTCCTGCCGCAGCCACTGTTCCTGATCAGAACCTGAATTCTCAGAAATTCTTGAATTGTTTCTTGGATTTCTTCCATCGGATATTGCCGGTGAATTTAAAGTTTCACTTCCTCTGAAATTCGTGAGTTGCATGGTTTCTCCGCTTGTTATATCCCATGCATAAAGATTTTGATTTCTGACATAAACAATTTTTTTTTCCTGAAAAGAAAAAACGGGATTTGATTCCGTTTCTACCGTATGCACAATTCGTTTGGTGTGGTTAGTTTTCAGGTCTTTGTAAAAAATATCACCATCGGAAGCATATACGTAAGCAGTTCTGTTTTTATTGAAAACAAATGTTTTTTCTGATTCAGCTGGTTTCTTTAATGCGGGAGAAACTTTTACCGGAATTCTGCTTTGGATATCTAAGGAATACAATGAATCGGCCGGATAGTTTTCGGGATTCCAGTAAAAATACAGCGTTTTATTGTCATGGCTCCAAAATACACCCGATGGAGAGGTTCCTATCCATTTCGGGTCACTCATAATTTTTTCTATGGTAAGCTTCGGATATTGAGAAAGGAGAAAATGAGGAGTAAGCAAAAAACATTTCAGAAGAAACAAGAAAACATTCTTCATTGTGTAATTTTTAACGGATAAAATTATCTAATATCTTCGGAGTATATTTTCTCCGCTGTGCTGTATTTCCTTTTTTGTAATGTGATTTAGTTATTGGGCGCTCCGCTGTCAATCCAGCAAATGATAGAGTTTTTTTCTGCAGCCGATAACGTTCCGTTTTTAGGCATTGAGCCGGATATCACGGCGCTACGGATGGCAGTACGTGCCGAATAAACTTGAGCATAATTGGTCAGCGGGATGTTGGGCGAGCCGGCAGCATGGCAGCCAGCTATGGCGCAACGACTTTGTATTATTGGATTTACATGGGCCGAAAAAGTTTTATTGGGCACATCATTACAATTTACAGTAGTCCCTCCGGTATTTTCTGAATTTTTTTTACAGCTGATAAGACCTGCGAGAGAGGATATAACAAGAAGAAACATTTTCAGGAATTTCATATCAGATTATTTTTTCTCTCCAATGGAAAAAATAATTTTCATTTATTTCCCAAATTTAATGAGAATGCTTAAAAAAATCATGGTTGAAGAAATTATAGTGTATTTTATTGATTAGGGTTTCGAATGTTTTAGGTGTAATAAAAAAAGAAGAAAAGAATACTGAAAATCGTGGAGATGAAATTTTGAAATTCAATCAATTATATCATGTCAGGAAAGACGCCTCATAAATTTAACCTATACCAATAATTTTTTATAAAATGCGAGAAAAGGCGTCGTTCCTGACAGTAAGTATTTGGTTATGCAATGGTTATTTCTTTGTCGAGATAAACATCCTGAATGGCATTTAAAATCTCAATACCTTCTTTCATAGGGCGTTGAAAAGCTTTCCGACCGCTGATTAATCCCATACCTCCGGCCCGTTTGTTGATTACAGCAGTGGTTACGGCCTCGGTCAGATCGGCTGAGCCGGAAGAGGCGCCGCCCGAATTAATCAAACCGATTCGCCCCATAAAACAGTTGGCCACCTGATAACGACATAAATCTATTGGATGATCCGACGTAAGTTTTTCATAAACCAGCTTATCAATTTTTCCATACGGATTTTCCTTGGATTGCAATGCCAGATAACCCCCGTTATTTTCCGGAAGTTTTTGTTTTACGATATCTGCTTCAATAGTAACGCCAAGATGATTTGCCTGTCCGGTCAGGTCTGCTGATACATGGTAGTCTTTATCTTTTTTAAAGGCAGAATTTCTCAAATAACACCAAAGAATAGTGACCATTCCCAATTCGTGTGCCATTTCGAAAGCCTTACTGACTTCCTGAATTTGCCGGGATGATTCTTCACTGCCAAAATAAATTGTTGCACCCACGGCAGCAGCGCCCAAATTCCAGCTGGCCTTGATGGTAGCAAACATGATTTGATCGTATTTATTGGGATAAGTCAGAAATTCATTATGATTGATCTTTACGATAAAAGGGATTTTATGAGCATATTTTCTGGCTAAAGTTCCCAGCGCTCCGAATGTGGTAGCTACGGCATTACAGCCGCCTTCCAAAGCCAGTTTTACAATATTTTCAGGGTCAAAATAGATGGGATTTTTTGCAAATGAGGCTCCTCCGCTATGCTCTACGCCCTGATCCACGGGCAATATAGACAAGTAGCCGGTTCCGGCCAGACGGCCGGTATTATACATCAGCTGAAGGTTTCTCAACACCTGAGGATTCCTGTCGCTCTGTGACCATATCCTGTCCACGAAATCAGGTCCGGGCAGGTGTAATAAATCTTTGGTGATGGTGGTGCAGGTATGTTGTAGATAATATTCTGCCTTTGCTCCAAGCAGTTGTTCAATTTTTGAATTTGCCATTATATTGGTTTTGGGGCAAAATTATAAGTTCCGCATTAAATTCATGAAATTAAATAAGAGAACGAAAAGGATAGATTTTATCGGGTAGCTTGGATAAATGTATGAAATCAGTAAAACTGGTTTTGAGTATTCACCGCGCCACCCGCCAAACTAACATCAGTTTGGCAGGTGGTTTCGGGCAATCTTTTTCAGAACCAGGACACGGTGATTCAAGGATGGTTTTCATAGTTTGGATAATGTTTTCCAGGATACGGGATTTTAAAAACGGGCTTTTAATTTACCAAACAATTATGCTGCTAAAGTATTGGCATATGCTTTTTTTTACAAGAGCAAAAATTCTTATTTGTAATAGTAATAAACCTTTATTCTGATTTGTCAATTTTGCCTGAAAAATTATCGTATTTTTACGATAGATAGGCCAGTTCTGATTTAATTTGTATCAATTTCCCAGAGAGTGAATGAGATCATACTTTGTGATGATGTGGTAATTACCCGCTTCATCTCTGGCCAGAACAGCGCCATTATCTTTCGTGATGTAATTTCTTAGTTTTTCAACGGGAGTATCAAAAGCAACGATGGGTAAAGGGGGTTCAAGAACATCTTTTATTTTAGAATGCTTGATTTCAGGGTTGTCAAATATTTTCTGAAACAGGCCGCCTTCACTGATGGAACCTACGGGTTCTCCGTCATCTATTACCGGTATATTTTCGATGTCATATTTTTTCATCAGCATTACGGCTTCAGAAACAGTTTGTTCGGGTTCAACGGTTATGATTTTCATAATACCTCTGGCGCTGACTACATCTTTAAACGTTTTAACATCAAGAAATCCTCTTTCCAGCATCCATTGGTCATTGTAAATTTTAGCAACATACCGGCTTCCGTGATCATGCAGAATACATACTACGAGATCGCCGGGTTTCAATCTGTCTTTCAGCTGCATCAGACCTTGCAAACAACTGCCGGCGCTGTATCCGCAAAACAACCCTTCTTCTTTAGCCAACCTTCTGGCCATAACTGCCCCGTCTTTATCTGTAACCTGCTCAAAGTGATCAATAACGCTCATATCATAATTCTGAGGTACAAAATCTTCGCCAAAGCCTTCGCTTACGTAAGGGTGTACTTCGTTCATATCAATTATGCCGGTTCGGAAATATTTTGTAAGCAAAGAACCGTACACATCTATGGCCCATACCTGTATAGCCTTGTTTTTTTCTTTTAAATATTGTGCCGTACCTGTAATGGTTCCTCCAGTGCCTGCCGTACAAACAAGGTGAGTGATTTTTCCTTCGGTTTGCCTCCAGATTTCAGGACCCGTACTTTCATAATGTGCAAGCCGGTTAGCCAGATTATCGTACTGATTGCAATGGAAAGAGTTGGGTATTTCCTGGGCTAAACGTTTGGCAACGGAATAATAACTTCTCGGGTCTTCGGGTTCTACGTTAGTAGGGCATACAATCACTTCAGCGCCAAGCGCCTTCAGGATATCAATTTTTTCTTTTGATTGCTTATCGGTAGTGGTAAAAATACATTTATACCCTTTAATAATGGCTGTTAAGGCTAAGCCCATGCCTGTATTTCCTGAAGTACATTCAATAATCGTACCTCCGGGTTTCAGTTTTCCTTCCTGTTCGGCTACTTCAATCATCTTTAGGGCCATCCTGTCTTTTACTGAATTGCCGGGATTGAAATATTCTACTTTGGCATATACTTCACAAGGGAAATCGGCGGTAATCCGGTTCAGTCGGATCATCGGTGTATTACCGATGGTTTCCAGAATACTATTTTTAACATCCATGGAATAATTTCTTCAGCAAATTTACAAATAATGCTTAATACCTTTTTCCATGCCTTTTACTCAGGAAAAACGGGATTTACTCTTGCAGCATTTCTTCTGCTTTACGGATTGCCCGATCCGTTTCATTGACTAAATAAAAGAAACCGTTGTTTCTCCACATGAATCGGGCAAGGCCGGCTTTTAATCTAAGCAGCAGCTGCTCTTGCTCAGTTTTTCTCAATTTTTTTAGTGACAATGCAGTATCTTTTTGAACGAATGCCATATATTCTTTCCATAAGTTTTCAAACGGATAGTTTCTGGTAAAATCTTTTAATGAGGCAATTTTTTCAAGCTCTTTTTGATGTTTGGTAAAGTACTGGTAGATGAAGTAATTGGCATTGCTTTCCGTCAGAAATCGGGAAATCATTTCGGGTCGGATAGTTGTATCGGCAGGAATTATGATGTCGGGTGTGATACCGCCTCCTTCATAAAGGGTGTCGTTGCAGGTATTTACAAAAGGCCTTTTATTCTGTTGAAGCAGAGCAGAGTCTTTTTGAGATTTTCGGTTGGCTTGCTGAAAACTTTCGGAAATTTGTTGTGGTTCTATGAATTTTCCTTTTTCGTAAGGCCGCTGAATGCTTCTTCCGGAAGGTGTGTAATACCGTGCAGTGGTAAGCCGAAGCGCCCCGCCATTGCTTAAATTATACTGTTGTTGAACAAGTCCTTTACCAAAAGTCTGACGTCCTACTATTTTTGCCCTGCACCAATCCTGCAATGCACCTGCCAATACTTCACTGGCGCTGGCGCTTTGTTCGTCAACCAAAACCACCAGTTCGGTTTTTTCCAGAATGCCCGGTCTTTTACACCGGTATTCTTTAGACGGACTATGAGCGCCTTTCATGGACACCACCCGTTTGTCTGCATCCAGAAATTCGTCTGCAATATCAACAGCTTCTTCCAGCAAACCTCCTCCGTTTCCTCGCAGGTCAAGAATCAGCTTCTGCATTCCCTCCTTTTGCAAATCTTCTGTAGCCTTCATGAACTCCTCATAGGCTTTTTCCGAAAAACGATTCAGTTTTATATATCCGATATTCTTTGAAATTAGATAAGATGCATCTACGGCAGGTACGGGAATATTGCCGCGGGTAACAGATACCTGAAGAGATTTGTTTTCTCGGTAAATAGCTAAGTTAACGGTAGTGCCGGAAGGGCCTTTAATTAACTTTTTGATATCATCGCTTTTTAAACCTTTGCCTGATATAACCGAATCATTCACTTTGTATATTTTATCGCCGGGCAGAATTCCTGCTTTTTCTCCCGGGCTGCCCGGAATCACGTAAAGAACATTTACGGTGTCTTTAAGCAAGTTAAACTCTATACCAATCCCCTGAAAATTTCCTTGTAACTCTTCGTTAGCTTCTTTTAAAGCAAAAGGAGTAAGATAAACGGAGTGCGGATCTAGACGGGAGATAATTTCGGCAATTGCTCCGGATTCAAGCGAATCATCGGGAATCGGATCAACATATTTTTGTTTCACTAATTCTACAATTTCCATTAATGTGTTTTTCCGGGAAACTGAAAATAAATCTTTCGTTCCGTAACCGCTCATCTGATAGCCGAGAATCATGCCGACTATTAAAACCAGCGAAAACAAAAGGGGAAGCCAGATTTGTAATTTATTTCCTTTCATTTGTTACTTTTAACTCATATTTTATGCAAAATAGCTAAAACTTGCGACTCATTTATTTTCGATACTATTTATTAAGGACTTGAAGAATAGTCTTTCGTAAACGATTTATATGGACACAAAACTCATTGCCGACAGCGGCGCTACAAAAACAGAATGGTGCCTGCTTCAGAAAAGACGAGTCCGGAAATTTCTGACGCAAGGGATGAGTCCTTATTTTCTGACTACCGAACAAATGATAAAATTATTATCAAAAGAACTCTTGCCTGAAATGAAGGTCAGAAAAGTCGGAAGAATATATTTTTACGGTACGGGTTGCGCTAATCCGAAAAATGCTTTATCCGTTAAAAAGGCGTTAGCTTTTCATTTTCCTGAGTCCAAAATAACGGTGAGGCATGATTTGCTTGGGGCAGCACATGCATTGTGCGGGCACGAGAAAGGGATAGCCTGCATATTAGGCACCGGATCGAATTCCTGTTATTACAATGGAAAAAGAATCGTAATGAATAGTCCGGGGCTTGGGTTTATACTGGGTGATGAAGGCAGCGGCGCCTATCTTGGGAAAAAACTGATTCAACATTACCTGTATAATCAATTTGATGCGGGCCTGAAAAAAAAATTTGAAAAAAAATATAAATTGTCGCCCGCCGATATTCTGGAAAATGTATATAAAAAGCCATTTCCCAACCGTTTTCTCGCCGGCTTTGCCCGCTTCATTGCCGAAGAGCGAAGACACCCGTTAATTGAAGAAATTTTATATTCAGGACTGGAAGATTTTTTTACAACACATTTATTAAGGTATCCGAAAGTTCTTCAGGTGCCGGTTCATTTTACAGGCAGCGTGGCATTTGGATTTCAGGACGTGTTGCAACAACTTTGTAAAAAATTCAATATCCGCCTGGGAAAAATTGTACAAGCGCCCATGGAGGGTTTGATCCAATTTCATAAATAAAAATACATGGCATTTGAAAAAATCACCGAGTCTCCAAGCCTCTATCGTCATCTTGAAAAGATGTCAGTTTCCGATATTCTGAAAAACATTAATGCAGAGGACAAAACCGTTCCGTACGCAGTAGAAAAAGCTATACCGCAAATAGAGAAACTCATAGAGGCCATTACCGATAAAATGCTGATGGGAGGACGTTTGTTTTACATAGGAGCCGGAACCAGCGGAAGATTGGGAATCGTGGACGCCAGCGAATGTCCTCCAACTTTTGGAGTACCCTACGGTTTGGTTATTGGTATCATTGCCGGAGGAGAAAAAGCTATTACAACGGCAGTAGAATTTGCCGAGGATGATCCTGAACAGGGCTGGAAAGATTTGCAACAACACCATGTGAGTAATAAAGACGTTGTGGTAGGCATTGCAGCCAGCGGAACAACGCCCTATGTTATTGGCGCATTGTCAAAATGTCGTGAAGAAGGAATCGTAACCGGCAGTATTTCCTGTAATCCGGACTCTCCGGTCAGTAAAGTGGTTGATTATCCCATTGAAGTAATCGTAGGGCCGGAATTTGTTACCGGCAGTACACGTATGAAGGCCGGTACGGCACAGAAACTGGTATTGAATATGATCTCCACTACCGTAATGATACAGCTGGGGAGGGTGGAGGATAACAAGATGGTGAACATGCAGCTTACCAATGATAAATTAATTGACCGGGGCACCCGCTTTGTCATGGAAAAGTTAAATCTCTCCGATTATGAACTGGCCAAAGACTTATTATTGAAATATGGCAGTGTAAAAAAAACGGTGGAAGCTATGAGACAAAATTTGAGTTCATAAAAATGTCTGCTAACTTTGCTTATCATAGTAGTTAGGGTGTATGCAAGACATTGAACCTTTTTATCATTGGAGGCACATATACATCAGTGAAGAGGATAAGCGTTCTCCGTTTTACGGCAGAATTTATTCGGAATTTGAATTTTCCAACACCATCTACAACTATTATATACATCCCCAATGGGATGATTTCGGAAGCTCAACACTTTATTTAAAAGTATTATTGGCAGATTACGATGAAAAATATGCCATCATTGAACTCATCGGAGAATGGAATGACGCGATTGAAAACGATATCATGGAGTTGAAGCGAGAAGTGCTGGATTGTTTCATGAATCAGGGAATATATAAATTTATCCTGATTGGTGAAAATGTATTAACTTTTCACAGCGACTCTTCCGACTATTACGAAGAGCTTTACGAAGATATTACTGAACATAACGGCTGGGTAGTTTGTTTAAATCTTCCCCAACATACGCTTTCCGATTTTAAACAGGCACGCCTTCAACGATATATCCATTTTCTGGAATTGGAAAACTGGAGAACTTATAAGCCCTTTCATTTGTTTAAAAAGGTAGAAAATGAATTAGTTAAGCTTTTATCCGGCTAAGTGAAACTTTTCCGTTTCGCCGTGTGTGTGTACTTTTGCCGGTCATTCAGCAGATACAATATCTTAGAATTATGAAATGGAAAGATTTATTTACTTCTTCGGTGGGTAAAAAATGGGTGATGGCGCTTACCGGAGTTTTCCTCATACTCTTTCTTATTGTACATGCCGGCATTAATGCCTGTATCTGGGCCAACGACGGGGGTGTTATGTTTAACAAAGTGGCCCACTTTATGGGCAGTACGATTGTAATCCGGATTCTGGAAGTGGGATTATTCCTGGGTTTTCTTATTCATATTTTTCAGGGTTTGATACTGGAATTTCAAAACCGGAAAAAACGAAAAACAGGCTATGCCGTAAAAATTTCTATAAAAGAAAGTACGTGGTATAGTAGAAGTATGGGACTTCTGGGAACTTTAATTCTTTTGTTTTTGATTCTGCATTGGAAACATTTTTGGGTGCCTTCCCGTTTTACCGGAATTCCATATCCCGAAGTGATTCTGGAAAGCGGGAAAAAAATACATAACCTGTATGCTTTGATGCAGTCCACTTTCTCCGAATTGTGGGTTGTTATTGTGTATGTGCTGGGTTGTATTTCCCTTTTCTGGCATTTGTTACATGGTTTTCAAAGTGCATTCCGAACTTTAGGTGTAAGCCATCCGGGTTATCTGAAAATAATTCAGCGCATAGGATTCATTTATTCTTTCATTATTTGTCTGGCATTTGCCATGATGCCGGTCAGTATGTATTTAGGATGGGTTAAATAACATTAAAAATTAAATCGTTGATATGAAGCTGGATGCAAAAATTCCGCCGGGTCCACTGGAAAATAAATGGACGTATTATAAAGGCCATTGTAAACTGGTTAATCCGGCCAATAAAAGAAAACTGGAAATTATTGTGGTGGGCACCGGCCTGGCAGGGGCTTCTGCCGCAGCTACTTTGGGTGAGTTGGGTTACAGAGTTAAAGCTTTTTGTTTTCAGGATTCGCCCCGAAGGGCACATTCTATTGCGGCACAGGGAGGCATTAATGCCGCTAAAAATTATCAGAACGACGGCGATTCTGTGTTTCGTCTCTTTTATGATACAATAAAAGGAGGAGACTACCGTTCGCGGGAAGCCAATGTGTATCGCCTGGCCGAAGTCAGCGTAAATATTATTGACCAATGTGTGGCTCAGGGGGTGCCGTTTGCCCGTGAGTATGGGGGGTTGTTAAATAACCGTTCTTTTGGCGGCACACAGGTAAAACGAACATTTTATGCAGCCGGTCAAACGGGACAGCAGCTTCTTCTGGGCGCCTATCAGGCATTGGAAAGACAGGTTGCCCTGGGAAATGTCATAATGTATCCCCGTCATGAAATGCTGGAACTGGTTTTGATAGATGGAAAAGCCAGGGGGATTATATGCCGGAATCTGATTAACGGAAAACTTGAGCGGTATTTCGGACATGCCGTTCTTTTATGTACCGGTGGCTATAGTAATGTTTTTTACCTTTCCACCAACGCCATGGGAAGTAATGTAACGGCAATATGGAAAGCCCATAAAAAGGGTGCTTTTTTCGGTAATCCCAGTTTTACCCAAATACATCCCACCTGCATTCCGGTAAGCGGAGAATATCAGAGTAAGCTGACGTTGATGTCGGAGTCGCTCCGCAACGACGGAAGAATATGGGTACCTAAAATCAAGGGTGATAAAAGACATCCTAATGATATACCTGAAGAAGAAAGAGATTACTATCTGGAACGTCGCTATCCTGCATTTGGCAATCTCGTTCCGCGGGATGTAGCATCCCGCGCAGCTAAAGAAAGATGTGATGCCGGATATGGGGTGGGTACAACCGGCCAGGCCGTGTATCTTGATTTCAGGTACAATCTGATTAACAAGTATGGCAGAGCCGAAGCCAGCAGAAGAGGCATAAAAGACCCTGACGAAGAAACTCTGGTACAGTTGGGCAAAGAAGTGGTTAAAGAAGAATATGGCAACCTCTTTGACATGTACGAAAAAATTACCGGAGAAAATCCATATGAAGTGCCGATGCGGATTTATCCGGCCGTGCACTATACCATGGGCGGGCTATGGGTAGATTATGAATTGATGACAACTGTTCCCGGGCTTTATGCACTGGGAGAAGCCAACTTCAGCGATCACGGCGCCAACCGTCTCGGGGCCTCTGCACTCATGCAAGGCCTGGCTGACGGTTATTTTATCATTCCTTACACGATCGGGAATTATCTTGCCGATGAAATTTCTACCAAACCCATACACATCGATCATCCCTCTTTTGAAGAAGCTGAAAGAGCTGTTACAGAACGGATAGAAAAATTATTGGATGTAAAAGGAACACAGACCGTGGAAAGTTTTCATAAGCGTCTTGGAAAAATCATGTGGGACAAATGCGGAATGTCACGCAATGAAGCCGGTTTGAAATCAGCAATTGAGGAAATTCGTTCCCTTAGAAAAGAATTCTGGAGCGATGTAAGAATCCCCGGTTCGGCAAATGAATTTAATCCTGAGCTGGATAAAGCCGGCAGGGTAGCCGATTTTCTCGAGCTGGGCGAACTGATGTGCATTGATGCCCTGCATCGTAACGAAAGCTGCGGCGGACATTTCAGAGAAGAATTTCAGACACCTGACGGAGAAGCCCTCCGCGATGATGCCAACTACAGCTATGTGGCAGCCTGGGAATATAAGGGGGAAAGTCAATGGGAACTTCATAAAGAACCCCTGATTTTTGAAGAGGTGCAACCCTCTCAACGATCTTACAAATAATTTGTTTTAATTATAAATAAGTTATTGCCTTTATGGAACACTATGTCATGAATCTCACTCTTAAAGTCTGGCGTCAGAAAAACACCAACGATAAAGGAAGATTTGAAACCTATCATGTCAAAAACATCTCTTCAGAAATGTCTTTTCTGGAAATGTTTGATGTGTTGAATGAGCAACTGATTCAGGAGGGAAAAGATCCCATAGCCTTTGACCACGACTGTCGGGAAGGGATTTGCGGCATGTGTTCTATGGTTATCAATGGACGTCCCCATGGCCCCTGGCACAGAAATACAACCTGTCAGTTGCACATGAGGGCGTTTCGCGACGGTGATGTTATTGTAGTAGAGCCTTTCAGAGCCAATGCATTTCCCGTCATAAAAGATCTTGTAGTTGACCGAAGCGCCTTTGACCGGATAATCCAGGCGGGAGGTTATATTTCCGTAAATACCGGAAGTGCGGTGGATGCTAACGCCATTCCCGTTGAAAAAGATAAAGCCGACGCAGCCTTTGCCGCAGCAGCCTGTATTGGCTGTGGCGCCTGTGTGGCAGCCTGTAAAAACTCATCTGCCATGCTGTTTGTATCAGCCAAGGTGGCTCACTTAGGACTGTTACCGCAAGGCCAACCCGAAAGAAAAACCAGGGTGCTGAATATGGTTGCTCAAATGGACAAAGAGGGTTTTGGCGCCTGTACAAACACCGGAGCCTGTGAAGCGGTTTGCCCTAAGGGAATTTCCATAGATTATATTGCCCGGTTAAACAGAGATTATATGATGGCAGCGCTTTCTTCTCCGGAATAATGTCATTCTGAATCTTCACCCTTTCGTCAGACACTGACATTAAATTCACGTAAGGTTTCATTCAGGCTTGTTTTCAGGTCTGTACTGGCTTTTCGTTTTCCTATAATCAATGCACAATTAACCTGATATTCGCCTGCCGGAAAAGATTTTTTATACGTTCCCGGAATAACCACACTACGGGCCGGAATTCTCCCTTTCCACTCCCTGGGTTCATTTCCGCTTACATCAATAATTTTTGTAGATTGAGTCAATACTACATTAGCGCCCAATACTGCTTCTTTTTCTACAATTACTCCTTCTACAACAATACAACGGCTACCGATAAAACAACCGTCTTCAATAATGACCGGTGTTGCCTGAACCGGCTCCAGAACACCACCGATTCCGACCCCTCCGCTCAAATGGACTCCTTTGCCAATTTGGGCACAACTGCCAACCGTAGCCCAGGTATCCACCATCGTACCTTCATCCACATAAGCGCCGATGTTTACATACGATGGCATCAGCACCACATTTTTACCCAAATATGAACCATAACGGGCTACCGCATGAGGCACCGCCCGAACGCCCAAAGAGCTGAAATTTTTTTTCAACAACATTTTATCGTAAAATTCAAAAGGGGGGAGTTCCCAGGTTTGCATGGGCTGAACCGAAAAATACAGCAAAATAGCCTGTTTTACCCACTCATGTACTTCCCAAAGGCTGTTTCCTTCGGCATCTTGTCCCTTCGGCGAAGCAACCCTTAACCTTCCTTTATCCAGTTCTTCAATAACGGCTTTAACCGCTTCGGCATAATGTTTTTCTTTTAAGAGTTCTCTGTTTTCCCAGGCCTGAACAATGAATTCCTTCATAAAATTTTTGGGCGAAGTTAAAAGATTATCATGTTGTGAGAAGAGAATAAATCGCTTATTTCACAGTGCTGATTATTTTTGTTTTTATGAATTTCGGGTTTGACGCAAAAAGAGCGTATCACAACGCAACCGGTTTGGGTCATTACAGCAGAAATCTGATTGATGCATTGTCGGATGTCTTTCCCGAATATCAATACTATTTGTTTAATCCGAAACCCTCAACGCAGTTCGGTTTTTTCCGGAATAATATTTATGAAGTAAAACCCCGGAAATATATTTATAAACTCTTTCCCTCTTTATGGCGAACTTTCGGAATTAAAAATGATATTCTTAAACATAAAATTCATTTATATCATGGATTAAGTAATGAAATTCCGTTTACGCTGTTAAAGTCAGGTGTACGTACCGTAGTTACCATACATGATCTTATATTTGAAAGGTATCCTTCGCATTATGCCTTTACCGATGTGTTGATTTACAGAAAAAAATGTAAATATGCCTGCCGCCATGCCGATGCCATAATAGCTACCAGCCGCCAGACCCGTGAGGACCTGGTGAACTTTTATAATGCAGATGAAAAAAAAATTCATGTTTGTTATCAGCATTGTCATCCTTCTTTTGGTATTGAGGTATCCGAAGAACACAAACAGCACATAAGAAAAGAATACGGACTTCCCGAATCGTTTTTTTTATATGTGGGCAGCATCATTGAACGAAAAAATTTGCTGAATATTTGCAGGGCGCATGCGATGCTCAGTGAAAAAAAACATTATCCGCTGGTTGTGATTGGCGACGGAGGTTCGTATAAAAAGAAAGTAAAACGTTTTTTACACAGCCAGGGGGATGAAGCAAACGTAATTTTTCTTTCAGAAAATCCTGAAATTGCAAAACGTAAAGGTTATAAAACGGCAACTGATTTTCCCGCTATTTATCAAATGGCTTCAGCGCTGCTTTATCCTTCTTTTTTTGAGGGTTTCGGAATTCCGGTTTTGGAAGCGCTATGGAGCAAAACTCCGGTCATCACTTCACGGTGTTCTTCTTTGCCCGAAGTTGGAGGAAACGCCGCTTATTATGTACATCCTGATTCTCCCGAGGAGATAAAAGCAGCGATGGAAGCGGTAATTCATCACCCCGGCGAAGCACGAAATAAAGCCAATGAAGGTTATTTGCAGGCCCGGCAATTCAGTGCGGAAAATCATGCCCGCTGTGTGATGAATGTTTATCAGTCGTTGATGTGATGCGGTATTCAAAAAATATTTTTACTGATGATATTTGCAAATATTATGATTTCAAACATGTTTTGATGATAAATTCTACCTTTGGACTGTTTAACAACAGTAAGTTTTAAACTCTTTTTTATGCAAGAAGTTTACATACTTTCTGCCGTGCGAACACCAATGGGCAGTTTCGGTGGGGGGCTGAAAAGCCTGACAGCCACACAGCTTGGCGCTATTGCTATTCGTGCGGCCGTAGAAAGAGCCGGTATCAAAGCCGAAGCGGTGAACGAAGTTTTAATGGGGTGTGTATTGCAGGCCAACTTAGGACAAGCGCCTGCACGGCAAGCCGCAAAATTTGCCGGATTACCCGACTCTGTAAACTGCACTACCATCAATAAAGTATGTGCCAGCGGCATGAAAGCTATCGCTCAGGCAACGCAAAGCATCCGGCTCGGTGATGCAGATATCATGGTAGCAGGCGGTATGGAAAGTATGAGCAATGTTCCCTTCTATGCTGAACATGTGCGGTGGGGAAACAAATACGGGCACGTTTCTTTAATTGACGGACTGGCAAAAGACGGACTTACTGACGTGTATAACGGTAAGGCTATGGGTAATGCAGCAGAGTTATGTGCCCGGGAATGTGGTATTGGCAGAAAGGAACAGGATGAATATGCCATTGAGAGTTATCGCCGCAGTCAGGCAGCCTGGGAAAACCGTTGGTTTGAAAACGAAGTAGTTCCCGTGGAAATTCCCCAGCGCAAGGGCGAACCGGTTGTTTTTTCCAAAGACGAAGAACCTTATAATGTAAAGTTTGAGAAAATTCCCACTTTAAGCCCTGCTTTTGAAAAAGTGGGAACGGTAACTGCTGCCAATGCCAGTACAATGAATGACGGCGCCGCTGCATTAGTATTAATCAGCAAAAGAAAATGTGAAGAATTGCAGCTTAAGCCAATAGCCAGAATTCTCTCTTATGCCGATGCCGAACAGGCACCCGAATGGTTTACAACCACCCCCTCGCTGGCATTGCCTAAAGCCGTTTCAAAAGCGGGACTGCAAATGAGCGATATTGAATATTGGGAAATTAATGAAGCCTTTAGTGTTGTGGCGCTGGCGAATATTCAGCGAATGAGTCTGAATCCTCAAAAAGTAAACGTATTTGGCGGAGCGGTTTCGCTCGGTCATCCACTGGGGGCCAGCGGAGCAAGAATCATCGTTACCCTGATTAATGTACTTAAAACCAATAAAGCAAAGTATGGGGCTGCCGGTATATGTAATGGCGGCGGTGGAGCATCGGCGATGGTTATCGAAAATCTTTAATTGTAAAATTTTCATCACCGCATAAAATGAAAAGTCGCGGCGAAAACCTGTATTGAACTCAATTCTTCAGCACGCTTCCTGCAGGATGGATAAACTATGAGCTCCCTGCTTCTGAAAAATATCAAATTACTGGTCAATGTCCGCGAGGAGAATCAACTTTTGCGAGGACATGAAATGTCCCGGCTGCCGGTTATAGGCAATGCTTATTTATACATTGAAAACGGCTTCATTGCCGGTTATGGGTCAATGAAGGATTTGCCGGAAGTTTTGAGAAATCATAAAAGTCAGTCAGACCTAAGCGGCCGACTTGTACTGCCGGGATGGTGTGACAGCCACACTCATCTGGTATTTGCTGCTTACCGTGAAGAGGAATTTGTCTATAAATTAAAAGGATATTCTTATGAAGAAATTGCTGAAAGGGGCGGAGGGATTCTCCACTCGGCCAGGAAGTTGGCAGAAACCTCGGAAGAGGAATTGTTCCGGATGGCGTGGGAGCGACTTCAGGATATAATCCGGTGGGGTACTGTAGCAGTAGAAATCAAAAGCGGTTACGGGCTCAGTACTGAACCGGAACTGAAAATGCTAAGGGTGATTAAAAAAATAAAAGAACAATCGCCCATACCCGTAAAAGCAACATTTCTCGGCGCTCATGCCTATCCGGAGCCATATCGCGAAAATCATGAGGCATACCTTCAGATTCTTATTAATGAAATGCTGCCGGTTATTCACCGTGAAAAACTGGCCGATTACGTTGATGTTTTTTGCGAGAAAGGTTTTTTTTCTGCCGAAGAAACGCGTAAAATCATTCATGCCGCAAAAGATTTCGGACTCAAGCCAAAGTTGCATGCCCATCAGTTCAGTCTTTCCGGCGGGGTAAGGGTGGGTGTGGAAACAGGCGCCCTTTCGGTTGACCATCTAGAAATCATGGACGATGAATCCATTGAGTTGTTAGCTTCTTCTTCAACGATTGGCACGCTGTTACCCGGCGCTGCTTTCTTTCTGTCACTTCCTTATCCGCCGGCTGGCAGAATGATCGAGGCCGGATGTGCGTTGGCCATTGCGTCGGATTTTAACCCCGGCACTTCACCTTGCGGCAATATGAATTTCATGATTTCTTTAGCTTGCATTGGCATGAAAATGTTGCCCGAACAGGCCATCAATGCCGCAACCCTGAACGGCGCTTATGCCATGGAATGTGAGTCTTTGGCAGGAAGCATAACTGTAGGGAAAAAAGCGAACCTTATCATTACCCGCCCGGTATCTTCGGTGGATTATTTACCTTATGCTTTTGCGACTAACTGGATTGAAAAAGTGTTGATCAACGGCGAACCGTACTGATTTTTCAGAAATGAATTTATGGCTTTTCTATTCAGATAAAAACGGTTTCTGCATGGAGTAAACATAAAAAAGTATCATTCGTATTTATACCTGAAATCCTAAGCATTAGCCGTATTACCCGAAAACTTCGGCTTCAATAATTTTAAATTCGTATTTTCGGAAGTTATGTTAAGGCTGCGGAAAAATAAGCCCGGTTTTTTTGAACAGCTGGAATCTGCGGGTAATATTTTATCACCGGATGATCGAACTTCCGGCCTGAACTTTCTCATCCATTTTTTTAATCATATACGCCCTGCATCGGAAAAAGCCCGTGAAGCAGAAATCAATCTTAGCACAGCTACCCAAGCGCTGAAGAAAAGCCAGCTGGCCTTGGCTAATTTCCAGCATGCCGTTTTAGCTATTTTAAAAAATACAAAACTGACGAGTGCCATAACGGAAAGCGGCATTCCTCTTTCGCGGGGGTTCTGGCAGGAATTGTCAAACCGGTTGAAGCATAAGCTGCTGCCTCCGCTGGTCAGTCATGATGATTTCCTATACATCATTCAGCAAATATTTTATAAAAAAACGGACTTTCAATGGGTAGAAGCCGTTCCCCGAAATGTTTGGGTGTCTTTTTTTGAAACCATCGGATTTGACTTCAGCATCAGCGGTGTGGCGCTTAAAAAAGAACTTCTCCATGCGTTAAATATTTTATCCTATCAGGTGGCACAATTAGGCCTTGAAAGGAATATTGTTCATTTTTTGCCGGAAAATTCATTGGCAACGGAAAGTCCTTTTGTAACACAAAACCGTTATGTTCTTAAACTTCAGGAAAGTAGTTCCGGTGATGAGCAAACCGTGGAGTCGGCTTTTGCATTTTCACAAAAATTAAAAAATGAAATCAAAAGATGCTATGAACTGATTGAATACATCCGTGATAGTCATTCTGTAAAAGGCGCCAGTATTCAGCAAACCTATATTTTGCTGATGCTCACCAACCGACTTCAACGCATCCAATTGATTCTGGATATTCTGGATGCCGATACGGAATTTGACACTGGACGTTTTGTGGATATTTTCCGCATGCTCGTCAGAAATGAAAACCGGAAAAATTCAATTCGTGAATTTTTGTCGCAAGGCCTCGGTTATCTGGCTTATCAGATTGCAGAGCATAAAAAAATAAAAGGGCACCAATATATTACGGAAACCCGAAGTGAATTTTTCAAAATGATTTACAGCGCCATGTGGGGCGGGTTTATCATTTCCTTCATAGCTATTGTGAAAAACCTGATAGGTAAATTAATGCTGGCCCCGTTTCCTTTGGGCTTTTTGTACAGCGTCAATTACAGTATCGGCTTTATTTTGATTGAAGAAACAAAATCCACCTTAGCCACCAAACAGCCGGCCTTCACGGCCAGCGCACTGGCCTCTTCGCTTGACCCTAAAAAAAATGAAGGAGAGCCGGATTTGGAAGGATTGGCTTCCACAATTGCCAAGGTTTCACGCAGTCAGATCGCTTCCTTTTTCGGAAATCTGGTGGTAGTGTTTCCGATGACCTTTCTGCTGGCATGGTTATATTCATTGGTATTTGGAAAACCGATTGCCGAAGGTGAAGCAGCCTTTAAATTAATCAGAGACCAGCATCCATGGCACAGCGCTTCTTTGTTGTATGCCTGTTTTACGGGAGTGTTTTTATTTCTCAGCGGTATCATTGCCGGTTATTGGCAAAATAAAATTCGTTTCGGGCAAATACGGGAACGCATCGTGCAACACCCTTTTCTGAAAAGAAATATGAGTTTGAAAGCCCGCCAAAAACTGGCTTCCTATATTGAAAAACATTCCGGCGCGATTATGGGAAATCTGGCGCTCGGTTTTTTTCTCGGTTTTTCCGGTGTGATTGGAAAAATTTTCGGAATTCCTTTTGATATACGTCATATTACAATTGCTGCAGGTAATATGATGGTTGGCGTTCAAGGTTACGGTTTGACTCATTTACCTCCCTATTTTTTGCTGGCGGTTTTTTTCGGGGTTTTGGGCATCGGCTTTCTGAATTTTCTGGTTAGTTTTATGTTAGCTTTTTTTATGGCAGTGAAGTCTAGAGGGATTCATCTTACGCAATATCCTCAGTTATTTTCTACCATTAAAAAGTATATCAGAAGCCACCCGCGGGAATTTTTTCTGCCGCCACCTACGGCAGAGACTTACAAAACAGAGTTTCGGTCACTTAAAAAAGAGGAAACTCCGCTTTCCTGATTTTATGATGAATAATCAGGAAGTTACTGAAATCTGATTCAGTTCTGAAAATTACTATTTAATTCAGGAAATTCACAACGGTTTTTTTCAGTGAAAACATCAAAATTGATTTTTTGGAATGACGCGGTCTTTCTATTTTTGTAAAAAAAATTTTGCCATGAGTGATTCAAAAAAACGAAGAAGAATATGGGGAATTATTTTTCTGGCTTCTACTGCAGCATTAATTCTGGCTATCATAACACACTGGGAATGGCTTACGCTCATTTTGCCTTTTCAAACCACATCCTTCGTGAAAGCTTTGGACATCATCTGATAATTCGTATTCACATCTGTTGAAAACTATTGTTTTCTGACTTCTTTTTTCTGGTTAAGTTTGAATATTGTAAGCTTCAAACTGTTCAAATGAAACGTATTCTCATTCTCTTTTTGGCTTTTGTTTTATTGAATCCTGCTTACGGAGTTTCGGTTTCTCCTTTTCCGAACGATAAAACAGAACCTTCGGTTAGCGAAGCAGCCAGGATTATAATAAATGAGTTGAGCAGTATTCCGGCCCCTGAAAGAAAGAAGCGGTTTCGTGAAGCCCGCAAGGCCATAAAAGAATATAAAAAGGCTCAGCGCTCCGGAAAACAGGATGGAGATACGGAAACTCTGGTTCTTGTCGTTCTTGCCATTCTGATTCCGCCACTGGCAGTTTATCTGCACGAAAGGGAATTGAATTCCAAGTTCTGGATTACTCTTCTTTTGTTTTTGTTGGGGCTGGCCGGCGCTTTCTTTTTCAGCTGGTTTCTGATTTTTGTTTCTATTGTTTTTGCCTTACTGGTAATATTCGGAGCGGTCTGAATTATTTGCTTAACTGTTAAAAGCCGGCACTCATTATTTTATTTTCAAAACCAGCCTTTTAAAAGCTTCCGGATGATTCATGGCTAAATCAGCCAGTACCTTACGGTCTATTTGGATGCCCTTTTCATGCAGTTTATGAATAAATTCAGAGTATTTCATGCCCTCCTGACGTACTGCAGCATTAATGCGGGCAATCCATAATGAGCGATACTCTCTTTTCTTCAGCTTTCGACCTACATACATGTAGGTCATCCCTTTTTCAACAATATTTTTGGCGACGGTATAAACGTTTTTCCGTTTTCCGTAAAATCCTTTGGCCTGTTTGATGATTCTTTTTCTTCGGGCCCGGCTGGCAACAGCATTTACTGAACGTGGCATAAGAAATAATTTTTTCAGTAAGTAATAAAAATGAATTCTGAAAATTGACAGTTACTTGAGTCTGAGAAGACGTTTCACGAAGTCCATATTGGCTTTACTTACTAATCCGTCAATTCGTAGCGCTCTTTTTCTTTTTTTTGATTTTTTGGTAAGCAGGTGGCGCTTAAAACTTTTCTGATGTGTGATTTTGCCTGACGCAGTAACTTTAAAACGCTTTTTTGCGCTGGAATTTGTTTTTACTTTTGGCATGTTTCAAAGTCTTTAGCAGATTCCCTTGAGGCAGCCGCCACGGGGCGACATTTTTTTCCGGCCTCTTCGGATAAATTATAAAAGAGGCGCAAAGCTACATAAAATCAGGGAAAAAATCTTTTTTTTTGTGATAAACTTTAATTCCTGTCATTCAACACTTTATCAATTCTTTTGATAATATCCTGTAAGTGAAATCGGCTAAGCGGCTCCGAGATGCCGGGCAGGGCCGAACGGATATCCGCTTTCAGGCTTTCAAGATGTGCCAGTATAACGCTGCGAATATCGTTTCTGTCAGATACTGATGAAGACAGGATTATAGAGATGCCGGAGCCTGTAAATCCTGAGGGTGTGCTTTGGGTACTCAACAAACCAATTAATGTTGAAACGTATGATTTCTGCAGGTTTCTTCTGTAAATATCAATCGGTTTGCGGACTGAAAGTTCACTCCATATTCCCTTTTTCAGGTCGTTCAGCAACTCGTGCACCTGATATGCCTCATTTCCCAGACCGGCTTCTGCTTCTATCAATTTGTTTAGTGTTCTAACGGAAAGAATCCGATTTAATGCGGTTTCGTGCAGGTTTCCGATTACCCGTATTCCGTTTTCACCGGTCCGGCTAAAGATGTCTTTATTGAGCAACCACGTGGGGGTTTCAAATACGTGTTTATTAAAAAATTCAACGGCTTCTTTTTGCTTTTTTTCCGGAACGAATTCAAATACAGGTCCTTCCTGTTCTACTGATTTGGGGGTTTGCATAATGCCTCCGATATATCTGGCTACATGTCCGATATAACGTTCAAACTGAGCTATCACCTGATTATACATTTTGGAAAGATTAGAGTAATCTTCGTTAGGCATTTTAGTCCATGAAATCAGATTCGGCACAATACGCTGAAGATTTTTTATTCCATAGAAACTGGCTTTTACGGCATCATCGCCCACTTGTTCGGCCTGGGTGCGGGGATCGTCCGGATTGGATTCTGAACCAAACCACAAGCGTTTATCTTTCAGTTTTTCGATAATCCATGCATTCAGAAAAGGTTTTTCTTCTTCTGGTTTTTTAAACTGCGGCAGGTATTTGTAACCCCATTCAATAGCCCAGATATCATAATCGCCGATTCGGGGAAAAAGTCCTTTTCGGCTGATATTGTCTTCGGGCTGGGCTACGTAATTAAATCGTGCATAGTCCATGATGGATGGTGTATGCCCGTATTTTTCCACCCATTGTTTATTGCGAAGATTTTCTACAGGTACCGAAGCGCTGGCTCCAAAGTTATGACGAAGCCCCAGGGTATGTCCTACTTCATGTGCAGAGACGAAGCGAATCAGCTCTCCCATCAGTTCGTCACTGAAAATCATTTTGCGGGCTCCCGTATCGTTTGGTGAAGCCTGGATGAAGTACCAGTTATGAAGCAGTTCCATCACATTGTGATACCAGTTGATATGGCTTTCCATGATTTCGCCGCTGCGGGGATCGGATATGCTCGGGCCACTGGCATTCTGGACGTCAGAAGGTTTATATACAAATGCGGAAAAACGGGCGTCTTCGAGGCTCCAGGTGCTGTCTTCTTCTGGTGTGGGCGCCGGCTTTCCCATAATGGCATTTTTAAAACCTGCCTTTTCAAAGGCTATCTGCCAGTCATTAATTCCCTGTATGAGGTAAGGAACCCATTTTTTGGGGGTGGCCGGATCGATATAGAAAATGATAGGCTTTTTAGGTTCCACCAGTTCGCCTTTCAGATATTTATCCAGCTCTTCTTCTTTGGGTTCAAGACTCCATCGTTTTATCATGGAAACGGTTTTTACACTTTGGGGATGAGCATCAAAATCGGTATAACTTACAGTGAAATATCCGACTCTCGGATCGTAGTACCTGGGTTTCATCGGTACAAGAGGAAGTAAGATCATTGAGCTGTTCAGTTCAAGAGTCATATTTCCCGAAGGCAAGGAGGGGGTGGTTTGCCCGGGTGTGCCGGCGCTGCGGCTGTACGTTTTGACGGTACGAATTTCTACGTTAATCGGATATGACTTTACCGACACGATGTATGATTTGTCGCTTTGTAGAGAGCCGAGACGCAGTGTATTTTTCAATGCGCTGTTAAAATATAATATATCATTATCGCTGTTTATAAAGTCTGTAACATCAATTACGGCACCCGTTGAATCTTTGCCTAAAGATTTCATATCAAACGCAGCAGCAATCTGCTGTATGTTGGACTGGCTTACGGCCATAAA
Source organism: Chitinophagaceae bacterium (assembly GCA_026415715.1). Taxonomy (GTDB): domain Bacteria; phylum Bacteroidota; class Bacteroidia; order Chitinophagales; family Chitinophagaceae; genus JJ008. Next base: position 15,432 of record JAOAGO010000016.1, on the reverse strand, counting down.
CATCGGCGAAGCGGAATCTTTCGCATATTCTGCATAGGAAATATTTCTCAAAAACACTTTATTGTTCGGGCCTTTTTCAAATCGGATGACGTTTTGCCCAATCTGATCCCCCCGGTGGCCGAAAAAGCTTCCCGGCGATCGCAGGCCCGCTGCGGATTTGGAAATCCGGTTTACCACAAGTATGTCTCTTCCAAAAAGAGAATCCGGAATCTCAAAATAATATTTTTCTTCTACCTTGTGAACGACAAATAAACCCGGGTCTGAAAGGGCTTTGGCTGTGATAATTTCCTTGTAAGGTTTTAATGCGCCGGCGGGTTGATTGTTCCTGCGGGTGGTATCCGGCCGTTGCGCTGCGCCGGTAATGAATAAACAAAAAGCAAGGCTGAACAAAAAAAGCAATCGGGCTCCATTCATAACATTCCGTAATTTAAGTTTCATATCTGATATAAGACGTGAATTATGTTTAACTCCTGTGCCTTAAAGAACAAAAAATTAATTGACAGGTTCGAATCATTCCATCATCAACAATTAAATCAGGTGAATTAAGACATCTCTTAGTTTATCAGGAAACCGAAAAAGACTTAAAAGAAGGAGAAGTAATTCACAATTCAAAAAAATTGCTGAAAAAATTTTCATTCTATAACAGCTTCCTGCAAATTGGCTGATTGGATTACTCCCTCATTGAAAGCCTTGTTATGATTTAACCTCCTTTTTTCTTGCTCTTTGGCGCTATGATAGCGAGCATCCTGCGTCCTTCCATTTTAGGCATATGCTCCAGTACGCCCACATCCGAAAGCCGTTCGGCCAGTTTAAGCAACAACAATTCTCCCCGGTCCTGAAAATGAATGGCACGACCTTTAAATTGTACGTAGGCTTTTACTTTATTTCCTTCTTTTAAAAAGTTTTCGGCATGTTTGGATTTAAAATCAAAATCGTGATCATCTGTATTCGGGGTAAATCGGATTTCCTTTACTTCCGAAACTTTATTTTTAGCCTTAATTTCTTTTTCTTTCTTTTTTTTGTCGTAAAGGAATTTATTGTAATCAATGATTTTACAGACGGGCGGGTCGGCATTAGGTGATATTTCCACCAGATCAAGTCCTTGCTCCTCCGCCATTTTTAAAGCGGTTTGCAAGTCATAAATACCCATTTGTACATTGTCACCCACCAGGCGCACCTGAGGGGCGCGGATGGACTCATTAATTCGGTGTTCTGTTTCTTTTCTGGGGATGAATTTGTTTCTGAAACCGCCTGAAGGCAATCGGTTAGGTTGATTTCCGGCTTTCTGAAATCCCTCGCCGGAAGGTTTATTCATGTTTGTCATTCAAAATTTTTAGTGAACAATCAATTTTAAAATATCGGGTAAATTTTGGTATAAAAATAGGAAAATTAAAATTAATCGGCAGTTCTTTCTTCAATTTCCTTCAACAATATTTTAATGAATTCTTCTACAGATTGACTTCCTAAGTCACCTTTTCCGCGCTTTCTTACGGATATTTTGTTTTCCGAAATTTCTTTTTCGCCCGTAATAATCATATAAGGCACCTTAGCCAGTTCCGCATCCCGGATTTTTTTTCCGATTTTTTCGTTTCGTTCGTCTGTTTCGGAACGAATGCCAACCAGTAACAATTTTTCATGAATTTCTTTGGCATAGGGCAGAAATTTATCGCTGATGGGCAATATTTTCACCTGTACAGGCGAAAGCCATAACGGAAATTTTCCGGCATAATGTTCCAGCAAAAATCCGATAAATCGTTCATGCGTGCCCAGGGGCGCACGGTGAATGATAATTGGCGTATCGGTGGTATTATCGGCGGTGGTGTAATGCAAGCCAAATCGTCTTCCCTGTGAAAAGTCTACCTGATTGGTAGCTAATGTGAATTCACGACCGATTACGCTGAAAATCTGTACATCAATTTTGGGGCCGTAAAAAGCGGCTTCATCGGGTACTTCTACATAAGGAATTCCCGACTCTTTTAATACCTGACGAACCATGTTTTCGGTTTCAATCCATAACTCAGGTTCATTTACGTACTTAATGCCCAGTTTTTCGGGAGCGTGAAGCGAAAGACGCATTACGTATTTTTCAATACCGAAAATTTTAAAATATTTCAGGTACATTTCGTTTACGGCCCTGAATTCTTCATTAAACTGTTCCCGTGTGCAGTAAATGTGGGCGTCGTTCATGTGCATGCAGCGAACCCTCATCAGCCCAAACAATTCTCCGCTTTGCTCATAGCGGTAAACGGTTCCGTATTCTGCCAGGCGAAGCGGTAAATCACGGTAACTTCTCGGCGACGAAGCAAAAATTTTATGATGATGCGGACAATTCATGGCCTTCAGGTAATATTTCTCGCCGTCAATTTCCATGGGTGGAAACATACTGTCGGCGTAGTAAGGCAGATGACCGCTGGTGAGGTACATACTTTCTTTGGCAAGATGCGGGGTAACCACACGTTTATAACCGGCTTTCTGTTCGGTTTCTTTGGCTAGTTTTTCCAGCTCTTCAATGATGACTGAGCCGTTGGGCAGCCACATTATTAAACCCGGGCCTACGTCTTCATCCATCGTATAAATGCCCAGTTCTTTGCCTAATTTCCGGTGATCTCTTTTTTTGGCTTCCTCCAGCATCTGAAGATGTTCATCCAGTTCTTTCTGCGAAGGAAAACTCACTCCGTAAATCCGGGTCAGTTGCTTGTTTTTTTCATCGCCTTTCCAGTAAGCTCCGGCAATATTGGTTAGTTTTATAGCTTTGATTAATCCGGTATGCGGAATATGCGGCCCGCGGCATAAATCCGTAAAATTACCTTGTGTGTAAAACGTGATTTCTCCGTCGTTGAGATGTTGCAGTAAGTCCAGTTTATATTCATCGCCCTTTTCGGTATAGTAGGCAACGGCTTCTTTTTTTGACATTTCCTTGCGGATATAGGGATTTTTTTGCTTTGACAATTCTTTCATGATGTTTTCCAGTTCGGCCAGATCTTCTTCGCTGATTTTTCGGTCGCCTAAGTCAACATCATAATAAAATCCTTTCGGATTTTCGATAGGAGGACCGACCCAGAATTTTGCGCCCGGAAATTTTTTTTCAATGGCTTCGGCCATGAGGTGAGCCGTTGAATGCCAGAAGGTCATTTGCCCTTCTTTATCATTCCATGTCAGCAAACGCAACGATGCATCAGAACGAATAGGTTGTGTGGCATCGCAAACCTTACCGTTTATTTCCGCTGCAAGTACCTTTTCGGCTAATGACCGTGACAGGCTTTCTGCAATGGCAAGAGGAGTAATACCTTTTTCATAATTTCGTACGGCGCCATCAGGAAATGTAATAGAAATCATGCAATTTTCCCTATCGGTTTTGAATCGCAAAAGTAATCCAAATCAATTAAAAGAGGAGGTTTCAGTTTCATGCTTTCGCTTTCCAGTAAAGATTTAGTTGAAAGTTAAATAAATACTGAAAATTAACAATCCATTCAAAAAATTCCTGGCCATAATCGCCTTCTTCTGTTTAGCTTTGATGAAAATTATGTACCGGTACTATTTACGTTTACTCTGTTTTATTTTTATAATCCAGCTTTTTGGCCTGAGCCGGACAAACAGCCAGGATCTGACCGGTATCTGGAAAGGTTATTTTATAACGGAATCAGGAGATTATTATAAGCTGGAATTTCAGATTTTGCATAACGGCAAATCTTCCATAACCGGAGTTTCTTATTCATATCTCGACGTTCGTTTTTACGGAAAAGCTACCATGACGGGAAATTTTATAGGCTCTTCCTCAACATTTCGCATACGTGAAGTAAAAACCGTAGAAGTAAAAAGTTTGCTGGGTGGGGCTACCTGTATAATGAATTATAATCTTCAATACTCCCGTTCCGGAAAAGAAGAATTTCTGGAAGGGAGCTATCTGGGCATGTTTGAACGGAAAGACAACCAGAAGTCCGGCTACTGGGGCGACTGCGGGGGAGGAAAAGTGCATTTGCGGAGAGTAACCACTTCCGATTTTTATGTGGAACCATTCCTGAAAAATAAATTACAACCTAAAAAAATTATTTATAATGAAGCTCCTCCCGTTAAAAGAGAGAAAAACGATACGCCGGCTAATCCTGAAAAAAACAATACAATAAAAACAGAAAATAAAACAAATACAAATCCTGCGCCGCCCCCTCCGTCACAAAAGGAGAATAAAACAGAACCTAAAGAAGAGCCCAGGCCGCTTCAGAAACCCAATACTACACCGCAAAAAACATCCGACATGCCGAAAATCGATTTGCTGAAGCCTTCGGAAAAACCTAAACCTAAAGAAAACGTTCCGGTTCCCTCCGTCTTAAAAACAAGAGAAAATGAGTTAGTAAAAACCTTCGAAGTTGATGTGGATGAAATAACCGTGAAGTTATACGACAACGGCGAAATTGACGGAGACACCATCTCTGTATATCTGGATAACAAACTGGTACTGGCCTCCAAACGACTTACGGCTTCTCCGCTGACGGTTAAAATCAAAATGGAAGAGGAAAAAGTGCATGAACTGACTATGGTAGCTGAAAATCTTGGCTCCATACCCCCCAACACTTCACTAATGGTTGTAGAAGCCGGAGATCAACGTTACGAAGTGCGCATAACTTCCACGGAACAAAAAAATGCCGTCGTGCGCTTCAGGTACAGGAAAAAAAATTGAATAAGAGTCATTCTTTTGCGGTAATTTTCCGATGTGATGAAAAATTTTTTACTCTCCTCAATTTTTTTTGTGCTGTTTTCAGATTTTGGCTATTCGCAGAATCTTACGGGTATCTGGAAAGGAAAGTTGTCAATGGCCTCCACGGGATGTTTTCCGGAATATTATATTGAATTGCAGATTCAGATGGCCGGCACCCGTATCCGCGGCGTTTCCTATCACTTTTATGATTCGCTGAATTATATGAAAGAACATTTTGAAGGAGTTTATCATCCCGATCAGAAAACATTGAATATCTACGAAACCGGAATGATTACATATAAAATGAGACAAATATGCGTGCCCTGCATAAAAAAATATACGCTTACCTATATTTCCTTATCTGAGAATAACCCTAAAGAAGAAAAATTAACCGGTATATGGACCGGCAAAGCCATAGATAATAAAACAAGTTGCGATCCCGGCCAGTTAATCCTCATCAGACAGCAAAACCCTTCTTTTACTCCGGAGTGGCAACTGCCGTCTTCTCTTGCTAACCGAACTTCAGAACTCATTCAGGAAATCAAAACCGATTCCGGCGTCATTCAGATACACTTTTACGACAACGGACAAGTAGACGGCGATACCATTTCGGTGTATGTAAACGGAAAATCAGCCATTCATAAAACCCGGCTAACCGAAAAACCGTTGTCTTTAACGCTTTATATAAATCATGAAAACCCGGTGCTGGAAGTGATTATGGTAGGTGAGAATATGGGAGCTATTCCGCCCAACACGGCACTGATGACGGTTATGGCAGCGGGAAAAAAATATTCAATGCATTTATCGTCAGACGAACAAAAGAATTCCATGGTGAGGTTTCGTTATGATAACTCGCTTTCAGGCCCGAAAGACTCAAAAGTTGAAATTCCAGGAAACGGAAGGAATAACAGGGAATAAGGACACCTGCCGGGCCTCCACTTTCAGGTCGCCTGAATTTAAACTGCCTGTCTGATCAAAATAAATGAAATAGGGATTTAGTCGGCTATAAACATTGTAAATACTAAAGACCCAGTAACTTTTGATTTTTTTTCCGGGTTTGTGTTGGGGCGTGTAAGTAGCCGACAGGTCGAGACGGTGATAAGCCTTCATCCGGTATTGATTGATTCGGCTGAATTCCTGAATCAATGTACCGCTGATAAAGTAAAAGCGTTCAGGTAGTGTTATGGCATTTCCGGTGCCATACACGAATACAGAACCGAATTTCCATTTCGGATTGAAGTCATAATTGACTACCAGCGAAAGATCATGCCTTCTGTCATAACGGGCGGGAAATTTTTCTCCTTCATTTAACTGAGGAAATCGTCGCCACGTCCAGGAGAGCGTATAACCCAGCCAACCGGTCATTTTTCCTTTGAGTTTATTCACAAATAATTCGGCGCCGTAACTCCAGCCCTTACCAAATACAAACTCTTCTTCGGGGTCTTTGAGAGAGGGGGTATATCCCTCTTTGTAATCAATCTGATTTTGCATTTCCTTATAGTACAGCTCCAGCGAAGTTTCCCAGGTATTGTTGTTGAAATTTCTGAAATACCCGGCAGCGTATTGCCAGCTGATCTGCGGGCGAACAATATAGGTACTGGGCACCCATAAATCGGTAGGCAAAGTATTTCCGGAATTACTGACCAGATGAATGTATTGAAAATTTCTGGTTATGGCAGCTTTCAGTGAGGATTCGTTGTTTATTTTGTAACGTATAGTGAGCCTTGGCTCAAAAGCCTGATAGTTTTTCACAGGTTTTAGCCTGGGAAATACGGTACTGTCTAGTTTGTTTCCGTGTATGTCACGCACATATGTGGTATAAGGCCCGGTTTGGGTAAAACGGGAGTAACGAACACCGTAATTGATTTTCCATCTTTCGGAAGGCTCCCAGTCATCCTGAACATACAAAGCCGATTCCAGGGCATATTTTGTTTTTTCATTGTTAGGGTTGAAGATTACCGAATCCTGCCGCCCGGTAGCAATGTTGGGTATAAACTTATGAGATGTAAACATACCCCCGAATCTGATACGGTGCTGAGGCATAGGGAAATAATCAAAATCCGTTTTTACAGATACATCACGGATGCCCGATTGCAGACCTACTTCAATATTTTCCTGTAGGGCAGAAAACCGGAAATTATAGTCATTATAAACCAATGTTGTATTGGCAAATAATCTTCGGTTAAAAACATGATTCCATCGCATCGTAGCGGTGGAATTTCCCCAGGGAATGTTTGTGCGAAAAGACCTGCGCCGGCTTACGAAATCAAATACATCCCGTCCGAAATATCCGCTCAGGAAAAGGCGGTCTTTTTCGGAAAAACGATAATTGACTTTAGCATTCAGGTCGTAGAAGAAGTATCCAGAGCCGTAAAAGCTGCTGTTTTTATTGATAAATGGTTTTACGATGGCATCAATATATGTACGACGGGCCGATACGATAAAAGAAGAAATGTTGCGTTTCAAGGGTCCCTGAACGGAAAGGCGGGATGCCACCAACCCCACACCTCCGTCTACCTGAAACTGATTCATATTTCCTTCTTTCATGGCTATATCTACTACGGATGAGATGCGTCCTCCGTATTGGGCCGGCATGCCGCCTTTGATTAACGATACATTTTTGATGGCATCAGAATTGAATACCGAGAAAAAGCCAAACAAATGGCCCGGATTATATACAACGGCATCATCCAGAATTATCAGATTCTGATCAGGGCTTCCGCCTCTTACATAAAAACCGGCATTTCCTTCGCCCGCATTTCTGACACCGGGCAGCAACTGCAGCACTTTCATTAAATCAATTTCACCCATCAGGGCAGGCACATTTTTGATTTGCCGGATGGACAAATCGGTTTTACCCATTTGTGCCTGCGTTATGTTTCCGTCTCGCTTACGGCTGAATATTTTTACTTCTTCTATCAATGAGGCTCTCGGTATCAGTTCGGCATTAAGCGTCAAATTTTCGGTAAGCTTTACTTCTACCGTTTTTCCCAGATAGGATACATGGGAAAAACTAATGAGATAGTTTCCTTTATCCAGCGTTAAGGAGTAAAATCCATAGCTGTTGCTTACAACACCCGTAGATTTTCCGTTAAGGGTTACGGAAGCACCAATTATTGTCTCGCCCGTCAGGCTATCTTTTATAAAACCGTTTATCACAAATTTGTCTGTTGAAGCAGGAGCCTGCAAATACGATTTGAAGGGTATATATATTGAAAGTAATAATAAAATGAATTTGTACATCAATGAAATTCGGAAAATTGTATGAACTGAACGAAGATTCTTCGGCAAAATTAGTGAAATTGAAATGGTTAATGCATGTTTCATAGAGTAAAATTTGTTTTAGTACCGGCTGAAAAGGGCTTTTGAGAGCTACTTCCATAAACAGTTTAGCCGAAGAAATAGTTTTTTTAACCGTTATTTATTTTTTTTCAAAAATATTCTTCTACTTTTAACGCTTCAATTTACAGGTTATGAAAAAATTCAAGATTTTATAAATTATGCAATTGTTTCGATGTTAATTATCCAGTTTTCGGCATAAAAAAAGAAAGACTTTCAGATGCCGATTTGTAAGTTGCCATAGAAATAGCTCTGGCTACCGTTACTTCTGGGGCGGCTTAGCCGTTTCAGTTGAAAAAGGGGTAGCTACTATTTCCGGTGTTTGCAAAGATTCATCATGCCGGGCTTTCTGCGAAAAAAATGAAGCCGGTGTAAAGGGGGTAAAATCCGAAGTGAATAATTGTACCATACAACCGGCAGTAGAAATTGCAGCCGATGACCCGATTACTAAGGCGGTTATGGTTGGGATTAAATCATTTTCTGGAGTCAGCGCAACGGTTAAAGAAGGAATTATTACCATTGTCCGGGACCATCGCAAAAGCCGACCGGCAAACACTGATGATGGCTTTAAAAGCGTTAAAACCAAAAAAAGTGGATGTCTCGGGATTGACTAATATATAAATAAGGAGGATAACATCCTGGCACTTCAGGAAAAATACAAAGAACTGATTGACTCCGCTAATGCAGCCGGCGTTCAAAACCTTCAGGTCAGAGAGCAGGATGGCGTTTTGTACATTGATGGAGATGCTTCCGGCTGGGTAAAGCAACAACTTTGGGACATTTACGGGAAAATCGATCCGGATTATGTTTCCGGCGATTTGGTGCTGAATATTAACAGCGTGTCCGGTGTTACCGAAGGCGCCAGACTGAAAGTCACAACCAACAAATCAAACCTGAATATCCGGAAAGGCCCCGGTACTGACCATGAAATTGTAGGTATACCTGCCCGTAATGAGCTGGTAATGCTGGTATTTAAAGAAAATGACCAGTGGTGGTATATCCGGACCGACAATGGCGAGGAAGGCTATTGCTATACCATGTATCTGACCCCGGTAGAAGGATAATCATCAGACTGAATCAAAGGTGTAATTCTAATATAATGAAAGGCAGGAAAATGTTCCTGCCTTTTGTAGTTTATACAGATTCCTGTCAAATCCCGATTTTTTCATTTACGATTTTCAGTATCTCCTTTTCCAACGATTCCGCTTTTTGTAACAAGTCCTGACACTGTGCCAGCAATTTGTTAATATATTCTTTATCATCATACCCTGTGGCATTTATACGCACATTCAGAAATGCACCGGCCACTGCCGTTCGGGCACACAAGGCTCCTACACCCGCATCCGATACCGAATTCGGATTTCCTGTTTCTGCCATGGCTTTAATCAGTTCCATGCTTTCGGTGGCAAGCTCCATTATGCGAAAAGGTACTTCCATGGCTTTCCGGGTAGCTTCGCGGATCGCTTCATGCCTGATCTGTTTTTCTTCATCTGTTTTTTTAGGAAGAGACATAGCCTGCATTACGCCATGAAATGCAGCCGTATCGGCATCTACCAGCAGCAGCAGTTCACTTTTTAACTGCTCGGCTTTTTCTGCATATTCGCTGAATTCTTCCCACCGATCGTCCCACCCTCTTTTATGCGAAGACAAATTGGCCACCATAGCCGCCAGCGCCACACCCAAAGCACCCACATACGCCGATACGGAACCTCCGCCAGGAGCCGGGCTTTCCGATGCCAGGTCATGACTAAAATCTTCAAGCGTTCGGCGAAGCAGCTTTTTTTCTTCTTTATTTTCCAGCAGATATTCAATGATGCGTTCTTCGGGTTTGAACGGAGCCAGTTCATCCAAACCCATGCTTTTAATGGCTATTCGGATTAATTCTTTTTCAGGAACCCCGGTGCTTCGTTTTTGTTTTCTCAGAAAATATTTTCCGGCATCAGTTAATGCTTTCAAAGGCACTAAACCCACCAGTTCGCTTCCGGTAACCCGTACACCTCTGGCCTCGGCTTTTCGGCATACTTCATCGAAAGCTATATGTAAAGGCGTAATCCGGATATTTGTGAGGTTCATACTGATTTGTGCAATGCCGTATTCTTCTATATACCAGCCGATGGCTTTTACCGCTTTCAGGCTTCCCGGTTTATTTACCTTTATTCCGTTTTCTTCAACCATACGACCGGCTTCTCTTACATCAAAGGCAATTGCGTTTGCTCTTCGGGTGGAAGTCGTATTCAAATTCACATTAAAGGCAATGAGAAAATCGCGGGCGCCGATTACGGTAGCTCCCCGTTTGGCATCCATTGTATCCGGCCCGAAATCCGGCTTCCATTCCGGCAATTTAATTTTTTCAAAAAAACCTTCGTATTCACCTGCCCGGATGACGGAAAGATTGCTTCTCGATTTGTCAGGTTGTGCTTCTTCATACAGATAAACCGGAATTTGTAATTCTTCTCCCACCCGTTTTGCAAGTTTCACTGCATAAGCCGCTGTTTCCTCCATCGAGATGTTGGATATAGGCACCAAAGGGCAGACATCTGTGGCTCCCATTCTGGGATGTTCGCCTTTATGTTTCCTCATGTCAATCAATTCACCGGCTTTTTTGATGGCCCGAAAAGCCGCTTCGCACACGGCTTCCGGTTCGCCGACAAATGTGACAACCGTTCGGTTAGTGGCTTTACCGGGATCAACGTTCAATAAACGAACCCCCTCCACCGATTCAATTTCATCGGTAATTTGCTTTATGATGCTCAAATCCCGCCCTTCGCTGAAATTCGGAACACATTCAATTAATTGCTTTTTATTCATATTGCTAAGATAGTTTTTTTACAAAGCTGATGAATGCTCAAAGAAACTGTTTCTGAAAAAGAAATGTGTTTTTCTGAGTAGAAACACTTTGTAATTATGAATCTGATTTCCTAAACAGAACATTGGTTTTCCAAAATCCGGCTGGTTTTCGATTATGCGTCACGATGTGCCGGGCTGACAAATAGATTTTGCCGATTTTTATTATTTAATGAAACGCTTGTTATCAAAGATTAAAGTGCCCCATCACCTTTCATAAGAATCAAATTTTAACCACCTCATCACTCAAAAAGTAAAAACAAGAAAGAAAAATTTTACATTTTCGCAGTGTCTTTATCTCTGTCGGATGAACATCTTTTTGATTGCCTTGCCAAGCAAATCGCACATGAGATGTCTGTTTTTTTTAAAAGGGTTTAGAAATCGTTTGCACCGGGTTAAATTACCAGATTTTTTACAAGAAAAGTACCTGAATCATTTTATTATTATATTCGCCGATTTACTTACCTGCATGTATTTATTTTACCAGACGAACCCGTAAACCATGAAAGTATATTTTTACCTAAGATATACTACCCGATTTGGACAAACACTTTGGATTGCCGAGAAAAAAAAGGGTAATCAACAAGAAGATGGCCTGATACCAATGAATTATCTGAACGATGAATTCTGGACGGCAACTGTGGAAATAAAGCGAAAAAAAATTTCGGAAGGATTTGTTTACAAATACTTACTGAAAACGGAACATGATACCTGGTTCAGAGAGCCGGATTTTGACAAAGTGCTAAATGATGCGGATAAATCCGTTAAGGAGATTGTACTCATTGACAATTGGTGCGGCAATGAAGTGTATGAAAATATTTTCCAAACCGCACCGTTTAACAATGTTTTTTTTAAGCAAAATGAATTTGAACATCAGGAAGCGGAAGAAAAAAATTATACACATATCTTCAGGGTTAAAGCTTCGCTGCTGAAAAAAGATGAAGTGATTTGCCTTTTGGGTGAGGGAGAAAAGTTTCGCCAATGGAATACGGAAAACCCTATTTTGTTACAGAAAAAAAAATCATCGCCCTGGTGGGAATGTAAAATCAACTTGTCCGAAGCCAGGTCGCCTTTGGCTTACAAGTACGGAATTTACAATGTAAAGGAAAAAAAATTTCTTCGTTATGAAGAAGGAACCAACCGTCAGTTGCCGGCCGAAGCTTCAGTAGGACGATTGGTGATTTGCCACGACGGTTTTTTTCGCTTGCCTTATGGAATGTGGAAAGGTGCCGGCGTAGCCATTCCCGTATTTTCGTTGAGAACGAAAAAAAGTTTCGGAGTCGGTGAATTTTCTGATCTGAAAAAACTGGCCGACTGGGCTTCCCGCTGCGGATTTCGCATGATTCAGTTGCTTCCTGTAAACGATACTTCATCTACTTTTACCTGGACAGACTCTTATCCTTATTCGGCTATTTCGGCTTTTGCGCTCCATCCGATTTATATCAATCTTTCGGAAGTGGCAGGAAACCGGCACACACAACTGATGAAGCAGCTCAAAAGCAGGCAAACAGAACTCAATGCGCTTCCGGAAGTGGATTATGAGTCGGTGTTACATATCAAAATTCAGGCGCTAAGGCAAATCTATGAGCTGGACGGTAAAGCGTTGCTTAACTCAGATGAATTCAAAAAATTTTTTAAAGAGAATAAAAAATGGCTTCCGGCCTATGCTGTTTTCTGTTACCTGCGAGACCGTTACGGTACGGCAGATTATTCTGCATGGGGGGAACATGCAGAATATAAAAAGAAAACCGTAGAAAAAATGTGCGAACCGGGAAGCGAAGAATACGAAGCGGTTGGGTTTTACTTTTTTGTTCAGTATCATTTGCACACTCAATTAATAAATGCCGTTCAGTACGCACGGAAAAAAGGAGTTTGCCTGAAAGGAGATATTCCCATCGGAGTGGCCCGCTTCAGTTGCGAAACATGGAAACAACCTGAATTGTTTCATCTGAACCAGCAGGCAGGCGCACCACCTGATGATTTCAGCGACGAAGGGCAGAACTGGGGTTTTCCCACTTATCATTGGAAACAGTTGCAGGAGGACGGTTTCAGTTGGTGGAAAACCCGTTTTGAAGAAATGAGCCGTTTTTTTGATGCATTCCGGATTGATCATATTCTGGGCTTTTTCAGAATCTGGAGCATTCCTACTCATGCCGTACAAGGCATTCTCGGCCGGTTTGTTCCGGCTTTGCCGGTGTATGCCGATGAATTCAGGAAACAGGGTATTTATTTTGATTATGAGAGATTCTGCCTTCCTTTTATTACCGATGAAATTTTACACGAAATCTTTGGCCGGCAGGCCGGTATGGTAAAAGAAAAATTTTTAAAAACAGAAGCGGACGGCCGTTATTCCCTTCTTCCCGAATTCCGTACACAAAAACAGGTGGCCGACTTTTTTTCCGAAAATAAAATTGCAGAAGATGATCACAGGTTGAAATACGGTCTTTTTGAGTTGATTGCAAATGTGCTTTTGCTGGAAGACGACGAGAAAAAACCGGGTGAATTTCATTTTCGTATTTCCATGCACAAAACCAAATCGTTCAAATATTTACTGCCGTATGTACAGGAGCGGATGATGGCGTTGTACAACGATTATTTTTACAAACGACAGGACAGGCTCTGGGAAAAAGAAGCGCTTTCCAAGCTGCCGGATCTGAAAGAGGCAACCCGTATGATGATTTGCGGTGAAGATCTGGGCATGATTCCGGATTGTGTGCCAGATGTGATGCGAAAGCTGGGCATTTTAAGCCTGGAAATTCAGCGTATGCCCAAGCAATTAGGTCAGGAATTTCTTTCCCTCCAAACCATACCTTATTTTTCAGTCACTACCCCTTCCACGCATGATATGAGTACGTTGCGAAGCTGGTGGAATGAAAACCGGTGGGCTACACAACGCTATTTCAATCAAGTACTGGGGCATGCCGGCGAAGCGCCAAAAGAATGCGAACCCCGGATAGTTCGGGAAATCATATCCCGCCATCTGAATTCTCCGGCCATGTGGGCTGTTTTTCAGATACAGGACTTGCTGGCCATGCAGGAAAATCTGAGAAGAGAGAATCCGGACGATGAGCGTATTAATATTCCGGCCAACCCGAAACATTACTGGAGATACCGGATGCATATCTTTCTGGAAGACCTGATCAAAAACAAAACCTTTTGCGAAGACCTGAAAAATATGATTGTGGAAAGTGGCAGAGGGTCAGATGTAGTTTGAAGTTATGGAGAAACGTTGGATGAGGACGACGGGTTGAGGGATATATGTTTTTAAATCAATGACAAGCTAAATTGATTTGAATTGAAGGTAAAATATTTTACATACGAACTTAAATTTCGCTATCCGTTTACCATATCTCGAGGAACAAAAACACATCAGCCTACATTCATCTCAGAACTGGAACATTTCGGCATCAAAGGCTATGGTGAAGCGCCAGAAATAACGTATTACAATATTCCGCTGAAAAAAATGGCAGAAGATCTGGAAAACAAAAAACGGTTTCTGGAAAAATTTGCGTTTACCGAGCCCGAACGGTTCTGGCATTATGTGCATCATTTGTTTCCCGAAAATCATTTTCTGGTTTGTGCACTGGATATAGCCGGATGGGATCTTTACGGAAAGTTGCAAAATAAACCCCTGTATCGTTTGTGGGGCGGCGATTCTGCCCGAAGCCCGGTAACCGATTACACCATCGGCATAGATACACCGGAAAAAATGCTGCAAAAAATTCGGGAAAAACCATGGCCGGTTTACAAAGTAAAGGTGGGAACGCCGGACGATTTGTCTGTACTCACCTTGCTCAGGCAGCATACGGATGCGGCAATTCGAATTGACGCCAATGGGGGATGGAATGTAAACATGGCGTTGGATCTTATTCCCCGGTTACAGGAACTGGGAGTAGAATTGATAGAGCAACCTCTTCCCAAAGAAGACCGCGAAGGAATGAAGAAATTATTTGAATTTTCTTCTATTCCGCTGATTGCCGATGAATCCTGCGTGGCAGAACAGGATGTGGAGAAATGTTACGGATATTTTCATGGTATTAATATTAAACTCACCAAATGCGGGGGTATTACACCGGCACGACGCATGATTGAAAAAGCACGAAAGCTGAACCTCAAAGTCATGATCGGGTGTATGTGTGAATCTACTGTAGGCACGGCTGCCACAGCCCATTTATTACCCTTTATTGACTACGCCGATATGGACGGCCCGCTTTTGCTGGAAGAAGATATTGCCAAAGGGATTGAGTATGATTATGGTAAAATTAAAATTCCGGATGCTCCGGGGCTGGGAATAATATTCTGCGGAATATATAAAAAAAAGAATTTATGAGTTGATTTTTATATTGAGCTTAAACTCCGGGAAATGGAGTTTAAACTTTTAAAAGTTCACGTCATAAGTGCAATTTTTTTTAACTAGCATTTGATCAGGAGTTAAGTAATTAAATTTTCTTACGGGTCTGTTGTTAATTTTATTTCAAATTTTTTTAGCATCTCCATCAGTTACAAAATTTAGGTTTGTTTTCTTAGGTAAAAATCTTCGTATAACTCCTATTCTA
>JAOAGO010000015.1 GCA_026415715.1 Chitinophagaceae bacterium | reverse complement strand
ATAAGAGGACTTGTTGTCCAGTCCAAAAGTCTTGTTGGAAGTCCGTGATGTTGTGCAAGAGCAAGCCATTCCCAGTCATCTCGTGGCTGAGG
Source organism: Chitinophagaceae bacterium (assembly GCA_026415715.1). GTDB lineage: Bacteria > Bacteroidota > Bacteroidia > Chitinophagales > Chitinophagaceae > JJ008. Next base: position 61,174 of record JAOAGO010000015.1, on the reverse strand, counting down.
AATAATTTCTGAATTTGCTCTTAATTTAAATCTTGTCAATGTTTCTATCTCATACTCTTTCAAAGAAAGTCCACAAAGTATAGAAGTGTCAATTCTGCCAACAGAAGGAATAAGTTTATGATTGTTCTTGTCTGATACCCCACGAAAAACAACGTGTCCACAACCAAAGTCACCAGTTGTTATTGTGGTAATAAATTCTTCAAATGATTTTATCTGTATTATGTCCATTTACGCTGTCTTTTTAAAATAGCCACCAACGAACGGGTCGCTTGGCGAAGTTCCAAAAGAAAAACGGGAAGACCAAAACCCGGTTTTGGGATTCGGGAGTTTTTCTTTTGGGATAAAATTTTGCTAAGCGGCCTGATGGACGCAGTCCACGAGCTTTGGCGGAAAAATTTTACCAAGCGACCCGTTCGATGGCACGCTTTTTTTGTACGGCAGCATCACGCCGAAGGCGGGAGGCGAGTACAAAAAAATCCGCCAAAGCGGATTGCGTGCCATCTCTCAAATTTACGAAGTTTTTATCAAATAGAAAAAATTTTCGAAAATCATTAAAACCTAAAGATATTCAATTGTTTAAACTAAAAATATACTGCGTAATTGGTATTATTTTAGGCTGTATTTGCGCAGAATAATGCCGGAAATTAAATTTCTGACAATACAAAATACGCATATTGAAGTGAATAAATCAGAGCTTAGTTTTTCTTTTGAAACACATCATCAACAGAACGTTGTTTGGATACGATAAAAACCACACTTCGTTATAGACATATTACAAACATTGACGCTTTGAAGTGGAAAAACCCTTTAAATCAATTATAATGCCTTTTTTTATTCAAAGCCTTCGTCAGTAAAGCGAAGGTGTTTGTTTAAAAAAATATTGCCGACAGATATTCCACAGCCGAAGGGCTGCCCCGCCCGGAGGGCGAACGGAGTGAGGTGCGCAGCGGATTTCCGCAAGCACGGTTACCCCGCAGGGCGGGGAACTGCAGCTGATACCTGCACTGCAGCCGACAGCCCCAAATCAAAATTCCTGTTTTGCACAACGGATGCTGCGGTTACATTTTCAGCTGCGGTTTGATGTTTCGCACGCCGGTGGTGGCGCCGCCCTGAAGCGACAGGGTTACGGGCTTGTTGGTTTGCCAGGCGCCGCGGGTGAAGTCGGGAATGGCAACGGGTTTTGATTTTCGGGAAACCGAGCGGATGCTGAGGGGAAAGAGGCAACTCCATGCCGCGGCATCGTACACATCCTGGTCAAGCGGCAGTCCGTTGCGCAGGCAGTCAATGAGGCGCCAGTCCATGATGAAATCCATGCCGCCGTGGCCGCCCACTTCTTTGGCGATTTTGCCGATATGTTTTACGATGTCGGGGGTATATTTTTCTTCCATCTGCCGGAACTCTTCGGGCGTAAGCCATTTGTGGCTGAAAGAGAGGCGCGGCGGGCCGGGCCATTTCTGGGCCATGCCTTTGGTGCCGCTGAGCAGATGGATGCGGGAATAGGGGCGCAGGGTGGATACATCGTGCTGCACCATGATGGTTTTTCCTTTGCGGGTGCGGATGAGGGTGGTGTTCATGTTGCCGCGGTAGGGTTTGCCGGCGTAGGGTTTAAAAAAATCATCCTGTGCGGCCAGTTCGTTTGCCAGCGGGCCCAGGGTAAAATCGTTTGTACTCATGCTAACGAGAAAGTCAAAGGCGTCGCCGCGGTTAATGTTCATGCACTGTGCCACGGGGCCCAGGCCGTGGGTGGGATAGAGGTTTCCGTTTTGACCGATGTTTTCTTTGAGGCGCCACATGTCGGCATAGGCTTTTTTGTTGAAGAGCCAGTCTTTGGAAAGGTCGTGAATATAGGCTCCTTCGGCATGCACGATTTCGCCGAAGAGACCCTGCCGGGTCATATTGAGGGTGAGCAGTTCGAAGAAATCGTAACAGCAGTTTTCCAGCATCATGCAGTGGCGCCGGGTGTTTTCGGATGTTTCTACCAGTTGCCAGAGTTCATCCATGGTTTTACCGGCGGGCACTTCGGTGGCGGCGTGTTTTTCGTGTTGCATGGCCCGTACGCATATCGGCGTGTGCAGATGCCAGGGGGTGGCAATGTACACGAGGTCAACATTGTTGCTGTCGCAAAGGGCTTTCCAGCCCTCTTCGCCGGTGTAAGATTGGGCGGGGGGCCGTTGCATCCGTTTCAGCGTTTGCTGAGCGGCCTCCACGCGGTCGGCATATTTGTCGCACAGGGCCGTGATTTCCGCCCCGTCAATATAACTGAGCCGCTCTACCGCATCGCCGCCCCGCATGCCAAGCCCGACCACGCCAATGCGTACCGTTTCTATTTTTGGCGCAGCATAGCCGCACATGTTGAATCGCTGACGGGATGACGGCGAATATTCTTTATCTTCGTTTTTATTATGATACAAAGAATAAGCTGCCGGCGACGACAAGGCGGCAAGCAAGCTCATTTGTTTCAGAAAATGTTTTCGGGAAAGTTTCATAAGAAGTTTTATTTTTTAATATCGTATGCCTGAAATGAGTACGAAAAGATAAAATATTTTTTACAGAGCTTTCTTTTTTTTCTGATATGTTGGAAAAAGAAAAACCCGGGGAGTCGGATTTTGCTGCCTGCGGGATACAGTTCTGCAGGGGAAAGATTAGCACGTCGGGAAGATGAAGGATGCATATCTTTTTTGCGTATATCCAATTTTCCGGATGCTGCTTTTTCCAAATTTTCTGTTTGCCTCAACATTGGTTTATTTTTGAGAACCAAATGGGTTTCGATGCCGAAAAGCTATTTCTCCGCCGGCTTGCGTCAAATAACCGCTGTTCTATATTTTATTTCCTGCTTTCAGTTAGGTACTGCTCAAAAAGCACCTGAACCCTACGGCGCCATACCTACTAAAAGGCAACTGGCCTGGCATAATGTGGAAATGTATGGCTTAGTACATTTTACGCCCACAACCTTTGAGAATAAAGAATGGGGCTATGGCAATGCCGATCCGGCCATTTTTAATCCCACTGCGTTTAACGCCGAACAAATTGTAAAGGCCGCCAAAGCAGGCGGATTACGAGGTCTTATTTTGGTGGCCAAGCATCACGACGGATTTTGTCTTTTTCCTACAAAAACTACAGAGTATAATATATCCAAAAGCCCTTTTCGTAACGGGAAAGGTGATATGGTAAAAGAGTTTGAGCAAGTTTGCAGAAAATATAAGATGAAATTCGGGGTGTATTGTTCGCCATGGGATAGGAATAATTCACACTATGGCACACCACAGTACCTTGAAATATACAGAAAACAACTGAAGGAACTATACAGTAATTATGGAGAATTGTTTATGTCGTGGCATGATGGAGCCAATGGCGGCGATGGATATTACGGTGGCGCAAACGAAAAAAGAATTATTGATCGTTTGCAATATTATGATTGGGAAAATACCTGGAAAATAACCAGAAGACTACAGCCTCATGCGGCTATTTTCAGCGACGTAGGTTTAGATGTTCGATGGGCAGGAAACGAGGAAGGCGTGGTAAACGAAACCTGCTGGGCAACTTATACACCCCGAAATCCGGATGGAACGGGCGAGGGTGCGCCGGGATATTCGGATTATGAAAATGCCCCAACAGGAACCAGAAACGGAAAAAAATGGTTGCCTGCCGAATGCGATGTGCCGTTGCGTAAAGGGTGGTTTTACCACCCCGAAGAAGACAGTACCGTAAAACCGGTTGAAAAACTTTTGGACATTTATTTCAAAAGCGTAGGGCGTGGCGCGGCTTTAGATTTGGGCCTTGCTCCGGATACAAGGGGCTTGTTGCACGAGAATGACGTAAAAGTCTTATCAGAATTTGGAAAAGCGTTGAAACAAATCTTTGCCATAAACTTAGCCCAATCTGCCCGAATCATAACTGCCGACGGACGAGGCAAAGCTTTCCCGGTAAAATATATGACAGACAATAAAAGAGAAACGTATTGGGCAAGCAGCGATTCGATAACTACGCCAACCATTATTTTTTTATGGAACAAGCCCATAACATTCAATGTTTTCAGCCTACGCGAAGCCATACAACTCGGTCAGCGTATAGAGGGTTTTGCTCTGGATGTTTGGGAAAATAATTCCTGGCAGGAAATTCACCGGGGCACAAGTGTGGGAGCATTACGGTTAGTAAGATTGAAAAAGAAATATAATACCGACAAAATAAGATTACGCATAACGCAATCTCCGGTGTGTGTTACGATCAGCGAGTTGGGCTTTTTCAACTCCGGGCAATACTGAGTTGCTTTTTTTCAGGATAAAATCTCCGGCAAGCCTGGCTTGTATTGGATGGAATTCGTAATCCGGCATAGATTATACCGCAAGCGGTAAGGCAAAAAAAATTGTGTAATCTTTAGCTTTATTATTGAGTGTGAGCTCAACCTGAAAGAAAGTTAATTGAGTATTATAACGAACGTTTTCGCTTTTGGCATAGTAGTTTTTCATCTGTAAGATTAGCAGTTGTTAAATAACTCTCATAGCTGCACATGCCGGTTGCACCAAAAATTTCTGTTTATTTTTCTTAACTAATCCGAAAAAAAAAGTACTCAAATGATTTTATTTAACGGGATGTTCATATTGGCAGGTTAGGAAAAAAGCGGCAAATACACTGCTCTACGAACAGTAATCTGCAATGCTACGGAGCCGAATCCGAACAATTCTATGAAAATTTGCAGCTCCGCCGTTCGGCGGGGATAATCGTGGCGAAAACGTACAGATCTCGCGAAGTATACCGGACCACAACCGATGTATGAGTTGCATCTGACAGACCCTAAGACCTACAGGCGTTGCACAAAACCCGCTCAGCAAAAAACTTTGTTTATTAAAATTTTGCCTCCGGATTAAACCTTTATTGCGTAATCAGTGAAGCATGGAATGGCCGGATGATTTCAAACAACTGATTTTCCATTGCTTTTTTGACGGTTATTTTTTTACGGTTTCAGGGGGGCTGATACATTGTTAACAATTTGAAATAAGATTTTGAATAAACAGACAGAGGTGAAAAAAGGAAGGTGATTTGGCGTAATTTGAAATATTTAATAAAAATTTTTTAACTTGAAGTTGACTCGCCCGAACCTAAAGGTTGAAATTATTGCGGAGACTATAAATAACTCTCAAACAAAAAGCATGAGCATAGAAAATATTAGACAATTCATAAAAGAAAAAGCAGAACTATTCGGTGCCAAAACAGACAACGAATTCAACAAACCTTATGTTGAGCGAAACAACACCGGACTTGATGCGCTGAAAGACAACGGAGCTTTTTTTGGTTTTATTCATCCCGAAGAAGAACCTTCTGGACCTTATCACGATTTTTCCTTTGTTATTTTTCCATCTTCTGAAAAAGGGAAAGCTTGGTTAGTTTGCTTGGGGGTAGGTTCGCTGGGTTTTAAAAACGATTATGAATTAGCTACATATCCTGGTTTAAGAAGACTGTTTTCAAAACTTGTAAATGAAAAAGGATTTTGCAAAACAGACTTTTCAGACATCGAAACTAGTTTACCGAAATCAATTACTGGTAACCCAAATTTACAGCACATCAAAAACACAATTAAAACTTACGCAAAAGTTTTACCGGCTTGCCAAATCGTTGAAGACCCAGAAAGCGAGGAAGGGGAAAAAATTATTGCAGCCTTTCTTGCAGGGTATGCAAAGCTGAGAGATTGGCCTTCAAATAAAGATCACCGAAAAGCGGTTTCGGATGCTCTAGAGCCATTTTTAAAGTCAAATGCCATTGATGAAACTGAAGAAGTAAAAAATCTATTAAACGAAAGGAAGTACATAATTCTTCAAGGACCTCCAGGAACTGGTAAAACAAGAACCGCAAAATGTGTTGCTGATAAAATTGGTGCAAAAACTTTCTTTACACAATTTCACGCAGAAACAAGTTACTCCGATTTTATCTTCGGAATCAGACCAGATACTGAAAATAAAGAACTAAGATATAAAGAAAATCTAGGTGTTTTCTCAGAAGCCTTGAAATATGCTAATGAACATTCCAATGAAAAAGTCATTTTAATCATTGACGAAATAAACAGGGCTAATCTCTCCAATGTATTAGGACCTGTTTTTTATCTGTTCGAACATAAAATGGACGCCTCGAATGTTGAAATTGAAATTGCACCTAATTTCAAAGTAAATAAACTGCCTAACAACTTTTTTGTGATAGCTACCATGAACACAGCCGATAGAAGTTTAGCTGTGGTTGACTTTGCTCTAAGAAGACGTTTTGCATGGTATACCTTGAAACCAAAAATTATTGAGGTGAATAAACCGAATAAGTTTTATAAAGAGGATTTTTTAATAATTCAAGAAATATTTGATTGGTACGCTTCAAGCGAAGAATTAAACCTGCAGCCAGGTCAGGGATATTTTATTGCTGCTTCTGACGAAGAAATGAAAAATCGTATTCGTTATGAAATATTTCCTTTGATAAAAGAATACTTGCAAGAAGGAATTTTACGAAATGCTAAAGAAGAGTTTAATAATTTTTTCTTGACTAGAATAAATCTATCTCTTTTCGAATGAAAAAACCAATGGATGTTTTTTGCGAAATTCCTTGCCTGACAGAACAATCAAGACAGTTGAGTGGAGTTGCTTTGCAAAAAAAGTGGTTCAAATTTGCAGATAAGAGATATATTGGGCAGTATCTTCAAAAATTCATTGATTACAATTTCGAGTTATTTAAATTTTTAGGAGTTCAACCATTTATAATTGGTTCAGATCAAAATATAACCCTCTCATTCCGCTCATCCGGTTTTATAGGTGCTATTCCACTGAGAGCTCCTGATACTGGTAAGCAAATCGGTGATTTTATTGTTATCCCTCGGTACACTAGAAAAGATAAATTTGAGGATTATATTGAAATCCTCAACCTACTTGGAACTGTAATTAGTCCAGAAGTAATTGATAGTTTACCATTGGCATCAGGTAAAAATTTTAGGCCACCCTTGTATTTGGAGGCTGTGAAATTTCTTGCGGTTCTTGAAAAAATGATAATGAGACCGTGGAGAAAATTTGACAATATTCAAAAAGTATTAAATCACCCTTCTGGTCAAATCAATTGGACAAAATACACGAAAAATGAATATAAGGTAGAAAACAGGTTAAAATTTCCTATAAGTTCAAATGTTTTGAGTGAATTTCATTCAGAATATTCAGAAATTAGATATGTCTTTGACCTTTGTAAAAGCGAAATACTTTCAGCAAACACACCACTAAGAATCAAGAATACTTTGCGAAACAAATTGAGCTTTCTTGAAGAACGTTTATATCTTCATAAACCAAAAGTAACTGATAAAATCTCAATTCGATTTTCTGATAGCCCAACTGTGAAGGCTTGTAAGGAACAGGCCAATAGAATTCTAAACTTTAACTTTATAGATAGTACAGCTTGGCGGGGAGATTTTTCCGATGTATTTGAAAAGTTTATTCAACATATTTTTAAAGAAACTGCAAAGGAAACAGGCGGTCGATTTTATTCAAACTTTAGATTTCCTTCTAGAACTTCAAAACATTATGCCTGGGAATTAAAACACATCGAGCCCGATGGAGTTTTTCAGAAAGAAAATGTATTCGTTTTTATAGATGCGAAGTACAAATCAAATCTTTATAACAAGTTTGATGAGAGTGAAGTGCTCAAAGAAGACTACAGACACGATTTACATCAAATAATGGCTTATACTTCATTCAGTAAGACAGATTCTAAATTTGGTTTTCTGTGTTACCCATCAGAACAAATCGAATTAAAAAGCATTCAATATAAAAACGGTATTAATGAAGCGACATATACGGTATTTATTTTAGGGGTGCCAGTGAAAAAAGATAGAATAAATGAAACTAAAAGACTTTTAATTAATGAACTAAATGAAATTGAAAGAGAAACATCAACCCGGTTAAAGACTTATTCGCCACCTACCCCACGATAAAAAATCTTTGCATAAAAATTTCACGCTCGGGCAAAGGACTTTTTTATTACATATTTTTTAGGAAAAAATTTTTTTGCTTTAAAAAACACTTTTTCATATTGAATAATCCCATATTTCTCCTACATAAAAAACAGAGGAAAACGGAAATATGAAATAATTATTGCCGATTGGTATTTTATAGCCCAAGGGCTGCCCCGCCCGGAGGGCGAACGGAGTGAGGTGCGCAGCGGTTTTCCGCAAGCACGGTTACCCCGCAGGGCGGGGAACTGCAGCTGATACCTGCACTACAGCCGACAGCCCCAAATCAAACTGCTCTTAAAATGCCTGACGTTGTTTTTCCGTTTCCGGCGGTTGCTTTAACGTTGTACATGCCTTGGAATGCGGAGAAATAAATTTCGGGCTGGGTCAAACTCAGATGTTGAGCCAGTAGTTGAGCTTGAACACAAGGGCTCTGTTTTTGCTTTTGAACAGGGGGTTGGAAAAATAGTTGTCGGTATAAACCAGAAAGAAGTCGCTGGCGGGTGCGTAGCGCCACTGAAGGCGGCTGTTGATGTTGATGTTGTTGTTTTGTGTGTTGTACTGAAAAAAGGTAGTCCAGAAGATTTGGGTGTTGAAAGTGTACTCAAACCGGGCATTGATGAGAACAAGGTCTTCTTTTCCGTAGGGCTGGGGAAAGCGCAGGGCATTGAGCTCCCATCCGGCTTCGAGGGTGAGTTTGGGCTGGCGGCGAAAAGTGAGGCGGGTTTCGAGCGAGGTAATGTTTCCGTTGTAAAATCCGCCGCGGGTAATTTCCATTCGTGCGGCAAGGGTTTTGCGGTTGTCGGTACCGTAGCTGGCATTGAATTGAACGAAGCGATACGGGCCGGGGGGAAGCGGGTCGGCATCGGTAAAGGCCGTAGGAAAAAGAAGATTGACCTTGTTGAAGCTGAGCCCCCATTCTATGCGGCTGGTGTTATTGTACAGAAACGTATTGGAAGGCTCTATGGCGAGTTCGTTGAGCGAACCGTCGGGATTGTGAATAAAGGTGTTTTCGAGCGAAAGTTCGATGCGGGCTATTTTTTTGTTTTTCGGGAAAAAGGTGAGTTCAGTATTGTGATATACGGAACGATAGCCCAGGCGAATCATCGTGTCGCGTACGGCATCGTAATTCAGGATGCGCTGAATGAAGCCCATATCGCTGTAGTAGTTTGTACCTATCTTATCTATGCTGACGAAGCTGGTGAATTGCCGCCCGAAATATCCGCCGCCGAAATAATAGAACATTCTTTGGTTTCGGATACCGGGTTTCATGGAATGGTGATAACCTATCCAGCCCTGAATATTTCCTTTGTTGTTGGTGTAGTTGAATTCTCCGCCGGCATTACGTCCGAATTTTTCCGCTTCGGGCACCGGCTTGTTTTTATCTCCGTTAAAGGCTTCGCGGTTGAAAAAATAGGCTTTGAACAAAGAGCGCTTCCACACTCTGTGGTGCAGGGTAAAGGCGGAGTAGTTCTGCATGGGAGTTTTGTCTTTTTGTGCCGTTTGCATGCTGAGCAGGCCGATGCGGGTTTGTGGCGTTACGTTTCCGGTTAACCTCAAGCCGCCGAGAATGGGTATGGTATTTCCTTTATCGTCGAGCCCGATACGACGGGAATAAAAGGGGCGGACGGGAGGTGTTCCGTAAGAAGAAAACAGGTCGTCATTTTCCAGAAAAAAATTTCTTCTTTCGGGAAAGAAGATGCTGAACCGGGTAATATTGGTTACCTGCCTGTCCACTTCTACCTGCGAAAAATCGGGATTGACCGTAAGGTCGAGATTCAGGGATGAGCTGAGGGCAATTTTTGCGTCGGCTCCGGCATTGAAACTGCCGGAAAGGCCCTGACCTCTGAGTTTGTTTTCTTTTGCAGTGCCGGTGATATAGGGAATAAATGAAATATTGGTTCCTGCCGGCGGCGGAGGTGTGTCCCAAACCAGTGCGCCCAGATATCCCAGGTCGGGGCCGGGAAAATTAACGGGTACGCGGGTCCAGGTATGAAACTGATTGCTTTTTCTGTCGCTACGGATGAAGTTGATGCCCCAGACGGTGTTGTTTTTGTCGTAACGGAGGGTTTTGAAGGGAATGGCTATTTCCACATTGTAGCGATCGGGAAGAATTTTTGTTTTGGAATACCATTTATTGTCCCAACTGAAGGTAAGTTCAAATTCGTCGCCGGCGGTGAGCAGGTCATCGGCCTGGGCATTGAATGCGGTAACGGAAAAGTAAAATCCGTTGGCTTTGCGGTTCATGGGGTCGATCACCACGCCGAATCCGTCATTTTCGCGAAGGCGTGAATCCCGTTTCAGCGAAAAGGAAATGAGCGGCAGAGAGTCGTGACAAACTGCGGCTATGTAAAGAAACTGATTATCGTAGGCGGCTCTGACTTCCGTTTTTTTCCGCGCCTTTTCATCGTCGCGGGGAAATTTGAGCCAGAAATCCGTTGCCATTTCGGCGGTTTGCCAAACTTCTTCGTTCAACTCACCGTCAATTTTAATTTTCTGGTCGGTTTTCCGGATGTGCAGTTTGTAGATGTCTTTATAGTTGCTGTTGTCAATGGCCTGCGACATGCCGAGCAGTGAACAGCATAACATAAGCAGGACAAATATGAAGGCAGTGTTTTTCAATAAGTCCGGTGTTTTCGAAAATTTGAAATGGCCGTTTTGTTTTTGAGTCAATACAATCATTCTTCTTCTTTGAGCAGGTCGGGCCTTTTTTGTTTTGTACGGATAAGCGCCTGTTCGTATCTCCATTCTTCTATTTTTTTGGGGTCGCCGCTGAGCAGCACATCGGGCACTTTCCAACCTCTGAAGTCTGCAGGCCTGGTATAAACGGGCGGAGCCAGCAGATTATCCTGATAAGAATCGGTCAGGGCAGAGGTTTCATCGTTCAACACGCCGGGCAAAAGCCTGCCCACGGCATCCACCAGCACGGCGGCAGGCAGTTCGCCGCCGCTGAGCACATAATCGCCGATAGAGATTTCCCGGGTTACCAAATGATCGCGGATACGTTGGTCAATGCCTTTGTAATGTCCGCAAATCAAAAGCAGGCGTTGTTTCAGCGATAAGGCATTTGCCATTTTCTGACTGAATCGTTCTCCGTCCGGCGTAAGGTAAATTATTTCATCATAAGGGGCGGCTGCCGAAAGTTCTTCAATAGCTTTGGCCAGCGGTTCACACATGATAACCATACCTGCTCCGCCGCCGTATTGATAATCATCTACCTGTCCGTACTCGTTTACGGCCCATTTTCTCAGCTGATGTATTTTGACGGAAAGTAATCCTTTTTCCTGCGCTCTTTTCAGGATGCTGTGACGCAAAGGACTCTCCAGCAATTCAGGCAATACGGTAAGAATATCAATGTGCATGGCGAAAAGACTTTTCAATTGCAACTTACTTCCGCCGAGGCTGAGCCTTCGTTGGCTTCCCTGTCGCGGGCCAAAACCTGAATTTTATAATTGATGCCGCTTTGCGAAATTAGCTTTTGGCTAAAGGCGGCATTTTTAGAAGAAGGATAAATATGAACGTCTAACAACAACGCGCCGGTGTTTTTGTTGATAACATGGATATGAATAATTCCCAGGGATTCATTATCCTCGGCCAGGCCTTTTATTTCAAATAAAGTATCGGGCCCGAATACCTGGCCGTTTTGGGGTGACTGGATGGTTACAACGGGCGGACGGGTATCTCTGTTGTCTTTAGATTTGGAACAACTGATGAAAAATAAAAGGGTAAATAATACAGTAACCCTGTTCATTGCTCAAAATTATTGCATTTCGGGCAAAAAAGAACCCCCGGAGAGCCGGGGGTTGACCACAGAAACAAAAACCAACAATAACACCTGGACTATGTGTTGTGGAATCTTCGATAAAAGTATGTTGCGTTCTTTTCCGGATTGCTGATTTTAGTCAGTCTTTCCGATGATTTATTCCGGAATCAGGGAGTACAGTGTTGTACCTCCTCGCCTGCAACGGGGATATGCGGGCTCAGAAAGGGAATTCCGAGATTGAGCCCTCTTAAAATCAGCAACACTCCCACAAGAGATATGGCTACGGGAGCTATTTTTTTCAGATTCAATTTTAATTCGGGTTTTATCAGAGCCCCTGCCAGAGAAATCATCAGCATCAGTGGAAGTGTACCTGCGCCAAACATGGCCATAAACAAAGTGCTTTCCTCAGGCCTGATAAAAGCTAATGATGAAAGAAGCGCCATATAAACCCATCCGCAGGGCAACAATGCATTAGCCATGCCAAGAGCAAAAGCAGAAAATCCGCTCAGCGGGGTGCGAAGCAAATGAACTATGCGGGCCTGAATGCGATGATACCAATATTTCAAAACCGGAACTTTTAGCTGATAGTTTTTTTTGAAATAAAACATGGAAAATAAAATCATTGCCGAACCGGCTACTATTGAAATGCCTTGCTGAAATTCTGCATTCAGAAAACTTCTTCCCAAAAGCCCGGCCAAAAGTCCGCCCAGGGAATAGATTATAATTCTTCCGCCATGATATAAGAAAATCAAGGTTACTTTTGGTATAAACGAATGATTCGGGATAGGTAACATGAAAACCAACGGCCCGCACATTCCGGCGCAATGCAGACTGCCGGCCAGTCCCATCAACAAACCTCCTATTAATGCAGCAGAAATCATTTCATAAGATTTACGGGTATTTCGGTATAATAATTTTTATCCCCGTCATTCCACGAAAGCTTAAGGGTATAATTGACCGGACCGAGCTGGTTAATGGCAAAAAGCTGCATTCCGTTTTTATCGGTATTTAATCTGAATTTTTTATCCTGAGTCTTATCATATGCGCAGTAAAACCAGGCGTCGCCGGTAAGGGGTTTGTTGATGAGTTCGGGCGGAAACTGTAAGACAACTTCTTCATCCCGGACCGTTACTTTTATTTTTTGCGTCAGTGCATTGGCGTTTTGATATGCCTCAATTTTTTTCTGATACATGAGTTCCTGTTTGTAGTAGTCATTTTCCACCATATCAAAATTGGTGTTCATGATTTTATACACCATAAACAGGATGAAGATGGCAAAAGCCGAAAAAGCAAGTATCAGTTTATGACCCCAGTTCATACATGCAGCGATTTAGTTAAAGCGAAAAGGACCGATAAAGTTTGTAGGCAGCGCCGTAATTTTTTTGTTTCCCTGATACAGGCCTACTTTGATTCTGATTTTTGTTTCTTTCACAAAATGTTTCGGCAGAACGACAAAAAATGAGCCTACGGCCTGGTCTTCGGCTTTCAGATTTATGATGCCGGAACCCACGGTTTCTATTCGGCCCACGTTGGCCGCATCTCCTTCCAGCTTTAAGGTAACGGGAATGGGCTCAAAGGTTTTATTGATGATTTTAATGTTAAAGAGGTTGGATAAGCTGTCGGCGCCTCTTTCCTGATATACAAGCCCTTTGGTGCGGATAATTGTTCCGTCAACATCCTTTCGGCTGAGCAATAAGGTAATTAAAATTCCGCTCAGTATCACAAGCAGCACGGTATAAAATTTCATTCGTCCGGTATATTGCAGTTTTTTTCCTTCCGCAATGCCGTTTTCTGAAGCATAACGAATTAATCCTTTGGGGCGGCCAACGGCTTCCATCATTTTATCGCAGGCGTCTATGCAGGCGGTACAGGCTACGCATTCCATTTGTACGCCGTTGCGGATATCAATGCCGGTGGGGCATACCTTTACACACTGAAAGCAATCAATACAATCGCCTGTGTTTTCATCTTTTGGTTTGTCTTTTCTGAATTTGGCACGAGGTTCACCTCTTTTGTAGTCATAGGCTACAATCATGGAATTTCTGTCAAACAACACACTTTGCAGCCTTCCATAAGGACAAACCACAGTACAGGCCTGTTCTCTGAAGAAAGTATACACAAAATAAAATACCGTTGTAAACAAAAGCAGCCCGGCCAACGTCCAGAAATGCTGCCCGACAGGTTGCCGGATCATGTCCAGCAATCTGTCCATACCGATGATATAGGAAAGAAAAAAATTGGCAATCACAAAAGAAACCGCAAAGAAGACGATATGTTTGAGTCCTTTTTTCAGGATTTTTTCTTTCGTCCATGGCGATTGATCCAATAATTTTTGTTGGGCGGCACTTCCCAGAATGGCATATTCAATTTTGCGAAACAGCATTTCCATAAAAATGGTTTGCGGACAAACCCATCCGCAAAACAATCTTCCGAAGGCCGAAGTGAACAGCACAATAAAAATGACAAATGTGACCATGATCAAGCCGAAAATGAAGAAATCCTGCGGCCAGAAGATTTTTCCGAAAATGATAAATTTTGCTTCGGGAATATTGATCAGAAACAAAGGCCTGCCGTTTACCTTTATAAACGGAAGCGTAAAAAACAAAGCAAAGAAAAACCAGCTAACGATAGTGCGGATTCGGTAAAATTTTCCTTCGGGTTTTTGGGCATAAATCCACTTTCTTTTTCCTTTAGCATCCACCGTGGCTATCCTGTCGCGGAACGACTCCGGCATTTCGTTTATCTCTTTCTTTTGTTTTGTTTCCGTGGTTGTCATTTTATTTGGTTTTTATTTTTTTGACTGTGCTGAAGTATCCGCCGGCGGTGCTTCGTCTATGTATAAAGTACCCTGAGGCTCTCTGGGATTGTCCGGTTTGGTTCCTCTGAGTGATTTGATATAGCTGGATACCTGAGCTATTTGTTTTGGCGACAAGTCATCTTTCCATGCCCGCATTCCTTTGTTGGTACCGTATTTAATGGTTTTAAAAATGTCTTTTATGCTGCCGCCGTAAATCCAGTAATCGTCCGTCAGGTTAGGGCCTATGGCATTTCCACCGCCATCTGCTCCATGACAAGCCACACATTTTGCAGGATCGGTAAAAATGGCTTTTCCGGCAGCCAGGTCTTCAGCAGAAGTGAGTAAAGTGACGTTATTTTCATCAACCGATTCGCCTTTCTTTTTCAGATATTCCTGAATTTTTTTCTCTGCTTTGGCAACGGCTATTTCATATTCTTCGGCGCTGGAGGGACCCGAGTGGGATACATGATACCGCCACATATATATGACAGAAAACAGTATGGTTACATAAAATCCATACAACCACCAGGGAGGGAGTTTGTTGTTCAGTTCCCGGATACCATCATACTCGTGACCCAGATCCAGCTCAGCTTCACGGGATAAGGGAACAAACTTGTTAAACCGATCCCACCAGCTTAACCGTTCGGCTTTGATTTTTTCGACAGCCAATAAGCCCTCCGTGCTCACGGCTTCGGCTTCGCTGAGCTTTTTTACTTCGCGGCTGAGCAGAAATTTAATATTAATCAACAGGGCAATAATGATTGCCAGTTCGGCCATTATGATGGCCACCATCAGATAAAAGGTAAAAGGCTGCATGCCGGTAATGGTTCTGGCGGTGGAGCTATCCTGTGCCACCGAGCCGCCATCCTGAGCCCACAAAGAAGAAGTCAACATCGTGAACACAAACATCGAAACGGTCTGCATCATCTTCTTATTATTCTGTAATTTCCGTTGTTTCATTTTCAGATTTGCCGCTCCGATTAATACATTGGCCATGATGCCGATGATTATCAGCAACACAATCATCATTCCTATCATCAGCAAGGCAATGGAGTTGTTGAAAAGTGACAATGTATTCATGGCGAGTGCATTTAGCGGATAAAACAAAAACACGGAACAGAGGATAAGCGAGCTGTATTTCAGAAACATTCGTTTGTTCATGGCACATGTTTTTTAATTATCTAAAGGAATACGGCTTATATCCGCAAAATCTTCTTTTCGGGAACGAAACAGCCAAACAGCAACGGCAGTAAAAAACAGGAAAAACACCATCAGCGATGTTAATCCCATAATATCCACTCCGCTTACTTTTTCCAGATAATGAATGAATTTCATAGTTCGTTATTTTTTTATTTCGGCAATATTTTTCGTTTCGACCTGAATATCTCTTCCCAGTCTTTGCAGGTAGGCTATCAAAGCAATGATTTCTTTATCAGGCGCTGTTTCAATTTTATCTTTTTTCAAATCAGCTGCAATTTCACGGGCTTGATTCATTAATTCCTGATTCGCTATTTTGTCGTATCCTTTCGGGTAGGGGACACCCAACGTTTGCATGGCTCTTATTTTTTTGGCTGTTGTTGAAGTATCTAACGTGTTTTTCAGGAGCCAGGGATATCTGGGCATCAGCGAACCCGGAGATGTAGAGGTGGGGTCGTACATGTGATTATAATGCCATGAATTCGGTCTTCGGTTTTTATCAGCGCCTTCCCGTGCCAGGTCGGGCCCGGTTCTTTTGCTGCCCCACTGAAACGGGTGATCATACACAAACTCTCCGGCTTTTGAGTACTCACCGTACCGCGCCACTTCATCGCGGAACGGACGGATCATTTGTGAATGGCAAACATGACAACCTTCTCTGATGTAAATATCTCTGCCCTGCAGCTCAAGAGGTGTATAAGGTTTTACGCTGGCAATGGTAGGAATGTTGGATTTAACCAGAAAAGTAGGAATAATTTGAACCAGTCCGCCAATGGAAACCAAAATGAGACTGACCACCAGCATCGTCATGGGCTTTTGTTCCAGAATACGATGCCAGTATACTTTTTTGGCGCCGGGTTCTTTTACAAGCGGGGGCGCTTCGGCTTCTTCGTTGGCAATGAATTTTCCCTGAGCAATGGTTTTCCATAAATTATACACCATGATTAATACACCGATCAGATAAAGGCCTCCGCCAATGCTTCGTGCCCAATACATGGGTTTAATATTGGTTACGGTTTGCATGAAATCAAATTTCAGTTGTCCTTCCGGCGTAAACTGTTTCCACATAATGCTTTGCTCAAAACCTGCCCAGTACATAGGAATAGCGTACAATACAATACCTATGGTTCCGATCCAAAAATGATGTGTGGCCAGTTTTTTTGAGTATAAGTTTGTACCCCAGAGTTTGGGCACCAAATAATATAAAATAGCAAACGCCAGAAAACCGTTCCACCCCATTCCGCCTATATGTGCATGGCCTATAGTCCAATCGCTGAAATGCGATATGGCATTTACGTTTTTAAGGCTCAGCATCGGCCCTTCAAAGGTGGCCATACCGTAACAGGTGACGGAAACGACCATGAACTTCAACACGGGGTCTTCTCTCACTTTATCCCATGCACCTCGCAAGGTGAAGAGTCCGTTAAGCATTCCGCCCCAGCTGGGGGCTATCAGCATTACGGAAAACACGGTTCCCAGCGACTGAGCCCAGTCGGGCAATGCAGTATATAACAAGTGGTGAGGGCCTGCCCAGATATAGATAAATATCAATGCCCAGAAATGTATGATGGAGAGGCGGTAGGAGTACACTGGCCGGTTAGCGGCTTTCGGAAGAAAGTAATACATAAGACCCAGTACGGGTGTGGTTAGGAAAAAAGCTACGGCATTATGTCCGTACCACCACTGAACAAGAGCATCCTGCACGCCGGCATACCAGCTATAGCTTTTCAATGCCGAAACAGGAAGCTCGATGGAGTTGACAATGTGAAGCATAGCCACCGTTACCCAAGTGGCGATGTAAAACCAGATGGCTACATAAATGTGTTTTACTCTTCTGTTCAGCAGGGTGCCAAACATGTTAATTCCGAATACTACCCACACAACAGCAATGGCAATATCAATAGGCCATTCCAGTTCGGCATATTCTTTTCCTGTCGTTTTTCCCATAGGCAAAGTGATGGCTGCTGCCACAATGATGGCCTGCCACCCCCAGAAGTTAATCCAACTCAAAGTATCGCTCCACATCCGGGTTTTACACAGGCGTTGTAATGAATAGTACACGCCGGCAAAAGTGGCATTACCCACAAAGGCAAAAATTATTGCATTGGTATGCAGAGGCCTTAGCCGCCCAAAGGTGGTAGCCGGAAGATTAAGGCTGGCTGCCGGAAAATAAATCTGAATGGCAGACCAAAGGCCCGCCAGCATGCCAACTATGCCAAATACAACGGTTGCTATGCCGAAGGCTTTTACAATCTTATTGTCATAATAAAACTTTTCAACTTGCATATCCTTTGGTTTTTGGAAGTTTCGATGAATTGCCGGTAAGGTTTTTGGGCTTATCGTCAAACAGTATTCTGGATGCGGGAGAAATGTCATCATCCAGCTGGCCTGTTCTTACGCTCCACAGAAAAGCGCCCAGGAAAATCAGTGCAATAGAAATACTGATGGCCAGCAAAATGATAATGACACTCATCTCATGATTTTAACGGTTGTAAAAGTATTCAAGACCCATCCGGCAGCAGATAATACAACTCAACAACGCTTATGATTTTTGTCAATAGGTATTGTAAAAGCAGTTTTAAAGTTCTAAACGCCTTGCCAGCAAGTTGGTCACACCATAAGTAATCAATACAATTCCGATGGAACTGGAGGGCATTAATATGGCTGCTATCATGGGAGAAAGCGCAGCCTGTACCGCAAATGTGAGTCCAATCACATTATAAATGACAGAATAGGCAAATGCAGCAAACAACACTTTTTTGTTCCACTGTGCCATACAAATAAAACGGGGCAATAAAGGAATGCGATCGGCTAAAAGAATGGCATCACTGGCCGGAGTAAAATATCCGCTGTTTTCGGTAACAGCTATACCAACATGGCTGGCTTTGAGTGCTCCCGCATCATTTAACCCGTCCCCCAGCATCATTACATGTTCACCTTTCTGACGCAAAGCATGAATGTAATTCAGCTTATCTTCCGGTTTTTGATGAAACAACAGAGGAGTATCCTCTCCGAATATTTTCTGTAATGTTTCTTTTTCATTTTCATTATCTCCGGATACCACAGAAAGCCGGAATTGTTTTTTCAGGTTTTGAATCACAGCCGGAAGACGATCCCGATAATGGTTTCGCACCCTGAAATAACCCTTGTATTCCGTTCCTATACACACATGCACTCCGCTTCCCGGATAGCGGATCTGCGGCGCCTTAACAAAAGCTGCATTTCCCATTTTTAATTCCACCCCCTCAACCATACCCTGAATTCCCTTACCTGGAATTTCCTGAAATCTCTGTACAGATAATGCTTTGCCGATTTTTATTTTTCCCGCTATGGCTTTACTCAGCGGATGTGCGGATTGGCCGGCCAGTGAAACGATCATGGCCAGTTGTTTGTCTGACAAGGATTTTCCCGAATATTCTACATCATAATTTTCTGTTGAAGTTAATGTGCCTGTTTTATCAAACACAATGTGTGTGATTTTGGATATTTCTTCCAGAACCTGCGCATTTCTGAGATATAAACGGTTTCTGCTCAGAATTCGCAACACATTTCCGTTGGTAAATGTATGAGCCAATGCCAGTGCGCAGGGACAGGCTACAATGAATATGGCCGTTATCGCAGGCCAGATTTTTGAGGCATCATGCCAGCCCCAGTATGCAGCGGTTAAAGCAGCTATGCCAAAAACGATGGATGAAAAATACCGATTCAGAAATTCTGCCCGGGAGCGGCGGAAGTCCAGTTTTTCGTTTTTCATTTCTTCTCTGTTCCACAGGCGGGTGAGATAGCTCTGTGATACTTCTTTGATAACGAGGATTTCAATATTACCTCCTTTTTGCTTTCCGCCCGCATAAATCATTTCGCCCACTTCTTTGAAAACCGGCTGTGATTCTCCGGTTACAAAGCTGTAATCAATATATCCTTTTCCTTTGGATAAGATACCGTCTGCGGGTATCAGCTCTTCATTATGAATCAGCAATGTGTCGCCCGGTTTAATGTCGGGAAGGGACACGGCTACCGGTTTATTTTCTTTTAAAACGGTAACCGCAATCGGAAAGTAAGAAGTATAATCTCTGTCAAACGAAAGGCTACGATATGTTTTATCCTGCAATATCCTGCCGATTAAAAGAAAAAAAACAATGCCCGTCAGCGAATCAAAATAACCGCTTCCTGTGCCGCTTATCACTTCATACACGCTTCGAATAAAGGTAAGTGCAATGGCGAGTACAATGGGGGCGTCAATATTTATATATTTTTTTTGAATACTTTTAAAAGCCGATTCGTAATACGGCATGGCCGAATAAAAAACAACAGGAAGCGAAAGCGCCAGGCTCAGCCATCGGAAAACCCGCAACAATGTTTCTTCCGAAGCATCAATACCAAGATATTCCGGAAAACTCAACAACATGATATTACCGAAACAAAAACCGGCTATACCCAACTGATATATTTGCTTTCGGGTAACGGACGGCCGTTTGGGATTCAAATCATTCAGGCTGATGTAAGGCTCATAACCCAGGCCTGTCAGGGTTTCGGCCACTTTGCGAAGCGTTGTTTTTCCGGTTTGAAATACAATTTCAATTTCCTTGCGGGGAAAATTTACCTGAGTGGAAATAACCCCTTCATGAATTTTGTGAAGATTTTCCAAAAGGTACAGGCAGGAGCTGCAATGCATCTGCGGCAAATAAAACATCACATGGGTTTGTTCATCGTTTCGAAACTGAATGAGTTTTTCAATAATCTTTTCATCATCCAGAAAAGCAAACTTATCTTCCCGCACCGTAAAGCGCCGGTTTATACCGGGGTTTTTATTCAAATCATAATATTCGCACAAATCACTTTGTTCCAGTATCTGATACACCATCTTACATCCCTGACAACAGAAAATTTTATTGCCGTGTTGAATTCTGTCATCAGCACAATGTTCTCCGCAGTGATAACAGGTGAGTTTTATATCTGCATTTTCCTTAACGGACATCAATTATTTATTATGAAAGACAAACATATTGTTTATCCTGTAGCAACCGACATGATTTATTTCATTCAGAGAATTGATAAAAATCACATTCCCGGGTACTTTTCTTGCTGATAAACAGTTTAAATAATATTATCTCCCGTTAGCTCACAAGATGGCAGAAATAAAAGAAAGAGAACCGTCCAAAAGAACTCAACCAACTGATAAAAATCAGTTTTTAGGGAAAAGAAAGATTTTACCTTGGCCCTTTGAAAACAGAGTAAAGCATAATGATTATGTCCTTAACCCCCACAATAGACAGAAATCAAACGGTTTATGATATTGTGAATAATGATTATCGAACGGCTGATGTATTTAGTAAATACAAGATTGAATATTGCTGCGGTGCACGATTTCCGTTGCATATTGTTTGTTCTATGAGAGGTATAGATGAAACCGCTTTAATAAACGAACTGGAAGAAGCTGTCAGCGAACACAGCCTTTGTCGAAAACCGGACTACAGCGAATGGAGTGTGGATTTTCTGACTGACTACATTATAAATATACATCACAATTATCTCAGAAAATCTTTACCGGTCGTAAGTGAAAATTTGAAACAATTTGATGAAGAACACCCTGGTCGTTTTCATTATATGAACGATTTAAAACATTTATTTCACAAGCTGGAAAAAATTCTTATTTCGCATATCGTGGAAGAGGAAGAAATTATATTTCCGTATCTGAGAAATATCAGCCACGCATACAACAGTAAAGACTCCTATGCCGGACTTTTGGTCCGCACGTTACGTAAGCCCCTGAAGCAGATCATTCATCAAACCCACCGTGAAGTATTCGGCATTTTGGATAATTTAAGAGGCCTGACCAACCGATATACCCCTCCCTCTCAAACCTGCCTGAGTCATAAAGTGTTTTTTTATAAGCTGTCAGAGCTTGACAAAGACCTGAATCAACACTTTTTTATGGAAAACAAAATTTTACTTCCGAAAGTGATTTCGATGGAAGACGAATTGCTGGCTTCAAATAAATAAAATCTATCAGGAAATTTTTTATTTTGCAACTTCATAATAGAACAAACTTCAATTACCTCAGTATCCCGAATGATTCCGCAAGATGTACACCTTACTTCATTATTTGAAAATACTACTGAAGGTATTCTTATTATCAATCGCAGCGGAATGATATTGTTAAGCAACCCCTCGGCCGAAAAAATATTCGGCTATAAAAAAGGAGAGTTGACAAATCGCCCTTTGGATACATTGATTCCTTTCCGATTCAGGTCTTCGCATAGCCGGCTGGCAGAAGAATTTTTTCGTCATCCGGCCAACCGCCCCATGGGCCGGAACAGGGATCTGTTCGGATTGAAAAAAGACGGGACCGAAATTCCCATTGAAGTTAGCCTGAGTTATTATGATTACAACGGAGAGCTTTTTGTTACGGCATTTATCATTGACATTAGCAAACGCAAGGAAATTGAAGAAAATATGTTGCGTCAGCAAAAAGAACTGGAAAAAGTAAGCAATGAAATCAAAAAACTGAATGCCGAACTGGAAGCAAAAGTTCAGGAAAGAACGATGATTTTGACTGAGGCCTTACAGCGGCTGGAACAATCACAAAAAGAATTGAGCCAGGCATTGAAAAAAGAAAAAGAACTGAATGAAATCAAAAGCCGGTTTGTATCCATGGCATCACACGAATTCCGGACTCCCCTGAGCACCGTACTTTCTTCCGCCTCATTGCTGGCAAGATATAACAGCACCGGCGATGAAGAGAAAAGATTAAGGCATATTGAAAAAATTAAAAATTCCGTAAAACATCTGAATGATTTACTGGAAGACTTTCTGAGTCTGGGCAAACTGGACGAAGGAAAGGTGGAAGTGCGTCCGCAGCACTTTTCATTGCCCGAATTTATTGAAGATATCACAGAGGAAATGAAAGGATTAATGAAAAAAGGACAACTCATCAGAAGAAGCCATACCGGTTCGCCCGAGATTACTTCAGACAAAAAACTCCTGAAAAATATTTTATTTAATTTACTTTCCAATGCCATCAAATTTTCACCCGAAGATCAACCTATTGACCTGGAAAGTGAAGTGACGGAAGATCACTTCCGGCTTTGTGTTACTGATCGGGGAATCGGGATATCTGAAGCCGATCAGCAGCATTTGTTTACCAGTTTTTTCCGGGCCGGTAATGCGCTTAATATTCAGGGAACCGGCTTAGGGTTACATCTGGTGAAAAGATATACCGACCTGCTGAAAGGTTCTTTAGATTTGCAAAGCGAACTTAACAAGGGAACCCGGGTGACGCTAACCTTCCCGTTGCGTTATGACTGATCTATGACCCGTAATTTTATATTCAGGTTCTTTTTCTTAATGCTGTTTTTATGAAAAAAATTTTAGTTATTGATGATAATCCGGATATCAGAGAGAACACCTCCGAAATTCTGGAAATGGCCGGATACAAAACACTGGTAGCCGAAAACGGAAAAAAGGGAGTGGAAATGGCCTTAAAGGAAAACCCTGACGTTATAGTGTGTGATATCATGATGCCTGACCTTGACGGATACGGTGTGCTTCATCTTATCCGGAAAAATGAGGCTACGCAGAATGTTCCTTTCATATTTCTCACCGCTAAAACGGAAAGAAGCGATTTCAGAAAGGGCATGGATATGGGAGCTGATGATTACATAACAAAACCTTTTGAGGATGTGGAATTGCTGAATGCCATTGAAGTACGCCTCAGAAAATCGGCCGTGCTGGAAAACAAATACGCCCCCACTCCCCAGGGCGTAAGCCAGTTTATCCGGGATGTAAACAATACCGGGTTGATTCAACATTTATCTGAACAATATGAAATGGTTATCCTGGAAAAAAAACAAACCCTGTATCATGAAGGAAAAAGGCCAAGATACCTTTATTATCTTATGAAAGGAAAAGTAAAAAGTATAAAAATGCATGAAGACGGCAAGGAGTATATTACCGATCTTTATGCAGAAGGTGATTTTATAGGCTATACCGCATTAATTGAAGACAGAAATTATGAAGATACCACTGTAGCACTGGAGAAGTCTGAAATTTTGCAGATTCCCAAAGATGATTTTCTGGCTATGATTTACGGCGATATCAGTATTGCCGCAAAGTTTATCCGCATTATAACACAAAATATAAAAGAAAAAGAAGAGCGCCTGCTAAATCTGGCCTATAGTTCGTTGCGCAAACGGGTGGCAAAAGCATTGGTAGAAATACTTGCCAAGTTTCATCATGGCGAAAATTCAGGACAACTGGAAATTACCCGGGAAGATCTGGCCCGTTATATTGGAACAGCCACGGAATCGCTCATTCGAACGCTCAGCGATTTCAAGGCTGAAAAATTAATTGAAATTGTGGATGGCAAAATTCAAATCCTTAATGCCGAAAAATTAAAAAACCTGTTATATTAACCCATTTCAATCGGAATTAATAAACAAAAATTTTCAGCGGTGCTCTAAAGTCGCAATTTGTTCCTTTTGGGATGTGAATCTCCAGGGCGCCGTTTCTGAATACGGCAGTAGTCATCAACATATCGGCATCTTCGGGGAGTATAAAGGTCTCTCTCCATATCACATTTCGCGAAGCGGCAAAACGGGAAAAAAAATTTTTCAGCTCTTTATTCCTTGCTGAAACCATCAGCCTGTTTTTTTTGATTTTTATGGTGAAATTTTCTCTTTTCATGCCCGGAACTATAATGTATATCAGATATTCATTCGCAGATTCTTCGGCGCGTACGGCCGGTACTATTTGCCATGTTTCAGACCCTTGTTTGGGGAATTTCTGTTTTGTGTTGTCCGTAATGAAATAAGGAAATTTTTCTTGTTCCAGCAAAATGGCTGTCATCGTTTTTTTATTTAACAAAGTTTAAAATTCCCCACCCTCTGCTAAAGGGTGGGGATTACTACATGCTTTAGCTTACGGTGATGGTTTTTCTTTTCGGGCTTGCTTTTACCTCCTTTTTCGGGATCGTGATTTTAAGCTCACCGTTAGCATACACAGCACTGATTTGCTCCACGTTGCAATTTTCGGGCAACGTAAAACTTCGGCTCCAGCTGCTGTAATTATACTCTCGCCGGTTATACCTGCCGGATACTTCTTCTTTTTCTTCTTTCCGGGCGCTAATGGTAAGCAAATCGTCATCGGCCTCAATTGTAAAATCCTTTTTGTCCATTCCGGGTGCAGCCACCGTAATGAAATAATCTTTTTCGGTTTCACAAACATTCACAGCCGGAACCTGAATGACTTTTCCAAAATTAAAAAATTCATCCAGCGGTGTATTAAAAAATTTTTCAATCCATCCGCTGTCAAACAAAGCGGGCCAGAGTGTTCTGGGTTTGTCAACAGCTTTTGTTTCCATAACCATTAGTTTTAAGAGTCAATGATTAAAATAAATGTTACCAGACGAAGGTAGCTGTGCTTTTTTTTGAAATAAATGATTTTTATTTCCGCTGCATTTGATTTTAGTCAGTAGCCCAGGAAATCGTCTAATTTTCGGCGGTCTTTTTTGGTGGGCCGCCCGATTTTGCTGAGTCGCTTGCCGGTATAAAAACTGGCGGCCAGAAAGCGGTATTGCTGTTGCACATCTTCCGGAGTAATATCCAGGTAATATTTTACGGCTTCAGCATAGCAAACTCTTTTGTGCAACAATCCGGTAACTTTTATATGAATTCGCCTTGATTCGGTTTTGATTTCATATTCATCGCCTATTTTAACTATACGGGAAGATTTACAGGGACTTCCTGCATATTTAATTTTTCCGGCATCACAGGCTTCGGCAGCCAGCGTTCTGGATTTAAACAGGCGGATAGCCCAGAGATATTTATCCAGCCGTAGTTTTTCTTCCGACACGATTTAATTATTTAAGACAAAATGATTTTAGTGTTTGTTTTCAATAACATCATTGAATTTTTCCTTCTGAAAAAGATTTTTTTCAAAGCCACAAGAACCAGAACAATTTCCGGGCATTTTAAATGATAAAATATAACTTAATTAAAATACCTTTTTTAATCTCCGTCAGAAAACAATAGGCAGTGCTACCCGTGTCATATCCCAAGCTATAATGAGATTACATCCTGAAGCGTTTTTTTCAAACATCATGGAAAAATATTCCACCACATTATCAGTTTTTTGCGGGGTGACTTCTGTGCGCACCACATCTTTTTTAGGGTCATAACGAAAAGAGCCCCACACATCGGTTTCTTTATTAATGATGAGAGTCCAACTGCTGTCGCTTACTATAGCATACATCGTGTAACGGCCCGGTTTTATTTTTTTCCCACTGATTTTTACGGGACGAAAGAATTCGATTTCAGTAGCTTCATTGGCGCCAAGCCTCCACACTTCTCCATTTTTTACGAGACCGCCGAAAATAGTTCTTCCGGCTTTCTGGGGCCGGCTGTAAATAACACGGGCTGTCAGCGGTTCAGTGGCCTTATCCTGTATTTTTAGAATCGGGTAATTCACGGGAAAGTAACTCATATCCATCGGCGATTTATCAACCGGCGGCACACCGTTGATTTGTGCCTTCAAAGGGAAATAAAGCGCCAGAAAAATGGATGCCGTAAGAAACTTGCGCAGCATAAACTAAAGTTTAATTCATGTTAACAAAAGTAATACAGCTTGCCGTTAGTTTTTTTCGGAAGTAAAATTATTTTTTGTGTAAAGAAAATTCCGAGCTGCCGGTTTCAGGTCTTTCCAGAGGCGCCGGTAACATTCATTTAAAGATTCATAATGTTGTTGAAATAAATTCAATGCGTTGCGATAATTGTTCAGATATTTTGCCCTTCGTACAAGCCCCCGCATACTTCTTTCCACACCGTAAAAACTTTTATAATGATAAAGCCAGTTCTGAGATTTCATATCAGGAAAAATATATCTGAAGGCGGCAGGCATAAGGGAGAGGCGCTGATGTAATGTTTCATAAACGCTTTGGGAAAATTCGTATAATGTGTTGTCAGGAAATTCCAGCGAATCATTGGCCAGGAAATGATCGAAAATGATATCTGCAAATACCCCGCTGTAATGCCTGTAATGCGAACGAAAAAACGAACGGGCAACAGAGGTGGCCTCATGTTTATCGGTATAAATGTCAATAAAGCGATGTAATCTTATGCCCAGCTGAATATCATCGGGATATAAAAACAACGCCTTTCCTTTTACGAAATCGCTGAACAGATTCCCGGCCAGAATATCAGGACTCCCGAATGATAACCTTGCATGAGCCAGATAATTCATTGTTCAATTTACACTTTTCATGAAAAAACCGAATCATTTGACATATTTCTGCAACCAGTTTTTCATGATGTCCAACGCCGCAGGCGAGAATGTTTCTTCCAGCGATGCGTATTCATCTACTGTACACCGACGGCAAGTTTGAAACAAATGATTTAGTCCGGGCAAAACCATTATTTCAAAAACGGCCTTGCTTTTTTGCAAGGCTTTTTTCATACCCTCCGAATTAAGCGGAACGGTAACCTGAATATCTTTTTCGCCAAAAAGTGCAAGTACATTACCTTTTAGTTTTTTCAGGTAAGGCTGTGGATTAAATTGCATAAAATACCGCAACCACGGCAATCGTAAACTCTGATACATGTTTTTCGCATATTGAATTCGATTTTCAGGGCTTTCGAGTTGTAATTCTTTCAGCGACGTCGTATCAATATTCTTGACCCATCGGTTCAGGTATTGCAAGCATTTTTTTACGGCTAAGGCACTATCGTTATGCTTCAAAAAAAGAGAGTTAACTTTTTTAAATAAGCGGGTATAATAATTCGATGTTTTTTCTGAAATCTGCCGCGACTTTAGCACTGCATAGTTTTGTTCGGCCATTAGTTCGGAAATTTTAACACCGGGGGCGGCCAGCAAAATCAAAAAGTGAATGTTTTTTCTTTTATTGGCCACAACAGGGGCAATCATTCCGCCTTCGCTGTGGCCGATAAGTCCGATTTTTTGCAGGTTGATTTCTGGTCTTGTTAGCAGATAATCAACCGCGGCCGAAACATCTGAAGCAAAATCCATGCTGGTAGCATCGGCAAAATTACCGCTTGATTTTCCGACACCACGATCGTCAACGCGAAGGATAATAAATCCGTTTCGGGTAAGAAAATCGGCTATTACCCAAAAGGGTTTATGGCCAAAAATGGTTTCGTCTCTGTCTTGCGGTCCGGAGCCGGTAATCATTACCGCCGCCGGAAACGGGCCTTCGCCCTGCGGTATGGTTATGGTAGCACCATAACGAATTGTTTTGGTGCTGTTATAAAAAGTGATTTCTTCCGATTTATAAGGAAATGGCGGTTTGGGATGCTGAGGCCTTGGACGGAGCGAGCCGGTGTGGCTTTTTTTTAATTCCAGAGGAAATTGAATGCCCTGGGTAAATGTACCGGAGATCACCGAATCGTTGAGTAACTTTCCGGAGAATAATAAAAACAATTTTGTTATTTCCACCTGAATATTCTGGTCTTTAATTTCCGTTTTATCACAGGGAATGCCATAGGCGTTCTGGTCCGGACTGTCCATGCTGGATGTAATGCGACCTGTGCTGTCCTGCCGGATATGAAACACTATCTGAAGTTCTATTGAACCGGTTTTCAGCAAACCGTTCCATGTTCCAACAAAAGGGTTGGTTTGTGCATACGCAAATGGTAAAATAGAAATAACAAAAACAAAAAAAAGAATGAAAAAGAAAACAGTTTTTCTTTGGGCGAATAGCATAAATTAAATTCAGATTTGTAAGGTATGCAATCGGAGGCAATTAAACGAAATTTAATTTAAGGGTGTAAGTTAAAATCTGAAAAAATAAGGATACTTACCCGACAGAAACTGAAAGTTGAAATTTTACTACTCTTTTTTTTCAGATTATCGGCCATACATTCTTATTTACCGAAAAATTTTTTTTCGGCTTACATTTAATTTTTACAAATATTAATTTTGCAAATTTGTCGCCCTGAGAGAAACGAACGGCGGCAAAGGCTTACCGCAAAGTCTCACGATATTGTGATCTGAAGGCGGTCTTTTAAATTGAAAAAAATGAAAAAAGGACCCGTATCACAATTCATGCAGCATCACTTTCGTCACTTCAACGCTGCCGCTCTGCTGGATGCTGCAAAAGCTTACGAAAATCTGATAAATGAAGGCGGAAAAATGATGGTAACCCTAGCCGGCGCCATGAGTACCGGTGAGCTGGGTTTATCTCTGGCAGAAATGATCAGACAAGATAAAGTGCATATCATCAGCTGTACCGGTGCTAATCTGGAAGAAGATGCGATGAACCTTGTGGCAAATTCCTATTACAAACGCATACCTAATTATCGCGACCTGACGCCTCAGGAAGAGTGGGATTTGTTAATGAATAAATATAACAGGGTAACCGATACCTGCATTCCCGAAGAGCAGGCCTTTAAAACCATACAGAATCAGCTTATCAAAAAATGGAAGAGGGCTGAAGAACGCGGTGAAAGATATTTCCCGCACGAATTCCTGTATCAGGTGATTCTGGAGGGTGATCTTGAACCTTACTACGACATAGACCCGAAAAACAGCTGGCTGGTAGCTGCTGCCGAAAAAAATATTCCCATTGTAGTGCCCGGCTGGGAAGATAGTACGACCGGCAATTTTTTTGCCAGTTATGTGTACCGAAACGAGTTTAATGCCAACACGGTTAAAAACGGCATTGAATATATGGTGTGGCTTACGCATTGGTATAAAGAAAATTCAGGCGGTAAAGGAGTTGGCTTTTTTCAAATTGGAGGTGGTATTGCCGGAGATTTTCCGATTTGCGTTGTTCCCATGATGTATCAGGATCTGGGTATGCATGATACGCCTTTCTGGAGTTATTTCTGCCAAATCAGCGATTCAACCACGTCATATGGCTCCTATTCGGGCGCTGTTCCAAACGAAAAAATAACCTGGGGCAAACTGGACGTCAATACGCCCAAGTTTATTATAGAAAGTGATGCTACTATTGTAGCCCCTCTCATTTTTGCATGGGTTTTAGGGTGGTAATCTATCAATCCGAAATTTTTTAGCCTGATAAATTATGAAATGTTTATCAGGCTTTTTTGTTTGCTTCATGAAAATGATAACAAAAAATTTTTTTCTTTTTTAATAGGTACAACAAAAGTGATTCTGTTTGACTTTACCCAAACCTCTTGTTTGTCCGGCATTTATCACGCAAATACGCGATGAATCCCGCCTCAGCGGGAACCCTCTGATTAATCCCGTTCAAACGGGACTCTAACCAGCTGAGCTAACTCGTCTTTCAAAACCGTTGACGGGTCTGTCAAAGATTCTATTAGCCTTCTGCTCTTTTTTGCTTTAATGAATCGCTCAACACGTCTGGCTTCACTCAGCGTTTGCCCGCAGATAAACAACGCTGCCATCTTCCACGGACGATACTTACGGGTATAGGTTACTCGCTCCGAATGATTGTGTTGTTCAAGGAGTTGGAAAGGATTTTGGCTGATGCCTACGTAGTAGCGGTCTGCCGAGGGAGAATATAAAATATACAAATAGTACACAAAGGGTTACCCCTAAAGCTCCTCCTGTTGGACTTGAACCAACGACCCTCTGATTAACAGTCAGATGCTCTAACCAGCTGAGCTAAGGAGGATTTTCTGATTTTATTTCCCCCTCACCCTCTGATTAATCCCGTTCAAACGGGACTCTAACCAGCTGAGCTAAGGAGGATTTTCTGTTTTTATTTTCCCTTCACCCTCTGATGAATCTTTAGTAAAATTAAATGATTATCAGAAGGCAACTCATTCTTTCAAAAAACAGGATTGCAAAAGTAATAAATTGTCAAAAAAATTACAAAGGGTAATTTGTAATTCTTACATAAAAATCTTTCTCATTAAGAACGTTAACGGCAAAGTTCACGAATAAGAGACTCAAACTGAGGCCACTTTTCAGCCAGTTCGTCCGGATTGGCTAATTCTAAATCTTCAAACTTAAATTCCGGTGCTACAGTGCACCCTAACAGGCTGAAGACTGACCCCTTTGCAGGGCGAGCGGCAAACCAACAGCCTGCCGGAACAATAAACTGATATGAGTGTCCTTTGCGCCAATCTTTCCCCAGTGTAATTACTTTTAATCCTTCGCTTTCTGATAAAACGAAAAGTTCCAGCGGGCCGCCATCATAAAAATGCCAACATTCATCACTTTTAATTCTATGAAATGCAGAAAATTCATCTTCATTCAGTAGATATAGAATAGCGGAACAAATTGCTCTTTCAGCTTCAGGCTGATTTAAGAAATCTTCCAAAAGAACCTTTTTTTTGCTTTCAGATGTGCGAACATACCACCCTCCTTCCGGATGCGGCATCATATGAAAGGTTTGAATGATTTCCTGAAATTCGTCAGGCATTTGTTTTCAGATTTATTTTTTTTCTTTTACATAAAGGAAAAGAGAAATCATAAAAACTAACAGAAAAATGATAAGCGTGCCGGTTTCTACAACGTGTTCATCAAA
Source organism: Chitinophagaceae bacterium (assembly GCA_026415715.1). Lineage (GTDB taxonomy): Bacteria > Bacteroidota > Bacteroidia > Chitinophagales > Chitinophagaceae > JJ008. Next base: position 29,985 of record JAOAGO010000015.1, on the reverse strand, counting down.
ATTTATTCCTGTCAGTTTAATTAATAAAAAGTGAATGTAAGAATCAGAAATGTCTGAATACCCTAATTTTTCTCTCACTTGCCAGTGCCAGTCCGTACATAAACAATACCCCCACCCGTACCATATTCCCAAAATAAACCACGAAAAAGCCGTTAACGACATGGTTATCAGATGCCATTTACGCCAGGCAGGAAAAATCCAGCCCGTAAGGTTGAATAAAATAAATGCGGTATGAAACACATAAAAGAATGTATTTAAAAACTCAAGCCACATAGAATACCCAACGAATTTACTTTAATTTTGAGTATATCATGTTAGAGTCAACCCTTAGCTTGTTTATACGAATTTTTCTTCTTTTTATCTTTCCGGGATTATCCGTTATTGTTTCGTGTACTGTCGAAAAAAATTTCAGGGGTTTTCCGCATCAGATTCAAATTTTACCCCGTGCGTCGTGGGGCGCTTCGGAGCCCGTGCCCTAGAAAAAACATAAACCTGAGCGTATCACCGTGCATCATGAAGGTACTTTAATGCGTATTTCAGATCATGCCCCGAAAAAAATTAAAGCCATCCAAACCTGGGGTATGGGGCCTGACAGAAAGTGGGCTGATATTCCATATCATTACCTTATTGCTCCTGACGGAATCATTTATGAAGGAAGGGATGTATACACCGCAGGTGAAACGAATACCGAATATGACCCGACAGGCCAATTACTGATTTGCTGTATGGGCAATTTTAATAAACAAAAAGTGCCCAGATCCCAACTAGATGCATTAATCCGCCTCATTGCATGGTGCAGCCCGGAATATAAAATATCTTTAGATCTTCTCGCCACTCATCGGGATTATTCAACGCAAACTCTTTGCCCGGGCAAACGGCTTTACCGAAAATTTAAAACCGGTTTTATAAAAAGAAAAGTAATGCAGATCATTAAAAAAGTGAAAAGACAACAGATTTGATTTCGGTGGCAACATCTTCTGCAGAACGATTGCCGTTTATGATCACAACGTTTTCCTTTTCCTTCAGCATAGATATGATATGCAGATAGTTGTTGCGCACTTTAATCAGATTTTTCAGATTTTCGTTTTTATCTTTTTGGCCTCTGCCGTTATGCAAACGATTCATGCCGATTTCCGGGTCAATGTCAATATAAATATTCAGGTCGGGCCTGAGCATTTCGGCGCTCATTGCATTGATGTCAAAAACCCACTGCAAAGGCACATGAACGCTATGGTATGCATAAGAAGAAATATAATAACGATCCGTAATTACGATATATCCTTCTTTTAATTTTTTTAAAATGCCATCTTCCGTATTTTGAATATGATGTAAACGATCTGCGGCAAATAAGGCAGTAAGTGTTTTTTCGTCGGCTTCCATATTTCGTTTCAGGATGTCTCTTATGATTTTACCGATAGGGCTGTATGTGGGCTCACAGGTACAAAAAACCGGATAACCTTCTGCCAGCAACGCTTCTGCCAGCATTTGAACCTGAGTACTCTTTCCGCTTCCGTCTATCCCTTCAAAAGCCAAAAAAAGATTTTTTTTCATGGAACAAAGATAACGGGGCCGCAATACTTTAAAACTTCATATTTTTTGAAAAAACGTTAACCGGCTAATATGGGAAAAACTTTTGAAAATGAGAAAGGGCTCCCCGTATCGGGAAGCCCTGAATTTTTTTGACAGCGTATAATACTTTAGCTTAGGTGTTTACCTAATGCCTTTGCTACATCAAACATAGACACCTGGCTTTTCCCGCCGAAAACGGCTTTCAACGCGGCATCTGTGTTGATCATGCGGCGGTTTTTGCTGTCCTGCAATTTGTTTTTCTTGATATGCGCCCAGATTCTTTTAACAGCCTCGGTTCGGGCCAATGGCTTACTTCCCACAATAGCCGCAAGGGCAGGACTGGGAGTAAGCGCCTGCATGAAGGCTGCATTAGGTTTGCGTTTTGCTTTGGGCTTGGCTGCTTTCTTTGCGGCCTTTTTAGCCGTTTTTTTAGCAGCAGGTTTTTTTGCAGCTTTCTTCGCTGCTTTCTTTTTGGTAGCCATTTTAGTTGAATTTAGAATTTGAATGGGTTAATAAATATTGCATTTTTATAATGCAAATTCATGCCAAAGATAAGTTTTTTCAATTTTCCTAATAAAATCGGCCATTTTTTCACTTTGAATAAATAAATCACAGCGACCCTTTAGTCAGTAAAAACCCATAAAAATGTTTTGTGGTAAAGAGCACTGTACTCACATGTTTGACACATATTTTTTTTAGAAATCTGTATTCTGAAAAAAGATTCTAATTTTATTAAATGAACGACATCATTAGCCAAAACCGCATCCGTCAGGTTTTTTTCATTCTGTTGATTTTACTGCTTTTTCTTTTGCTGTTTATAAAGCTAAATGTTTTTTTGCCGGCGCTTCTCGGGGCCATTACGTTATATATATTACTTCATAAATGGATGTTTCACCTTACGGAAAAGAAAAACTGGCCGAAAACATGGGCCGCTCTGTTACTCATGCTATTTTCTTTAGTGGTTATTCTGCTTCCGGTGTTTCTGCTGTTTAATATGTTATCTTCTAAGGTGAATTATGCCATTCAACATTCGGCAGAACTTACGGCAGCACTCAAGGAAATTGTAGCCAGCCTGGAAGCCCGCTTTAATATTCAACTACTAAGTGATGAAAACATCAATAAAATCGGAAAGGCGTTTGCCGACAGTGTGCCCAGAATTGTGAGCGCCACGATGAACACTTTGACGAATATTTTTTTCATGTATTTTATTCTGTATTTCATGCTGGTGAATTCCCGTCAAATGGAAGATACATTATATGAATATATTCCGTTAAAGGATGAAAATGTCAATAAAATAGCCAGGGAAGTACATACCATGGTGTATTCAAATGCAATCGGTATTCCTTTAATTGCCATTGCTCAGGGATTGATTGCCTTGCCGTTCTATTTCATCATAGGGGTTAAAGAGCCCTGGTTCTGGTTTGGCATTACCTGTATAGCTGCCATGCTCCCGGTTATAGGGGCGGCGTTGGCGTATGTTCCATTGGCTTTGATTTTTTTTGCAAATGACCAAAGCATGAAAGGAATCTTGATGCTGGGTTACGGATTTGGAGTTATCGGACTGGTGGATAATGTTCTTCGGTTTACCTTACTGAAAAAAATGGGAAATGTTCATCCGTTAATTACAGTATTTGGAGTGATCATCGGGTTAAACTTGTTTGGTTTTATCGGGCTTATCTTCGGGCCGCTTCTGATTTCTCTGTTTTTAATACTGATAAAAATTTATACAAGCGAGTTTGCCGCAAAACAAAGAGTGTTAACCAGAAGAATTCCTGAAAACTAAATCATACGATTCCCATCCATCCGGCGTGAAATTTCTTTTTCTTCCGCGTTGCTATTCTTTGTATTTAAAATTTATTTTATTAGTAATATTCTAGTGCCATAAATAAGTAAAAACTCAGATTTTATATAACGTATTTCCACGGTTTACTTACAAAATCAATCTTTTTTCTTTTGTATAATAGAGCTTTCATTATATTTTGTAATCTCATTTTGGCAAGAAATTAATTTCTTACAAATTGAATTAATTAAATCCTATGCTATGAAAACACGAAAATTACAGTTACCTGAAAAACGATTAATATCAGATTGTCTTATCTTGTTTATTTTTTTGTATTTCCGAATACTCAAATTTTTTTCCTGCGATACCCGTTTCACATGAGCATAAAGCAACTACATGCTACTCAGCAGAAAATGAATTTTACTTGAGTTATTAATTTTTCCGTGTATAATCTTCATACTGCATTATATCTTTTATGAGAAGTGAATGAATATTCTGATGCTTGATAATATTTTTTGCAGATTAATCTGAATTTAAAGAAGCACAGTTAGGACACAAGGATGGATAAGTCAAAGCCCGACCGAGAGGAAGGGCTTTTTTTATGCAAATCCCAACGAACAAAATTTAAGAGGTTAAAAGGCGAGAACTTTTAAGCTCATGAATGTTAATATAAAAACGACAATCCAGCCGGATGCCTTTAATATCAAGGGGAGTTTATAATCGCCTGTTATTTGTTTTTTTTCTGCTGAGAGCAAAACAATCGTAAGCATGACTGGCAAAATTATACCATTAATTGTGCCGGCCATAACCAGCCACTTTACGGGATTCCCCAGAAAAATAAATACCGATGCAGACCCCAGAAGAAAAAGAGTTGTGGTGATACGTTCGTTTTCCTGAATTACTGGCGCCAGCGTTTTCCAGAAAGACACGGAAGTAAAGGAGGCGCCGACGACAGAAGTCAGGGCGGCAAACCATATTACCATTCCGAAAAAATAATACCCTATATTACCGGCCGCCGCTTTAAACACTGACGCTGCAGGATTATTACCGGATAAGGAAACGCCTTTTGAAATAACACCCAATGCAGCCAGAAACAGAATATATCTCATGAAAGAAGTAGTCAATATTCCGGTTATGGCGCTTTGAGACACTTTTTTTAAAGCGTTACGCCCCTTGATCCCGGCCTCCATTAAACGATGCGCACCGGCAAAGGATATATAACCGCCTACCGTTCCGCCTATGATGGTTATTAATTTCATTACATCAAATTTTTCCGGTACAAACGTCTGCCGTAGTGCAAGCCAGAGGGGAGGTTTAGAACTGAAGGCTACATAACAGGTTAGCAAAATCATGAGTACTCCGAGCGCTATGACAAAAACATCCATAATGCGATAAGATGCTTTATGCCAAAACAGCACCAATGCTATAGCGCAACTCAATGCCGCTCCGGATTCAGGAGATATTCCTGTCAGCACCTGTAAACCTAATCCGCACCCTGCAAAATTTCCAATGTTAAACATAAATCCCCCGAAGCTTACAAGGAATGCAATAAGATATCCCAGCCCGGGCATTGTTTGATTGGCCAGGTCCTGAGCCCTTTTTTCGCTTAGTGTTAAAACATACCAGATATTGAGTTGAGCTCCGATATCCAGCAGAATTGAAATCAGTATGATACATCCGAAACTGGCAAGCAGTTGTTGGGTGAATAAGGTGGTTTGCGTGAGAAAGCCCGGGCCGATTGCCGATGTAGCCATTAAAAATGCCGCACCCAGTACAGCATTACCTTTTCCGGTTTTATTTCGGTTTAAATAAGATAGGCGACGGTTAATTTTTTCCTGTTTCATTGAGCATTTTATTTAATGCGATGGCAAATTCTACCGCATTTTTACCGTCGCTATGAATACAGATGGTTTCGGCCAATACGGGAATTATTTTTCCCGAACAGGTTGTTACCTGATTTTCGTGAATCATTTCACTTACCTGTTTTTTCATTACTGATATATTTTCAATTACAGAGCCCGGAGTCGTTCGCGGCAACAAACGTCCGTCATCATTATAAACCCTGTCGGCAAATACTTCCGAAGCGGTTTTCAGTCCCATCTTTCGGGCTTCATTTAGTGAATGGCTGCCGGAAAGACCATAGATGATTAACGAAGAATCAAAGTCCCTCACCGCTTCGGCAATAGCGCCGGCTACAACCGGGTCTGAGGCGGAAAGATTGTAAAGCGCCCCATGCGGTTTTACATGATGAAGCGGCAAATGCAATGTTTCCGCTAAGCGATGGATATATTGCAGTTGCGTTTTTACCAGTTGATAAATTTCTGTTTCGGTAAAATGCATTTCTTTTCTTCCGAAATGTTCCCTGTCCGGAAAGGAGGGATGAGCCCCCGCTTTCACACGAAATGTTTTGCAGAGTTTCAGGGTATGAAGAATGATTTCCTCGTTGCCGGCATGAAATCCGCACGATATGCTCGCCGAACTGATGTAAGGCATGATTTTTTCTTCAGGCCCGATACCTTCGCCCATATCGCAATTGATATCAATTTTCATAACTGTAAATTTCCTGAAGCCGCAATAAACAGGCATGTCGGAGCTTGTTCAGGTGATTTTGTTGTTGAAAAAATAAGGCTTCGGCGGTTTTTATATCGGTTAGTTTAAAATAAAACGGGTCGCCCGCCTTCCATTGTGCCAAACGGGAATGATGTGCCGAAATGACGTGAGCAATTCGCGGAAAGCCTCCGGTGGTTTGATGATCGGCCATCAATACAATCGCCTGGCCGCCCGGCAACAGTTGAATGGTTCCGAAATCAACGGCCGAACTTACTTGTTCTTCAAGTAATGAAGATTCCAGCACGGGGCCTTGAAGCGTGTAGCCCATCCGGTCTGATTTCGGTGATAAAGTAAACGGCTTTGACAACAATGCATCCTTAGATTCATCACTCAGAGTTTCCCATTCGCAGCCCTTTAAAAGATAAAGAAATGACAAGTCAGCACAACCATTTTCCCCATCCGGATTTGCATACCAGGGAAGTATTTTTCTGTTTTTGTATGTTGTATGAAAGGTTATTGTTGTTTTAAAAAAAATTTCATCTCCTTTCCGCAATGTTCTTCCCTGATACCCTCCTTTTTTTATTTTAAGATGCGTGCTGCAGCTGCCCAGCCAGTAATCTCCCTTTATGCCGCCCGAAACGGAAAGGTAGCACCAGTTTCCCTTTTTATGTTTTTCAAAATGCAGAATATCATCTTTTGCCACAAGAAAGGGTTGATGAAGCGGAACGGGTTCGCCGTTCAACATCGGCGAAAAATCAGCGCCTGCCAGGGCTATACAGGCCGGTTTTGTAAATAAAAAAGTGGAAGGCGGGTAACACATTTCAATAACGGCTTCCTGAAGTTCATTTCCCGTTAGCGCATTGGAAATCTGCATGGCGTATTTATCCATGGCCCCCGAAACATTAACACCCCGGTGGCGATAAGAAAACCGCCCCAAGTCCTGCAGTGTGTCTGCTACACCGGATTTAATAACAACCATACTCATTTATCATGCTTTGCTAATTCAATAAATTCTTTTTTTGTCACCGCAATAAACTGTACCCGATCCCCCGGGGCGAATAAAGGGGGATTTTCTTTTTTATCATCAAATATTTTTAACGGAGTTTTTCCGATAATATGCCAGCCGCCGGGCGATAGAAAGGGATAAATACCGGTTTGCCGCCCGGCAATACCTATGCTTCCTGCTTCCGTGAGTTCTGGCTTTTTTTTCCGGGGCATATAAAGTTTTTCATTGGTAAGTCCCAAATAAGGAAAGCCGGGAAGAAAGCCCAGCATATAAACCCTGTACATCGTTTCGGTGTGAAGACGAATGATTTCTTCTTTGTCCAGTCCGGTATGCCGGCACACGATATCCATATCTGCAGCATATTCATCATCATAACACGCCGGAACAGCGTGTAAACGGCCTTCGGGCAGGGAATGGAATGGCACCCTCAGTATCTTTTGTTCCGTCCGGCTAATAACCCACGACATTACATCTTGCCGGAGTTTTTCTCGTTTCTTGATTTCAAAAGAGTTGAAATGGATGGCTAAAGAGCTATATGCCGGCGTGAATCCCGTAATATAGTATTCCGGTTCTTTCAACCATGCATTCAGTATTTGCAGAATCCGGTTATTCACCTCAGGGTTGATGAAGTTTCCGAAATCAACCAGAATGGCTGAGTCGCCGAGCGGGACTATCCTGAACGGAGGTAAAAGTTCCATATTCCGAAACATGAAGATACCAACTTGATGTAATTTTACCGGAGATGAATTGCTTTCATACTTCTGATTTTTTGAATCTGATATCAAAACTCACGTTGCGGCGTGTGGGAAATGCGCTAAAGTTGCTGAGCAGCTATTACGTAAGCCGTTGGCTGAAAAAACCCATTCACTGGGGTATGCCCATTTCCCTTTCTTTTGAGCCTACGACATCATGCAACCTGCGCTGTCCCGAATGCCCCAGCGGCCTTCGTTCGTTTACCCGTCCTACCGGAATGCTGAATAAAGATTTTTTCAGGGAAACGATTGACCAGTTGCATAAAGACCTGTTTTATCTCATTTTTTATTTTCAGGGTGAGCCTTATCTGAACCCTTCATTTCTGGATATGGTAAGCTATGCTTCGCAAAAAAAAATTTATACTGCCACTTCCACCAATGCCCATTATCTGAATGATGCCAATGCGCGGAAAACGGTAGAGAGCGGACTGGACCGTCTTATTATTTCTATTGACGGAACCACACAGGAAGTGTATGAAAAGTACAGGGTGGGCGGGCAACTGCAAAAGGTAATTGAAGGCGCCCGGAATGTTGTAAAGTGGAAAAAAAAATTAAAAAGAAAAAAGCCTTTTGTAATTTTTCAGTTTCTGGTTGTACGGCCAAACGAACATCAGATGGATGACATCAAAAAGCTGGCAAAAGAAACCGGCGTTGATGCCGTGTGGTTTAAAACGGCTCAGGTTTATGAATACGATAAAGACCCCAACCAACTGATACCGCTGAACGAAAAATACAGTCGCTATCGTCGCACTCCGGAAGGTGTCATTCCGAAAATTTCTTTGGTAAATCATTGCTGGAGGCTATGGCAGGATCCGGTGATTACATGGGACGGACTGGTTGTGCCTTGTTGTTTTGATAAAGATGCCAATTACACCATGGGCGATTTAAAGAAAAGTACATTTCGGGAAATATGGCGAAGCGATGCCTACCGGCAGTTCAGGCAGCGTATCTTGACGGGAAGGAAGAATATAGACATTTGTGCTAACTGCAGCGAGGGCACAAAAGTATGGGCGTAATCGCGTAGCATCAATATTTATCAACGGGCCATGCCCCACTCATTCAGCGTTACGGAATTTTGATACGATAAGGTAAATTTTAATTCCCGCCATGCAGCCCCTCTCAGCGCTTTCAGGTTAATCCGGTTTCCCTCCACCTGAATGCGGATAAGATAATCGGCTAATTCATTGCTGTGGTTTTCAGCCATTGATGATTTCGGTGTCGTCATTCCAAATTCATCAAGAAATACTGATTTTTTATTTAAGCTGAAATTCAAGGCTTTCCAGGCGCTTCCTTTCGTACTTTTCAAATGAATTATATTTCCGTGTTTTTCAATTGCAATTTCAAAATTTTTTACTGATGCCTGATGCTGACTTTTGTTATGGAAGGTTTTGATATAAAAATTAAAAAAAGAATCAGAAAAGTCGGTTTGATCTTCATGTTATTCTTTTAAATCGGATTTTTAAAAGAAAAAGGCGGTACCTTTTAGGTTAGATAGGAATTTTTTACCACTTTTTTATTTCATCATAGAATAAAGTGTAAAAAGAGAAAAACCCTTGAAAAAAATACCGTATGGATTCAATGATCGTTTTCATAAACAAGTAAAATGAACATTTAAAATTACTTTTTTTCTAAATTAATCAGATGCTGATTTTTCCAAATTCGCTGCATCAGGCTGTGAATTTTGGGTTCAGGTTTTCTCCGATCATTTTCCGAAAACCTAACGCAATTGTTTAATAATGAGTTTTAAGATGATTTAAACTGTTGTTTTTCAGAATGAAAATGATAAATCGTTTTTCAGGTGTTAGTATTTTTAAGTAACTATTTCCATTTTTAAAAGGAAATTTATCTTTTTGCAAACGGTTTTAATTAATTCTGAAATAAGCAAATTCTTATTATTTGTTATGGGAATTGAAAAAGACATTCATCAGCTTCGTTTCAGAAATGCCTGGCAAAAGGCAGCCGTTAATCTGATTTACACTCATGGATGGCTGAAAGAAAAAATGAAGCAATTTTTTGAACACGAAAACATTACGCTACAGCAATTTAACATCCTACGGATTTTAAGGGGCAGCCATCCTGTTCCCCTGTCAACCATTCAGATTCGCGAACGGATGCTGGACAAAATGAGCGACACCAGCCGGCTGGTAGATCGTCTTGTAGCGAAAGGCCTGGTAAAAAAACTGCTTAACCCGAAAGACAAAAGACTGGTTGATGTTACCATCACGCAAAAAGGATTAAAACTGCTTGCGCGGTTAGACAAAAAACAGGATGAGATGGACGGGCTTTTACGTAGTCTCAGCGAAGAGGAAGCGCTTTTACTGAGCGGCCTTTTAGATAAAATCCGGAATTCGGTTTCTTAAATAATGTGTTCAGTTTTTAAAAAATCTTTTTAATCTTATTTCGCATTTCAAACCGTTTCATAATAATTTCGCCGATAATTTTATTCATGAGAAGACGCTCCATTCCCTATATCTTTTTTGTGTTTATTTTTTTCACTAAAAGTAATGCACAGCCGAAATACGAATTTCGTGCCGTATGGATAGCCACGGTAGATAACATAGACTGGCCGCCGAAAAACAGCGGTTCGGAAGCGCAAAAAGCCGAGTTCATCCGTCAAATTGAACTGCACAAAAAAAACGGAATAAATGTCATCATCGGGCAGGTACGGCCGGCTGCCGATGCGTTTTATCCTTCTGCCTACGAACCCTGGAGCCAATGGCTTACGGGAACACAAGGCAAACCCCCCTCGCCTTATTATGACCCCCTGCAGTTTATGATTGAAGAATGCCATAAAAGAGGACTTGAGTTTCATGCCTGGCTGAATCCCTATCGCGCCAATTTTAATATTGCAAAAGCCAGTATTGCCCCTCATCATATTACCCGAACCCGTCCGCATTGGTTTATTACTTACGGCGACAAAAAATATTTTGACCCGGCCAATAAAGAAGCCAGAAATTTTGTAGTGAACGTGGTGCGGGATATTGTAAAGCGTTACAAGGTGGATGCGATACACATGGATGATTATTTTTACCCTTACCGGATTGCGGGCAAAGAGTTCCCCGACGAGGCCAGTTATAAAAAATCAGGCACATCGCTGAGCAAAGACGACTGGAGAAGAAGCAACGTAGATTCCATTATAAAGGCTTTAAGCATTGCCATTAAACAGGAAAACCGCTTTTGCCGGTTTGGCATATCTCCTTTTTCCGTTTGGCGAAATAAAGATAAAGACCCGAACGGAAGCGACAGCAAAGCCTCACAAACCAACTACGATGACTTATACGCCGACATACTGCTCTGGTTAAAAAACGGATGGATTGATTATGTAGCTCCTCAGCTTTATCCCGAAATCGGTAACGATAAAATTGCTTTTGAAAAAATGCTGGACTGGTGGAGCCGAAACAGCTATGGCCGGCATGTATATATTGGTCATGGCATTTATCGGGCAGGTGGGAAAGAGCCGGGATGGAACGATCCCAACCAGCTTCCAAATCAAATTAAATTGGTAAGAAGTTATCCCAACGTTTTTGGCAGTGTTTATTTCAGCAGCAAGTCATTTTTTTCCAATCCGTTGGGATGGAATGATAGTCTGAGGCAAAATTATTATCGTTTTCCTGCCCTGGTGCCTCCGGCGCTCTGGATTGACAGCGTGAAACCGGCCTCACCGCTGGTTGAAAAAAAGATTGTAAATGACTCTGTGTTGCAACTTGAAATAAAACAGTCTGCATCGGCAAGTAACATAAAGTATCACATCGTTTACCGGTTTACAGAGGGTAGTCATCAGGAAAATTGTGCGCTGCATCCCAAAAATATCGTGGCCATATTTCCGGAATCAGGTTCCTTGCATTTTACTGATATCATTCCGAGGGTAAGTTATTCGTGTCGTTATTACGTTACGGCAGTCAGCAGAAATAATATGGAAAGTATCCCTGCTGAAATTGTTGTCATCATGCAGCCGGGAAAAAAGCCGTCATTTTATTAACCTTTCACAGGCTTAGAGCTTAAAACAACCCAAATGATAAAAAAGCTCACTACACTATACAATGAATTTTTCAAAAGTGAAAAATCAGGTGGCTTTTTGCTGATGGCCTGCACGGCAATCAGTTTGCTGCTGGCCAATGTTTGGATCGGTAATTCGTATGTTGAATTCTGGCAAATGAAACTCGGATGGGTAACCGAAGGTTTTACTCTACGCCTTAGCCTTGAGCATTGGATTAATGACGGATTGATGGCCGTGTTTTTTTTACTGATAGGGCTGGAAATAGAACGGGAGCTTTATACCGGTGAGTTGTCTGACTGGCACAATGCCATGCTGCCCATAGCCGCTGCCATAGGGGGCATGATGATTCCCGGATTGATTCATTTTGCATTTAATGCCGGCACCGCCGCCCAAAAAGGATTTGGAATACCCATGGCAACAGACATTGCTTTTGCCTTAGGCATTCTTTCGCTTGCCGGAAATAAAGTTTCCGCCTCACTAAAAATTTTTCTGACCGCCTTAGCCATCATTGATGACCTTGGCGCCATTCTGATCATTGCCGTTTTTTATACACATGAATTAAATATTTCCGCCTTATTCCTTTCTCTCGGGATTTTTATTGTTTTGCTGATTTTAAACCGGCTGAAAATACACAGGCTTTGGCCGTATCTGGCCGGCGGTTTGCTGATGTGGTATTTTATGCTCAAATCGGGGGTTCACGCCACTCTTTCCGGCGTGCTGCTTGCTTTTGCCATACCCTTTGGAGACGGAAAAGAAAAATCGCCTTCCTATCGCCTGCAGCATGCGCTTCATAAACCGGTAGCTTTTTTGATTTTGCCGCTTTTTGCGCTGGCCAATACGGCTATGATACTGGATGTTTCGCTGGCCGAAGCGTTGACGCAACGCAACAGCCTGGGTATTCTTCTCGGATTATTGATAGGTAAACCCATAGGCATTCTCCTGTTTTGTTTTATTGCCATAAAAAGCAGGATTTCCCTTATGCCGGAAGACCTCTCGTGGCGAATGATATCGGGCGGCGCCGTGCTGGCAGGCATCGGTTTTACAATGTCTATTTTTATTTCACTTTTAGCATTTTATGACTCTCCCGAATTCGTGAAATATTCCAAAATGTCAATTTTAACCGCTTCTGTCTTAGCCGGAATGTGCGGCTATCTTATCCTTCAAACGGGAAACAAGAAGATCGTGGAATAAAAATATGGCGGAGATTTATTTATAGACAAGCCAGGCAGATTTACCTTCTAAACGATTTACATATTCATAACTGCCCAACCGCAGCCGAAGAGGCAAAGAAAATTTCTTTTCCATTTCCAGTTCCATCCTGCAGAAAAAACCCAAATCTTTTATCCATTTGTCGGAAGCTACAAAGAAAGAAGAAGCTGATATATTATTTCTTTCAGCAGACAGATAACCGTTGGATTTGGTATTAAAAAAGCAGAATTGAGATACAGAGTCTTTTGGAGTTACATCAACACCGGGCAGAAAGATATGTTGAGCATTTGTTTTACAAAAACAAAAAAATAAAATAAATGCAAAAACGCTTTTCATTGAATCGGCTATTCGATTTTCTGTCTAAATTTACGTCGGGATAATAAACACGGAAAATATTTTTTTAAAAAAGACTACTTGTCTTTTTGTTTTACAAGCTAAAATGGAATGGCGCTGAAACAACAACTTCAACAAAAACTGCTTCAAAAACTTTCGCCCCAGCAGATTCAGTTAATGAAATTGCTGCAAATTCCCACGGCCAGTCTGGAATCCAGAATTAAAGAAGAACTGGAAGAAAATCCGGCTTTGGAGCTGGACGAGCCCGCATATAATGAAGAAAACAGCGAAGTTGCGGAGCATGCCGTTGACAGAGACGAAGAAAATTTTGACGAAGAAACGGAAGATGAATCCGGAAGCTCTGCTGATGATTATGAAAACGTGGATATCAGCGAATATTTTCATGACGGAGATGACGATGTGACCGATTATAAAATGCAGGAAGAAAAGGCCCCTGAAGAACCGGAATCCCGCCCTTTACCCCTTCGGGCCGAAACCGGATTTCTGGATCAGCTCAATCATCAGCTCGGCATGTTGCAACTCGACGAAAAAGAGTTAAGAATTGCAGAATATGTCATTGGGAGTATTGATGAAGACGGTTATCTGCGGCGCGATACGGAGTCCATCGTAGATGATCTTGCCTTTCGGCAAAACATCATTACCAGTGTTAATGAAACCGAAAACATTATCCGAAAAATTCAACAGTTAGATCCGCCGGGAATTGCTGCCCGGAATTTACAGGAGTGTTTGTTGATTCAGCTTTCGCGAAAAATAGCAGAAGCCCAGGAAGAAACGAAACGCAAATCCCTGCTGTTGGCCCGGAAAATCATTTCGGAATACTTTGAAGAGTTCAGTAAAAAACACTATGAAAAAATTCAACGCTCGCTGAACATTCAGGAAGAAGAACTGAAACAGGCTATTCACCTGATTTCCCGGCTGAATCCGCGTCCGGGAATTCATGTGGCCGCACATAACAAAACGGAGCATTACATCGTGCCCGATTTTTTCATTGTAAACAACGGAGGTAAGCCTGAGCTTATTCTGAACAGCCGCAATGCGCCCGAGCTTCGCATCAGCGAAAGTTTCAAGGAAATGCTTCGGCATTATGAGAAATCTGGCCGCAAGGATAAAAAACAAAAAGAAGCCATTCAGTTTATCAAACAAAAAATTGATTCGGCCAAATGGTTTATAGACGCCATCAAGCAAAGACAACAAACGCTTTATAAAACCATGGAGGCCATTCTGCAGCACCAGTATAATTTTTTTCTCAGCGGAGACGAAGCCGATCTTAAACCCATGATTTTAAAAGACATTGCCGAAAAAACAGGGCTGGATATCTCTACCGTAAGCCGTGTGGCTAACAGCAAATTTGTACAAACTGAATTCGGTACCTACCGCTTAAAATATTTTTTCAGTGAAGCGATCAGTACTGATACCGGCGAAGAAGTTTCAACCCGGGAAGTAAAAAAGATACTGAGCGATCTGGTAGAGCAGGAAGACAAAAAACACCCGCTGAGCGACGAAAAACTGACAGAACTGCTTCGCGAAAAAGGATATAATATTGCCCGCCGTACTGTGGCAAAATATCGTGAACAACTGAACATTCCGGTAGCCCGTCTGCGAAAACAAATCTGAATCGGTTCGGGTAAAATTTTTTCTGAAAAGCAAATTCACACCCTGTTGCCGGAAGAATCATCCGGCCATGATTCGGCTATCTGTAGGGGTTTTCAGGTTTCGGACAATTTTAATCTGCGAATGGCCTGATTCACCCGTTGTTTCCAAATAGCAGGAACTTCCGAATAACCGCTTTTGCTGATCGCATCCGTCCACAACAAATAATTTTTGTTTCCCTTCAGCTTTGAATAAAATTTTTTTCTGGTAATCAGTTTGCAAAAATCAACAAAAGAAGCCCTGGCATCAGGATACTGTTTGTATTTTGTTTTAATGCCTTTGGTTTTATGTAAATTGTTTTTACCCACTATACCGAAATAATTATTCAGTAACCGTGTATTTCGGCTTTTGCCGGCGCCGGATTCAATAACAGCTACGCCGAGAATTACCGCAGAGGGAATTCCATATTCCTGCTCCAGCGAGTCGGCCAGCGGCCTGAATTTTTTAATAAATTCACTCTGTGAAAAAGCCCTATGCCCTGTTAAACAGAACACAGCCGCAAGGATAAACTTCACAATATTTCGCTTCAAGAGTATTTTCTTCATACCATTTATTTAAAATAAAGATAGGCCAATATGATTATTACCGGATAACCGTCTCGCAAAAAGGAAATAATTTTACATTCTGACAAGAGTCTTAAATCATGAATAGCCGTTTTGTTGTAGACCCCCGGGGCGATATAAAAATACCGGAATCGTTTGTTCCGGCACAGCCCCCTCTCATCGTGTGGTTGGCCCGGTTTTTTTCTTATTTGCTTCATCCTGTTTTTATTCCCGTATGGGTAACTTATTTTATGGTGTACCAACATCCATTATTGTTTAACGGCTTTTCAGCATTTGATAAATTCAGGGTATTTACGATGTCTGTTGTGATGTATTGCTTTTTTCCGGTGGTAACGGTGCTGTTACTGAAAGCGCTGGGATTTGTAAAAAGCATTCAGCTGCATCATCCCAAAGACCGGATTATTCCTTTGGTGGCTTGCGGCATCTGGTATTTCTGGATCTGGTATGTTTGGCGAAACCTGCCCGATTTTCCGCCGGAAGCCATACGTTTTGCGTTGGCAGTATGGATTTCCGCCAGCATTGCTCTTCTCCTGAACACAAAAATGAAAATCAGCCTGCATGCCATTGCTGCCGGTATCATGGCTGTTTTTGTTTTTCTTTTGGCAATTACAGGCAGCACAAACGTAAACCTGTATTTCATTCTTTCCGTTTTTTTATGCGGAATTGCGGGCACTTCCCGTTTCATTGTATCCGACCACAGGCCTGCTGAAGTATATGGCGGATTTTTGCTGGGCCTGGCCTGTATGCTGACTGCCTGGTTATTAATATAGATCAAAGTATAACAGAGTCGTGTTTATTAGATGAGTTCGGTTAATTTTCTTATGTTTTGCCGATTGTTTGTTATTTTTGTCAGATAGATATCTGCTATGAGCGAAACCACTACGGCAACTACACTTACCCCTAAAGACTTTGCTACCGACCAGGAAGTGCGCTGGTGCCCGGGCTGCGGAGATTATTCTATTTTGGCTCAGGTGCAAAAAATCATGCCGGCGCTGGGAATACCCAGAGAAAACATAGTCTTTGTATCCGGCATCGGTTGCAGCAGCCGCTTTCCATACTATATGAACACCTATGGAGTTCACTCTATCCACGGCAGGGCAACGGCAGTGGCATCGGGATTAAAAGCGGCCCGTCCCGATCTGAGCGTGTGGATTGTAACGGGCGACGGTGACGGGTTGAGCATCGGAGGCAATCATACCATTCATTTACTGAGAAGAAATTTCGACGTTAACATACTGCTGTTCAATAATCAGATATACGGACTCACCAAAGGGCAATATTCCCCTACTTCAGAAATGAACAAAATCACCAAGAGTTCGCCGATGGGAACGATTGACCATCCGTTTAATCCTCTGGCGCTGGCTCTCGGCGCTGATGCCACATTCGTAGCCCGAAGCATGGATAGAGACCCCAAACATCTTCAGGCGATGCTGCTCAGGGCTTATCAGCACAAAGGCGCTTCGTTTCTGGAAATTTATCAAAACTGCAACATCTTCAACGACGGGGCTTTTGAAATTTACACCGAAAAAGAAACCAAAGCCCGGGAAACCCTGTTACTGGAACACGGCAAACCGCTGCTTTTCGGTGAAAAGAAAGAAAAAGGAATACGGCTGGACGGCTTTACCCCGGTTGTGGTTGAAATCGGCAAAGACTACAGCGCAGATGATTGCTGGATTCATGACGAAACCGATATCTACAAAGCTCAGATACTGGTGCGTATGTTTGATGACCCGCAAAAAGAAAATCATTTACCCAGGCCTTTCGGCGTATTTTATCAAACCACACGACCTTGCTACGAAGACCTGATGACGCAGCAAATAGAGGCGGCCAAAGCCAAAAAACCTGCAGACCTCAATAAACTGCTGCGCGGAAATGAAGTATGGGTGATTGAGGAATAAACCCCTTTTTTTGACTTTTTCTTTGAGGTATTGTTTGAATATTTTGCGCCTGAAATATGCCGGCGACATCTTAGAAATAGATTTCTTAAAAGATCAAACAAATTTCACATCCACCGTAAAGGGTTCGTATCTTTTCGCCAAAAATGGCCTTATTACCCTGGAGAAAAGCTTTAGTAACACACACCGAAGACGCCACACACAACACCCGGATTTTTTTTCTGGAAATTCAGGATACCGGACAATTTGATTTTAAGCCCGGCCAGTTTATTACGCTTGACCTTCCGATTGATGAAAAGCCTGCGCGGCGGCTGCGGAGCTATTCCATCGCTTCCCGTCCCGACGGCTCTAATCTCATTGAGCTGTTGATTGTACGTACCCCCGAAGGCAAAGGCACCCGTTATCTTTTCGAAGAAGTAAAAGCCGGCAGCGAAATCACCTTTCGGGGTCCGCAGGGCGTATTTGTTTTACCGGAGAAGCTGGACAAGGAGATTTTTATGATATGCACGGGTACGGGAGTGGCGCCTTTTCGCAGCATGATTCAGCATATTTATCATCATCATATTTCATTTCATAAAATTCATTTGGTGTTTGGCACCCGCACCCGGGCCGATTTGTTGTATTACGATGAATTTCGCGAGTTGGAAAAAAAATTACCCGGTTTCGGTTACTACCCTACTCTTTCCCGCGAACAGTGGGCCGAAGGGTATCACGGTTATGTACACGGTGTGTACGAAAAATTATGCGAACACCGGCCTGATGCCCGTTTTTATCTGTGCGGTTGGAAAAACATGATTGACGATGCCCGGAAAAAAATACTGGAGATGGGTTATGATAAAAAAGCAATACATCTGGAGTTGTACGGATAAAAGCTGAAACATTCGGAAAGGATATGAAATTTATTTTCTAAATTCGTAATAAACTGTACACGTATGGGTGCGGCCTCTCTGATAATGCTGATGCTGGCGGGATTCACTTTTGCAGGTATGGCCATCTTTATTTCTTCGTTGCTGAACAAAGGCTCGGTAAACCGGCAAAAGGGCGAGCCATACGAATGCGGCATACCCACAAAAGGAAAAACCTGGATACAGTTTAATGTGGGTTATTATTTGTTTGCGCTCATTTTTCTGATTTTTGACGTAGAGCTTATTTTTCTGTTTCCCTGGGCCGTAGCTGCCAAACAAACCGGATGGTTGGCCCTGTGGGAAATGGTAATCTTTTTGCTGATTCTTTTTCTGGGATTTCTTTATGCGCACAAAAAGGGGGCGTTAAAGTGGATGTAAATGGGGTTAACTTTTATCCGCATGAGTGAAGAAAAAAACATATCCTCATCCAAACTGACCGTTCCGGGCTTGCCGGAAAAGCTGGAAGATACTTTTCCGGGAGAAGTGCGAAATTTAGGCGGTACGGATATTGCCATCGGCAAATTAGACGAGCTGATTAACTGGGCCCGCTCCAACTCGCTGTGGCCGCTCACTTTTGCTACCAGTTGTTGCGGGATAGAAATGATGGCCACGGCTTCGGCAAAATATGATTTTTCACGATTTGGTTTTGAAGTGGCCCGCGCTACGCCGCGCCAGGCCGATGTGATCATCATTGCCGGAACGATTGTGAACAAGATGGCGCCGGTGCTGAAACGGCTTTATGATCAGATGGCCGACCCGAAATACGTCATTGCCATGGGGGCCTGCGCCATCAGCGGGGGACCGTTTTTTTATAATACCTATTCGGTGGTAAAAGGGGCCGACCATGTGATACCGGTAGATGTGTATGTGGCGGGCTGTCCGCCCCGGCCCGAAGCGCTTTTGCATGCGCTGATAACCCTGCAGCAAAAAATTAAAGCGGGACTGACCCGCGAACAGATCAGAGCCGGAAAAAACGTATGAACCGCGAAGAACTCAAAGCAGCAATTACCGGAAAATGGCCTTCTGCCGTGTGGGAAGAGGGAAACGAATGGGCTACGCTGCTGGGCGAGCCTGAACCGTTTCCCCACATGATGACGCTGCTGCGCCAAGACCCTGACCTGCAGATGGATTATTTGTTTTGTATGACCTGTGTGGACTGGAAAACCCATTTAACCATGGTGTATCATTTGCGCTCCATGGCCCACCGGCATGAGCTGACGGTAAAAGTAAAACTAGACCGAACGAATCCGCAAATTGAAACCGTAAGTCATCTTTGGCGCACGGCCGAATTTCATGAGCGGGAAGTGTACGAGATGTTTGGCGTAAGGTTTTTAAACCATCCCGATTTACGTCTGCTGATTTTGCCCGAAGGCTGGGAAGGAAAATTTCCGTTGCGAAAAGATTTTGAAGACCCGGTGAATATGATAAGGTTGTAGTTCAGCAAAAAATTGTTTTTTCACAATTTGAGAGGCATGTACCACGAAACTGAAATTTTAGAAACCCGAACGGATGCGGAGGGGCACGAATGGATGACCATTAATGTGGGGCCTCAGCATCCGGCTACGCACGGAGTGCTGCATCTGGTTATTACGCTGGACGGCGAAACCATTGTAAAAGTAGATCCGCACCTGGGCTACATACACCGCTCTATCGAAAAAATGTGCGAAAGCCTGAGCTACCGCCAGTTTATTTACGTAACCAGCCGTATGGACTATCTGTCGGCACACATCAACAATCACGGCTGCGCCCTGTGTGTGGAAAAAGGGCTGCAGGTGGAAGTGCCGCCCCGGGCGCAGGTCATCCGCGTGCTGATGGATGAACTGACCCGAATTGCCTCGCACGAACTGTGGTGGGGCGCCATGGCCATGGACCTCGGCGCCTTCACGCCATTCTTTTACGCCTTTCGCGAACGGGAAATGATTAACGACATTATGGAAGAAACCTGCGGCGCCCGCCTTACGATGAACTACATGGTGCCGGGCGGCGTGATGCACGACATTCATCCCAACTTTCAGCGAAGGGTAAAGGAATTTTTGAAAGACTATAAAAGAAAAATTTCCGAATACGACGAGGTGGTTACCGAAAACATCATTTTTCAAAACCGCATGAAGGGCATCGGCATTCTTTCGCCCGAAGATGCCATTTCGTACGGCTGTTCGGGGCCGGTGGCCCGGGGCAGCGGCGTGCATTGCGACGTGCGAAAACATTATCCTTACGAAATCTATTCTTCGCTGCAGTTTGATGAAGTGCTGGAATCCGGCGGCGATTGTTTTGCCCGCTACCTGGTGCGCATGCGGGAAATGAAAGAATCGGTGCGCATTATTGAACAACTGATAGATAATATTCCGGAAGGTGATTTTCAGGCCAAAACCAAAGCGGTGCTCAAACTGCCCAAAGGAGAATTTTACAGCAAGGTGGAAACGGCCCGCGGCGAATTCGGCGTGTATATTGTGAGCGACGGCGGCACTACGCCGTACCGTATTAAATTCCGCTCGCCGGGATTTTCAAATCTGAGCGTACTGGATAAACTGGCAAGAGGTAATAAAATTGGCGACCTGGTGGCCATTATGGGCACGCTGGATTTGGTGATTCCCGATATTGACAGATAACCTGTATGCCGATAAGCGGCCGGAACGATGAAGTGTGCGACGCAACAGGCGATGACAGACGTACAGGCGCCGGGCCCATCATTATCAAAAAATAAAAATCAAAAAAAGAAATGTGGAGTTTTCAGCAGGCGGCACAACAAATTCACGAATGGCTTAGCGAGCGCATGAGTGCGGGATGGGCGCTGGCTTTGGAAATGGTTCTTGCAGGGCTAATGGCTATTGGGCTGTTTGCGATGCTGGGGCTGATACTGGTGCTGATGGAGCGCAAAGTGTCGGCACGCATGCAGGTGCGGCTGGGGCCAAACAGGGTAGGGCCGAAGGGTATGCTGCAAACGGCTGCCGATACGCTGAAGCTGCTGCTGAAAGAGGGGCTGACGCCGGACGGTGCAGACAAGTGGTTATTTCATGCGGCGCCCATTATGGCCATTGTGGTTTCCATGCTGCTGCTGGCGCCCATAGCATTTGCCATGGATTTTCAGCTGTGGGATGTGAACATCGGGGTGTTGTATGTGTCGGCTATGTCGTCGCTTATGGTAATCAGTATTCTGATGGCCGGGTGGGCCAGCAACAGCAAGTATTCGCTGCTGGGGGCTATGCGCAGCGGCGCACAGATTGTGAGTTATGAATTATCGGCCGGCCTGTCTGTACTGACCGTGGTAACGCTGACGGGCAGCCTGCAGATTTCCGAGATTATCCGTTCGCAGGCCGACGGCTGGTGGATTTTCAAAGGGCATGTGCCGGTGTGGATTGCCTTTGTTATTTTTATAATAGCCATAACGGCAGAAACCAACCGGGCGCCGTTTGACCTGGCAGAGGCGGAAAGCGAACTGACGGCGGGTTTTCATACGGAGTATTCGGGAATCAAGTTTGCGCTTTTCTTTCTGGCCGAATACATCAATGTGTTTGTGCTTTGCGGTATCGGGGCTACCCTGTTTCTGGGCGGGCCCATGCCTTTTCATATCGGAAGCTGGGAGGGATTGAACCGCATAATGGACTGGATACCTTCCAGCGTGTGGTTTTTCGGTAAAACGTTTTTGCTGATTTTTGTGATTATGTGGTTTCGGTGGACGTTTCCGCGGCTGCGCATTGACCAGTTGCTGAATCTGGAATGGAAATACCTTTTGCCGCTGGGCATGGTGAATGTGTTGCTGGCGGCGCTGATAGCCATCAAAGGATGGCATTTCTGAAATGTTGAACCATGGGCGTTATTCGTTATTTACGGGATATTTGGCGCGGAGCTGTATCGCTGGCGCGGGGAATGCGGCGAACGCTTTATTACTTTTTAAGGCCCAAAGAAATCATTACGCAGCAATATCCCGACAACCGGCTTACCCTGAACCTGCCGGAGCGGTTTAAGGGTGAGGTGGTGATGCCGCATAATGAAAACAACGAACACCGGTGTACGGGTTGCCAGGCCTGTGAGCTGGCCTGTCCGAACGGATCGCTGAAGGTAATTTACAAATATGAGATAACGGCCGAGGGAAAAAAGAAAAAAGCGATAGACAAGCTGGTGTATCATTTAGAGTTGTGCACGATGTGCAATTTGTGCATAGAGGCTTGTCCGTCGGATGCCATAAAAATGGCGCAGACTTTTGAGCACAGTGTATTTGACCGCAGCCAGTTAATTAAAATTTTAAACAAACCCGGTTCAAAAATTATGGAGGGGGTGGAGTGAGATTTGCTTATAAAAAATTTTTTATTATTTAATCAACAGCTTAAACTGATCATGTCGGGATCAGACCTTGTCTTCTACATTCTGGCTTTGATGACCTTGTGCTTCGGCGTGCTGACGGTAACATCCCGTCAGATTTTCCGCGCCGCCGTGTACTTGTTGTTTTGCCTGCTGGGCGTGGCCGGTATTTACTTCTGGCTGAATTATCAGTTTCTGGCCGCCGTGCAGATTGTGGTGTATGCCGGAGGTATAGTGGTGCTGATTTTGTTTTCCATTTTTCTGACACAGCAGTCCGGCGAAAAACTGCCTGTTCCGGCTGTGAGCAGAAAATTCTTTTCCGCCCTTGCGGCGTTTTGTGCCCTGGCGCTGGTGCTGGTATCGGTATTTCGTTTTTCGTTTGCGGAATCCGGAAAGCGTTCTGCTTTAGTGTCTATGTCGCAGATAGGTGAAAAAATGCTGAGCCCGGGAGAAGGCGGATATGCGTTGCCCTTTGAAGTGATTTCCGTTTTGCTGCTGGCTGCCCTGATCGGCTGTATTGTAATTGCCATCAAAACAAAACCGGATGCCCGATGACAGAACCCGGCTTATACCACATCCTGACGCTGAGCGCCCTGTTGTTTTGTACAGGGATGTACGGATTTTTTACCCGAAGAAATCTGATTACCCTGCTAATGAGCGTGGAGCTGATGCTCAACAGCGTGAATCTGAATCTGGTGGCGTTTGACCGTTACGTGTGGCCGGAAAAAACCGAGGGATTGTTTTTTTCTTTATTTATCATTGCGGTGGCTGCCGCCGAAGCGGCGCTGGCCATTGCCATTATCATTCATTTGTACCGAACGCATAAAAGCATTGACGTGCAGGAGGCTGAAGAACTGAAATATTAACCGGAATGATTTATACCGTACTTGTTTTGCTGATTGTACTCTTTCCTTTGGCGGGATTTCTGTTTCCGGCACTATGGGGCCGATCGCTCTTTAAAAAAAGCGCCGGGCCGCTAACGGTTGTTTTGATGACGTTTTCTTTTCTGTTGTCGGCATATTTTGCATACCTGTATTTTTTTGAATTCGGATATCAGCAGGGCGCTTATCGCCGGTTTTTGTTTCCGGACATTCCCTGGCTGGAGTTTTCCGGCGCATTAGCCATTCGCATGGGCGCATATATTGACGCCGTTTCGGTGATGATGCTGCTGACGGTTACGTTTGTTTCGCTGATGGTACATGTGTACAGCCTCTGGTACATGAAGCATCAGGAGCGTTATGCCGCTTATTTTGCCTACCTGAGTTTGTTTACGTTTTCCATGCTGGGGCTGGTTTTGTCTTCCAATATTTTTCAGATGTATTTTTTCTGGGAGCTGGTTGGCGTTTCATCATTTCTGCTCATCGGATTTTATTATCAGAAGCCGGCGGCGGCAGCAGCGGCAAAAAAAGCGTTTATCGTTACCCGGTTTGCCGATGTAGGTTTTTTTATCGGAATACTGATTTTATCGTTCAGCGCCGGAAGCATGGATTTTGAAACCATACTACACAAGCTTACGACGCCCGGGTCGGACGCTTTGAACACGGCGGCTGCCCAAACATTCCTCGGCATTTCTGCGCTTTCGTGGGGGGCTGCTTTGGTATTTATGGGCGCTGCGGGAAAAAGCGCTCTTTTTCCGTTGCACATCTGGCTTCCGGATGCCATGGAGGGGCCCACGCCGGTATCTGCGCTGATTCATGCTGCCACCATGGTGGTGGCAGGGGTATTTCTCATAGCCCGATTATTTCCTCTATATGCGATAACCGTACCCGGCGTTCAGGAATTCATTGCATGGGTAAGCGCCGTTACGGCATTGATGGCTGCACTGATTGCCTGTGTACAAACTGATATCAAAAGAATTCTGGCCTTTTCTACCATGTCTCAAATCGGATTGATGATGCTGTCGCTGGGAGTGGCAAAATATGAGGCGGGACCTGTTCCCGGATATACGGCTTCTCTGTTTCATTTGTTTACTCATGCCTTGTTCAAATCTTTGTTATTTCTGTGCGCCGGCATTATGATTCATTTTGTGCACAACAACAGTATATGGAAGATGGGTGGCTTGCGAAAGTATTTGCCGCTAACCCATTTGTTTTTTCTGGCAGGTTGCCTTGCCATTTCGGGCATCCCGCCCTTTTCCGGATTTTTCAGTAAGGAAGAAATTCTGTTGGCAGCATACCGTAATTATTTCCCGCTGTATGTGTTAGTGTTGATTACTTCGGCCGTTACGGCGTTTTATATGTTCCGGATGTATTTCAGAACATTCTGGTTTTATAATCTGAAAGGGCCTACGGAAAAAGAAACCGAAATAGAAGTTCCGGCTCTTATACCGCTTGTGCTGCTGGCCATCGGCGCCGTGCTGGGCGGATTTATTCCTTTCGGAAACTTTGTAACCTCAGACGGCCACAGGATGCCCTTTCATTTTGATGTACGCTTTTCCCTTTTGCCGGTAATCCTGAACCTGGCGGGCATTTTTGTGGCCATGTGGTTTTATAAAACAAAAAATAAAAGGTCGGATATTGTGCAGGAAAAAGCATGGAAACTGTATCTCCTTCTTTCCGAAAAATTTTATGTGGATCATTTGTATGAGTTTATCACCCGGAAGGTCATTTTTCAGGTCATCGGCCGTTCGGCAGCATGGTTTGATAAAAACATTGTGGACGGCATGGTAAACCTGAGCGGCGAAGCCACACAATATGTTTCGGCTGCCTTCCGGAAATTACAATCAGGAAAAGTACAGTTGTATGCCCTGTATTTCCTGCTGGCCATTCTGGCTTTGGCATTAATTACTATCTTGAAGTAAATGTAAAGGATGAGCCTGCTGCTGATATTGATAATACCTATACTGACTGCCGGTGCAGTGCTGCTGTGCAAAACAGACGAACAGGTAAAATGGACGGCCCTTGCCGGCTCGCTGGCGCAGCTTGGTGTTTCTGTGGCGCTGTATTTTTTGTTTGTTCGGGAAAGAGCTATAACCGGCCAGGAGAGTTTGATTTTATTTGAAGAACGTTATCCCTTACTTTCCGATGCGGGTATTTTTTTGCATGTCGGCGCCGACGGAATTACAGTGGGTATGATCCTGCTTACCTCTTTTGTGCTGGCCGCCGGGGTTTTGGCCTCATGGAATATCGTGTACCGGGTTAAAGAATTTTTTCTGCTTCTGCTGCTGCTGGCTCTCGGGGCATTTGGTTTTTTTATTTCACAAAATCTTTTTTTGCTGTTCTTTTTTCTGGAGCTTTCGGTGATTCCCAAATTTCTCTTAATCAGCATTTGGGGAAGCGGAAAAAAGGAATACAGTGCCAATAAGCTGGCGCTGATGCTGATGGGAGGATCGGCGTTGATTCTGACAGGTATCCTGTTGTTGTACTTTAACGGGGGGCGCACGTTTGAAATACATAGTCTTTCCAGAGTAGTATTCTCCGATCGTTTGCAGCAGGTAGTATTTGCTCTTTTGTTTGTCGGATTCGGAGTGTTCACCGCATTGTTTCCTTTTCATACCTGGGTGCCCGACGGACATTCATCTGCTCCTACAGCCGGCTCTATGTTTCTGGCCGGCATATCCATGAAGCTGGGAGGATTCGGTTGTCTCAAAATAGCCATGTATCTGCTTCCGGAAGGGGCGTTGTATTTTTCCCATATCATCATTGTACTATCCGTCATCGGAATTTTATACGGCGCTCTGGCCACCATGATGCAGAAAGACCTGAAATATATCAATGCCTATTCCTCTGTCAGCCATGTGGCGTTTAGTTTGCTGGGCATGGGCATGCTGACACAAACGGCAATCACCGGAGCCGTCATGCAAATGATTTCTCATGGCGTAATGACAGCGCTTTTCTTCGCCGTCATCGGCATGGTATATGAACGAACGCATACCCGCATGATACAGGAGATGAGCGGGCTGATGAAAACCATGCCTTTTATAGCAACTGTTTTTTTTATTTCCGGCCTGTGCTCGCTGGGCTTGCCCGGCTTCAGCGGTTTTGTGTCGGAAATGACGGTGCTAACCGGTTCGTGGGAAAAGGACTCCGTGTTTCACCGCACGGTAACCATAGCGGCTGCCGCTTCTCTGGTTGTCACCGCCGTTTATATTTTGCGGGCTACGACTAAAATTATGATGGGTCCGCCGCAACTGCCCGGTGAAAATGCCGTTACGGATGCAAATACCAAAGAGCGAAGCGCCGCTATACTGCTGACTGCCGGCATTGTGTGGATCGGCCTTTTTCCGGCCTGGCTGACGGCGCTTATCAAACCGGATGTGCAACAGATTATGAAACGAATCGCGGGCTTATAACCCGGCGGTTTGCTGAATCAATAACATAAACGCATGACAGACTTTTTCTTGCTGCTGAAAAATGAACTCGGGCTTTGTGTATTGCTGCTTTTTCTGCTGGTCATGAAAATCAGCGGAAGGGATAACGCTTCTTTTCTGTTGCCTGCCATGCAGTGGCTGTTGCTTTTCAATTTTGTTTTCAGTTTGCTTTTTAACTCAGGCGGCCGGTTGTTTGGCGGCATGTTTGATACCTCGCCGCTTCTGGCTTTTCAGAAAGCAATCCTTAACCTGGCCCTGTATCTCAGCTCCCTTTTGTTTGAAAGCTGGCTCCGAAAATCGGCTCATCTGGCAGAATTTTTTCTGCTTACGCTTTCGTCGTTGCTGGGATTTTTTCTGCTTATCTCATCCGCTCATTTCCTTATGTTTTATTTATCGCTGGAGCTGGCTACGCTGCCTGTGGCTGCTCTGGCTGGTTTTGCGCCCATGGAAAAACGGTCGTCAGAAGCAGCTATGAAAATGATTTTGTCGGCTGCTTTTTCCTCTGCCGTTTTACTTTTTGGCATTTCGCTGATTTACGGCCTTGCCGGAACATTGTATTTTAAAGAGGTGCCGGCCGCCTTGAAAGAACATCCGCTTACGTGGCTGGCTGTTCTGTTTCTGATAGCTGCCTTTGCTTTTAAATTATCCGTGGTTCCCTTTCATTTATGGACCGCCGATGTTTATGAAGGCGCCCCCGCTTCGGTATCTTCCTATTTATCGGTTATCTCAAAAGGCGCGGTGGCTTTTGTATTTGTATCGGCATTACATAAAATATTTGTGCCGCTGAAAGGGCAGATTCAGCCCGTTCTTCTCGGGCTTACGCTGATAACCATACTTATCGGGAATTTATTTGCACTTCGTCAACAGAACATCAAACGGTTTCTGGCTTTTTCATCTATCACGCAGGCCGGTTATATTTTGTTTGCCATCAGTTCGTTGAAGGCCGAAAGCTTTACTCCGGTTATTTATTTTATCATCATTTATATTTTCTCCAATCTGGCGGCCTGGAGTGTGGCCTCCGTTATGTCTTCGTCAGCCGGAAAGGAGAACCAGCATGATTATGCCGGACTTTATTATCGAAACCGTTTTTTGGCCGTGGCGCTCGTGTTGTCGCTGGTCTCACTGGCAGGAATTCCGCCGGCAGCCGGCTTTTTCGGAAAATGGTTTTTGATTCTCCAGGGCGCATCAGCGGCCAAAGGGATAATTACGGTTTTTGTGGCGTTGAATCTGATTCTTTCATTATATTACTATCTGAAATGGATATGGGTTGTGTTTCAAAACACAAATGCCGGATCGGACACAATAACACCCACCCGTATGGAAAAGACCGGGCTGATTCTTTGTGTGGCCGGCATTTTACTCATCGGGTTCTGGGGCGACCTGTATCGATATATTGTTGAGTTGGTCAAACCATTCTGATGTTACCGATATGGCGCTGAATAAAAATCATGAATTTGAGGAAATAAACGGTATCCGTTGCGGAATTGTAGAGCGGGATGTTTCGCCGCAGCGGCTGGAATTCTTAAAAAAACTGTTGGAGCATAACGGCTATGAAGTACGCTTTGCGCCCATGCCGCCGCCGAAAAGCGCCGGGGCAGCCAAAGCAGAGGAAAACCAAACCCAGAAAGAGGAAAACAGGCCTGAAACGTTTATGGTAGGCGTAACCGACATCACCTTTAACTGGGTAAATGCCGTTTTCGGGCGAATGTTAAAAACACCCGAAGGCAAAATCGTTACGCTTGCCTATTGGAAACAGCAAGATGCCGAAAGCCGTGACGATATTCCTTATTTTGGAAATAAAGAAACATGGAAATAAAAAATCTGCTACATCCGGATGTGAAACAGGAAATGATCGGCCGCATAGAACGGCTGAAACCCGAAGCGCAAAGACTGTGGGGCAAAATGTCGGTTGATCAAATACTGGCGCATGCGCAGGCGCCTTTCAAAATTGCCTATGGCGAACTAACCATCCATGCCCCTTTTTTCATGAAATGGATCATGCGTTTTTTTAAAAAAACATTATTTGACGATAAGCCCTGGCAAAAAGGACTACCCACCCTGAAACAACTGAAAACCGACGGAAACCGCTACGAATTTGAAAATGTAAAAAAAGAGCTGATAAGTTATATTTCCCGGTTTTCGGTAGAAAACATCCGGATAACAAAACATCCGGTATTCGGCCCCCTCACCACCGAGCAATGGGGAAAAATGCAGTGGAAACATCTTGACCACCATCTCAGGCAATTTGGAGTTTAAAATAATCAGAAAAAACTCATCAGGCAGATGAATTGAATTTTTCTTAATCAGCCCGCTTTCCGTAACAATGGGAAAGAAAACGGGAAAAACCGTTGTTTCACTTTTCAAAAAGTTGAAAAAAAGTTTTTGAAGAACCGGCTGATAATGAATTCGTAGCGCTAAATTCTCTGATTGGGTCTCAAAAATGTTATACGGGTTCATTTTTTTTTATAGTCGTTTTCTATTTTTGACAGGAATGAAAAAATTATTTTTTATCGGAGTGTTGATAGGAGCGCTGTGCGGATGCGGCCGGAAAAACGATTCAGCCGGGCCGGAACAGGCAGGCATTTCCTCGCATCATTTACAAGATACGTCAAAGATTTATGTATATCTCACTTTTGACGACGGGCCGACCGAAGGCAGCGAAAGGCTGTGGGATTTTTTGATGCGTGAACAAGTGCCGGCTACTTTGTTTTTGGTGGGTAAGCATTACGAAGCCATGCCCGGACTGAAACACAGGTTAGATTCGCTGCGCACGAAACCGTTTATTTTGCTGGCAAATCATGGCTACAGCCATGCGTATAACAACCGGTTTGATAAATTTTACAACGATGTGCCCGGCGTTATTCAGGATTATCTGCAGGCTCAGCAGGTGCTGGGTATCCCGGGCAGTATAGCACGATGTGCAGGACGCAACGTTTGGCGCTCGGCGATGCTGTTTTACACCGACGAAAAAGGGCCGAGCGATGGTGTGGACAGCCTTTTTGCAAGGGGCATGCAATTTACCGGCTGGGATTGTGTGTGGGGATACGATTACCGGACTTTTAAAAACACGCTGAACGATTCCGGTATGCTGGCCAAAATGGAAAAATGCTTAGACAGCAACAAAACCAAACTGCCAAAACATATTGT
>JAOAGO010000014.1:16737-62792 GCA_026415715.1 Chitinophagaceae bacterium | reverse complement strand
TCTAAAGGAAAAAAGCCCTTAAAAGCTTTTTTCCTTTCCCTTTTAAAAAATTGCACTTATTTGTTGAACACAGCTTTTCATATGTTGCCGATTGCAGAATTTTGATGATATGAAATGGATACTTTTTTTTACTACGCTACTTATTAATTTCCGTGAGCCGTTTTCTCAGCAATCAGCTTCGGGTTCCGCCATCAGACCCGGTGCGGAGCGCATGGAACTTTATTTGCCTTTGTTGAAAGGAAAGAGAGTCGGAATATTTGCGAATCATACTTCAAGGGTTGGCGCAACCCATCTGGTAGATACGCTTCGTAAAGCAGGAGTAAACATTACCGTTATTTTCGGGCCTGAGCACGGATTCCGGGGTACGGCAGGCGCCGGAGAAAAAATCGGAAACTTTACTGATGAAAAAACAGGAATACCTGTCATTTCATTGTACGGAACAAAAAGGCGTCCGGAGGCGGATGATTTGAAAAACACGGATATTCTCCTTTTTGACATACAAGATGTAGGTGTACGGTTTTATACCTATATCTCATCGCTTGAAGAGTTTATGGAAGCGGCCTTTGCTTATCAAAAACCTTTACTTATTCTTGACCGGCCGAATCCCAACGGGTTTTATGTGGACGGACCGGTGCTGGAAAAAAAATACCGGTCTTTCGTAGGCATGCAGCCTGTGCCAGTTGTTTACGGAATGACTATCGGGGAATATGCCTTGATGCTTGCTGGCGAAAAATGGTTATCGCCACGGGCCAATGCCTATCTGAAACAATTTTCCAGACAAAACAAAAAATATTCCCGCAGCACTTTTGCCATTAAAGTTATCCCTTGCGAAAATTATACGCACAACAGCAAATACATCTTACCCGTAAAGCCTTCACCAAATCTTCCGGAAATTCAATCTGTGTATTTATATCCCTCTACCTGCTTTTTTGAGGGCACCGTACTCAGCGAAGGCAGGGGAACGGAAAAACCCTTTCAGCTTTTCGGACATCCGGAATTACCCTCCCATCTCTACGCTTTCACTCCAATGCCCAATGAAGGGGCACGACATCCGAAACATAGCGGCAAAATCTGCTACGGATGGAATCTGAGCGGCACTCCGGAAGAAGTGCTGCAAAAGGTGAACCGGCGTATCCAGCTCAGATGGCTCATGGAAGCGTACCGGTTATTTCCTAAAAAAGACAGTTTTTTTATCCTTCCCAAATCGGGAAAAATGGAAGAATCTTTTTTTAACAAACTGGCAGGAAATAACCTGTTATGGAAACAGATTGTTGAGGGAAAAACAGAAGAAGAAATCAGAAAAACCTGGGAACCTGCATTGAGCGCTTTCAAAAAAATCAGAAAAAAATATTTACTGTATCCGGATGCCGATTCGCTTTGATGTCAGGGAACGGTGTACTTTCGCCTCATGAAGGATTATACCACACTTCGGATTGTATTTATGGGAACACCCGATTTTGCCGTGGCTTCATTGGATGCGCTGGTTAAAGAAGGCTGTACTATTGCCGGGGTTATTACAGCGCCCGATAAGCCTGCCGGCCGAGGATTGAAACCTGCCGAAAGCCCCGTAAAAAAATATGCTGTTGAACACGGTTTAACCTGTCTGCAACCCGAAAAACTCAAAGACCCTTTTTTTCTGGACGAACTCAGATCGCTGCGCGCCGACCTTCAGGTTGTAGTAGCATTTCGCATGCTTCCTGAAGCCGTATGGAGTATGCCGCCCATGGGTACCATTAATCTGCACGCTTCGCTGCTTCCGCAATACCGTGGCGCCGCGCCGATACAGTGGGCCATCATAAACGGAGAAGAAGAAACGGGACTTACTACGTTTCGTTTGAAACATGAAATTGATACCGGCGATATATTATTACAGGAAAAAATCAGAATAAGTAAGAACGAAACAGCAGGCGAATTGTATGAGCGAATGAAAAGAGCAGGGGCAGCGCTGCTTCTGAAAACCATAAAACAACTGGCAGAAGGAAAAATTACTCCCATGCCTCAGGCCCTGCTTACTGAAAACGTTGTGCTGAAAACGGCGCCTAAAATTACCAATGAAATGTGCCGGATAAATTTTAATAAAACAGCAAAAGAAGTACATAATCTGGTACGGGGATTATCGCCTGTACCCGGCGCTTTTACCCTGCTGAACGGGAAAATCATAAAAATTTATAAAACCGAACTAAAGCAAGACCAGGAAAATCTTTCGCCCTTAAAAAAACCCGGTGCATTTCTCACCGACGGAAAAACCTATTTAGCCTTTGCCTGTGCCGATAGTTACCTTTTTGTAAAAGAAATACAGGCCGAAGGGAGAAAAAAAATGTCTGTAGAAGATTTTTTACGCGGATTTCGTTTTCGTGAAAATGATTTAGCCAAATGATGAATTCCTGTTGTTTTGCATAATACATTTTTCGTTTGGTTAAAATCCATTCTACACTTCAGAAAGCTTAATTTCATAATTTTGCATCCTAAAATGATAAGGGGATTGCATGCGCTGCATTTGCTTTGTGTTGTTTGTCTGTTCTTTTTTACATTTTATTCCAACTCTTTCAGCTCAGGATAATGACAGTTTGGCAAAAACGCTCTCGACCGTAGTTGTTGAAGCCAGAGCCCGTAAAGACATTTCCCGTATGAGTGTTGTTTCGGGTGCATTTCTCATTGCCGGGAAAAAAAATGATGTGATCCATCTGCCTTCGCTGGATGCCTCGCTCGCCGAAAAAATACCGCGACAGATATTTGCCAAAACCCCCGGAGTAGTTGTTTATGATTTGGAAGGAAGCAATCAGCTTAATATTTCCGTAAGGGGACTAGACCCGCACAGAGGATGGGAATTTAACCTGCGTAAGGACGGCATTTTAACCAATTCTGATTTGTATGCCTACCCCGCCAGTCATTTCAGTTTGCCCATGGAAGCGATTGAAAAAATTGAATTTATTCGCGGCACGGCTTCATTACAATACGGACCTCAATACGGCGGTATGATCAACTTTATTACAAAAAAAGGCGACACCACGAAACCCTTTAGTCTGGAAAGTTATAATACGGCAGGCTCATTTCGTTTGTTGAGCACATACAATGCCGTTGGAGGAAAAACAGGCAAATGGACATATTATGCTTTCGTGAATAAAAGAACAAGAAAAGGATATCGCCAGAATGAAGAATCTGATTATCGCGCCGGGGGTATTCGGGTAAGTTACACTCCCGAATCCCGTCTGGAAATTCATCTGGATTACGCCACAACGGGATATGTTTATCGTATTCCCGGTCCGCTGAACGACTCTATGTTTAAGGCAAATCCCCGACAGGCTACAAGATTCCGTAATTATTATTCTCCCTATATTCATTTGCCTTCGGTTTCTTTAATATGGAAAATGAGTGAAAAACAAATTTTACAATGGAGCGCCGGCTTTTTAACGGGTTACCGAAACAGCGTATTGTTTGACCGGCCGGCTACGATACCCGATACATTTAATCTGAGTATTCTGAATTATAACCCAAGGCAAGTGGATATAGACCGATACCGTAGTCTGACCACGGAATTACGATGGCTGCGTCATTATCAAATCGGCGAAAAGAAAAATGTATTGGCGGCCGGAATGCAAACTTTGTATAACCGGATGTACAGAAAACAACAAGGCCGAGGAACATCAGGGTTTGATTACGACATCAGCCTTACACATCCTGTTTGGGGGAGAGATTTGCGGGTTGAAACCAGAAATATTTCCTGGTTTGCCGAAAACAGTTTCTACCTTAATGAAAAATTCAGCATTCAGGCAGGGGTTCGTTTAGAAAACGGAGAAAGTCGTTTGCGAGGAAATATTGTGTATTATCCCGAACATGAAATTCCCGTGTCGGTGAAACGGTTTTATTTACTCAAAGGTGCAGGGTTTGTGTATAACCTCTTTAAGGGGTCGGAGCTTTACGGAAGTTTTGCAGAAACTTACCGGCCCGTTTTGTTTAAAGATATTATTCCCGCCTCCGTATTTGAAAAAGTAGATCCAGAAATAAAAGACGGAAAAGGAAGCAATCTGGAGATTGGTTTCAGAGGGCAAAATCAGACATGGCAGTGGGATATTACGGCATTCCGGTTGTTCACCCGAAACCGTTTCGGCACACTTTCTCGCACAGATAACATCGGTAATTTTTATACATGGAGAACAAACACGGGCGATGCCGCTACCTACGGTTTGGAAATTTTTATTCAAATAACAAAACGCCTTGGCGGAACTTCCCGGCTCAGCCTCTTTACCGCCACGGCGTTAATGGAGGCCAGATATCTTCGGGGCGAAATCAAATCCGGCCACCAGAATGTGAG
This sequence comes from Chitinophagaceae bacterium, assembly GCA_026415715.1. GTDB lineage: Bacteria > Bacteroidota > Bacteroidia > Chitinophagales > Chitinophagaceae > JJ008. Next base: position 58,480 of record JAOAGO010000014.1, on the reverse strand, counting down.
TATAAAAAATAAAATACAGGAAGGAGTTCCCCGTATTATAACCCGAAACGGCGCAACTTTTCAGCTTTCTTCCTTAAGCGTAACCTTACTGATGAGCCATACCGGAAAACATTTTGCCGATCCGCTGAATACAGAAAAACCCAACCTTAACGGTACTATCGGCCTCGTTCCTTCTTACACCTTATGGGACATCAATCTGAGCTGGCCTGTTACTAAATTCCTGGAAGGAAAATTAGCTCTCAATAATATTACGGATAAGCAGTATTTTACCAAAAGACCCGTCTTTTATCCCGGGCCGGGTGTTTGGCCTTCTGACGGTAGAAATTTCAACATTTCTTTAATATTCAGAATGTAAGTTTACATGGCACATATCTTTGAAAAAAGTAAATACAATTCAGATCAGAAATAAAGATTCAGCAGGATTATTTTTTATTTCTTCATTAACAAATCATGTGAAATCAAATCAGGGCAGATAGGGTATCCTCATAAAAAAAGAAGATTCCCGTTACCGCCCGGAATGTTCAACTAATAAAGCGCAAAAAGTTCAAAATGTATTTTACGAAAAGCGATTCGGTTTTCCGATTTATACAAAACCCTTGCTAATATTGCGGCTTCAAATCAAACATGCTTCATGAACTATCGAGAAACGCTGGACTATCTTTATTCCAGACTTCCCATGTTCAGCAGGATTGGGGCTGCGGCCTTTAAAAAGGATTTGACGAATATCAGAAAATTGTGTGCGTATTTAAACCAACCTCATACCGCATTCAAAAGCATACATGTTGCGGGAACAAACGGTAAAGGCTCTGTGAGCCACATGCTGGCCGCCATATTTCAGTCGTGCGGATATAAAACCGGACTGTACACTTCGCCGCACCTCAAAGATTTCAGGGAAAGAATAAAAATAAACGGCATCATGGCGCCGGAAGAGTTTATAACCGAAACCACAAAAAAACTCAAGCCGGTGATTGAAGACACAGAACCCAGTTTCTTTGAAATCAGCGTGGCGCTGGCCTTTGCGTGGTTTGCCGAAGCGAAAACCGATATTGCCGTAGTAGAAGTGGGATTGGGTGGCCGGCTGGACAGTACAAATATCATAACGCCCGAACTGAGCGTCATTACCAATATAGGCCGGGATCATATGGATATGCTGGGCGATACACTGGAAAAAATTGCCTATGAGAAAGCAGGTATCATAAAACCCCATGTGCCTGTAGTGGTGGGCGAAACGCAAGAAGAAACTTCGGCCGTATTTGAAAAGATAGCGGCCCAAAACCATGCCCCGATTTTTTTTGCCGATCAAAGAAGAAAAATTATTCAGGCTGAACTGATTTCTGATTCCGTTACGGGAAAACCCTTGTTGCAGTTGGTCATTTGTGATACTCTTGGACACAGCGAGGATAAATTTTTATGCGGACTGACAGGGATGTATCAGAAAAAAAATATTCTGACCGTTTTAGAAGCTTGCGAACAGATGAAGAAAAAAGGGTGGATGCTTCCGGATGCACAATTAAAATCAGGATTGCTTCATGTGGCGGAGTTGACGGGACTGAGGGGCCGCTGGGAGGTTTTGCGAAAACGGCCGCAACTGGTTCTTGACGTAGCGCATAATGAACCCGGCATTCTGGAAGTGGTGCGGCAGATTGAGATTACGCCTCACTGCAAACTTCATATCGTATTCGGAATGGTAAAAGATAAGGATACTCAGAAAATACTGGAGCTGCTTCCCCGCGAGGCGGATTATTATTTTACACAAGCCGATATTCCGAGAGCGCTGGCATGTGAGGAACTGCAGCGCCAGGCCGATGCGCGGAATTTGAAAGGAACAGCTTTTAAAAATGTAAACGAGGCCATACAGAGCGCATTGGCAAAAGCTGAGACGGATGATTTGATTGTAGTTTGCGGAAGCCTTTTTGTAATAGGCGAAGTGGATGATGAAAGATTCAGGGAAAAATGGTAATGTAAGTTTAATAAAAAGGTTTATTTTTTTTTTTTTTTAACTGAATCATTGCCATGTATTTCGCTAATCTTTAAAAAGTGATTGTACATTCTGGCCGTCTGAATCCTTTTGAGGAAATGCGGATAAGGGGGTAGAATCAAAAAAACTAACTCTATCCCAATGGGGGGAAAAGTTTTATATATAAGTAAACCACCTTTATAATAATTTACAGCGTAGGGCTATTTTCATATACCCTTACCCACTGGAACATATAGTCAGGTCTATGCAGAAATGTGGTGTAGTACTACACCGCCTTATGAAAAAAACGCCACGGATGACTATCCTTTTCCATTGCCATTCCTTTTAAAATGATTGAAAAGACAGCAGAACATGGGATAGGGTTGTCGCGTCAGGCGGGGGAAAATAGCCGGGATAAAAGCGGGGAATTTAAAAGCTTACTAAACCTGTTGAAAAACGAAATGATAAGGCATTTGTTCCGAACTGTTATACAGGATTCGTTCGGAATTTACTCCATCGCCTTTCTCCCCCTGTCCTGAAGGAGAGGGGGGCAGGGGGTGAGGTCGATAAGAATTACTATTGCTGAAGGGCTTCCGGATGCGAAGGGGTAGTACGCCGCAGGCGTACCGAAGCCCGTAGCAGCCGGAACCGCAGTTGAACAGCGAACCTGCCCGCCGCAGGCGGGCCGATGACAGCCCCAAAAAATATTTTCTTCTCTTCATCATAATTTACGAACTGTTTATATTGCCTGTTTAAATCCGTTTTAAAATGCATTCACCGGAACATTTAGGTCGCGGCTTGTTAGGCATTGTTTTTTTACTAAGTCTTGGTTATTTGCTGAGCAACAACCGCCGCATGATTCGATGGAAACTGATTTTTTTCGGTCTTGGGTTGCAAATTGTCATTGCGCTGGCCATTATTTACGTGCCTGCTGTGTCGGCCTTCTTTGATTTTATTGCGCAGATTTTTGTGAAGGTGATCAATACAGGTAAAGCCGGCGCCCGGTTTTTATTCGGCAGGCTGATGGACGACCAGCAAAGCTGGGGCTTTATCTTTGCCATACAGGCGCTCACCAATATTATCTTCTTCGCGGCGCTCTCTGCGCTGCTTTATTATTTCGGGATTTTGCAAAAAATTGTTCTGGCCTTTGCATGGCTGCTCTCTAAAATTGGTGTGAGCGGACCGGAAAGCGTTTCGGCGGCCGCCAACGTGTTTATGGGGCAAACTGAAGCGCCCCTGCTGGTGCGGCCTTATCTGGAAAACATGCGTAAAACGGAACTCCTGTGTATTATGGCGGGGGGAATGGCTACTACGGCCGGCAGCGTGTTAGGCGTTTATGTAAACATGCTGGGTGGTAACGTGGTGGCCGAACAGGAAAAATATGCCAAACTGTTGCTCATGGCTTCTGTTATGGCTGCACCGGCTTCCATCATTGTGTCTAAAATGCTGGTGCCCGACCCTGACCCTTCTCAGATTTCGAAAGAGCTAAAAGTGTCTAAAGAAAAAATCGGCAACAACGTACTTGATGCCATTGCCAACGGTACCGGCGACGGACTGAGGCTGGCCGTAAATGTAGGCGCCATGCTGATTGCATTTATTGCCCTGATTGCCGTACTGAACGGATTGCTCGGAATGATTGGTCGTATAACTACCCTTAACGACCTGATTGCGCAAGCCACCGGTGGCAGCTACGATAAACTGTCGCTGCAGTTTATACTTGGTTATCTTTTTGCACCGCTGGCCTGGATGATCGGCGTGCCATCAAATGACATGACATTGTTTGGCCAGTTGCTGGGCGAAAAAACAATCCTGAATGAATTCATTGCTTATGAATCGCTGAGCAGGATGAAATCCGCTGCGGTAATTGCTAATGAAAAAACACTCATCATGGCCAGTTTTGCTTTGTGCGGTTTTGCCAACTTTTCCTCTATCGGTATACAAATTGGCGGCATCGGCGCACTGGCGCCCAATCAGCGTCAAAATCTTACCTCGCTTGGCATAAAGGCTTTGATTGGCGGTACCATAGCCACTTTAATGACAGCCACTCTGGCCGGCGCACTGATGAGCTGATAAATGCGGTATATAAACTTCAGGAGGCCCGGTTTTTTGAAAAAATTCATTTTGCCTTGTCGGAATATTCATCAGGTTTGCGCTAAAGCATTTTTCCAATTCCCTGAAAAAAACGGACAAAACCTTTTTGCGTTAATTTTGTAATTAATTTCAAATGGAAAACGCAACAATTCAAAATACATCTCTCTCGTTACTTGTTCCTCCGCTCTCTGAATTACCGGACCCCGAGCTGAAACAAATTGCAGAAAAAGTACAGTGCGGAGAAAGAATAACCGATGAAGATGGATTGCTTTTGTTTGAAAAAGGAAGCGTAAGCTTTGTCGGCGCACTGGCTAACTTTATCAAAGAACAAAGGCACGGCAAAAAAGTATTTTTTAACCGTAATTTCCATATTGAACCTACCAACGTATGTGTATTCAGCTGCAGTTTCTGCAGCTACAGCCGCCTCTATGCCCGTCGTGAAGAAGGCTGGGAATTAACCCGGGAACAAATGCTGAACAAGGTAAAAGAATACGACGGTATTCCCGTTACAGAAGTGCACATTGTGGGCGGCGTGCATCCGAAAATGGATATTCATTTTTTTGCAGACCTTCTCAGCGCTATCAAACAACACCGGCCCGACCTGCACATCAAAGCTTTTACGGCCGTGGAATATGACTACATGTTCCGGAAAGCCAAAATGAGTGCTGAAGAGGGGCTGAAATTTTTGATGGATGCCGGACTGGATTCCATTCCGGGCGGTGGCGCGGAAATTTTTCATCCCGAAATCCGGGAAAAAATCTGTGCCGACAAAGTGGATGCCGAGGGATGGCTGCACATACACGAAACGGCACACCGTTTGGGATTGCATTCCAATGCTACCATTTTATACGGGCATATTGAAAAGTACGAACATCGGATTGACCACATGCGTAGGCTCCGTGAACTTCAGGACAAAACCGGCGGGTTTCAAACATTTATTCCGCTGAAGTTTCGCAACAAAGACAACGACATGAGCCATGTGCCCGAAAGCAGCATAGTTGAAGACATGAAAATGTACGCAGTAGCCCGTATTTATCTCGACAATTTTCCTCATCTCAAAGCTTACTGGCCGATGCTGGGAAGACATAATGCCCAGCTGGCACTTTCATTTGGCGTGGATGATTTGGATGGCACGATTGACGATTCAACCAAAATTTACAGTATGGCCGGCGCCGAAGAACAAAACCCGTCTTTAACTACCGAACAGTTGGTAGCCTTAATCAAACAGGTAAAGCGCATTCCCGTAGAACGGGATACACTTTATCGTGTAATCAAAGTTTATGATTAAGAGATGGCGCTGAATTTTTTTCCAAAATAAAGCGACAAAATATTGTTTTATACCCGTTGCATTTTTACTTTTGCGGCAGATAATGATTCTGTTCGATCTACATATTCACCCCACAATAACCACAACTCCGCGTTAGCGGAGTAAAATTAACATTTCCACTTCAGGGCATATTGCCGCATAACCGTAAACCCCTATTTCTTTTCGGTAAAATGTACGTCACATGAAAGTATTAAAGTTTGGCGGATCGTCGGTAGCTCATGCTGAAAATATAAAAAAGGTATCTGAAATTATTTTGCAAGCGGCCCGCATCCGGCCGGTTACCGTAGTGGTTTCAGCGATGGGCGGAATAACCGATATGTTACTTCGGGCAGCTGATGAAGCGGCTCAGGGCAGCGAAGAATATAAAACCATACTGGAACAAATTGAAAAACGGCATCTGGAGGCCGTACAGCAACTGATACCGGTAACCATACAGAGCCGGTTACTGAGTCTGGTAAAGAAAACCTGTAACGAACTGGAAGAACTTTGCTCCGGGTTGTTTCAACTGCGCGAACTTACGCCCAAAACAAAAGACCGGGTGGCTGCCTACGGCGAATGGCTTTCTTCGCAAATTATTGCCGGAAAACTTCAAACTGAATCGTTACAAGTATGCTGGCACGACAGTCGTCAGTTAATTAAAACCAACTCAACCTTTACGGCTGCCGCCGTTGATTTTGAGACCACGTACCGGAATATCAGGGATTTCTATTCTGCCCACAGGGCTGATGTGTATCTTTTTCCGGGGTTTATTGCATCGGATAAAGAGGGACATACCACAACACTGGGGCGCGGCGGTTCTGATTACACGGCAGCACTCTTTGCTGCGGCACTGGATGCTGAAATGCTGGAGATCTGGACGGATGTAAGCGGTATGATGACGGCCGACCCGCGATGGGTGCCGAATGCACGAATCATTCCCGAAATTTCGTATCAAGAGGCAATGGAGCTGTCTCATTTTGGTGCAAAAGTCATATACCCGCCCACACTTCAGCCGGCCATGGTTAAAAAAATTCCCGTTTTAATCAAAAATACCTTTGCTCCGAATGACCCCGGCACACTTATTCATGACAAATCGGAAAAAGCAGGACAGCAAATCATCACCGGAATTTCAAGTATAGGTAATCTGGCGCTCATTACTTTGGAAGGAAGCGGGATGGTGGGCATTCCCGGTTTTTCCAAAAGACTTTTTGAGGCGCTCAGCAATGAAAAAATAAATGTGATCCTTATCACGCAGGCCTCCAGCGAACATTCCATTACCGTTGGCATTGATGCGGCTTCATTATCCAAAGCTTGTGAAGCGGCCGATAAAGCATTTGCCAATGAAATTGCGTTGGGAATTGTAGATCCCGTCATTCCTGAAACGGGATTATCTATTGTGGCGCTGGTAGGTGACAACATGAAAAACCATACCGGCATCAGCGGCAGAATGTTTGGTGCGTTAGGCAGAAACGGAATTAATGTTCGTGCCATTGCCCAGGGCTCATCCGAAAAAAATATTTCGGCCGTCATTGCCTCACGCGATGTTCAAAAAGCGCTAAACGTACTGCATGAAGAGTTTTTTGAAACCACGCTTAAAGAAATAAATCTGTACATTACCGGAACGGGAAATGTCGGCTCACGGTTGTTGCATCAGCTTTTGCAACAAAAAGAATACCTGAAAGAACACCTGAAACTGGAACTTCGGGTGGTAGGACTGGCCAATAGCCGGAAGATGATTTTTGACGAAAAGGGCATTGACCTGCAGAACTGGAAAACGCTGCTGCAAAAGGGCCGTACAATGAACCTGAAAGAGTGGACCGAAGAGCTGGTGAGCCGTAACCTGCGCAATGCCATCATGGTTGATATTACTGCAAGCAGTGATGTGGCGGGCATTTATTCAGCCCTGTTGCGTCACAGCATATCCGTGGTAGCCTGCAACAAAACGGCGGCCTCTTCTTCTTATTCCCGCTACCGGAATTTGAAAAAACTTTCCGCTGAATACAATTGCCATTTTTTATTTGAAACCAATGTCGGCGCCGGACTTCCTGTCATTGCCACGCTGAACGATCTGGTAAGAACCGGAGACCGGATTCACAAAATTGAAGCCGTACTCAGCGGTACGCTGAATTACGTTTTTAACCACTACGACGGCAGCCGGAAATTTGCCGATGTAGTTCGGCAGGCGCAACAGGAAGGTTATACCGAGCCCGATCCCCGGCTGGACCTGAGCGGTACTGACGTGATGCGTAAAATACTGATTCTGGCAAGAGAGGCCGGGTTTATACTAGAACCTTCAGATGTGGAAATCCGTTCTTTTTTGCCGGAAAAGTGCCTGCAAGGCAGTGTGGATGATTTTTATAAAGCCATGGCGGAAGAAGAAAAGCATTTTCATGGCCTGCTGGCTGAAGCAAAAGAAAAGGGGTGTAAGCTGAAATTTGTGGCTAAGCTTGACAGGGGAAAGGCTTCCGTCGGGCTTGAACACATTTACCCTGAACACGACTTTTATCATTTGTTCGGGAAAGATAATGTGGTGTTATTCTATACCGACCGATATCAGGAACAGCCACTGGTGATCAAAGGCGCCGGTGCCGGCGCCGATGTTACCGCAAGCGGCATATTTGCAGACATTTTAAGAGCCGCAAAATAAAACTATGAGTTCCGTAATCATCAAATCACCGGCTACCATTGCCAACATTGTGTGCGGATTCGACGTACTGGGTTTAGCTCTCTGCGAGCCTTACGATATCATGAAACTGGAACTGACGGATGAACCGGGTGTACACATCTGTATGGAGGGTTCCTTTGAACTTCCCCTTAACCCGCATCAAAACGTGGCAGGCGTTACGCTGCTTTCGCTTTTAGAAAAAACAGAATCGGTAAAAGGATTTCGCCTCACCATTGATAAAAAAATCAAACCCGGTAGCGGAATCGGTTCCAGCGCTGCCAGCGCGGCAGGCGCTGCCTATGCGGCAAATCTGTTGCTCGGAAATCCTTTCAGCCGCAATGAACTCATTCAGTTTGCCATGAACGGAGAAAAACTTGCCTCCGGCGTAAAACATGCAGATAATATTGCACCTTGCCTTATGGGAGGGATTACTCTTATCCGCTCTATCTTTCCACTGGATATCGTGCCGCTCCCGGCGCCCGAACTGTTTATTACTATCGTACATCCGCAAATTGAAGTAAAAACCTCTGATGCCCGGGAGATACTGAAGAAACAAATTCTGCTCAAAGATGCCATCAAACAGTGGGGAAACATTGCCGGACTGGTAGCCGGCCTGTATGAAAAAGATTATGCTCTCATTGCCCGTTCGCTTGAAGATGTCATCGTGGAACCGGTACGCAGCATCCTCATTCCTGAATTTCAAAAACTAAAATCAAAAGCGCTAGAAGCCGGCGCATTAGGCGGGGGTATTGCCGGCTCAGGGCCTTCCGTGTTTATGCTAAGCAGAGAAAAAAGCACCGCCGAAACCGTAAAACAAGCCATGCAGGAAATTTTAGACAAAATCCATATCAGTTATCATTCTTATGTAACAACCATAAATCGAAAAGGCGTTGAAATACTTTAGCACATCCCATCAGGCGCCGCTCGTTTCCTATAAAGAAGCGGTTATTCAGGGTCAGCCTCCTGATAAAGGGCTTTATTTCCCGGAATATATTCCTTCGTTTCCGTCTGAACTGATAAACGAACCTGAAAAACTCAGCGATGAGGAGATTGCCTTCCGCGTTATTAAACCTTATGTTGCCGGCTCAATTCCGGACGAAGATTTATGGACCATTGTTACCGAAACCTTTTGCTTTCCGATTCCGCTCAGACAGGTGAGCCTGCAGGCATACACGCTGGAATTGTTTCACGGCCCAACCATGGCTTTTAAAGATGTAGGCGCCCGTTTCATGAGCCGTTGCCTGCGTTATTTTATTAAAGACATCAACGGACGGGTAGTGGTATTGGTAGCAACTTCGGGCGATACAGGCGGAGCGGTTGCTTCAGGTTTTTACGAAGTGCCCGGTGTGGAAGTGGTAATTCTATATCCTTCCGGTAAAGTGAGCAATGTACAGGAAAAACAACTTACCACCCTTGGGAAAAACATCCATGCCCTTGAAGTTAGCGGCACATTTGATGATTGTCAGGCATTGGTTAAAACAGCCTTTGCCGATAAGGATTTGAAACAAAAGCTATGGCTCACTTCGGCGAACTCAATCAATATTTCCCGTTGGATATCACAACAGATATACTATGTACTGGCCTGGAAACAGTGGCCGGAAAAAGACAATCCACCCGTCATTTCGGTGCCCAGCGGCAATCTGGGAAATCTAAGCGCCGGTATATTAGCCATGCTTTCGGGCTTGCCGGTTAGCCGCTTCATCGCTGCCTGCAATATCAACGATACCGTAAGCCATTATTTGCTCACGGGCGAACGCCTGCACAAAAAAACAATGCCCACCATAAGTAATGCCATGGATGTAGGCAACCCCAGTAATTTTATCAGAATTCTGGAATTATTTTCCCATCAGCATTCCCGGGTGCTGCAACATCTTTCGGCATTTACCATTACCGACGAACAAACCCGTGAAACAATTCGCGAAACGTATGAAATATGTCATTACCTCTGCGACCCGCATGGCGCCGTAGGTCTCGCTGCGTTGAATCAGTTTCTTCGCCCTCATCCCGGCAAAAAAGGCATTTTTCTTGAAACAGCACATCCCGTAAAGTTTCCCGAAGAGGTAGAAAAAATCACCGGACACAATATCCCCTTACCGCCACAGGTAGCCCAACTGATGTCGCTTCCAAAAAAATCTGTACCTATAGCAGCCGACTATCCATCTCTTAAACAATTTCTCTTGCATCTTTAGGGTCTTAGCATTTTTAATTCTTCCGCCCCGGATACGCCTGACAGTCGGGGTACTGACGATTTTTCCTGAATTTTTGGGTTTTCAGGTTGCAGCAATTCCTTCATTCCTTCGGGCTCAATCAGGAAAGTACCTCAGTATGCGGCGGGGCTCTCCATATTCCTTACCTTTTAAAAAAGATTAAGGCAAAAGGTTAAAATCTGTTTATGTAAAATATTATGTGAATATTTCATGTTTGTCATCTTTTATTTTTTAAACCCAAACAACATTATTGGATGAATAAAATATTATTTTATATTCAAATTAATTTATCAGGTAATTCCTGATTTTTTGGAAAACAACACTTTGTCTAAATTGATTAATACACTTTTTGTTAAAAAAATCTTATTCATGGATTTGGATGGAATAAGCATAACACTTACCTTTGCACTCCATTTTAAAAAAGATGTCGCAGCGAATCAGAATCAAATTGTTATCGTACGACCATAATCTGGTAGATAAATCGGCCGAGAAAATAGTAAAAACGGTGCGAAGCACCGGAGCTGTGGTTACCGGCCCGATACCTCTGCCCACACGAAAAAAAATATTTACTGTTTTGCGTTCACCGCACGTTAACAAAAAAAGCCGGGAACAATTCATGCTGGCAACGCACAAGCGTCTGCTGGATATATATACATCCTCTTCACGCACCGTTGACGCATTAAGCAAACTGGATTTACCCAGCGGGGTTGAAGTGGAAATCAAAGCCTGAGCATGTCAGGCCGGATCAAGTTCTTGAAATAACATTCAACTCTCAATTTCGCCGAAAGCGGAAGAAAAGAGCGCTGAATTTTTCGATTTGCCTAAAAGGCAACTCAACATATGAACAAGCCGTTCAGGGTTTGTTTACTGCCGGTACTTCCAGCAGGTACGGCTTAAAAAAACATAAGCCGTTTTTGCACAACGGAAAAGGTCGGTAGCATTCGGGAAAACACTCTCTCCTGCACAGGTATAAGCAGGCTGGTATCCCGCAGGCTCTGAAAGGCGTAAAACCTTATAATTATGAAAGGGATAATCGGAAAAAAAATCGGGATGACCAGCATCTTCGACGCTACAGGTAAACATACAGCCTGCACCATCATCGAAGCCGGTCCCTGCGTTGTTACACAGATTAAAACAGTAGAAACCGACGGTTACAATGCCGTTCAGCTTTCGTTTGGAGATAAAAAAGAAAAACACTCCAATAAGGGAGAAACAGGCCATTTTGCCAAAGCACAAACCGGCCCGAAACGCATTTCCAGAGAATTCAGGGATTTTTCCATTGAAAAAAATCTGGGCGAAACCGTCACCGTAGAAATCTTTTCCGAAGGAGAAAAAGTTGACGTAGTGGGCACATCAAAAGGAAAAGGGTTTCAAGGGGTTGTAAAAAGGCATGGATTCAGCGGCGTCGGTTCGCAAACACACGGCCAGCACGACAGAGAAAGAGCACCGGGATCGTTGGGTAACTCTTCAGATGCCAGCCGTGTTTTCAAAGGAATGCGTATGGCCGGAAGAATGGGTGGCGAGCGGGTAAAAATTAAAGGGCTTAAAGTATTAAAAGTTTTTCCTGAAAAAAATTATCTCCTTGTCAGCGGCGCAGTGCCCGGCCATAACGGCTCTATTGTTTTAATTCAAAATAAATCCTGATAAACGACCTGAAGTCAGTAGACGGCTTCAGGTAATTTTTTTAAATAAAAAATAAAATGAAATTAGACGTTTTAAATATTGAAGGAAAGCCAACAGGAAGGCAGGTAGAATTACCGGATGATTGGTTCGGCATTAAGCCGCACTCTCATATTTTATATCTGTCCGTAAAGCAATATCTGGCTGCACAGCGACAGGGTACGCATAAAGTAAAATCCCGCTCAGAGGTAAAGGGTTCTACCCGAAAACTGCACCGGCAAAAAGGAACAGGCGGGAGCCGGAAAGGCGGAATCCGTAACCCGCTCTATCGCGGCGGGGGAAGCATCTTCGGGCCTCAGCCAAGAGATTATGATTTAAAAATGAATCACAAAGAAAAAATTCTGGCACGGAAATCAGCCTTAAGCGTTAAAGCCGCCGAAAATTCCGTGATGGTAGTTGAGGATTTTTCTCCCGAAGTGCCCAAAACCAAATTTGCATCCGGAGTGTTCAGGAACCTTAAAATTGAGAATAAAAAAATATTGTTCATTCAGGCAGAGCGGAATCAGAATCTGGAATTATCGGTACGCAATCTTCCGAAAGTGAAACATGTAAATCTGAACAATATAAACACTTACGATATTCTGAATGCCGATGTGCTTTTATTTACTGAATCGGCTGCCGGTCAATTTCAAAAAGAAAAAATGGTTGTCTGATCGTAATGATTAAAAAAACTACAACATGAAACTGTCAGAAGTGCTGATAAAACCTATCATAACCGAAAAAGCCAACACTCTTCAGGATAAAAGGAAGTGTTACGCTTTTAAGGTAGCCCGTAAGGCAAATAAGCTGGAAATAAAAAATGCAGTTGAAAAATTCTACGGCGTAACGGTTACCCGGGTAAACACCGCAATAATCCCCGGAAAGAAAAAAACCCGTTACACCAAAACCGGAATACTGGAAGGCAAAAAACCGGCTTATAAAAAGGCTTATGTAACGTTGGCTGAAGGAGACAGTATCGATATTTATTCAAATATTTAAAATAAACAGGCCGCCCCGGGCGGTAAGAAAAAAAATTAAAAAATGGCATTAAGAAAATTTAAACCTATTACGCCGGGCACCCGATGGAGGATTGGTAACGCCTATGCAGAAATCACAACCAATGTGCCGGAAAAATCATTGGTGGAGCCGTTGAAAAAAACCGGAGGACGAAACTCTTCCGGAAAAATGACCATGCGCTATATCGGAGGCGGAAGCAAGCGGAAATACCGGATCATAGATTTCAAGAGAGATAAACGAAATATTGAAGCTACTGTAAAATCCATTGAATATGACCCGAACCGCACGGCATTCATTGCCCTGCTGGAGTATGCAGATGGGGAAAAAAGGTATATACTGGCTCCGCAGGGTCTTACGGTGGGAATGAAGGTTATCAGCGGCGACGATGTCGCCCCCGAACTGGGCAATGCTTTAATGCTCAAAAATATGCCGCTCGGTACTATTGTGCATAATATAGAATTACAGCCCGGACAGGGTGGCAAAATGGCACGAAGCGCAGGCTCTTCGGCGCAGCTAACCAACAAAGAAGAAAAATATGCAGTGTTGAAACTGCCCAGCGGAGAGTTAAGAAAAGTGCTGATTAACTGTTACGCCACCGTTGGTGTGGTCAGCAACAGCGACCATAATCTTCAAAGTATGGGTAAAGCAGGGCGTAATCGTTGGCGCGGCATCCGGCCTCGTACCCGCGGCGTAGCCATGAACCCGGTTGACCATCCTATGGGCGGTGGCGAAGGTAAAGCATCCGGAGGCCATCCAAGAAGCCGAAAAGGATTATATGCAAAAGGCTTAAAAACCAGAAAAAAACATAAACCCAGTGATAAGCTGATCATTCAACGAAGAAACGGAACAAAACTGGCGCAATCATAAAATAAAAAACAACTATGGGAAGATCCATAAAAAAAGGGCCTTACGTGGCCACACATCTTGAAAAAAAGATTCTGGCTATGAATGAAGGCAAAATCAAAAAGGCGGTTATTAAAACCTGGAGTCGGCGTTCTACCATAACGCCCGACTTCGTAGGGCACACCTTTGCCGTGCATAACGGAAATAAATTTATTCCGGTTTATGTCACCGAATTTATGGTGGGCCACAAACTGGGGGAATTTGCCCCAACCCGTCAATTTAAAGGACATTCCAGTAAAAAAATAGAATCACAATAAACGTAACATGGAAGCAGTTGCACGACTCAGAAATTATCCGAGTTCGCCAAGAAAAATGAGGCTTCTGGCCGACTTAATCAGGGGAAAAAGCGTAGAAAGCGCCCTGGCCGCACTGGAACACAGCCCTAAACACGCTGCCATACCCCTGCGTAAACTATTGTTAAACGCCATTAACAACTGGAAGCAGAAAAACGATGGCGGCGACGAAAGCCGGCTATATATAAAAACCATTTATGTAGACGGTGCCAGAATTTTAAAACGTATGCGACCGGCGCCTCAGGGAAGAGGGTACCGAATCCGTAAAAGAAGTAACCATGTAACGATAATACTGGACGCCAAAGAAACCAATGAGCAAGTTTCTTTGCCTGCTGAAACCGAAAACACACAAAATACAAATAATACCGAAACCGAAAATTAATTTAAAAATACAACATGGGTCAAAAAGTAAATCCGATAGCAAACCGATTGGGAATCATCCGCGGTTGGGAGTCAAACTGGTACGGTAACCGGAAAGATTTTGCTTCCAAACTGCTGGAAGATCATAAAATCAGAACCTACCTGAATGCCCGTATCAACAAAGGGGGCATATCAAAAATCGTTATTGAACGTACGCTGGGTAAACTCATTATCACCATACATACTTCAAAACCCGGAATTATTATCGGAAAAGGCGGCGGCGAAGTGGATCGGATCAGAGAAGAATTAAAAAAGCTGACCGGAAAGGAAGATGTTCAGATCAATATCCTTGAAATTCGTCGCCCCGAGCTGGATGCCACAATCGTCGCTGATACCATTGCCCGACAGATTGAAAACCGTATTAATTATAAACGAGCCGTAAAAATGGCTGTTGCCTCTGCACTACGCATGGGAGCAGAAGGAATCAAGATTAAAGTCAGCGGTCGTTTGGGAGGTGCGGAAATTGCACGTTCGGAGGAAATAAAACAGGGACGTGTACCACTGCATACCTTTCGCATGGATATTGATTATGCCAGCGTGCATGCCCTCACCGTTTACGGTAAAATCGGCATTAAAGTGTGGATTTGCAAGGGCGAAGTGTTAAGCAAAAGAGAGTTGAATCTCAATTTTACCGGATCGAAAAGCGACGTTACCGAACGCAGAGACCGCCGGGGCGGCAGAGCCAGAAGATAAAGCAACCGTAAGCATAAATTTAATTACGCTAAATACCGAACCATGTTACAACCCAAAAGAACCAAACACAGGAAAATGCAAAAAGGCCGTATGAAAGGCAATGCCAAAAGAGGTACAACTATCGCTTTTGGTTCATACGGTCTCAAATCATTGGAAAGCGCCTGGGTTTCTGACCGTCAGATTGAAGCCGCCCGTCAGGCATTAACCCGTGAAATGAAAAGAGAAGGAAGCGTTTGGATTCGCATATTTCCTGATAAACCCATTACCCGTAAACCCCTTGAGGTAAGGATGGGAAAAGGAAAAGGAAACCTTGAGTTTTGGGCAGCCGTCGTAAAGCCGGGTAGAATTCTTTTTGAGGTGGATGGTGTTAATGAACAGGTAGCCCGTTCTGCCTTAGCGCTTGCAGCCGCAAAATTGCCCGTCAAAACCAAATTCGTAATAAGAAGGGATTTAGCCACCATATAATAAATTATATACCATGTCAAAAAGGGTAGATTTTTTAAAAAACATAAGAATTCTCAGCGATTCGGAGCTGGAAGCAAAAATAGAGGAGGAAAAACTTCGCCTCAAAAAGCTTGAGTTTGCTCATTCCGTCTCGCCGCTCGAAAATCCGATGGCTATCCGTACACTGCGGAGAGATATAGCCAGAATGATGACTGAATTAAAACAACGAAAAATACATTCATAACAACCAATCAGGTTGAAAAAATAGTTAAGGATTATGTCAACCGAAATGCCAAAAAGAAAATCAAGAAAAACCCGTATAGGGGTGGTTACCAGTAATAAAATGAATAAAACCATAACGGTAGCCGTTGAACGGAAGGTAAAACACCCGAAGTACGGAAAGTTTGTGAAAAAAACAACCAAATTTCATGCGCACGATGAAAAAAATGAGTGCAACATAGGAGATGTGGTAAAAATTATGGAAACCAGGCCGCTCAGCAAAACCAAGCGTTGGCGACTGGTTGAAATTGTGGAAAAAGTAAAATAAAAGTACAACACCGGAATCGAAATATTTTTCATACATCTCCCGAAGGGGATTAAAAAAAGAATATATGATACAGCAGGAAAGTCGTTTAAATGTAGCTGATAACAGTGGAGCAAAAGAGGTGCTATGCATACGCATTTTAGGCAACAGTAAGCAACGTTATGCCGGCATTGGCGATAAAATCATTGTTACCGTAAAAGATGCTTTGCCTTCGGGCGGAATTAAAAAAGGAACTGTTACGAAGGCAGTTATTGTACGAACTACAAATAAACTGCGTCGTAAAGACGGTTCATATATACGGTTTGATGACAATGCCGTTGTGATTCTGAATCAGGCAGATGAGCCGAGAGGTACCCGGATATTCGGCCCCGTAGCCAGAGAATTGCGCGACAAAGGATATATGAAAATCATTTCACTGGCGCCTGAAGTATTGTAATACGGAAGCTGATTTTAATTATTAAATGCAGATTGAAATGAAAACCCGATTTAAACCAAAGTACAATATCAGAAAAGGAGACATGGTTGTGGTGATTGCCGGCGAAAGCAAAGACTTAACCAAACCGCGTTTGGTTAAAAAAGTGTTGCCTGATATCGGCAAGGTGATAGTAGAAGGCGTAAATATCGTGACCAAACACACCAAACCTTCCGCTCAGAACACAAAGGGCGGAATAGTGAAAAAAGAAGCGCCGATTCATATCAGCAATGTGATGCTTTGGGATCCGGAACAAAAAGCCGGCGCAAGAGTATCCCGAGTCAGGAAAAACGGAAAAGTGGAAAGGGTTTTTAAAACCAAAAAAATTCAAGGAGGCTCTAAGTCATGAAAACGCAAACATACGTTCCGAGGTTATTGAAAAAATACCGTGAGGAAGTAGTGCCTGCTTTGGTTAAAAAATTCGGATATAAATCCGTAATGCAGGCTCCGAAGCTGGAAAAAATTTGTTTGAATCGCGGCGTAAACGGTGCCGTCAACGATAAAAAACTGGTGGATATAGCCGTTGATGAATTAACGGCCATTGCCGGTCAGAAAGCCGTACCTACGGTATCCAAAAAAGATATTTCCAACTTTAAGTTAAGAAAAAACATGCCCATCGGCGCCCGGGTTACGCTGAGAGGCTACAGAATGTATGAGTTTCTTGACAGATTGATTTCCGCAGCTTTACCGAGAGTACGGGATTTTAAAGGCGTGAATGAAAAATCATTTGACGGCCGCGGAAATTATTCTCTCGGTATTACCGAACAAATTATTTTCCCGGAAATTGATATAGACAAGGTGACCAAAATAACCGGACTGGATATCACTTTTGTTACAACGGCTAAAACTGACGAAGAAGCCTACGAGTTGCTGAAAGAATTAGGGATGCCGTTCAGAAACATTCGTTCAAATTAATTTGATAAAATCATTTAAACAAGTTATAAAATAAAAATATGGCAAAAAAATCTATTATAGCCAGACAAAAAAAACGGGAAAGAATGGTGGCACAATACGCTGCCAAACGGGAAGCTTTGAAAAAAGCCGGCGACTGGAAAGCACTGGATGAATTGCCTAAAAACGCTTCGCCCGTACGATTGCGCAACCGTTGCCAGTTGACGGGCAGACCCAGAGGATATATTCGTTTCTTTGGGATTTCCCGTGTAGCCTTCAGGGAAATGGCACACACCGGTAAAATTCCGGGCTTGAAAAAAGCCAGCTGGTAATTCAATTTTTTAAACCAAAAAGTTTCAGATACAATGGTTAATGATCCTATTGCTGATTTTCTGACAAGAATACGAAATGCCCAGATGGCGGGCCATCGTATTGTAGAAATTCCGGCTTCCAACATGAAAAAGAAAATCACGGAAATTTTATACAATCAGGGCTATATCCTGAAGTATAAATTTGAAGACGATAATAAACAGGGCATAATTAAAATTGCGCTGAAATATGATCCGGCAACCAAACAGCCGGCTATTCAGCGACTGGAAAGGGTTAGCCGTCCGGGTTTACGACAGTACGCAAAACCTTCCGAATTCAAGAGGGTTAAAAACGGACTTGGTATAGCCATCTTATCTACTTCACGGGGAGTGATGACCGATAAAGAAGCGAAGGCGTTAAATATCGGCGGCGAAGTGATTTGCTATGTTTTTTAATTAAAATTATAAACTCTGCATAAATTATATATTATGTCCAGAATTGGAAAAAAACCTGTAAAAATTCCGGAAGGCGTGACCGTGACGGTTGGGCAGGATAATGTGGTTACTGTGAAAGGAAAGAAAGGAGAATTAAAACAGGCGGTTGACCGGGACATTAAAATTGAAGTAAAAGACGGAAATATATTTGTACATCGTCCTACCGATCAGATTCGACATCGGGCCTTACATGGATTATACAGGGCATTGATTGCAAATATGGTGAAAGGGGTTACCGAAGGATTTGAGCGGAAACTGGAATTAATTGGTGTGGGTTTCAAAGCATCAAATCAGGGTAATTACCTTGATTTATCGCTCGGTTATTCTCACAATATCATTTTTGAAGTGCCGAAAGAACTGAAAGTCAGCACCCAACAGGAAAAAGGGCAAAACCCGATTATTACCCTGGAAGGTATAGATAAACAACTCATAGGGCAGGTGGCTGCCAAAATACGCAGCCTCAGAAAACCCGAGCCATATAAAGGTAAAGGAATACGTTATATGGGAGAAGTGGTGAGAAAGAAAGCCGGAAAAACAGCCGGTAAATAATTTGCGCAAATAAAAATTTTGCAACATGAACCCTAAACAAAAAGTATTTAGAAGGCAACGAATCCGATACAGAATCAGAAAAAAAATCGGCTTAGGTACGGCGCAGAAACCCCGAATGTCTGTTTTCAGAAGCAATCGGGATATTTATGTGCAACTGATTGACGACGAAAACGGCGTAACACTGGCCTCTGCCTCTTCGCGAGACAAAAACATTCAAGCACATAAAGGAAATAAAACGGAAAAAAGTCGTCTGGTGGGTGAAGCGATTGCCAAAAAAGCGCTTGAACTGGGGATTCAAACCGTTGTGTTTGATAGAGGAGGTTATTTGTATCACGGAAGAGTTAAAGCAGTTGCTGATGCTGCCAGGGCAGCGGGATTAAAATTTTAATTTCTGAATTACAAATTCACAAAATTCTGATATGTCAAAAATCAATACAAACAAAGTAAAACCCGGCGAACTGGAACTGAAAGAAAAAGTAGTAGCTATTAACCGGGTAACAAAAACCACAAAAGGAGGCCGTTCCTTCAGTTTTTCGGCACTTGTGGTGGTAGGCAACGAAAACGGTGTGGTGGGTCATGGTTTAGGTAAAGCCAAAGAGGTTCAGGAAGCGATTTCCAAAGGAATTGAAGATGCCAAAAAGAATTTAATCCGTGTGCCGATAATGAAAGGAACAATACCGCATGATCAATATGCAAAGGAAGGTGCGGCCAAGGTACTCATCAAACCGGCAGCACACGGAACGGGTGTGATTGCCGGAGGAAGCATGCGGGCCGTGTTAGAGTCGGCAGGAATCACTGATATCCTGGCTAAATCACTGGGTTCGGCCAATCCGCACAATGTAGTGAAAGCTACTTTTAAAGCTTTATCCATGTTAAGAGAGCCGGTAGCCGTAGCCAGAACACGTAATATTAGCCTGAAAAAAGTTTTCAACGGATAAAAACCGTAAAAACAAAATGTATGAAGAGGATTAAAATTACACTGGTGAAAAGCCCGATAGACAGGCCTGAAAGACAAAAGCGAACGCTGAAGGCCTTGGGATTGCATAAAACACAAACTTCCAAAGAGGTGGTGCCTACACCGCAAATTATGGGTATGATTCTAAAGGTAAACCATTTAGTAAAAGTAGAGGAAGTGTAATGTGCTGATGTTTGATTTCAATAAAAAAATTGGATTCGTAACAATAAACTGATAATCGAAAATGAAACTTCATGAGTTAGCTCCGGCAAAAGGAGCCGTTCACAAGAAGAAAAGAGTAGGGCGGGGTGATGCTTCGGGACATGGCGGAACTTCGACGAGAGGAACAAAGGGACAGCAAAGCCGAAGCGGATATTCGCGGAAACTGGGACATGAAGGCGGGCAGATGCCCATCCAACGAAGAGTTCCGAAAAGAGGTTTTAAAAATCCTTTCCGTACGGAGTATAAAATATTTAATCTGAGTCAGGCAGAGCAACTGGTCGCCAAATACAAGTTTACTGAATTTTCGCTCGAAAATCTGTATGCCAACAAACTCATTCAACGAAATGACAAAGTAAAAATTCTTGGCAAAGGAGAATTGAAATCACCTTTATCATTCAAGGTAAACGCAGTAAGCGAAAAGGCAAAAGCAGCCATTGAATCTGCCGGCGGCAACGTTCAGATAATCGGATAATCATAAACTTTGTAAATTCGGTTTCAAAAAACTATTTACAAACAAAAAACGTTTTCGGGTTCCGTGAAAAAATTAATCCAAACACTGAAAAATATCTGGAGTATTGAAGAACTCAGAGATAAAATCATTTTCACGCTGTTCATGATAATTATTTACCGGCTGGGTTCTTATATTGTATTGCCCGGTATTGACCCTACCAAAATTCAGGAAAAGACAGATACGACCGGCGTGCTTGGATTAATTGACGCCTTTTCCGGTGGCGCCTTTAATAATGCTTCCATCTTTGCGCTCGGCATCATGCCCTATATTTCAGCCTCAATTTTCATGCAGCTGATGTCGGTGCTGGTGCCCCAGTTTCAGAAAATGCAAAAAGAAGAAAGCGGACGAAAGAAAATCAATCAATATACCCGGTACCTTACGGTGTTGGTTACTTTACTGCAGGCGTCAGCATACGTTACGTATCTAAGAAGCATTTACCGCGGTTCTGCCGGCGCGATTATGCCGGGTTATGAACCGTATTTCTGGATTTCCTGCCTTGTTTTGCTTACTGCGGGTACCTTATTTGTTATGTGGCTTGGCGAACGCATTACCGACAAAGGCCTCGGTAACGGTACTTCGCTCATCATCATGATTGGGATTATTGCACGCTTACCGCAATCTTTCCTGCAGGAATTAAGTAATAAATCCGAAAGAACAGGCCAGATATTAATTTTCATAATTGAGATCGTCATTCTGATTGCCATTATATTATTGTGTATTTTACTGATTCAGGGAGTTCGTAAAGTGCCGGTAAATTATGCTAAACAAATTATAGGGAACCGGCAGTTTGGCGGTGCCCGTCAGTTTCTTCCCTTGAAAGTCAACAGCGCCGGGGTAATGCCTATTATTTTTGCCCAGGCTATAATTTTTATACCTACCGTATTCGCCAATTTTAATCCCGAAGGAGGGAATCGTTTCCTGTTGGCACTGAATAATCCCGGCAGCATGTGGTATATGATCATTTACTCCATTGTGGTTATCGGATTTACATATCTGTACACGGCACTGATTTTTAATCCTAAACAAATTGCCGAAAACCTGAAGCAAAGCAATGGTTTCATTCCCGGAGTAAAACCTGGCCAACCTACAGCCGATTATATAGGTATTATTATGGACAGGATTACCTTGCCCGGCGCACTCTTTCTGGCTTTTATCGGGATTCTTCCGGGAATTGCTCAAAAATTCGGAGTTACAACAGGATTTTCCACATTCTTTGGAGGCACTTCATTACTTATCATGGTGGGTGTAATACTGGACACTCTTCAGCAAATTGAAACCCATTTGCTGATGCGTCAATACGATGGTTTAATGAAGAGCGGCCGGATTCAGGGAAGACAGACACCCTCGGCCGTACAGATGTAACGGCTGTTAATTCCATAACATGAAAATGTTTTCCCGCCGGTTGATTACGTTAATAAATAACAATGATTATCTGTAAAACCGATGAACAGGTAGAATACATCCGGCAAAGCGCAATGCTGGTAAGTAAAACACTGGCCGAGGTAGCTTCTCTTTTAAAACCCGGAATTACAACTTTATTTCTCGACCAAACAATTGGTAATATTATCAAGGAATATGGCGCCGAGCCTTCTTTTTTAAATTATAAAGGGTATCCGTTTAATTCCTGTATTTCCGTTAATGACGTTGTGGTTCATGGTTTACCCGGAAAATACGAACTGAAAGAAGGCGATATTGTTTCCATTGATATCGGAATTTTTTTTCAGGGTTGGCATGGCGACCAAGCCTATACCTTTGCCATCGGAGACCCAGGGCCGGAAACCATTAAAATGTTAAAAGTTACCAAGGAATCTTTATATAAAGGGATTGAAAAAGCAGTGGCCGGCAACCGGATCGGTGATATAGCCTATGCCATTCAGGAATTTACCGAAAAACAACATGGCTACGGTGTGGTGAGGGAATTGGTTGGCCATGGGTTAGGACGCAAACTGCACGAAGATCCCCAGGTGCCCAATTTCGGCAGGCGCGGCAGCGGTCCGAAATTAAAAGAGGGTATGGTACTGGCCATAGAACCTATGATTAATATGGGTACTAAAAATGTTTACACAGAGCCGGACGGATGGACGGTACGCACTCAGGACGGAAAACCATCGGCACATTTTGAACATAATATATGTGTAAGAAAACAGAAAGCCGAAATTTTATCGGATTTTTCCATCATAGAACAAGCCGAGCTAAAAAATACATGGCTTTCCACCATTCAGCCTGTTGCCATGTCCTGATGTAAATGGTTAACTCCTTAAAACGTAAAAAATTATATTTTTAATTAAATTTACTTTCCATATAATAGAATTCGGGAAAGTGAGCCAAATAAGATGATTGATTTTCACTGAGTTCTCAGATTTCATTAAAAAAATAATTTTTCAATTTCGCTAAAAACAACACAGTAAATTCTATCTTTGCACCCCCGTTCCCGAATAAAAACGGATTTAAAAAAAAACGGGATTTTAATACTATGCTGGAAAAATTCATTTTTAAACAACTAAACGCTGATTCACAGGAGTCTGCTTCCGGTATTTCCGATGATGCAACTACAGCGAAAACAAATGAACCTGTGGAGAACAACGAACCAAAAGCCGAATCAACCGCCGAAGAACCCGTAGTTTCTTCCGCACACGATGATTTTGACTGGACAATTGACAAAAGAAATGTGATTACGTATTCGGATGAAGAAAAAGAAAAGTACAGTAAGGTTTATGAAGACACCTTTGTGCAGTTCAATGAGGGCGAACTGGTGATGGGAAAAGTAGTGGGCATCACAAAAACCGATGTAGTATTGAATATCGGTTTTAAAAGTGATGGGTTGGTGCCTCTCAATGAATTCCGTGACATGCCGAACCTTGCCGTGGGCGATGAAGTTGAAGTTATGCTGGTGGAAAAAGAAGACAGAAACGGACATCTCAACTTAAGCCGTAAGCAGGCCCGTATTACCCGGGCATGGGAAAAAATTGTAGAAGTATATAAGTCGGGTGAAGTGGTTACCGGAACGGTGACTTCCAAGACAAAAGGCGGACTGATTGTGGATGTGTTCGGAATGGAAACATTTTTACCGGGTTCTCAAATTGATGTTAAGCCCGTAACGGATTACGACCAGTTTGTAGGCAAAACCATGGAGTTTAAAGTGGTAAAAATCAATGAAGCCATCAAAAATGCCGTGGTTTCTCATAAAGCGCTGATTGAAAGCGATATTGAAGCACAGCGGGCAGAAATTATCAGCAAACTGGAGAAAGGGCAGGTATTGGAAGGCACTGTTAAGAACATTACCGATTTCGGTGCCTTTATGGACTTGGGCGGAGTGGATGGATTACTTTACATTACCGATATATCCTGGGGACGTATTTCCCACCCCTCAGAAGTGTTAAAGATGGATCAGAAACTGAATGTGGTAGTGCTGGATTTTGATGATGAGAAAAAACGGATCAGTTTAGGATTAAAACAACTTACTCCTCATCCATGGGATATTTTGGACGAAAGCATTAAAGAAGGGGCTGTAGTGAAAGGGAAAGTTGTAAATATTGAAGATTATGGGGCTTTTCTGGAAATTCGTCCCGGTGTGGAAGGTTTAGTTCATGTTTCGGAAATTACCTGGTCGCATGCTCCGATTAATGCAAAGGAATTCTTTAAACTGGGAGATGAACACGAAGCAAAAATCGTAACCTTAGACCGGGAAAATCGCAAAATGAGTCTTTCCATAAAGCGACTTTCACCGGATCCTTGGAGCGATATTGAAAATAAATTTTCGGAAGGAAGCCGTCACACAGGCGTAGTCAAGAATATTACAAATTACGGCGTGTTTGTAGAATTATCCCCGGGCATCGGCGGAATGATTCACATCAGCGACCTCAGTTGGCTCAAGCGATTCAATCACCCATCGGAATATACTAAAGTAGGAAACTCAATTGATGTAATAATTCTGGGTATAGATAAAGAGAACAGAAAATTACAACTAGGGCACAAGCAGCTTGAAGAAGACCCATGGAATGCCTTGCAGGATACATTCGCTGTAGGAACCATTCATGAAGGAATTGTTTTA
Organism: Chitinophagaceae bacterium; assembly: GCA_026415715.1. Lineage (GTDB taxonomy): Bacteria > Bacteroidota > Bacteroidia > Chitinophagales > Chitinophagaceae > JJ008. The sequence continues at coordinate 33,827 of JAOAGO010000014.1, read as the reverse complement.
CGCAAAGAAGATAAAGGCGCAATTATACAACTGCCGTACGGACTTGAAGGTTTTGCGCCAAACCGTCATTTGATTAAAGAAGATGGGAAGAGCGTCGGCATTGAAGAGGCAGAAAAGTTCATGGTAATTGAATTTGACCGCAATGAAAAACGCATTGTGGTTTCACATACAAAGATCTGGGAGCAAAGCAAAGCGGAAGGTGCAGAAGCAGCAAAAAAAGAAGCCCGTGCAGAAGCCGAAAGTACCCGCAAAGCACTGAAAAATGTTCAAAATAAAGTAGAAAAACCCAAGCTCGGAGATCTGGAGGTGCTGGCTGATATTAAGAAAAAGTTAGAGGAAAATAAACCAAACTCATCTTCGTAATATATCTTTCAGAAAAATATTCCTGATTAAAATTTTTTATTTACTGTGTTCAACAAATAAGTGGAATTTTAAGGGAAAGAAAAAAGCCTTAAATGGCTTTTTTCCTTTATACCGAGTAGCGTAATCTTTGCATTGCGTATGTCAATGAAATACTAACAACTCAGTTTAGAGCAAAGTTATCAAATACAGGCTCTCATACAAGCGGGAATGAAACAAAAACAAATTGCCAGGCAATTGGGTGTTCCTCCATCAACCATCAGCCGGGAGTTTAGGCCCAACGTAGCCAGGCGCGGTCAGACAGCCGGGCAGTATGTAGCCAGAATAGCAGATAAAAGAGCCAAAAAACGGCACAAAGAAAAAAGGAAACATATTGTTTTTGACGACAGGATCAAGCAAACGATAGCTTATTATTTAAGGGTTGAAAAATGGAGTCCGGAACTGATTAGCTCCTGCGTGGATTCAGTACAAGTAAGCCATGAGGGGATATATCAATGGATTTGGAAATGTAAGCATACAAATACAAAGAAAACCAGAACTCACCGTAGCCTTTTTGAATAGCTGCGCCATGGCAGAGAAGGAAACGCAAGCGAGGTAATAGAAAAGACAGCCGGAGTATTATTACAAACCGGACGCCCATGGAACAAAGGCCAAAGATTGTATCAAAGCATGAACGCATAGGTGATTTTGAGGTGGGTTTGATGGTAGGTAGGGATCATAAAGGAGCTATACTGGTTAAGACCGATAGAGCCATCCTGAAAACCCGATTTTAAAAAACCGGAAACCGGGGGAAGCCACGAAGTATCAAAGGCCATCGTATCTATTCTTCAATCAAACAACTTTAAATGTCAAATCCTTACAATTGATTAAGGCGTTTGCAGAGCATGAATATATAGCCTAGGTAATGAAGGTAAAAACTTATTTCACCCGACCCTATAGCCGCCAGGGAAAAGGAACGGTGGAGAATAGAATAGGTATTATAAGAAGATATTTGCCTAAGAAAACAAATCTTGATTTTGTAACAGGAGAAATGGTGAAAGAAATAGAAAATAAAATCAACAACAGATAGATAAGAAAATTTAATTATCTACCCTCTAATCAAGAGCTACTAAAAAAATTGCACTTGTGACTTGAAGTTTGGTAGTATTCCTAAAAGTATGTATGAAGTGAAGTTATTTAATTATTAACATAATATTTTTTTTGTTGGTTGATTTGAATGGGAACGAAGCGAAGTTCCCATTCAAGCGTAGTTGTTTCATAGTTTTTTCGTTTTTTATTGGATTAAAAATAATCTTTTAAAATCAAATCTCTTAACACACTTTTTGGGAAAGGATCGATGTACAACAAGCTACCCCTTTTAACAGTTATGATGTGTTGGGTTTCTTTGGTAATGGTTATGGCCCCAAAAACGGAATGTTTATGTCGGATGCTGCGGCTACTCCGCTAACCAATCCTTATCCAACTCAATCAGGTACGGGTATTGATGCTGATGGTAGTTTTCCTACAGGTGGAAACGATGCTAACGGGGGAGTTTGTGTATTTGCCTGTACTCAGATTTTGTACGATAATAATCTGCCGCATAATGCTACAACACGCCACTATTTCGGGGATTTAATACTATCATTTAATCGCTATGTAGGTCAGCCTGTAATACATTTAGCGGGACTTGGAGGCGCTTACAGATACTGTCCGGCCGGTTCTAATCCTGCAGACCTAAACAACTGGCTTGCTACCTATTTCACGACCGAACTGGAACTGGTAGGGCCATTTACCATGACAAAAATGTCAGGTAACCAGTTTTTGGGAATATCGGGCAATTTTATTGTAAATACCAATACTGTAAATCCCAACGGTGAGTCTGTTGATATGGGAACTCCACCGCCCGGCACATTCAATAATTTCGGTGCTGCAACAGGAAGCATCAGAATCAATGGTCCTGCAACAAATCAGCTTCGATTCAGAGTCTATGTGAGGGGAGCCAGCGGATCGCAGTTTGCATGGTCAGTTCTTGGTTCTCAGCTAGAGCAGGGTTTAAGAAATCCTTTAACCGGTGATACCTGGTATATTTCTGTTAGTCTGAAACAAGCTCAGTTAGTGCCTCTTCCGGCAACCGGTTTGCAACTTTCCGCAAGCTTACAAAATAATGATGTGCACCTGAATTGGAAAACTCTGTCTGAAGTGGATACTAAAGAATTTATAGTAGAAAGAAGCACAGACGGAATACAATTTGCTGCCATTGCTTCTAAACCGGCTACTGGAAATAGTATTTCTCCTGTCAACTATTCTTTAGTAGATGCCAATATGCAGGTACCCGTTTATTATTACCGTATTAAATTAATTGATAACGACGGTAAATTCTCTTATAGCAATGTGGCACTTGTTCGGAAATGAGGAAATGTAAAATCAGTTCGGGTTTTCCCCAATCCTGCAACTACGCATATGAATGTAGAGTTTTCACAATCTCAAGGAAATTATATCATCAGTCTATATAATCAGGCCGGACAAGAAGTGTTGACGCAGCGGGCATTGGTGAATAATTCTGTTCAATATGTGAATGTGGAAAGGAAATCTTTGCCTTCCGGAAGTTATATATTGAGAGTCCGAAATACAGAAACGGGAGAAGTATTTAACGAAAAAGTGCTTCTTCAGTAATGTGTCCATCCGGCGTGGGAGAAGTTATCTGAAATATCACCACGCCGGAACTTAAAAATCACTTGTCAGCTTTATCCATCCTTGTTGTGCAGATTTTATGCTCAATGATTCAAGCTGACCAAGCCCCCGAAAGGGGGCTTGATTATTGTGATGCGGAAAAAATTAAAAATATCATTCTTTAATGAACAAGGCTTTCAATTCCGTAGCATCATCCGGCTTTAGTTTACCGCCCAGAATTAATCGTAACTGTCTTCTTCTCAACGCTCCGTCAAATAATTTTTTTTCCTCTTCCGTCTCAGGTATTACGGGGGGAACAAGCCTTGGCTTTCCGTTGGGGTCTAAGGCTACAAAGGTAAAATAGGCCTCATTGCTTTTGTATTTGTATCGCTGTGTCACATCTTCGCCCCATACTTTCAAATGTACTTCCATTGAAGTATTGAATGCACGGGAAACTTTTGCTTCAATATGTACTACATTTCCCAAGCGGATAGGACTTTCAAACGAAATATTATCCACCGAGGCAGTAACAACCGGAGCATTACAATGTTTTTGTGCGGAAAGCGCTGCCGCAATATCCATCCAGTACATCAAACGTCCACCCATCAGATTTCCGAAGAAATTGGTATCGTTGGGTAAAACCAGTTCGGTCATGTAAATTAAACTCTCAGCCGCTTTTCGGGGTTGCATAATTTTTTTGCAAATATAGCAGAGCGGTATTCAAAAAATTTAACAGGCAATCATTATTTGCTTTTCCTTAAACTTATACAGGTATTTTTCACATTTTTTCCAGAAACGGAAAAAGCTTGGATAAAATCCCTCCACTTCAGGGAATAACCAATCTCTCGGATCTTTCAGTCCCGGATAATGTTTGAAGGCAGGATGCTCTTTGGAATAAATTTGGGGGCATTTTAATATTCCCGGAATTTCATGTATTTCTCCGGTAAAAATCTGTATGCCTTCGATATTTTTTGATAAATCTATTATGAATTGTAATACCTTTTTACTGACAGGAAATTTTCTGAAATGAGAAGGCTCCAGCAATAAAATCCGGTTTGCCTTAATATGATTTCTCCACAAAGGATCAAGGTTAAAACTGTTGTAAATCAAAACAGGTAGTTGAGTGTCGATCGTTATTTTCTTACAATCAGGTAATTCTGTAATGAGTTCAGGTAATTCCAGTTTTTTTAACACATCCGGAATCTCAGCAAGCGGGAATTGGTTATAATCCACATCCAGAAACGTATTTCGTTGCGTTGTTCCGCAATATTTATTGATATTTTCCTGATTCGCAAAATATTGTTTTCCCGAAAATGTTCCGGCCACCCATTGCCAGTTTAGCATATTGGAAGCCGGATCCCCATCCAGTAAATGATAATACATCCAATGAGAAGGAATAAGCCAATTACATCTTGCTATGTTGCATATGATGGAAGCTACATACATGCGTACATGATTATGCATGTAGCCGGTTTCATATAGTTTTTTTATTCCGGAATCTATTGCTTCTATGCCGGTACAGGCATGTAAAATAACGCTTGGGATTTTTCGGTTTTGAATTCCGGTTTTATGATTCCTGATGTCCTCAAAAATATCATCTTCCAGGTGCTGCCATGCTCTTTGAAAATATTCTCTCCAGCTTAATTCCTGTAAAAATTTGTATGATTCTTCAATTCCATAACCTGATTGTTGAATATATTCCCATACCCTTTTATGAGAAATTACGCCCCGCGATATGTAAGGCGAAAGGTAAGAAACGGCGCCATATATATAGTTTCGGGTTTTACCGTATTCTTTAGGATTTACTTCAGAAACCCTGTTTAAGATTTCATTGTATTTAGTAGGGAAATAATAATTCATAGAAATATTAACAAATTAATTATCACATAGTTTAAAATCAGATTTATCAATTTCAGGTTGCTGATTTAATTAAGGCTTAAAAATTAAATAAATATGAACGGTTATCTTCGTTTAAAGTTTTTTTTGCATTTTTCACTGCAAAATCTGACATCATCCCACACCTTTTCCCATTTTTTACGCCAGGTAAAAGGGCGGTGACAGTGTGCGCAGATTTTTTGGGGAAGATGTTGCTTTTTAAAAATTTTCATTGACTGTATTATCAGGTTGTTATAGAATTCAGATATTTTTCCGCCTTCCGTCTTATGTTTATTTTTTTTTGATTCGGCATCCTGTCAAATGTGTTAATCAGCATATTTAGTCGGGGATTTCTGGATAATATATTCCTGTAACAATCCATAAATCTCCAGAACAATGCATCCCAAATCTCTGTCCATGATCCTTTCGGCCAATTACCCATTTTTAACAGATAGTTGCTGCCGCTGATATAGGGTTTTGTACACATAAGTCCCCCGTCTGCGAATTGAGACATGCCGTAAACATTGGGCACCATTACCCAATCATAACTGTCAACAAACATTTCCATGAACCAGCGATACACTTCATCCGGATGAATTTCGCAAAGCATTATAAAATTTCCCAATACCATAAGTCGTTCTATATGATGACAGTATCCGGTTTTTAAAAGACGACGAATTACTATATCTACCGGTTCTATTCCCGTATTCCCGCAATAGAAACTATCAGGAATTTTTCTTTTAAAACCCCAGAAATTTTCATTTCGCTGCCGAACGCCTTCCCGTTCATATACAATGCGTATAAATTCTCTCCAACCTATAATCTGACGAATAAAACCTTCCAATGAGTTTAGCGGAATTTGTTTTTCCGTTGCAACGGTTAAGGCACGTTGAATAACCATTTCCGGATCGAGCAAACCAATATTTAAAACCGGGGTGAGTACGGAATGAAACAAAAAACTTTCCTCTTGCATCATGGCATCTTCATAAATGCCGAATTTCCGGAAGCGATGGTGTAAAAAATCTTCAAGCCATTGATTTGCCTGCTCATAGGTTACGGGATAAAGAAATGGCTCCGCTTCGCCATAGTTCTCAGAGAAATTGCATTTTACATATTGGATTGCTTCTTTTACATAATTATTTATTTCAGGGAATAAAATTGTCGGAATGGATTCGCCGGCCGGAATTTTTTTTCGGTTTTCCGTGTCATAACTCCATTTTCCGCCAATCGGCTTATTTCCATCTTCAAGCAATAATTTTCTTTTTTTTCTTTGTTCAATATAAAACTCGGTTTGAAAATATTTTTTTTTGTTGGAAAAAAAATCATCCCAATCTTCCTTTGCACTCAGAAAGTTTGGGGTATGGTAAAAGACCGGCTTTACCGAATACTTATTACAGGCGTTCAGAATTCTCTTTTTCAGCCAATCATCCACCGGATCGGCTATATGAATGCTGTTGCATCCATTTTTTTTGAGCTGAGGAATAAGTTTCCGCACATCGCTGCTTTCGTTCAGAGCCTCAACATACCTTACGTTTATTTCTTTTTTTCTTAAATAGTTTTCATACATCTTCATGGTAGCCCTGTGCAGAATCAGCTTTTGCTTGTGAAATTTATATTGTCTGAAAAACAGATATTCTTCAACAATAATAACCGGGCGATTCTTCTTAACAGCGGGGTGCTTCGGGAAAAGTTGATGTGGAAAAATTATTACGACTTCCTGCATATTTTATCCAAACAAAATGTTTTTGTTTTTGTTTATCAACAAAAAAGTTATGGAAAACCTCAGAAATAAAAACATTTTGCTGGCCGGTGCAACGGGCGGCATCGGTCGGGAAACGGCTAAACTTCTGGTGGCCTCGGGAGCAAAAGTTTTTTTAACAGGAAAAAATAAAGAGAAATTAAATGCCCTTGTAAATGAGTTGAAACTTGATGAATACAGCTCATATGCTGCAGATTTAACCGATATATCTCAGCTGGAAATATTAAAAAATAAATATCTGGCATTTTCAGGTTCATTAGATATACTAATTAACGTTTCAGGCATCGGGATCATAAAACCTTTTGAAAAGCTTACCGAAGAAGATTTCCTGAATACTATCCGAATTAATCTATATGCGCCTTTTTTACTCATGAAATCCTTTTTACCGTTGATGAGAGAAGCCGGAAAGGGATTAATCATCCACGTGCCCGGTGTATTAGGAAAAGTCCCGATGGCCGGAGCGGTTGCTTATTCTGCCGCTAAATACGGACTCAGGGGAATGCTGCAAAGCCTTCGGGAAGAATTGAAACGAACCGAAATCCGAATTACGCAGGTTTATCTGGGTGGGGTAGATACCCCGTTCTGGGATACCATTGATTTAAGGGTACAGCGTGATAAAATGATAAGGCCTGAAGAAGCAGCCCGTTCTATCTGGTTTTTATGCCAGCAGCCTTCCAGCGGTGTGGTTAGCGAAATGGTGTTGCAACCTTTTAATCATCAGGCCATTTAATCATGGTAAATTGAATTCCTTTCCTTTAATTTGCAAACAGCAAAAAAAGCGGAAATGGAACAGGGAACTTTATCCGTAGCAGAACCCGAAATAGATTTTTCAGATACTGAACCTGCCTTTCAATACAAAACAACAAAGGAGTTACGTCGCTCGTTGTTTTTATTTAATCTGATAGCAAAACCCCGTTTTGTAAAATTAGCAACCTGTTTTTTACCCTGGGCCATCAGGAACGGATTACCGGTAAAGGGATTAATTCGCAATACCATATTTCAGCAATTTGTAGGGGGCGAAACATTGGAGGAGACTGCCAGAATTGCCGATAAGCTCGGAAAATACAATGTAAAAACGGTTTTGGATTACGGAGTGGAAGGTAAACAAGGTGAAGATAACTTTGAAAAGGCCTGCGAAGAATTTATCCGCGTCATCCGATATGCTGCTACGCAACCGCACATTCCTTTCATGAGTATAAAAGTTACCGGATTTGCCCGGTTTGGTTTGCTGGAGAAAATGGATGCTATGATGCATAAAGGAGAGGGTACATTAATTCGAAGGTATCTGAATACAATTGAGCAACTTTCAGCCGATGAAAGAGAAGAATGGCACAGGGTAAGAGTGAGGTTAATGAAAATTTGTGAAGCCGCGGCTACGCATCAGGTGGGGGTGCTTATAGATGCTGAAGAAACCTGGATTCAGGACCCTATTGATGCGCTGGCCATTTTAATGATGGATATGTTTAATAAAAAACAAGCGGTTGTTTTTAATACATCTCAGCATTACCGGACAGACCGGTTACAATTTGTGAAAGACTGTTATGAAGCTGCGGAGGAACGAAATTTTATATTAGGGATAAAATTAGTGCGTGGGGCCTACATGGAAAAGGAAAGAGAAAGGGCGCTGGAAATGGGTTATCCTTCGCCCATCATGCCCGACAAAGAAAGCACCGACAGGGACTTTAATGAGGCGCTGACTTTTTGTATTGAACATATACATCGGATTTCCGTAATTATTGCTACCCATAACGAATACAGTAACCTTCTCGCCGTTCGTTTATTGAAGAAAAAAGGGCTGCCGTTACACCACCCTCATGTTCACTGGAGCCAATTGTATGGCATGAGCGATCATATAACATTTAACCTTGCCCGCGCCGGTTGTAGCGTAAGTAAATACGTACCCTTTGGCCCGATAAAAGATGTTATTCCTTACCTGTTGAGAAGAGCGCAGGAAAATACATCCGTGAAGGGGCAAACCTCCAGAGAATTGGAGCTGCTGAAAAAGGAAATGAAAAGAAGATTAAATAAATCAAAGTCCAAATAACTTTTTCAAACGAATCAGATAATCTAACTCATCAGCATTGATTTTGCGTACGCTTTCGGCAATCCGTCTTGACGATTCAAATATTTTTCTTTTTAAATGAAGGTCAAATTCCGGCTCATGATCTTTGAAATAGTCTGCAAATGATTGATATGCTTCGCGGGGTTTCACACCGGCATCCTCCATAGTTTCAAATTCGAATTCAATTAAAAACGCCCTGTCTGTACCGAATCGGTCTTTACTGTTTTCCCAATCCAGCCATGTCTTTTTAACTTCTTCGTGCAACATATTACGCTCCGTAGCGGTAATTTTTCCGTCGGCATAGGCTATGGCGTAAAATAAATTTCCTAACTCTTTGTAAAACCGATGGATGTCTTTCATGTTTTAAATTTATTTTCTAAAGTAATAAATTTACGGAAATTTAATCTGACAGAAATCACTGAAGCATCTGTATTCCGTCATCATTTTAATAAATGATATATATGTGTATAACTTATGGTTTTTAAATTTTAAAATTTAATTTATTTGCGCCTGTGAAACAATATCACGATTTACTCAAATATATCCTTGAACACGGCGTGGAAAAAAACGACCGAACCGGAGTGGGCACAATCAGCATCTTCGGGTATCAGATGCGTTTTAACTTACAGGAAGGTTTTCCTCTGGTTACCACGAAAAAAGTTCATCTGAAAAGCGTAATTTACGAATTGCTCTGGTTTCTGAAAGGAGATACTAACATTCATTATCTGAAACAAAACGGTGTAACCATTTGGGATGAATGGGCTGATGAACAGGGTAATCTGGGCCCGGTTTATGGTAAACAGTGGCGAAGCTGGGTGGGAAAAGACGGAAGGGTAGTGGACCAGATTTCCGAGTTGATCCATAATATCAAAACCAACCCCGATAGCCGCCGGCTGATAGTCAGTGCATGGAATGTGACTGATTTACCTGAAATGGCTTTGGCCCCCTGTCACGTTCTGTTTCAGTATTATGTTGCCGGGAAAAAACTGAGTTGTCAGTTATATCAGCGTAGTGCGGATGTTTTTCTTGGTGTTCCGTTTAATATCGCTTCTTATTCCCTGCTAACGATGATGATAGCTCAGGTTTGCGGTTTACAGCCGGGAGAGTTTATTCATACATTCGGAGATGCGCATATTTACAAAAATCATATAGAACAGGTTCATCTGCAACTCAGCCGCACCCCATATCCCTTACCGGTTATGAAACTTAACCCCGAAATAAAAAATATTTTTGACTTTCGGTATGAAGATTTTACCCTTGAAAATTACCAACATCATCCGGCCATCAAGGCGCCAGTAGCAGTTTAATGATAACATAAAATGAGTAAGTCATTTTAGTTTTTTATTATCAAAAAATTCTATTCCTTTTCAGAAATTCATCAATCTGAGTTGATTAACAAAAAAGAATACAACCAAAGTACTTAATGTTTTTCTATCCGATAAACTACAGATTCTGTTTTAATTGTTTATTTATTTTTATCAGGAAAACATTACCGTCGAATTTCAAGCCTTGTGCTCCGGAAAAACATTATTTTTTAAATGAAACTAATTCTGCATAGTAAGGGATTTCCTTATCTTCTGATGTTGATGATGATAGCTGCTATTTTGATTATTCGTCACATACAAAGAAGAAAAAATTTTCAACACAATAAAGAACAAAAAGAAAAGATATTTTACCCCTCAGCAGAAGACGTAAAACCAAGAGGCCTTAAGCGGAAGGTTTCTCAACTCGAATTCAGCCGGCATGCCCGCTGCCGCATGGAATGCCGTAATATTTCCCGATACGAAGTGGAGTATATTTTACAAAACGGAAAAATAAATTACGGAAAAAGCAATTTAAAAAATAATCAATGCCCGCGTTATGCAGTTGAAGGTATAACGCCGGAAGGGCAAAAGGTAAGAATTATCTTTGCGCAGTGCAAAACAGAAACCGTTGTGGTTACGGTTATTGATCTGGAAAGAGATTATGTTTGCCGCTGTCCGGGTGATGAATAAAAAGGAAAATGAATTTTAATGAAGCGGATACTGAATTTGCTGAAAATTATATATAGCATCTATGCAGGTTTAACATTTATCACTTTAATGTTTATTTTTTTTCCTTTTGCCCTGATCGCTTCATTTTTCGGACGGTTTCGAGGGGGAAATATCATTTACAGGTTATGCGTAATTTGGGCCGATATTTGGTTTCCGTTGATAGGTATAAGGAATCAAATCATATATGAGTCCCCTCATGATGAGACAAAATCATACATAATTATCTGTAATCATATTTCTTATTTGGATGCGGCCAACATTTTCAAAGTTTTCAGAAAACCGCTTCGCCCGTTGGCAAAGGTCGAAATGCAGAAAATTCCGGTATTCGGGTTTATATACCGGATGGTTTCCGTAAGTGTGGACAGAAGCAGTGCAGCTCACCGTGCCAAAAGCCTGCTGTTGCTGAAATCATTTCTTAAAAAAGGAATTTCCGTTCTGGTATTTCCGGAAGGTACATTTAACACAGGCCATACGCCGCTGAAAGAATTTTATGACGGCGCTTTTCGATTGGCCATAGAAATGCAAACTTCCCTGAAACCGGTACTGTTTCTGGATTCTTATCGGCGTATGCCAGGCGAAAGTCTGTTTCGGATGAGTCCCGGATTAAACCGAATTTTGTTTTTAGAAGAAATTCCGGTCAATGGCTATACCATTGAAGATGTAAAAAAACTGAAAGAGCAGGCATATCGGTTAATGGAAAAGAAATTGACAGAATATCACTACGTATGGAGAAACGATCCGTGTAAATCATAAACTGAATTCATATTGTTTGCGGAAGTGATTATACCGGCAGCTTTGCCCAAAAACTACACATGGCGAATACCTGAACAGTTGATGGAAAAAGTCTGCCCGGGTATTCGGGTAGAAGTGAACCTTGGCAAACGAAAAAAATATACTGGCATTGTTAAAGCAGTTCATAAAAATCCACCCGGAACATACGAAACGAAAGAAATTCTGAATGTGCTGGAAGACTCCCCGCTGATTCTACCTGAGCAGTTGGCCTTGTGGGAGTGGATAGCTTCGTATTATCTGTGCAGTGAAGGTGAAGTTATGGCTGCCGCCTTGCCTTCATTTTTCCGTATGGACAGCGAAACCTTGCTGGTATGGAATGATGACTACGGCGATTTGTTTGACGGATTGGATGATAAAGAATTTATAGTGGCCGAAGCCCTGATGCTGAAAAAACAACTCACAATATCAGAAGTCAGGCAGTTGCTTGATATACATCATGTTTTACCTGTCATCAACCGTTTAATGAAAAAAAATATTTGTTTTGTGTGGGAATCCCTGAAGGAAGGGTACAAGCCCAGACAGGAAACGTATATCCAACTGAATCCCGAATATGACAATGAAAAACAATTAGCTTTTCTTTTAAACGAAGACAAACGGCTGCAAAGAGCCGAAAAACAGATGGAGCTCTTACTGAGTTATCTACACCTGCGAAAAACGGAAGGTGAAGTAACCAAGTCATCCCTGTTGAAAAAATCAGGTGCTTCAGATGCTCAGTTAAAAGTATTGCTGGATAAAAACATTCTGATTGCTCGAAAAAGAAATGTAGACAGAATCAGGCTTTTACCGGGGAAAATTTCTATTGACTTTACCCTGTCCCCCCAACAGCAAAAAGCCTTTGAAGAAGTGATGGAAATTCATCAACACCAAAAAGATGTTTGTTTATTGCATGGCGTAACATCAAGCGGAAAAACGCACATTTATATTAAACTGATAGAATATTATCTGAATAAAGGATTTCAGATACTTTACATGCTGCCTGAAATTGCCTTAACCTCACAGATAATCCGAAGGCTGGAAAAACATTTCGGAGGTTATGTTGGCGTATATCATTCCCGTTTTTCTCAGCATGAACGGGTGGAAATCTGGAACAAAGTAAAAGAGGGAGACATCCGGATTATCCTTGGAGCCCGTTCGGCCCTGTTTCTTCCCTTTCGGCGTCTCGGCCTGATTATTTGCGATGAAGAACATGATACATCCTTTAAACAACAGGACCCGGCGCCGCGTTATCATGCCAGAGATACGGCCATCTGTTTAGCATCTTTATTCAAGGCTAAAGTATTGCTCGGCAGCGGCACCCCTTCTTTGGAAAGTTACTATCATGCTCAGTCCGGAAAATACGGACGGGTAGAGCTTACCGAAAGATATGGTGAATTAAAGTTGCCGCCGCTGACGTTTATTGACATGACTCAACTAAAGCAAAAGCAAAAATCCAAAGTCATTTTTTCTGAAGGTTTAATACAAGCTATTCGGGATACCATGGCCCGCGGACGCCAGGTCATCTTGTTTCAAAACCGAAGAGGTTATGCGCCTTATCAGCAATGCCAGACCTGCGGCTGGATTCCACAATGCCGGTATTGTGATGTTTCGCTTACGTATCACAAAGGATATAATAAATGGGTTTGTCATTATTGCGGAACTCAATATCCCCTAATTATCCGCTGTGCTGCCTGCGGTAGCGATAAATTGTTACAACGAAATTTCGGAACCGAAAAACTGGAAGAACAGCTTACGGAATTGTTTCCCGATGCGCATACGGCCCGTATGGATATAGATGCCGTTCGCGGAAAGCATGCGCATGAAAAAATTATTCAGATGTTTGAACAACAGAAAATAAATATTCTTGTAGGCACGCAAATGGTTGTAAAAGGGCTGGATTTTGAACACGTAGATCTGGTGGGTATTCCCAATGCCGACAGTTTACTGCATTTTACGGATTTCAGGGTTTATGAAAGGGCATTTCAGCTGATTGAGCAGGTAAGCGGACGAGCCGGCCGGAAGGAGGAAACCGGCAAAGTAATCATTCAAACCTCACAGCCAAAGCATCCTCTGTTTGATTTTTTAAGAAAACATGATTACAAAGGTTTTTTTGAATTTGAAATCAAAAACAGAAAACAATTTTTTTACCCTCCTTTTTCCAGAATTATCAAACTTACATTCCGGCATAAAACGAAAGAAGTTTCCCAACAGGCATCTTATCGTTTTGCGGATATGATGAAAACCGAATACGGAAAATTTCTGGTAGGGCCGGCCGCACCCTTGGTCTCACGGGTTCGAAATTTTTTTCTCATGGAATTGATGCTGAAACTGCCGCCAAATGCTCAGATTTTAAAACAATCAAAAGAGGCAATCAGAAATTGTATCGCTGTATTGCACCAGGATAAAAAATTCAGAAGTGTTTCGGTAATAGCCGACATAGATCCGATGTAATGAATTTATATTAATTTTAGTGACTTCGCAAGATTGAGGTTGTACATTTGCTTTCATGAATATCAGCGAACATATTTCCCTGAAACCTTTTAATACGTTCGGAGTAGAAGTATTTGCCGAACAATTTGCCGTATTTACCAATGAAAATGAGCTAAAGGAACTGACTGAATACGGGCATAATCGGAAAATGTTTTTTCTGGGCGGCGGAAGCAACGTTTTATTTACAAAAGATTTGGAAGGTCTGGTGCTCAAAAATGAAATCAGAGGAATTGAAATTACGGAAGAAACATCCGAACATATTTTTATCAAGGCCGGCGCCGGCGAAGAATGGCATCATCTGGTAATGCTTTGCGTGCAACAGGGCTGGCAGGGAATAGAAAATCTTGCATTGATACCCGGTAGCGTCGGTGCAGCGCCCATACAGAATATAGGAGCCTATGGCATTGAACTTTCTGATTGTTTTGATGGCCTTCAGGCTTATCTCATTCCGGAAAAAAAGATTATTACAATGAATAATGAAGACTGCAGATTCGGGTATCGGAACAGCATTTTCAAAACGTCTTTAAAAGGAAAGGCAGTTATATTAAATGTTACACTACGACTCAATAAAACGCCTCGCTACCATATCCGCTATCACGCATTAAAGATGGCGCTGGAAAATAAAGGGGTTACCGATTTGTCACCGGCAATCATTGCCGAAACCGTAATGGAAATCCGTCGTTCAAAGCTCCCGGACCCGAAAATTATCGGAAATGCCGGTAGTTTTTTTAAAAACCCTGTAGTCGAAATAAAACACTTTGAATGCATAGCAAAAGATTATCCCTCAGCTCCGTCATATCCCGATAAAGACGGTTGGGTAAAAATTCCGGCCGGCTGGCTAATAGAACAATGCGGCTGGAAGGGTTACCGGAAGGGTGATGCCGGATGTTATGATAAACAAGCGCTTGTTTTGGTTAATTACGGAAATGCTACGGGGAAAGAAATACTGGAACTGGCTATAGAAATTCAGAATAATGTTTTTTCTGTATTCGGTATTAAACTGGAGCCTGAAATAAATATTTTATAAGTTGTGATTTTTTTGAAAAAAATTTTTTTATTTACAAAAAAAAATATGAAAAGGCTGATTGCTTTATTTTTATTCCTTGGAATATTTCACCAGGGAAACGCACAATCAATTTTCTTTGAAGTCGGAGGTCCGGGAATAGCCTCTTTAAATTTTGATACCCGGTTCACAAAAAATAATAAAGGAATAGGCGGAAGACTTGGTTTCGGGGGGTTTAAAGTTTCTGATGTGGGTGTCTTATTTTTTCCAATCGGTGTAAATTATCTTTTAGGCAGAGATCAAAAAAATTTTTTTGAATTAGGTGTTGGTTTTACTCCGTTATTAGGTTTCGGCGATATTGACTCGCAAGAACCATTTAGCACTTCTTTCGGACATTTCTTATTTGGTTACCGGCGTGTGGATGAAAGCTCAGGATTCCAGTTTCGTATTTTTTTATCTCCAATATTCGCAAGAGACTTTTTTTTATCGTTTTATGGGGGGTTATCATTTGGATATCAATTTCGCAGAAAGTAAAAAAAGCATAGGAGATGTTGAATTGGAAAACTAATTTTTCTCTAACATTATTTAATCATTTAATCTAACCCGTTACCGTAATTATCCGAAATTAAATGTAGATAAAGGGAATGGTTTTTTTATTTGTGGCAGGAGCATAAGCTGTTATTAAAAATGAATAATTATTTTACAAATTCATTTTCAAATAAAACCGTTTTCGAAAAAAAGAAATTAAATTTTTGAATATGAAGTATGGAAATTTTTTGATAGTAATTTTATTTCTGCTCACCCTGTACTCATGTAAAAGCAAAACTACTATGGAAAAACAACCTTACCGTTGGCCCGAGAACATTACACCCCCTGTTGCGGAAAAAAAACCCATGGAATTAAAGGCGCATGGCGATGTCAGGATTGATGAATACTATTGGATGAATGATTATTTTAAAAAAGGACCCGACAGCAGCAAAGTATTGGACTATCTCAATGCCGAAAATGAATACCTGGAGAAAATGATGAGCGGACTGAAGAATTTCCGGGAAAAGCTGTATGAGGAAATGAAAGCCCGAATTAAAGAGAAAGATGAATCCGTGCCGTATTACTACAATGGTTATTACTATTACACCAGAACAGAAGAAGGAAAACAATATTTTAAATTTTGCCGGAAAAAAGGAACGCTTGATGCGCCGGAAGAAATATTGCTGGATGTAGATAAAATGGCCGAAGGCCACGAGTATTATGCCGTTGCCGGGTTAAACGTAAGCCCTGACAATAAATGGATGGCTTTTGGCGTGGATACGGTTTCCCGCAGGCAGTATAGTATTTATTTTAAAAATTTGGAAACGGGAGAAACGATTGACGACGGAATAAAGGGTACATCCGGCAGTGCGGTGTGGGCAGCCGACAGTAAAACCGTTTTCTATACTGAAAATAATCCTAACACTTTACTGTCAGAAAAAATTAAACGTCATGTAGTAGGCACTCCGGCTACTGCCGACAAAGTGGTTTATCATGAAAAAGATCCTTCCAATTATATCGGTGTGGATAAAACCCGCTCCGAAAAATACATTGTCATTATATCTTCTGCCACCCTGTCAAGCGAGGTCAGGATTCTGGAAGCATCCGATCCCACCGGTGAATTTCGGATTTTTCAACCGCGGATAAAAGATGTGCTGTATAACATTGAACATTGGAATGATCGCTTTCTGGTACATACCAATATGGATGCAAAGAATTTCAGGTTGATGGAAACT
This sequence comes from Chitinophagaceae bacterium, assembly GCA_026415715.1. Classification (GTDB taxonomy): domain Bacteria; phylum Bacteroidota; class Bacteroidia; order Chitinophagales; family Chitinophagaceae; genus JJ008. Next base: position 17,065 of record JAOAGO010000014.1, on the reverse strand, counting down.
CCGGAAAACAAAACCGGCCGCGAGAACTGGAAAGAAATGTTGGCGCACCGTCAGGATGTGTTGCTGGAAGGGGTAGATGCTTTCCGCAATTTTCTGATATTAGTTGAAAGAAAAGAAGGATTACTCAACATCCGCATACGAAAACCGGATGGCGAAGACCATGAACTCAATTTCGGTGAACCGGCATACGACGCTTATCCGGGAGCAAACCCCGATTACAATACCAATGTGTTTCGCTATCATTACACCTCCCTTACTACGCCCAACTCCGTTTTTGATTATAACGTAAATACCCGTGAAAAAAAACTGATGAAACAACAGGAAGTGT
>JAOAGO010000014.1:0-16639 GCA_026415715.1 Chitinophagaceae bacterium | reverse complement strand
TTGAACAGGGGATTTATTTTTGCCATTGCTCATATCCGCGGCGGTCAGGAAATGGGAAGACAATGGTATGAAGACGGTAAATTGATGAAAAAGAAAAATACATTTACCGATTTTATTGATTGCGCCGAGTTTCTCATAAAAGAAAAATATACCTCCCGCGAACATTTATATGCCCGGGGAGGCAGCGCCGGCGGATTGCTGATTGGTGCCGTTATCAACATGGCCCCAGACCTGTGGAAAGGAGTAGTGGCCGAGGTTCCTTTTGTAGATGTGGTTACCACCATGTCAGACCCCACCATCCCGCTCACCACAAACGAATACGACGAGTGGGGGAACCCGGCAAACAAAGAGGCTTATTTCTACATGAAATCTTACTCGCCTTATGATAATGTAGAAAAGAAAAATTATCCTAATATACTGGTCACGACAGGGCTTCATGACAGTCAGGTGCAGTATTTCGAGCCCGCCAAATGGGTGGCACGCCTCAGAGCGATGAAGACCGATAATAATGTTTTACTGTTCTATACTAATATGAGAGCCGGCCACGGGGGCGCTTCGGGCCGTTTTGAATACCTGAAAGAAATAGCCTTACAATATGCCTTCTTGCTGGCCCTGGAAGGCATTACTTCCTAAACCTTTTCAGAAACGATATCCGGTGCGCAGACTAAAAGAAGCCAACACGTCTGCACCGGGTTCTTTAAAAAGGATCAGTCCGGCAACGGCGCTCAATCTGTTCGTAACAGCATAGCTGCCGCTGACTGCGCCACTCCAGTTGAAGCGAAATGTATTGCTGTAATTTCCAAGTGACGGTCCTGCGGTTGCGGAAATTCTCCATTTTTTATTCAATGCATAAACAGCTCCGCCGGAGGCATGGAAAATCCATAAGGCAAGGTATCGGAAAGGATATCCTCTTACATTTTCTTTTTGTCCTGAAAACAATTCTAAACCGCTTAGAAAAACAGAACGGAGAGCCCTTTCTTTTTTCTTTTTTGATTTTCGGAAACGGATATCCGTGAATTCTCCCTGTATTCCGAATCCTATATCGTGAGTGCTATGAAACGTCCCGAACGGAATATTCAAACCGGCATAAATGGTTTTTGATCTTGATTTCTGCTGAGAAAACAATTCAAAAACTGTAGCTGTAGTAAAAAAAAGTACGAATGCGGCAATTTTCCCGAAATCCTTTAAAAATAAAGGCTTATACATGCCGCAAATTACTGTGTTTTACAGTCTTTTAGAGGGTTTGGGTAACTTTGTATAAACAAGAATTTTATGCGTAGAAATATGGAATGAAATGATTTTTCGTTTATCATATATGAATTTTAAGATGAAAAATCAGAAAGCTGCCTGCAATACCATTATGGCTTTTCTTTAAAAAGCCGGCATTTCAACTAAAAAAGCCTGTTTTGAAATTCAGAAATAAAATATCAGCCTTTTTTTTAAACCTGCTTGTTTTGTTTTGTTTTTCATCGGGTCCGGTTTTGCAGGCACAGCAACCGCTTTCTAATTTTCGCCAAAAAAAAATTAAAGTAGCCGAGCATACGGTAACGTTGGATACCGTTAGCATTATCCCCTCCACATTTAAAATTTTTGAAGTACCTGCTACCGATTATACGTTGGATTTTGCGGCGGCAAAGCTGTTCTGGAAAAAGAAACCCGACAAAGACAGCATTACGGTACAATACCGGGTTTTTCCCTTCAAACTTCAACTGGCCAAACAACGATTGAACTACGACAGCATCAAAACTCAGTTTTACGTAGCGCCGTTTGTTTTTCAAAAGCCTGAAGAAACGGCTCAATCAGCTTTTTTTGATTTCGGTTCCATAAAAGCCGAAGGAAGTTTTGGCCGTCAGATTGCCTTCGGAAACCGGCAAAGCGGCGTATTGAACTCCAACTTTAATCTTCAGCTGACGGGCATGCTGGGCGACAGTATTGAGCTGCAGGCCGCTATTACCGACAACAACATTCCGATTCAACCGGATGGCACCACACAGCAACTGAACGAATTTGACCAGGTATATATTCAGTTCCGCAAAAAGGGCTGGCAACTGCACCTGGGCGATATTGACCTTCGTCAGAATTTTTCTTACTTTCTTAATTTTTACAAAAGGCTTCAGGGAATTTCATTCCGTAACGAACAGCGTATTTCACAACACGTCGTTTCCAAAACCCTGTTCAGCGCTTCGGTAGCCAAAGGAAAATTCACCCGAAACATCCTGACGCCGGTTGAAGGAAATCAGGGGCCTTACCGGCTTGCAGGCGCCAACAATGAATTTTTTTTTATTATTCTGGCCAACACCGAAAGGGTGTATTACGACGGGCAGTTGCTGCAAAGGGGAGAAGATCAGGATTATGTTATCAACTACAATACCGCCGAAATCACCTTCACTCCCCGGCGCATGATTACCAAAGACAGCCGCATTCAGGTTGAATTTGAGTATGCGGACAGAAATTACCTGAACTCCAACCTTTATTTTGCACAGGAAATGGAACTGGGGAAAAAATGGAATGTCCGCCTGGGCGCATTTCAGAATGCCGATGCCAGAAACACTTCCATTAATCAATCGCTGGATAATCGCCAGAAACAATTTCTGGCTCTGCTGGGCGATAGCATCCAACGTGCATTTTATCCTGCCGTAACCATTGACAGCTTTTCGGCAGATAAAATTTTATATGAAAAAGTATTTAACGGCTCCGACTCATTTTATCGCTACTCAACCGATCCGCAAAAGGCACGCTACAGTTTATCTTTTGTGGATGTAGGGCAGGGGAACGGAAACTATGTGCCCGACTTCAACGGCGCAAACGGAAAAGTATATCGCTATGTGCCGCCGGTAAACGGAATGAAAATGGGACGTTTTGAGCCGGTACAGATACTGGTGGCGCCTCGCCTGCAACAGCTCATTACGGCAGCCATGGAGCATAAACCTGAAGAAGGCATGAGCATCCGGGCCGAACTGGCCTCCGGCAAACTGGATGTAAACCGTTTTTCAAAACTGAATGACGGCGACGACAGGGGCTGGGCGGCTAAAATTACCTTTCAGAATGAAGACTGGCTTAAACAAAACCAAGCGCTGCAACTGAAAACCCATCTGGATTATGAATGGGTACAGCAACAATTCAGGCCGCTGGAGCGGCTGCGGCCCGTTGAATTTTACCGTGACTGGGGATTGCCTTTACTTCCTTTTCCCGTGTTCGTCAACGAAAATCTGCTGAGCGCTTCGGCAACTCTCAGCGCACAACAGCAACACTCAGCCGGCTACCGGCTCACTCACTATCGTCGCAGCGATGATTATAACGGCTTTCAGCATAGCGCCTTTCACCATCTGCAATGGAAGGGATGGAATCTGAACAATCGCTTTTCGCTTACCTCATACCGATACGGAGATAAAACCGGCGCTTTCTGGAGGCCGGTACTTGATTTGTATAAAGAATTAAAAAAACTTCAGCACTGGCGTTTCGGCATGAATTACATGCTGGAAAAAAACAAAATTCAAACCCGCTCCAACGGCATGATACAGCCCGATGCTTTCTGGTTTGATGTTTTCTCGGCCTATCTGCAATCCGACCCTTCACGGCCCAACCGCTACAAAACCATTTTTTTTACCCGTTCGGATAAATATCCGCTTAACAAACATTTTTCCAAAGGCGACCGAAGCCTTAACCTGAATTTTCAGGCCGAACTGCTCTCCAACCCCAAAAGGCAGCTTTACCTGAATACCACGTTTCGCAAACTGATGGTGTACGACACAGTGCTTTCTCCATTCAATAAAGACCAATCTTTTTTAGGCAGGGCCGAATACATTCTTAACGAATGGAAAGGTTTGTTGACCGGAAACCTGCTGTACGAAGCGGGAACGGGACAGGAACAACGCCGAGACTTTGCCTTCCTTGAAGTGCCGCCCGGCACCGGACAGTATGCATGGATTGACTATAATAATGACGGCATACGACAGCTCAATGAATTTGAACTGGCGGCTTTTCCCGACCAGGCAAAATTCATCCGTGTTTTTACGCCAACCAACGAGTTTGTCAAGGCTAACTATATCACCTTCAACTACAGCTTTCAGTTCAACCCGTCTGCAGTCTTTGGCCGGCAGCCGCACGGATGGAAAAAATGGTTATCTAAAATCATTTTCAACACCTCCATGCAAATGAACCGTAAATCGCTGGCGCAGAACAAAACCGAATGGAATCCGTTCAGAAACAAACTGAATGATACGGCCTTAATCACACTGTCGGGCGTATGGCTGAACACGCTTTCGTTTAACCGCTTCAACCCCAAATGGGGTGTGGATGTCAATTTTCTTTATAACAAAAACAAATCGCTGCTCACCTACGGTTACGAAACCCGCAGCCTCAGCGACTGGAATATGAAATGGCGCTGGAATGTTTCGCGAAGTTTCCTGCTGAACGTTATGCTGAAGAAAGGAAAAAACATATTGCTCACGCCGCAGTTTGCCAACCGGAATTTTGAAATCAATACGTATTCGTCCGAAACGGCACTGTCTTACATTCAGGGTACAACCCTTCGCATCGTAACCGGCTACCGGTTCGATATCAAACAAAATGCGCCGCAGTTCGGCAATGAAACATCTGCAGCGCATCATCTGGACCTGGAATGTAAATACAATATTCTTCAAACGTCCTCGGTATCCGGAAAATTTACCTTTAACACCATTTCTTTTCCGCATGCGGCCAACACTACCGTGGGCTATATTATGCTGGACGGGCTGCTTCCCGGAAACAACTACTTATGGACGCTTACGTTTACCCGCCGGCTCATGAATAATCTGGAACTGAATGTACAGTACGACGGAAGAAAATCAGGAAAAGCTTCGCCGGTTCACCTCGGCAGGGCTGGTTTAACGGCGCTGTTTTGAGGCTCTCGTTTCGTGTGGTTTTATACATTAAACCGAAAGTGCATAACGTCGCCATCCTGCACCACATATTCTTTTCCTTCAACCCGCAACTTTCCTGCCTCGCGGCACGCCGCTTCCGAACCGTAACGGATGTAATCTTCATACGAAATGACTTCGGCCCGGATAAAGCCTCGTTCAAAATCACTGTGAATCACGCCTGCCGCCTGCGGGGCTTTCCATCCTTTGCGTATCGTCCAGGCCCTCACTTCCTTTTTGCCGGCCGTAAAAAAAGTTTGCAGTTGTAGCAGTGCATAAACACTTCGTACCAGCTTGTCAAGAGCCGGCTCATTCATGTGGTACGCTTCCATAAACAGGCGCCGGTCTTCTTCACTTTCCATTTCGGCAATCTGCGCCTCTATGGAATTGCACATCACAATCACTTCCGCTTGTTCGTTTTTTACCGCCTCTTTCAGCATGTCCGAATAGCGGTTGCCATTTTCTATTGACCCTTCATCTACATTGGCTACATACATCACAGGCTTATCCGTAAGCAGGCATAGCGGCCTAAGTATCTTTTGTTCTTCATCGGTGCGCTTCATCTCTCTCAGGTTTTTTCCGGCTTCCAGATGTTTTTTACAGAGTTGAAGAAATGCCGCTTCTTCCCGAAGCAATGGCTCGGCTTTCATTTGTTTTTCCAGGCGGGCCAGTCGTTTCTCAAGGGTTTCCAGGTCTTTCAGTTGCAGTTCGGTATCAATGATTTCTTTATCGCTCACCGGATGCACCGGCCCTTCTTCTCTGATGATGTTTTCATCATCAAAACAACGTACAACATGCACAATGGCATCGGCTTCGCGAATGTTGGCTAAAAACTGATTCCCCAGTCCTTCACCGTGGCTGGCGCCTTTTACCAGTCCGGCAATGTCGGCAATTTCTATTTGTGTGGGAACTACTTTTTCCGGTTCTACCAGCTCGGCCAGCCGCTTCAATCGTTTATCAGGCACATCCACAAGGCTTACGTTGGGGTCAATGGTACAAAACCGGTAGTTGGCGGCCTGCGCCTTTACGCTGTTGCTTAAGGCATTGAATAAAGTAGATTTTCCGACATTGGGCAATCCTACAATTCCCGCTCTCAAAGGCATAATCTTTCCGTCTTCTTTTTTTTTTGAAAATGAAGCGCAAAGATAGCGGAAACCGGTCCTTCCGGAAATGGATTTCAGTGAATTCGCTTATCTTTCCGACGCTGAACCCGTAAATCAAAAAATATGATTTTAAGCCGTATATGGACAGCCTTTATACTCATAGCGCTACTGGCAGCGCTCGGATTGTACCTCTTCAGCGCCGAACATAAAAAAATATTCAGCCTGCTCGTTACCGGAAAAGACACCGATACGCTTGTTGTTCGCAGCGCCGATTCCGCATCGCTGCCCTTATCGGTTCATCAGCAACTTGCACTGAAAAAAACGGCGGTTTGGGATAAATATAAAGTTGCCCGTACGGAAAACGGCGAATACAGAATATTCCGCCTGTTGCCCACAAACGGCATTTTTGAAACGGCGCGGTTTGCGGTAACGCTCAGCTTAAATCTCATCGGCATCATGGCGCTGTTTATGGGGTTTATGAACATTGCCGAAAAAGCCGGAGGCATTCGCCTGCTGGCACGCATCATCGGGCCGTTCTTTTCCCGTATTTTTCCCGATGTGCCCCGCAACCATCCCGCCATGGGCCACATGATGATGAATTTTTCGGCGAATTTGCTGGGACTGGATAATGCCGCCACACCTTTCGGAATAAAAGCCATGGAAAGCCTGCAAGAACTGAATCCCGACAAAACAAAAGCATCCAATCCGCAACTCATGTTTCTTTGCCTTCACGCTTCAGGGCTTACCCTTATTCCAACTGTTATCATTGCCGACAGGGTAATCATGAAGTCGCAATACTCAACCTCAATCTTCATACCCACGCTCATTGCCACTTTTGCCGCTACAATGGCTGCCCTGATTCTGGTGTCCGTACGTCAGCGCATCAATTTGTTTCAGCCGGTCATTATGTTTTGGATATTCGGCATTACGCTGGTTATTGCTTTACTAATCGGGTATGTAAACCGCCTCGGCTCAGACGAATTGCAACTCTTTTCCAACAATTTAAGCAACGGAATCATTTTACTGATTTTCTTTCTCATCGTGGCCGGCGGGGTGTACAAACGCATCAACATTTTTGATGCCTTCATAGAAGGCGCCAAAGGCGGTTTTGAAACGGCAGTGCGCATCATCCCGTATCTGGTCGGACTACTGGTGGCCATCAGTTTATTTCGCAACAGCGGCGCATTCGATTTTATACTTGACGGCATCAAAAGCATTTTTCATCTTTTTCAGGCCGATACCCGCATAGCCGACGCCTTGCCTACCGCATTGCTGAAACCGCTCAGCGGCAGCGGGGCGCGGGCCATGATGCTTGACACCCTCAATGCGCATGGCGCCGATTCGTTTGCCGGAAATCTGGCTTCCGTATTTCGCGGCTCGGCCGACACTACGTTTTATATCGTAGCCGTATATTTCGGCGCGGTAGGCATACGCAACAGCCGGTATGCCGTTCCCGTTATGTTACTTGCCGATCTGGCCGGCGTCATTACCGCCATCATTATGGCCTATATTTTCTTTGGCGCATGATGGATGTTTAGCATTTGGGGCTGTCATCGTCCAGCCTGCGGCGGGCCGAAGCCCGAAGCAGCCGTAACTGCAGTTGAGCAGCGTTACTGCTGATCACAGCACCAAAATAAAATTATCACGGCTTGCCTTTTGCTGAAATCAATCGGTGTATCGTCCGCCTGCGTTAATCCAATCGGTTATTTTTTGCCGCTCGGATGCGGGAAGCAGGCCCGAAGGTGGCATGGGCGAAGGGTTGCCGTTGACAGCTCGCTCCAGAATTCGTTGGCGGAAATTGACGATGTTGCAGTCGGGCTGAAGGTTGACTCCGCCGTTTGCCGCGCCTGCGTTATGACAACTGACGCAGTGATTCTGGATGAGGGTTCTGACCTGCGTAAACAAGGGGCCGGCAGGTAGGTTTGGCACAGTGGCCGGAGCGCTGCCTGTGCAGCCGTTGGCATCTCGTGCAGCAATGGTATAATTTCCGGCATTGAGATTGGAAAATGTGGGCGAGCTCTGGAATGCTCCGCCGTTAAGGCTGAACGTATAGGGCGCCGTGCCGCCGGTTGCTGATGCGGTGATGCTTCCCGTGGGGGGCGATGTGCAAGGAGTGTTTCCAGTAATGGTGGTGGAAACATTGATGGTTACTCCGGCACAGGGATTAGGCGCCGTAAGGGTAAAGGTGGCCGAGCCGGTGCAGAGCCGGGAATCTCTTGCGGTAATGGTGTATGTGCCGGCTCCCAGGCCCGTAAATGTTCCGAACGACTGGTATGCACCGCTTCCGATACGATATTCGTAGGGCGCTATTCCGCCGCTGGCCGAAGCCGTTATACTGCCGTTGGTTGCGCCCGGGGCGCTGGGATTGGTTACCGTGCCGGAAACCGTTATGGTTACGCCGGTGCAGGGGTCGCTGAGGGTAAAGTTGGCAGAGCCGGTGCAGTTGTTGGCATCGCGGGCCGTTACGGTGTAAACGCCTGCGGTTAGATTGGTAAAGTTTCCGGATGCCTGAAATGCGCCGCCGTTGAGGCTGAAGGTATAAGGCGGGGTTCCGCCCGAAGCAGTGGCGTTGATGCTACCGTTGTTTCCGCCGCTGGTGGTGGGATTGTTGGATGAACCGCTGACGGTGATGGTTACTCCGGCACAGGGGTTCGGCGCTGTGAGTGTGAAAGTGGCAGTACCGGTACAACCGTTGCTGTTTTTGGCAGTGACAGTATAGGTTCCTTCCGGCAGTCCGCTAAAAGTGGGTGAAGATTGAAACGGTCCGCCATTTAAACTATATGTAAATCCCGAGGCGCCTGTTACGGTTACGGTAATACTTCCGTTACTGGCGCCCGGCGCAGAGGGGTTTGTGATATTGCCGGTTACGTTTACCGTTACGCCGGCGCAGGGGTTAGACGAGGGAGAACTTTCGTTCTTACCGCAGGATAAAAGTAGAACAATATAGTAAAAAATAATGATGTAAAATGTTTTCCCGGGCATAGTTTTTGTTATGAAACAAATATTATATACAAAATTAATCACATTTGAAAAAACCAAAAAATATTTTTTTGAAACTGGAAACAAAAAGATGTAAAATGTTGATTATCTTTATTATAAATAAGTTTTAATAAATAAAAATCTGAAGTCCTAAAAGACAGATTCGTGCGATTAATAATATGGATTGAATAAAGGTGAATTATGCTTTAAACCAGAAACTTTAATCAGCATTATAATCCGATATTCATTTTTTTTTGCTTTTTGCGGCCAAGCGATGGGTCAATTGTTATGGCTTTTTCACAAAGTTCAATACCCTTTCTTTTGTTTATTGTTCCACCCATTTGCTGATAGCACATTCCAATCATGTATAATGCGGTAGCGTTATTTTTATCAAATTCCAGAATTTTATCCCAATATTCCATGGCTTTATTGTAGGATTTTTTTGCATAATAGGTTTCAGCAATCAAGTTCAGAACATTGAGGTCAAAGGGTTTTCGTTTCAGGACTTCATGCAGCATTTCCATGCCTTTCTGCTCGTTGCCGGCGTTGAGATAGGCAATGGCAAGATTTTCCAGAAAGCTGTTGTCTTTGGAGAGTCCTTTTTCTCCTGCTTCAATCATATACTGCAGCGCCAGCTGGTCTTCGTGAACGGCGTAATACGTTAATGCCAGATGGTATATCCAGTTCGGGTCGGGTTTCAGCGCTATGGCTTTCTTAAAATACGGTATGGCGGTTTTGTAGTTTGACATTTCGGTATAACTGTGTGCTATCAGGTAATAGGTTTCGGCGTTGAGCGAATCTTCATTTTCGGCAATTTTCAGATACCGGATGGCTTCGCCGTATTGATCCATGTCGTAGTAAGCTCTTCCGATATAAAAGGCAAGTTTTTCTTCCGGCGATGTTTTTTTCAGTTGGTTGGCGTAGCGAATCACATCCTGATGAAGCTTCAGTTGATGTGCCAGATTTACTAATGTTTTAAGAGCTCGGGTATCATTTGGTTTATTTTCAAGAATTTTTACCCATAAAGCATAGGATTGAGTATATCTGCGAAGGTCGTGATAAGCCTGCGCCAGTTCCAGCAGTACGGAATGATTCAGCGAATCAAAACGATATGCTTTTTCAAGCCATTTCAGTGATTCCAGCCTTCGTCCGGACTGTTTTTCTTCAATCCCTTTATTTAGGTAATGATCGGCGCTATCTTTTGGATTTGTTGTTTGGGAGTGTATTGAAGTAAAAACCCAAAATATAAAAATACAGCTAATTATATTTTTTTTCCTATTCATTGGTATATTTAGGGAGTGTTGGTTTAACCGGATGCTATGCAATTTAAAATTTCGCCTTTAATGGCACTTAGTAAAACCTTTAAAATTTTACTTGTTTGCCTACTTTTTCGTTTTATTTCAGGATGATTCCGCCCAAGGGTGGGAGATTTAGGATGAGCTTGTAAATTTTTTGTTTGCGATCTACAAGCTCACAACGGATTTCGGGATTATATACATCGCCGGTACCCCAGTATTTTTTGTCGTCGCTGTTGAATATTTCCCGTTTGTAGGGTTTTCCCTGAACCCATATCGTCCAGTCGTGACGAACCACCGGTGTCATGTTCAAAATGATCAGCAGGTCGTCTTTTACCCGTCGTGACTTTCTTTTGTAGGCTATAACACATTCTTCCCGGTGATTGAGATCTACCCATTCAAATCCTTTCAGGCTGAATTGTAGTTTGTGCAAAGCCGGTTCGGTTTTCAGCAAACGGTTCAGCTCTTTTACACATTCCCGCAGCAGGCGGTGACAATCGTATTGCAGCAATTCCCATGCCAGTTCTGTTTTATAATTCCATTCCGAGGTTTGGCCAAACTCGTTGCCCATAAACAAAAGCCGGGCGCCGGGGTGTGTCCACATGTAGGTGTAAAGAAGCCTGAGGTTGGCAAACTTTTGCCATTCATCGCCGGGCATTTTGTAAATCATGGGGCTTTTTCCGTGCACCACTTCATCGTGGCTCAGGGGCAGCATGAAGTTTTCGTCATAATAATACATCATGCTGAAGGAGAATTTGTCCTGATGATATTTGCGGTACAGGGGGTCAATTTTGAAATAATTCAGCGTGTCGTGCATCCAGCCCATCATCCATTTCATGCCGAAGCCGAGACCGCCTTTCCAGGTGGGCCGGCTTACGCCCGGCCAATCGGTGGCTTCTTCTGCAATGGTTTGTACGTCGGGAAAGTCGCGGTAAATGGTTTCGTTCAGGTCTTTCAGAAAGGCCATGGCTTCCAGATTACCGTCGCCACCGAATTCGTTTGGCTCCCACTGCCCGTGTTTCCGAGAGTAATTTAATTTGAGCATGGAGGTGACCGCATCAACCCGGATGCCGTCAATATGAAACACATCAAACCAGAAGCGGGCGCTGCTGATGAGAAAGGATTTCACTTCGCCCCGTTTGTAATTGAATATATAACTGTTCCAGTCCGGATGAAACCCTTTGCGCATATCGGCATATTCATAGGTATGCGTTCCGTCGAACATAAAAAGGCCGTGGGCGTCGTACGGGAAATGCGAGGGCACCCAGTCCAGAATCACGCCGATGCCTTCCTGATGAAAAGCGTCAATCAGCCGCATCAGTCCCTGGGGGGCGCCGAAGCGGGAAGTGGGGGCAAAATATCCGGTGCATTGGTATCCCCAGCTGCCATCAAAGGGATGTTCCATTACCGGCATCAGCTCCACATGGGTAAAGCCCATTTCTTTCACATAAGGCACCAGCCGCTCTCTGATTTGATCGTAGGTATTGTACGATTCTTCATTGTATTTATCGGGTCGTTGCCAGCTGGCCAGATGCACTTCATACACGCTCCAGGGTGCATTGAGGGCATTGTGTTTTTTGCGGTTCTTCATCCATTGCGCATCGCTCCACTCGTAATATAAATCCCAGGTAATGGAAGCGGTGTGTGGCCTTTTTTCCCAATAGTGGGCAAAAGGATCTCCTTTGTCAAGTTTTCTTTTTTTATAACCGACAATATGATATTTATAGGCTTCGCCAAGGCCAAGGCCGGGAATAAAGCCTTCCCAAATACCGCTTTTATCCCAACGCGGATAGAGTTCGTGACGGTGCGGCTGCCACTGATTGAAATATCCGATGACGGAAACCGAAGTGGCGTTGGGCGCCCAAACGCAAAAGTATATTCCCCAGGTATCAAACACCTGAATGGAATGAGAGCCGAATTTTTTATACAACCGGTAGTGCGTTCCGTTGCGGAAGTTGGTTACATCTTCTTCAGTGAGCAGCGAATAAGTCCAGACCGGTTTTGACGTATCTATAAAATGTTCTTCTTCGTATCGCTTTGGAATGACTTTTTTTTCATTCACCGCGTCAGTCAATATCTCCTTTTTTTTATTATCCAGGGGCATAGGGCTTTTATTTACTCAGCAGCAGCACATAACTTTCGCCGGGCTGCACCGAAAATTCATTCCACCGATATGTTTTACCGCTCACCACGTCGGTCAGCAGATCCCGGTTTTTTACTCTTTCTTCAAATTTTGCCGGATCAGGCTGGTATGTTTGATGTCCCGTGTTGGCTATAACCATTACGGTTTCCGTATCGGTATATCTGAAATAAACATAAACTCCCTGCTGCGGAATGTAATGCATTGTTTTACCCGAAGTAATGGCTTTTGCATTTTTTCTGAAGCGGGCCAGTTTGCTGATATATTCATAAGCCTGCTGCTGCAAGGGAGTTCGCCCTTCGGGCAAAAAACGATTCAGGTGAGCCGGATCATCGGGCCAGCCGCCGGGAAAATCCTCCCGTACCGTTGCGTCAGAACCTTCTTTCCGGTTTTTCATCAGCACTTCGGTGCCGTAATACAGTTGCGGGATTCCGCGCAGCGTCAGTAACCAGGTTATACCCATCTTCCACTTGTTAAAGTCTTCATGGATAACCGAAAAAATTCTGTCCATATCATGGTTGTCTAAAAAAATGACGTTATTCATCGGCTGGCGGTAAAGAACATCCTGAGTAAGGGTAGTGTAAAGCCGGCTTACGCCATTGTTCCATCCGAAAGACTCGTTCATGGCGGCATGCAGGGCAAAACAGGCCTGAAAATCTATGATGCCTGTAGCGTTATGGCGAAAGGGGGTCAGCATGTTGTTGCGGGTAAAATAAGCGTTGGCTACGGTGGAATTTACCCAGGCTTCTCCAAACAGGGAAAGCGATGGAAATTCACGAAGCAGCGCCTCGTTGCACCGGTTCAGAAATTCTTCTTCACAATATTTATAGGTATCAATCCGCCACCCGTCAATACCGAATTCTTCGGTTGTCCAGATGGCATGTTGAATGAGAAACTGTGACACAAAAGGATTTTTCTGATTCAGGTCGGGCAGGTGCGGTACAAACCAGCCTTCCAGCATGTTGGTTTTGTCTGAAGGGGAAGCATAAGGGTCATAGAACACTTCTTCGCGATGATTCGGCCCTTTGCTGTTCTGAGAAGTATTGAACCAGTCCTTCATCGGCGGGTCAAGCGCAAAAAAATGATGATTGCCCACATGATTATACACGGCATCCTGTATGATTTTTAAACCGCGGCGATGCAGTTCATCGCACAGTTTTTTGTATCCTTCATTTCCGCCCAGTCTTTTGTCAATCTGATAATGATCGGTAAACCAATAGCCGTGGTATCCCGCAACGCGGTTGCCCCATTCTTCCATGCGCGGCATGTCGTTTTCAATAACCGGCGTAAGCCACAGGGCGGTTATTCCCAGATTTGTCAGATAGTCCAGATGATTGAGTATGCCTTGAAAATCGCCGCCATGACGTGAAAACCGGTCTTTGCGGTCACAAATCAAATCCCGGTATCCGGGAATGATGTCGTTGGAAGTGTCGCCGTTTGAAAAACGGTCAGGAATCATCAGGTAGATGAAATCTCCCGAATGAATCCCCAGTTGACGGGTTTTACCGTTTTCCCGGTGACGCGGTTTGAGTTCAAAGGTCAGCATTTCATACGGCATGGCTACAGGGCTTTGCAGATTTTCTATTCTGAACATGATTTTTCCGGGCCGGGCGGCTGCGCTGATATGCAGGTCAATAAACACATAATTCGGATTTTCTGCCTTATGTATTTTCAGAAGCCGGACTCCGGCATAGGGCAACATGCGTATTTTTTCTTCGCCGACGCGGTTCCGGTGGATCATGATTTGAAGGAAAGGATTTTTCATACCCGTAAACCAATGCGTCGGATACATGCCTTCGGCGGCACAGGAAAGGCTCTGCAGCAACAGAAAAAAGATATAAAAAAAGGATTTAAGCCGGTGAAGCATAGCCGTTGCGTTTTTCTTTTACTAAAATTAAACAAACGATGGCTGCCAGGCAAAGCAGTATTCCGCCAATCATCACGGCGGTAAGCCTTTGCCCGCTCAGAAACAATTCAAAAATTTTTCCGAAAAACAGCGATGCAATGATTTCCGGAATCACGATAAAAAAATTAAAGATACCCATATAAATGCCCATTTTTTCCGCAGGCAGCGAGCCGGCCAGCATAGAGTAAGGCATAGAAAGAATGGAAGCCCAGGCTATGCCTACCATGCTCATGTTGACAAACAGTATCCATGGCTCTTTAACAAAAGGCACGGTAATCAGTCCAAGTCCGCCGATCAGCAGGCAAAAAAAATGGGTTTGTTTTTTTCCGGTTTTTTTTACCCAAAACGGAATGGTAAACGAAAATAAAAAGGTAACCAGATTCAGAATGGCTGATGTAGCGTTGGCATGTTCAAGTCCTTTAGTATAAACTGTGCTGTTGGTTTTGGCATCGCCTCCGAATATTTCCGCAGCCACGCCGGTGCTGTAATAAAACCACATCAGAAACAATCCCGGCCAGGTAAGAAACTGTACCAAGGCCAGCCGCTTCATTTGAGAGGGCATGTTTCGTATGGCCGAAAAAATTTCAACCAGCATGTTTTCCTTTTTTTCTTCCGGTTTTTCTTTATCGTGGGATGGGGAAGGGGGATATTCCCTGCTGGTCAGCACCGTGTAGAGCACCGCTCCGAAAAATACTATTGCGCCGATGTAAAACGACCACATGATATTCTGCGGAATGCCGGACGAGCCTTTTTCTCTCGACACGCCCAGCCAGTTTACCAGAATACCCGGCAAAAATCCGGCTATAAATGAGGCGGCGCCGATAAACATGCTTTGCATGGAATAGCCGAAGGAACGCTGGCTTTCGTCTAAATTGTCGGCCACAAAAGCGCGGAACGGCTCCATGCTGATGTTTATGGAAGCGTCAAGTATCCACAACATGCCCGCCGCCATCCAGATTTCAGAAGAATGCGGCATGATAAAAAGCGCCAGCGAACTCAGCAGGGCGCCGATAAAAAAGTAAGGCCTGCGCCGCCCCCATCGCGGATGCCAGGTGCGGTCGCTCAGGTAACCGATGATGGGTTGAACGATAAGCCCTGTCATCGGTGCGGCTAACCACAAAAGAGGAACTTCTTCCGGTTTGGCGCCCAGATATTCATAAATAGCGCTCATGTTTCCCATTTGCAGGCTCCAGCCGAACTGTATTCCGAAAAAACCAAAGCACATATTCCATACCTGCCAGAAAGAAAGCCGGGGCTTCGGGCCTTTGTAAGCGGTTAACATAAATTTCCGTTTCGGTTTTTAACGGGGAAAGATAATTATTTTTTGAAAGTAGGATAGGATGTTGAAAAATCTCCATCCGCCTTGAAAATCGTACCAAAAACTGAATCAGCTTTCTTTCAGGTATTTTTTTGCATACCGTTATTTCAAACTGAATTTACATCATTTTTAAAAACACAACCGTGGTGTGTTTAAATTAAATTTATCATTTTTACACACAATTGAAATCTATGTCCCTCCGCAAAATCATTGTCATCGGCGCCAGTTCCGGCATCGGCAGAAAAATTGCCGAATTGTATGCCGAAAAAAAATATAAAGTAGGTATTACAGGCCGGCGGAACCCTCTGCTTCAGGAAATCAAACAGCAATTCCCCGAACAAATTGAAACCGCCTGCTTTGATATCACGGCCGATGATTGTCTCGTTCACCTTCAGGAACTGGTGCAGCGTATGCAGGGAATGGATACCCTTATTCTCAGCGCCGGCGTGGGCGAGCCGGACAAAGACCTGAGTTGGGAAATTGATAAAATGACCGTTGATACCAACGTAAATGGCTTTCTGAAAATAGCCAACTGGGCCTTTCATTATTTCGAAAAGAAGGGGAGCGGCCGTCTGGCCTTTATCTCATCCGTAGCGGCCTATCGGGGCGGCTTACATGCGCCTGCTTATAATGCGTCCAAAGCGTTTCAAAGCAGCTATGCCTACGGGCTGGCACTGCGCGCCGAACGCATCAGCCCTCAGTTTTCCGTCACCTGTGTTGAACCCGGTTTCGTGGCCACCAAAATGGCAAAGGGCCACCGCCTCTTTTGGGTGGTCCCCGTTCACAAAGCAGCCCGCCAAATCATTCATGCCGTTGAAAAACGAAAACGGCAAGCCTTCATCAGCAGGCGCTGGCGGCTTATTGCGTATTTGTTGCGTTTTCTGCCGCATTGCGTGTATAAGCGTATGGTTTGATGTTTGGCTTTGGGGCTCTCATCGTCCCGCCTTCGGCGGGCAGGTTCGCTGTTCATCGCCTGTCCGGTGTCCTTCGGGCTGTCGGT
>JAOAGO010000013.1 GCA_026415715.1 Chitinophagaceae bacterium | reverse complement strand
GGCATCAAACTCGGCGTATCCGACTATGCCTATCTCACCTTCCAGGCCGACCATTCCCGGCAGGGGCTGTTTACCGAAACCATGGCCGGAGGAATGTACGGACTGAAAATCGGGCCCGACCCCGATAATCCCAACTATACCCTCCACGCCGGCTCCTTTATCCGACTAAATGATGCACTTATCCCCGTCATCAAATTAGACTACTTCCCCTTTTCCGTTACCTTCAGTTACGATGTAAACATCTCCAAATACAGCACCTCAACTTACGGAAGAGGCGGGTTTGAAATCTCAATCTCCTACTCCGGGTTCAGAAAAAATACACCCGAGTATGTGCTGTGTCCCAGATTTTAAGGCTCTGTTGATAATAAGATTATTTTTCAGTGTTGTTTCAGAAACAATTTCCGGGAAAAAAATTAAAGCATTTTATAAATAATTTTTCTGGCCGTAAAGAAATTGATCGTAAATGAAAAGAGCGTTAATACAATAGCTGCTGTCCAAACCGGAAAAGATAACAGCGGAAAATGATCGACCTCAGAGTTGAAAAACTCCAGGCGAAAAATCCAATACAAGAACTGAACAGTAGCAAGAGCCATTAACGAGGCTAATACATAAAGTGGAATAAAACGAGCCGATAGTTTTGCGGCGATCCATCGGGGTGAATATCCCAACATCAAAAGCAAACGGATATTTTCGGTGTTTTGCGCCAAAAGCAGTTTCAGAAAATAAACGAACAAAAGCAGAGCCAGCAGTGAAATCATCAATCCCAGTATTCCGATACCGGCAACTATTCCGCGCAGGATGACACGGGATCTGGCGGATAAGGTCTTTTCTTTATTGACACGATACTGTTTCTTTTCCAGAAACCGAAGAAGCTCTTCGTTGTTGATGTCTTTTGTTTTAATGAAAACTCTTGATGCTTTGGTTTCCTGTACGCCAGCCAGATTTTTATTGCCCCACTCAATAAAACTGCGCGGTGCCAGCAAGGAATTTACCCTGTCTGTAAAAGCCAGAATGCCTGCCGTGAATGTACGGCTACCCAAAGGTCCTTCACAGTAAAACTGAATGTTTATGCTGGAGCCGGTTTTTTCAGATATCTGAGGCAATCCGTAAGCCGGCGCAAATACATTATACATTTCCAGAAAGTCGGATGAAAACAAGACAGGCACTTTCATTTGTCCCTCCTGCCAGGAGAAACCAGGAGGCACGGTATCCAGAAATGATTCATCAAGCGATTCCAGAAAAATATCGGAAGAAAAAGGAATAGCATTTCCGGCGCCGGCCACTATTTTAAATCGACTCGCTATCAACGGAGCCACATCTTCAATCAAGGGATGGGCTTTCAACTCCTGCATTTCCTGCTCGGTAAAGCGGTTGTCTTTACCCATATTTTCATTGGTGATTACTTTGGAAAGCGACACATAATCATACCCGGATTTCCGAATCTGCTTTTCCCGGAAAATTTGCTGAATATAGAAATAGGTTTGCAGGGAAGCCAATAACAAAAATAAACCGACAGTCAGTCCGGCCAGGCTGAAGCTTCGGGATTGGACTCCGCCGGATGTTTTTATTATTTTTTTTATCAGCTTAAAATCGGACACAGTTCGTATTTTATAAACGTAACAGTTGCTGATTTTCAAAAAAAGAAGTTGTTTTCACATCTGCGTAAATTATACATGCGTTTTGTTTTTCGGCAACTTCCTGAATCAGTTGGGCGGAAAGCCGACAATTCTCATCATCAAGATGGCTGAACGGCTCATCCAGCAACAGGATTTCAAAAGGCTGTAACAGTGAGCGAATGATAGCTGTGCGTTGCTGTTCGCCCATGGAACAAATTTTTGCAGGTTTATCTAACCGGTTTGAGATGCCGAGTCTGTCGGTCATTTCTTCAATAAGGCTTAGCGGTATAGACGGATGCAGTAGTCTTTTCACTTCCAGGTTTTCGCGAATGGTGAGTTCGGGAAACAACCGGAGATCCTGAAATACGATGCTGATTCGGCATCGTCGAAGTTCGCTCATTTCTTCCGGCGTATACGCTGAGAGCTTTTTTGAAAAAATTTTCAGCGCTCCATTATAATCATGGCGTAACCCGTAGATGTAATGCATCAACGTTGTTTTTCCGCTTCCCGAAGGTGCAGTAATATGTATTTTTTCTCCACAGGTAAATGAAATCTGCTTACCCCAGATATCGGAATTTATTGTTTTTGACTCTTCAAAAAACAAAGGTAACAGGCCTGAAACTTCAATTATCATGACGTTCAAAAAACGTAAAATAAAAATAAATCGGTAAAAACGAAATTGAAATATTTGAGTTCTTACCGCCCTTGATTTTCATAAAAAATTCGGCTGAACGTGTTGGCAAATCAGGGTGTTTTATCCGGTTCGGGCACCGTAAGCGTATCGTTTTTTGCCGGTTCCTGAATATCCTCGCCGGTTTCATCTTTCTTTGAAATTTCATAAAGCTGGGATAAAAACTGATTCAGCTTTTTCAGGCTGTTTACAGATGCATCCGTTAAAACAATATCGCCCTGAAATGTGACTCCATTTTTTTTCCACGTCCCTCCCGTGAAAACTATTTCTTTCCATGTTTTTTGGGCTTCATCAAGCTTCATCATTTCTTCATTCTTGGCTATATCGGGACGTATTTTCTCGAAAAATTTCTGAAAATCCACAAACATGCCCATCGGATACCCTTTTATTTTGGAGATGAAGGGATGATCGGCAGATGCGTTACCGAACTGATTCATTTGTTCGGGGTCATTTCCGGCTATGAACCAACCATCCTTCACTACGAATTTCACCTTTTGGAAATCCGGAGACGGAGCCCCTTCTTCTTTTTTCAGAAGTTTGTTTAATCCATCCGTAAACTTATCAAATGCCGTTTTATCTTTTATTGCGCCGGCAAAAAGAAAAACCGGCTTTGGTTCTTTATCTGTATTCAGATTTTCTTTTGGCTGATTTAACACCGCATCTGAAGCTCCGGGGCGCTTCACATCCAGTACAGAAAACAATAAATCTCCTTTATGTGCATTGAAAAAATCATCCATGCTGAGCTGTGATTCGGCTAAAAACATATTCAATAATCCGTCCAGCCCCAACGTTTTGATAAATTCTTTTAACCCTTCGGGCGGATAGTTGAATGAAAAAACCATAAGCGGATTGGCTGCCGGTAATTTTTTCAAAGTGTTTGCATCGAAATTTTCCGGTGGATATTTTTTGTATAGTTCGGACATTGTTTTGCCATAATATTGCTTTCCTTCTAAATGAATTTTTCCGTTATCAAACGAAACAGCGGCGGCCAGAGCATTTTCAGAAATCAATTCGCCTATTTTTGTAAGGCTCAGCATAGCCGGCAACATACCGGTCATGAAAGAAGTATTATACCAGAAATGAATATCTCCTTTTTCTTTCAGCAAATCAGAAAACCGGGAATCACTTCCCAGACTTTGTCCTTTTTTCAGGGAAAACATTTTTCCGGCAAAGGCCAAAAGGCTGTCTTTTGTAATTAATTTTTTTGTAGAATCATTAACACCTATAACCTGCTTTTCATTCATAATGCTCACTACGACGGCTTTATTTTTATTCCACGCAACAGCCAAATTATCGTTGGCTACATAGAGCAGATTTTCCTTTTTTTCCGGGGTTGTCTGTGGCAAAAGCGTTTGTAGCAGTTTTAAAAACTTTGAGGAATCGCTCAGATTCGAATAAAATCCGTTATAGAACAAACCCGGTTTTCCCTGTGCCATGATATAGAAATACATCTCTTTTTTAAGATCCACACCCGACTCTTCGGGATTTTTGAGAACAGAGCGAAGAAATTCATTATCCGGCTGCTGTAATGCTTCTTCAAACCAGGAAGAATTTTTTACTTCATCCCATGGAAGTTTTTCACTCAAAGAAGCGCCGTTAATATGTACCACAAATGCAGTTTCTTTCGGCACCGGTACATCTGATTTTTTTGAGGTGCAGGAGATGAAAATTACCATACTGAAAAAGGCAATTTTCAGGTAGTTGAAGACAGGTTTCATAATTTCAGTTTTTTTTAAAAAGAGAAATTGAGCAATTCTGTAAAAGTCAGTGTTTGCTGAACGCCCGTTTTCAGGTTTTTCAGTTTTGCGGTATGGGTTTTGATTTCTTCCTCGCCGATGATGACTGCCCATTGAATATTTTTTTTCTCTGCGTATCTGAACTGCTTGTCCAGTTTCACTTTGTCCGGATAAATATCTACACTGTTCCCTTTATTTCTTAATTCCCTGGCCAGCGAAAAGGTAACCTCTGTTTCTGTTATTCCCAGGTTAAAAAATATAAGTTTTGCTGTTTCGTTAAGAGAATCGGGGAAAAGCGAAAGTTCTTCCATTACGTCAAAAATCCGGTCAATTCCGAAAGATATCCCCACGCCGGATATGCCGGTTACGCCAAAGAGTCCGGTAAGGTTATCGTAGCGCCCGCCGCCGCCGAGGCTTCCCATTTTTACTTCCGGCGGAGCTTTTATTTCAAAAATGATTCCTGTATAATAATCCAGCCCCCGGGCCAGGGAAGGGTCAAGCACTACTGGAATGGTTATATTTTTCAGCCAGGAAAAAAATGATTTTATATCTTCAATCCCGGCAGCCGCTTCGTATGAGTGAGGCATTAAATCCTGCAGTTGCTTTATCACTTCTTCTGTCGTTCCTGTAATAGAAATGAACTGACGAACGGTATCGGTTTGCTGCGGAAGAAGCCCTGCTTTTTGCAACTCGGCGCTTACTTTTTCCCATCCGGCTTTTTCCAGTTTATCTATGGCGGTAGTTATCTGTGTTAATTTTTCGCTGCAGCCCATCGTTTCGCATAAGCCGGCCAGTATTTTGCGATGATTTACCCGCAGCGAATAATTTTTCAGTCCCAGTCCGGTGAACACGTCATGACAAAGCAAGGCCAGTTCGGCTTCATGCAGTGAAGAGCGGCTGCCGACGATATCGGCATCACATTGCCAGAATTCGCGGTAACGGCCTTTCTGAGGGCGGTCGGCACGCCATACGGGTTGTATCTGAAATCGTTTAAACGGAAATGTTATTCGCTGATGATTCATGGCCACATAACGCGCCAACGGAATCGTTAAATCATATTTCAGCGCTCTTTCTGTGATAAAGGAAGAATTTTTTCCCTGCAGGATTTTTTCAAACTCTTCTCTGGCTTTTTGTTGTTTTTCGGGATGATCAAGGCCGTTGTTGAGAATTTTAAAAATCAATTTATCGCCTTCATCGCCGTATTTTCCCATTAAAGTATCCAGATGTTCCAGCGCCGGCGTTTCGAGAGGCTGGAATGCGTAGAGTTCAAAAAATCGTTTTATGGTTTGAAAAATGAAATTTCTTTTGCAAACGATATCCGGGCCAAAATCCCGTGTGCCCTGAGGTATGGATGGCGGTGTGGTCATAACATGATGTAAAAATAATCAGGAGCAGCAGGTTACTGCATATTTTTCAACCAAAGCCTTACAAGCATTTTCAATCATTTTGTATGCCTGATGAAATGCATCTTCGGGCCCGTACCAGGGGTCAGGTACGCTTATCCGGCGGCCCGGGTACAATTCATCCATCAGCAATCCTGCTTTTCGGGCATCGAAATCCTTGCCGGCAATATAGCGCATCTCTTCCAGCACATCAGTAGCCATGGCATAAATTCTGTCATATTCTTTAAAATCGGTAGCACAAAATTTTCGCTTGCGGATAGAGTCAATATTGATTCCATGTATATGGCATACTTTTCTTGCCAACGGATGCGGGGGCTCGCCTCTATGATAATCATTAGTGCCGGCGCTGGCTACCTCCCAGTTTAAGTTATATTGCTTAACCAACTTTTTCAGAATGCCTTCGGCCATAGGGCTCCGGCAAATGTTTCCCAAACAAACCATTAAAATTTTCATAGGGGCAAAAGTAATAAAAACGGAACGGGTTTGCTGAGATATTCTTTGAAACCGGAAGAGATTCAAAAATGAACTAAATGCGGGGATTTCGTTCTTAGCGGCTTTGGTCCGGCAAAGGGATAAAATAAAAAACTCCGGAATTTTCCGGAGCCTTTTATTCGTGAATTCACAGGGATTAACTGATGAGACCGACGGGCCTTGAGCGTTTTGGTTTTTTGAAACGGTCTTTACGCATTTCTTTCAGCTTTTCATACTGCTCCGGCGTCAGGTTTGACTTCAGCCACTCGTTATGTTTTTGCATCAACTCCCTTATCTGTTCTTTTTTCTGTTCTTTCGACAGGCTTTGATTTTCTTTGACAGATTTTATTTTTTCGGCCAGTTCCTGCCTGTTTTTTCTGAAGGCTTCGGCCTGGGCATCGGTAAGGCCTAATTCTTTTTTGATTTGTTCAGCCCTTTTTTCCGTACGCTGCTCCATTTCTTTTTTTCTGTCAGCTTTTATTTTTTCCAGCTTTGTTTTTTGTTCATCTGTCAAAACCTGCTGAAGATTTTCTTTGTGTTCTTTAAAGAGTTTTTCTCTTTGCATTTTCCATTCTTTTACGGTGATGTTTTCGTTGTTCTTTAATTCCTGCATTTTTTTCCGAAACGCTTCATTTTCCTTTTTGATTTGTTCTTTTTGCGTTTCCGTGAGATTGAGATCTTTCAGTAAAGCGCCGTAGTGTTGTTTTTGATGAGGCCCTTGATTTTCTTTAGGCTCTCCGCGACGCCCGGGTATGCGTTGTGCATTTGTTTGATAAGCGGCAAGGCCGGCGAAGAGGGCAACCAAAATGATTTTTTTCATAGTGCTGTGTTTTAAGTTTGACGAATGAAATACATATAACTTTTTGTTTCCGGTTACAAAAAAATGTTAAGGGTGTTGGTTTTTCATGTAATCTTATCTGAAATATTTTATCTGTCACTTTTCATGCCGATCAGCGATACGGAAGACGAAGGGCTGCACCGCCCGCAGGGCTTTCCCCCCTATTTATCGGGAGAGCGGCAGCGATACCGAACCTCGAAAAATCGGTTCAGGTGCGGTACTCTACCGATGAACGAAGTATTTGCTGCCGGCAGCCTCTAAACAATCACTCTGTCAAAAAACCAAACTAACACTTTGATTGAAACATTTATTGAAATTCTCCGTTTCGCATTGTGTCAGAACATGAGTTTGACTTTGAGCGAAGAACGAGGTTTAAAGGGAAGTTTTAATGGTTTGTGAAAAAGACTCAGGCGAGGGCTTTGTTGGCCAGCTGGCCGCAGGCAGCATCAATATCTTTGCCGCGGCTTTTACGTATGCGTACGTTTACTTTTTTATTGCGCAGATATTCGGTAAAACGATGAATAGTTTGTTCGTCGGGCTTTTCGAAGCGGGCAAAATCTATGGGGTTGTATTCAATGATGTTGATTAAATCCGCGCCGTCTGTCTGGCGATAGAGCTTTACGAGTTCTTCGGCGTCTTTGAGCGTATCATTAAAATTTTTGAGCAGGATATATTCAAAGGTGATTTCATTCCGGGTTTGATGATAGAAATAATTCAATGCTTCAATAAGCGTTGCAATGTTGTTGGTTTCGTTTATATTCATTACCCGGCTTCGCTTGGCATCGTTGGCGGCATGCAACGAAAGGGCCAGTTTGCATCTTAGTTTATCGTCTGCCAGTCGCCTGATGGCTTTGGCAATCCCTGCGGTGGAAACGGTAATTCGTCTGGGGCTCATGGCGAGCCCGTCGGTTGAGGTTATACGTTCTATGGCTTTCCGTACGTTGGAATAATTCAGTAACGGCTCGCCCATTCCCATAAACACGATATTGGTGAGAGGATGATTGAAATGTGTAAGGCTGGTTTGATTGAGCAAAACTACCTGGTCAAAAATTTCATCAAAGAAGAGGTTTCTTTTTCTGCCGAGATAGCCCGTGGCGCAAAAGCGGCAGTTGAGCGAGCAACCAACCTGCGATGAAACGCATGCGGTGTAGCGACGTTCTGCGGGAATGAGCACGCCTTCAATAAAATGGCCGTCGAAGGTTTTAAAGCGAAGTTTTATAGTATCGTCGGCCGCTTTCTGAAATGCATGTACCGAAAGCGCCGGTAAGAAAAAATCTTCCTGTAATTGTTCTCTCAGCTTTTTGGAGATATTGGTCATGGCTTCGAACGAAGAAACGCCTTTTTTCCACAACCATTCTTCTATTTGTTTTGTACGGAAAGAAGGTTCGCCTTTCTGCTTCAGATATTCATCCAGCGCTGCGGAATCCAGGTGTCGGATATTTCGGAAGGTTTGTTCTTGCATGGCGAAAGGCGGTTTGCAGAATAATGATACTTGAGCAAAAAAGCTGCATAATAATTTGTAGTCTCGTCTGGAATCGAACCAGAATCCCAGGTTCCGGAGACCTGTGTACTATCCATTGTACTACGAGACCTGACTTTAATGAATCGGGTTGCAAGTTATTTCATTTTCGGTAAATGCAGCCGGAGAAGCGGTCTGCCTCCCGGTGAAATAAGGTTTGGCATAACCTACGGAGCGAGAGGCGCCGTATCGGATGTAAAACAATAATGCCCGAGCTGATTTTATTTATCTTTGGTTTCGCTTTCCTTAACACCGAATACGGGCAACCGTTTTTCGTGTACCAGCTGATTTAATGCGCTGACATCGGCGGAAAGGATGGTCTTGTAGCGATTAATTTGTTCGTCTATTTTTTCAGACAGTTCGGCGTAGGCATCTTTTACCTGTTTTGGCGGAGCGCCATGGCCGGATGCTGCTACATTATATAGACCGGCCAGTTTATCATCGAGCATGATGGGGAAATTGAGAACATCCTGACTGCTTTTGGCTTTTGTTTGATGCAGGGCGTCTTCCACATTTGTTATTTTGCGGATGATGGTATCTATCTGTTGTTTTATTTCGGACGGCATGTTTTTTCCGTTTCGGGCTTTGAATTCATTCAGTTGTTGTCTCAGTTCCCGGATATTTCGAATGGTTTTGATTATTTCGTTGAATTTTTCTTTAACGGTGTTGAGAAAATTCACCTGCTCTTCATACTCTTCCTGAGAAACTTTATAATTGGGGTCGGGCAAAATGGTAAATTTCACTTCGGCCGAGTCGGAACCGGTTTTGAATTTGGCAAAGTAATCGCCCGGAGCCGCTTTATGGCCTGCCGGAAAACCATTCCATAACACCAGCCCTTCCAAACGCTCAGCGGCGGGGAACAACATATCCCATTCGAACATGTTCATGCCGGGGTTTACTTCCAGTTTGTCATCTTTAGCCTGGGTAGAAAAGGTTTTGATTTTTTTCCGGTTTTTATCCAGAATATCTATGGTCAGTTTTGTTGAATCGTCTGCTTTTTTCAGGTAGTAATGAAAAACGACACCATTGGGCGGATTCATTCCCACGTTTCGCAACGGGGCGGAAACCGTTCTTGTACCGCCGCGCCTGCTAACGCCCGGCATACGATAAGCCGGATTGACGTCAAATACATGAAGATTTTTCTGTAAAATTTCATCTTGTCTTTGTTGCACCACCGAAAGGTCGTCCAGAATATAAAAGCTACGACCCTGGGTGGCCACAATCAAATCGTTGTTTTTGATGGCCAGGTCGGTTATGGGAACTACCGGCAGATTGAGTTGAAAGGGTCGCCAGGAAGCTCCGTCGTCGTAAGAGATGTACATCCCGTATTCTGTACCGGCGTAGAGGAGACCTTTTCGTTTTCGGTCGGCCCGCAAGGCTCTGACAAAGTGAAGCGGAGGAATTCCGTTAACGATCAATTTCCAGGTTTTTCCGTAATCTTCGGTTTTATAAATATAGGGTTTAAAATCGTCTGATTTATAGCGGGTACCCACAAAATAAGCAGCTCCATTTTTAAAAGGGTCTGGTTCTACACAGTTCCACATCATAAAAGAAGGGCAGTTTTTCGGAGTGACGTTTTCCCAGTTTTTGCCGCCATCTTTGCTGACATGGATGAGACCGTCATCGCTGCCGGTCCAGAGCAGATCTTTTTCAAGCGGCGATTCACAGGCTGTAAAAATGGTACAGTAATACTCAACGGAGGTATTGTCTTTCGTGATAGGGCCTCCGCTTGACATTTGTTTGGATTTATCATTTGTGGTAAGGTCGGGCGAGATGATTTGCCAGCTACGGCCTTCATTTTCGGTAACAAAAAGATGATTTCCGGCTGCATATAATTTTTTGGGATTATGCGGTGAAAAGAAAATGGGGAAATTCCATTGAAACCGGTATTTGGCCGCTTCGGCGCCTGCTCCCATATTGTCAACGGGCCAAACATTAATCAGCCTGGATTCTCCGGTTCGATGATCCAGTCTTTGCAGCATCCCCTGATAATTTCCGCCATAAGTAATTTCAGGATTAAGCGGATCGGCCACAACGTAACCGCTTTCGCTGCCGGCTGCTACTTCCATGTCAGCTGCGGTAATGGCAGCGCCGTAGGTTCTGCTTTTTATACGGAAAGCCGTGTTATCCTGCTGGCCTCCCATGATGCGATAGGGAAAGGCATTGTCGGCGCTAACCCTATAAATTTGGGCTGTAGGCTGATTTAGGTAGGTGCTCCAGTTTACACCACCGTCAAAACTTACCTGAGCGCCGCCGTCGTCGGCCACAATCATCCGGTTCCCGTCTTCGGGGTCTATCCATAAATCGTGATGATCGCCATGCGGGGTGGGAATGCTTTTAAAGGTTTTTCCCGCATCCTGACTCACCCAGAATTCCACATTCGGGCAATACACTTTGTTTTCGTTTTTAGGATCAACATATACTTTGGTGTAATACCATGCCCTTTGCCTGATATTATTATCGTTGCTTTGCAAAGTCCAGGTTTCGCCGGCATCGTTACTCATAAACAATCCGCCGTCTTTATTTTCAATGATGGCATAAACTCTGTCGGGGTTAGAAGGGGCTACGGCTACACCAACAATTCCCCAGATACCTTTGGGCAACCCTTTGTTTCCTGAAATATTTTTCCATGTTTCTCCGCCGTCCGTGCTTTTCCATAATCCACTGCCTTCGCCTCCGCTTTCCAGAGAATAAGGCGTACGGATAACCCGCCAGGTGCCGGCGTACAAAACATTGGGATTGCCGGGCTCCATAACCAGTTCACTACAACCGGTTTGATGATTAACATACAGGGTTTTTCGCCAGGTTTTTCCTCCGTCGGTGGTTTTAAAAACTCCCCGTTCTTCATTGGGCCCGAAAAGATGACCCATGGCCGCCACCCAAACGATGTCGGGATTTTTAGGATGAATCACAATTCGTACGATGTGGCGAGTATCTTTCAATCCGAGATTTTTCCATGTTTTTCCACCGTCATCACTGCGCCAGATGCCGTTTATTCCTTCGCTTACATTTCCTCTCATGGTCACTTCCCCTTCACCTACATAGATAATTGTTTCGTCTGACGGAGCAACGGCCACGGCGCCAATAGAACCTCCGAAATATTTATCGGATATATTTGTCCAGTTGCTTCCGCCGTCGGTAGTTTTCCATACGCCGCCACCCGTAGCGCCAAAATAAAAAGTGGTTTTATGCCGGATGCTTCCGGCCACGGCAGCACTTCTTCCTCCCCGAAACGGGCCAACCAAACGGTATTTTATGTGTTTAAAAAAAACCGAATCGTTTTTCAGATAATGACGAGAATAAGTTTGGGCAGATATTGGTTTGACGAATAAGAATAAGTAAAAGATGGGAATGATATTTTTCATATAATGTAAGATTGTCAAAAATAAATTTTTAGAAATTATTTCCTTCCACTACTACAAACACAAATTTTAATTTATAAATATGATAATTTTTTTACTTAAGGCGCCAAACGTACTCTTTTCCATTTACCGTTTTCGGACAACGTATAAAGTAAGCGGTCGTGCAGGCGTCCGGGTCTTCCCTGCCAAAATTCAAAGCTATCCGGTTTCAGGATGTATCCACCCCAGTGATCCGGCCTTTTCAGCATTTGTTTTTTCAACGACTCTCTGACTTTCTGAAAACGCTCTTCCAGCCACTTGCGGTTCCTGATAATACGGCTTTGCGGGGAGGCAACGGCGCCAAGCTGGCTTAAAAATGGACGTGAATAAAAATAATCATCGCTAATTTGCGTCGATGTTTTTTGCACCCTACCGCTTATGCGCACCTGCCTTTCCAGTTCTTTCCAGAAAAAAACCAGGCAGGCTTTCGGATTTTCTTCCAGTTCCAAACCTTTCCGGCTTTGATAATTGGTAAAAAAAACAAAACCTTTTTCACTAAAATCTTTCAGCAACATAATACGAGCCGAGGGAGTTCCGTCTTTGGTTGCGGTGGCAACCGTCATGGCATTTACCTCTTCGGGTACGCTTTTAACTGCCTCTTTCCACCATTTTTCAAACTGGCGAAAAGGGTTTGGTTCAGCTGTTTTCTCAGTTAAAGCTCCCCTTTTATATTCTTTGCGAAGAGAAGCAACCTGCTTTTTCATATTTAATATTACAAAATTAAAACAAAATAAAACCTGTTTTTATGAGAAATATCAGCAGGAAGCGTGATGATTTTTAGGTAAACCGGTGGATTATTCTTTGCCTTGAAGAGACTCCAGATAATCTCTTTCGGCGGTGATCATTTGTAAACGACTTTCCAGTTCGCCGATTTTTTTTGCTGGGATTGCAGTTTTTCATGGGTTTCGGCAATCCGTTCGGCATCTTGAGTCATGAGTTCAAAATATGAAATTTTCTTTTTCAGTTGATTAATCAGAATGTCGGATTCCCTGAGTTTTTCTTCAAATTCGCCTGCTTTCATCTTCCGGTTCATATATTCCTGAATGATCAGTTCGTTTTTTTGCTTTTGCTGATCCAGTTCGTAGTGTAAGCGTGAAATTTCTTCCTGCAAATCCTGTTGATTTAATTTTATCATTTTTGATTCGTGAATCTGACGTTCCAGCTCATTTATTTTTGCTTTTAAATGATTAACCTCGCCGGCAGCCATATCCAGTTGTGAATTTATTTCTTCCAGCATTCCTTTTTTTATGTTCAAAGGATTTTATGATGTCACATTTTTTATCCAGCTTCGTTTCCAGCTCATTTACCCTTTTGTTGAGAAACAAATTTTCCGCCTTTAATTTTTCTTCTTCGTTTCTGAACTGCTGAACAACTTGTAATTGATTGAGTAAATCATTTATCTTTTTTTCAAGCCCTTCCCATGAAACCTC
This sequence comes from Chitinophagaceae bacterium, assembly GCA_026415715.1. GTDB lineage: Bacteria > Bacteroidota > Bacteroidia > Chitinophagales > Chitinophagaceae > JJ008. Next base: position 52,561 of record JAOAGO010000013.1, on the reverse strand, counting down.
ATTTGCCGACTCCGGCTCATTTATAAATTGGGGCTCTGCAGAGACAGTGTTTTGCTCTTTATTTTTGAGATATTCAATTTCCTGTTGCAATCTCTTAATTTCTTTTCGGGTTTCTTCAGCCTTTATAAAATAGATTTGATAATTTTCTTCTGCCTCATTTAGTTTTCATTTCAGCTCTTCAATTTCTTTATCTTTTATGAATAAATCCGCCAGCCAAAATCTTTTGGATTCATTCTCTTTTTGGGATTCTGAAAAAGTTTCGGTTTTTTTATTTTAAGTGCGAAAGTTTCTGATATAATAAATAGTGTATGACCACCCCCAACATTACGGCAGAAAGCAAAGCTGTGGCAAATTCAACAACGGAAAGGGAAATCAATAAATCCATATCAGTTATGAGTCAGGGCTATAATATTTTAACATTTTAAATTGAGGCTTTCATAACTGTGGATTTCGAAGTTGTTCGGAAAGATAATAAAAATTTACTATTTACGAATCGTAAAATTACGATATATTCAGGATGTGACTAATGTTCCCACTTTTTCTCCGGTAACGACCCTGTACAAATTCCCTTCCTTATTCATGTTGAAAACGATGATAGGAAGCTGATTTTCCATACAAAGGGTAAATGCTGTCATATCCATTACCCTCAGATTTTTATTTAAACATTCCTGAAAAGTAATAGTATCATATTTAGTTGCTTTAGAGTCTTTTTCAGGGTCGGCAGAATAAATCCCATCTACCCGTGTGCCTTTTAAGATCACGTCGGCATTAATTTCTATGGCCCGCAATGAACCGGCTGTATCCGTTGTAAAATACGGATTTCCGGTACCTGCTCCGAATATCACCACTCTTCCTTTTTCCAGGTGCCGGATAGCTCGACGGCGAATGTAGGGCTCTGCTATCTGTTCCATTTTGATAGCGCTTTGCAACCTTGTATAAACACCTGCTTTTTCCAACCCTGCCTGTATTGCCATGCCGTTAATTACGGTTGCCAGCATGCCCATGTAATCTCCATGCGCTCTTTCAATTCCGGTTTCCGCTTCATTCATGCCTCTGTATATATTTCCTCCGCCGATAACCAATGCCACCTGCACTCCCAACTCTGTCACTGATTTAATATCGCGGGCATATTGAGAAATGATTTCATGATCAATACCGTAATTTTTATCCCCCATCAAAGCTTCGCCGGAGAGTTTCAGTAAAATGCGTTTATAACGAGGAAGCATATCTTTTACATTTGAGGCCCGAAGATAATGGGAAATCGCATATCAAAATGTTTACATCATTCTCATACAAGTTAAAACAAACCCCTGCGTTTTCTTGATCTTCCTCCAAGACCGAGTGCGCCGAGCAGACTTCTCACTATGGTGTTACCTGCCGTACGTGTCATACTTCGTATGACCGGGTTGTCAAATATGGTTTTTTCTTTTTGTTGTTTTGAGGAAGGCTTTCGGGCATCTTCCTGTTCTGCCTGACGGGTTCGCTCTTCGGCTTCATTGAGTTTAGCAGTTAATATTTCATATGCGCTTTGCTGGTCAATTACCTGATTATATTTTGCCGCCAGTTTGGATGAGCGAATAATCTGTTGTATTTCTTCTTCGGTAAGAATATCCATACGGCTTCGCGGCGGCCGAATCATGCAGTGGGCCAATGGAGTTGGAATTCCTTTCTCATTCAGTAAAGTCACCAAAGCCTCTCCGATACCTAATTGAGTAATCAGGTCTTCGGTAACGTAATATTCAGTTTCGGGATAATTTTCTGCCGTCTTTTTTATCATTTTCCGATCGGCGGCCGTGAAAGCCCTGAGGGCATGTTGAATTTTCAAACCCAACTGAGCCAATACATCGGCAGGTATATCGTTGGGGTTTTGTGTACAGAAATATATACCTACCCCTTTAGACCTTATGAGTTTAATGATTGTTTCTATCTGCTGAAGCAACACATCACTGGCCTCCTGAAATACCAGATGCGCTTCATCAATAAACATAACCAGTTTGGGTTTGTCTAAATCGCCTTCTTCGGGAAATGTGGCATAAATTTCGGCCAACAGTTGCAACATAAAGGTGGAAAACATCTTGGGCCTGTCCTGAATGTCATTCACCCGAACAATAGAGATAATCCCTCTGCCATCGTCGCTGATGTGCATCAGGTCATCTACATCAAAACTTAATTCTCCAAAAAACAAGTCGGCTCCCTGCTGTTGTAATTCTATTACTTTTCGCAGTATAGTGCCGGTTGAGGTGGTTGAAATTTTTCCGTAATCTTTTTCCAGTTGTTTTTTCCCTTCATCGCTTACAAATTGAAGAACCTTTATAAAATCTTTCAAATCCAGCAGGGGTAATTTCTTATCGTCGCAATACTTAAAAATCATGGCTACCAGCCCGCCCTGCGTATCATTCAGCCCTAAAATTTTGGAAAGCAGCACCGGGCCAAATTCGCTTACCGTGGCTCTGAGCCGGGTGCCGGGCTGCTGACTTAAAGTGAACAGTTCTACCGGAAAACCGGAGGGCTCAAATGTTAAATCCAGCAAACGACATCGTTCGGCTATCTTTTCATTTTCTTCACCGGGAGCGGCAATTCCGCTTAAATCTCCCTTTATGTCCATCATCACCACCGGAATGCCTGCATTACTGAGTTCTTCTGCAATAACCTGTAACGTTTTGGTTTTCCCAGTTCCCGTTGCACCGGCAATGAGCCCATGCCTGTTCAATGTTTTAAAAGGAACATTTACATAAGCGTCTTTAACAGGCTGCCCGTTCAACATGGCAATGCCCAGGCGAAACGATTCGCCCTTGAACGTATATCCCTTTTTTATGATGTCGGCAAATTGCTGTACATCGGCCATGACTGAATGATTTGCCGGAAAGATATTGAAATCCTTTTACGAAGCCAACTAAAAAAACATGTGTCGTTCATTAAACGGTTGGTAGCCTTTTTAAAATTTCGGAACAGGCAGAGAAGTATGAAAACAGAAATGTAAGGCAATTTGAATAAAAAAGGTATTTTTTTACAATTCTTCTTCACGCTCCAGCATCAGTATTGCACTTTGGGGAACAATAAAATATTTTTCATTTTCATAAATCACTTCCGTAGCTCCGCTGAGGAGAAAGATAGCCAGATCGCCTTCTTTTGCCTGAAGGGGCACATATTTCACTTTTTCGTCTTCCGACTTCCAGGGTTCATCTTCCATGGGTAACGGTATGGCATAGCCCGGCCCGGTTTTGATGACATAGCCTTGTTGTACTTTTTCTTTTTCCTGTACACCCGGCGGTAGATATAATCCGCTGGCTGTTCGTTCTTCCGGCCTAAGGGGCTTAATCAAAACCCTGTCGCCGATGACAATCAGTTTTTTTAATTTGTTATCCGGGGTAACCATCATAGCATCAAAATAGTTGTAATTAAATGGTTTTCAAAATCTTTTTAACAAAAAATTCGTAACTTCAGTTTAATGCAAAAAAAAACATTAATTTTATTTGTCTGCAAAATTAGCTAATATGGAAACTCATAAACCCAAAATACTGCTTTGCGAAGACGACACCAACCTGGGGAATGTTTTAAAAAACTATCTTGAGCTTAACGACTACGAAGTGGTACTGGAACGCGACGGCCGGCTGGGGCTGGCCGCATTTCAGAGAGAAAAATTTGATTTATGTCTTTTAGATGTGATGATGCCTAATGTGGACGGGTTTAAACTGGCCGAAGAAATCAGAGATATTGATCCGGATATTCCCCTCTTCTTTATCAGCGCCAAAACCATGAAAGAAGATGTGATTCAGGGTTACAAACTGGGCGCCGATGATTATATCACCAAACCCTTCGACAGCGAAGTGCTGCTGATGAAAATCAAGGCAATTCTGAAACGAAATGAAGAACTGCACAAGGAAGAAGAAAACAAGGTGTACCAGCTGGCCAGCTATCATTTTAATCCTAAACTGAGAGAACTGACCCATAACGGCATCACGCAAACGCTTTCGCCCAAAGAAAATGAATTGCTGAAAATGCTGGCCGATCATTTGAATGATTTACTGCCTCGCGAAAAAGCGCTTAAAAAAATCTGGGGCAGCGATACCTATTTCAATGGCCGGAGTATGGACGTTTATATTGCCAAACTTCGCAAATACCTGAAAGATGACCCCAAGCTTGAAATTGTAAACATCCACGGCAACGGTTTCCGTCTGGTAGTAAAAGAATAACGGTAAGGCAAATGAAATCATTAACAGGAGTCTGACTTTTGTAAATTTTAATTTTTGAAATGTATTTATTTGCAACATGTGTGTGCACGGGATAATTTTTAATTCAAAATCGTTCTGATAATCCCCAATCAGCAACTCCTGAAAATGAAATAGTAAATTTTTAAATTAATGATTTCCTTCATGGGCTTAAACATGCTCAACCAATCAATAAAAGAGAAAAAACTATCTCAGTTTTCTCCAAAGCCAGGGGGGTATAGGATTCGGATCGGCCCATAATCCTAATTTCGCCTTACGGGCTGCCTCTTCCAGCGCTGCATATTCCTTGTTTTTTGAATACTTTTTGAAATGCCAGGCCAAACCGTTTTTTACCATTTCTTTATTTACGTTGGTACCGTCGGGAAGTATAATTTCTCCAACAATTCGTTTATTCCGGTCGGTCGTTCCGTCGGTATAAACCAAAACGGTTTTGCCGAAACATAATCGGGAAGCAAATTGTTTGGCTTTAGCCCCAAAAGGCTGGCCTTTTTCCGGGCAGTCAATATGTGCAAGACGAACGGTAAAAGGTTTTTCATGAAAAAGCTGAAAGGTATCCCCATCCTGTATTCTTATCACTTTTCCCTGAAGTATAATGACATTCAGACCTGTATCCCTTTCCCGAAAAGCCAAAGGTTTGCTTAAAAACAGGGCAATCAGAAAAATAGAATAATAACAGGCCGGTCTCATGAATGCTTTCTTTTTTGGATTTAACATGTAAAATTAAACTGCCCGATTTAGTTTTATCATTCATTTTATAAACAGGTAAAATGTTTATTTCTTCTTCGATAAAAGACGTACATCCGTCTAATTTTTATTAATCAAAAAGGTTATTGCCTATCTTCGCCGGGCATGACTGAAAAGGTACTCATACTGGATTTCGGTTCGCAATACACGCAACTGATAGCCCGTACCGTAAGGGAATGTAACGTATACTGTGAAATTTTGCCTTATCATGCCGCTTATACTGATTTTGATTCCGTTAAAGGCATTATTTTATCTGGTTCACCTTTTTCCGTCAACGACGCAAATGCTCCTGAAGCAAATATTTCCGCGCTGTTGCGGATAGCGCCGGTATTAGGTATCTGTTACGGGGCTCAGCTTTCTGTGAAAACGTGCGGCGGTGAAGTTGCCAAAAGCGATAAAAGAGAATACGGAAGAGCATGTTTGCATCATCTGCATCAGGACATTTTGTTTAAAGATATTTCACCGGAAACACAGGTGTGGATGAGCCACAGCGACTCAATTCAACGATTACCCGAACATTTTGAACGACTTGCCGAAACCGAAAACATTCCGGTTGCGGCCTTCCGGTATCTTCCCAAAGATTTTTTTCCTCTTTACGGTGTTCAGTTTCATCCGGAGGTGCACCACACAGTTGAAGGGAAAAAACTTATTCGAAATTTCCTGACCGAAATCTGCGGCTGCCGCTGCGACTGGACGCCGTTTCATTTTATCACCGAAACCGTGAATAACTTAAAACAGCAAATCGGAGACGGAAAAGGAATCATGGCGCTGAGCGGGGGTGTAGATTCTACCGTGGCTGCTGTTTTGATACATAAGGCCATCGGCCAAAGGCTTCACGGAATTTTTGTGGACAACGGCGTATTGCGGCTTCATGAATTTGAACTGGTGCTGGATGCCTACCGGAAAATGGGATTGAATGTAAAAGGCATTGATGCCCGTGAGCACTTTTATACCAAACTGGCCGGCAAAACCGACCCCGAAGAAAAAAGAAAAATTATCGGAAAATTATTTATTGAAATTTTTCAGGCCGAAGCCGAAAAAATTGAAGGCATTGAATTTCTGGGACAAGGAACAATCTATCCCGATGTGATAGAAAGCGTATCGGTACACGGCCCGTCTGCTACCATTAAATCACATCACAATGTAGGCGGTTTGCCGGAACAGTTGCATCTCAAGCTGGTTGAACCGCTGCGCTATCTTTTCAAAGATGAAGTCCGGAAAGTAGGGCGGGAGTTGAATATCCCTTCGGAAATTCTGGATCGTCATCCCTTCCCGGGACCGGGATTAGCCATAAGAATCATTGGTGAAGTAACTGAAGAAAAGGTGAATTTACTTCAACAGGCAGATCATATTTTTATTCAATCTTTGAAAGAAGCCGGTTTGTATGCAACGGTATGGCAGGCAGGGGCAATCTTATTACCCGTAAAAAGTGTTGGAGTTATGGGAGACGAAAGAACCTATGAATACACTGTTGCCCTGAGAGCCGTAACCAGTGTGGACGGCATGACGGCTGATTGGGCACGGCTGCCGCAGGAATTCCTGGCGCGGGTTTCAAATGAAATCATTAATCGGGTGAAAGGAATAAACCGGGTGGTATATGATATCAGCAGCAAACCCCCGGCCACGATTGAGTGGGAATAAAATACTAAACTCAAATTTTAAAACATGATTTTCAGGCTGAAAACGATTCTTTTTTTTCTGCTGTTTCTGTTCATACTGGCAAAAGGACTAACTCAGACAGAAACAACAAGGCCAAAAGCGGCTATTTTTATACCTCTGTTTCTGGACTCGATATTTCATTCAAACGGAAAATTCAAATATTCTTCCGGTAGTTTTCCCAATTTTATGTTGCCGGGCTTAGATTTTTATACCGGAGTGAAATATGCCTTAGACTCATTGAATAAAGAAAAACATAAAGCTGATATTTATATCTATGACTCTCGGTCTAAACTTACTCCCCTGAGCCAGCAGCTGGCAAAAGCTGCTAACGATAGTGTTTCCATGATTCTTGCGCATTGCAGCGCTTCCGAAATTCGAACTTTTGCTGAAGCGGCATCCACGTACAAAATTCCGTTTATCAATGTTAACGTACCCAACGATGCCGGAATTACGGGCAATCCCTTCTATATCATTCTAAATCCCACTTTGCGTACGCATTGTGAAGGAATCTATCGCTACCTGCAAAAATATTATGCATTAAATAACATTATTGTTTTCCGTAAAAAGGGAAACATGGAAGAGAGAATAAAAAATTATTTCGAAGATTTTGGAAAAATGACTTCTTCGATTCCGCTGAACATCAAACACGTTGAACTTTCCGATTCCTTCACCGTTAAAGATTTACAACCGCATTTAGATACGTTAAACGCAACGGTATGCATTGCCGGCAGTTTGGATGAGTCGTTCGGCAAAAATTTAGTTCTTCAACTGGCTGTATTGAATCTTCAGAATTATAAAAGCATTGCTGTTGGAATGCCCACATGGGAAAACATCAGGGATTTTAAAAAAGATGAATACAAAGGAATTGAAATAATTTACAGTACCCCTTTTTATTTTTCGGGAATGGAAAAACTTTATCAAAATATTTCCGCGATGTACAGAAAACAATTTCAATCCAGGCCCGGTGATATGCTGTTCAGAGGTTATGAAGTAGCCTGGAAATTTTTAAATCTTTTATTTTATTATAACAAAGATTTGTCTTCAAATATTACCAGTAAAAAGTACAAAGTATTTACTGACTTTGACATTCAACCCGTTCTGAACAGAAATCAAATGACGCTGGATTATTTTGAAAACAAAAAAATTTACATTTTGAAATGGCAGGATGGTGTTTTGAAAGGTGTTTATTAAATCCGGATTACTTTAAATTTCCCGATAAATGTGAACCTTACTGAAACCCGCGGATATCAGGTTATTCTCAACTGGTTTCATTCCAAGGGCATCAGCCCGTTTCCTTATCAACTGGAAACATGGCAATCAGTTTGCAACGGTGAAAGCGGATTAATTGACGCTCCGACCGGTTGCGGAAAAACGTTTGCGGTTTTTCTGGGAACGCTTATTCGATTCATAAATCAGTTTCCTGATGAATATAAGAATATTGAACATTCAGGTTTAAAGCTACTCTGGATTACCCCACTCAGAGCGCTGGCAACCGATATCGGCCGGGTTATGCGTGAAGTGTTAAGCGAGCTGAACATTCCCTGGAAAGTTGGTATAAGAAATGGTGATACTCCGGTAGCTGAAAGAAAGAAACAAAAAAACCAGATGCCCGAAATCCTGATCATTACACCGGAAAGTTTACATTTACTCCTTTGTCAAAAAGGATATGCCGATACGTTTACAGCATTGGAAGTGATTACGGTTGACGAATGGCATGAACTTCTGGGCAGCAAAAGAGGGGTGCAAACCGAGCTGGCGATTTCCAGAATACTGCATTGTAACGAGGAAATGAACAAGCCCATGATTTGGGGTTTATCTGCCACTATCGGAAACCTGGAGGAGGCTAAGGAAGTACTTCTGGCGCCATCGGGCAAACGAGGAAAATTAATCAGGGCATCCTCGGAAAAAAAAATACAGGTAGAGTGCATATTTCCCGACGAAATTGAAAAATACCCGTGGGCCGGCCATTTGGGAATCAAACTCATTCCGAAAATTATTCCCATCATCAGGCAAAGTCAAAGCGTACTGATTTTCATCAATACCCGCGGAATGAGTGAAACCTGGTATCAGGAAATGCTGAATGCCTGTCCCGAACTGGCCGGAGCCATGGCGCTTCATCACGGCTCAATTGACAAAGAGTTGCGAAACTGGATAGAAAGTAATCTCAATGCAGGGAAACTGAAAGTTGTGGTTTGTACAGCCAGTTTGGATCTAGGCGTTGACTACCGTCCCGTTGAAACCGTAATTCAGGTCGGTTCGCCAAAAGGGGTATCCCGTTTTTTGCAAAGAGCGGGACGAAGCGGCCATCAGCCGGATGCGGTAAGTAAAATTTATTTTTTGCCTACACACTCTTTAGAATTAATGGAGGCAGCGGCGCTGAAAAAAGCAATTCAAACAAAACAAATAGAGGCCCGTACCCCGTTGCAACTCTGTTATGATGTGCTGATTCAATATCTGAATACACTGGCCGTATCAGACGGATTTTTTCCCGAAAAGATTTTTAAGGAAATAAAGTCCACTTACTGTTTCAGAGAAATTTCACCGGAAGAATGGAATGAAATTCTTCTTTTCATCACCCGCGGTGGCCGCGCCATGGCACAGTATGAAGAGTTCAGGAAAATTGAAATTGCAGAAGACGGACGTTATCTGATCCGTGACCGGAAAATCAGTTTGCGGCATCGCCTGCATATCGGTACCATTGTCAGCGATGCCATGCTGAAAGTAAAAATGATGAACGGGAAATATTTAGGGGTTATTGAAGAATATTTTATTTCCAAATTAAAACCCGGAGATGTGTTTACCATAGCGGGACAAAACGTAGCTTTTGTGGGGTTGCGGGATATGACGGTTATGGTCCGGAAAACGGAAGAAAAAAAATCTATCGTGCCCAGCTGGATGGGAGGACGGATGCCTCTGAGCGCCAGCCTTGGAAAAATTCTCAGAGATACGATTGTAGAAGCCGGCAAAGAACTCTTGACATCTGAAAGTCCGGAAATCCGGAGCTTGGTTCCGCTGCTCCAGCTTCAAAAAAAATTGTCGCATATACCGGATCATGATGAGATATTGATTGAAAAAATCAATACCAAAGACGGATATCATCTTTTTGTATATCCTTTTGAGGGCCGGTTGGTGCATGAAGCCATGGCGGCCCTGCTGGCATACCGTATTGCCCGAATTCAACCCATTACCTTTTCTCTGGCCATGAATGATTATGGTTTTGAACTGCTGAGCGATCAGCCGGTTCCGCTGGATGAACAAAATGCATATTCATTATTTTCTACCAAAAATCTTCTCGAAGACATTCAGCATAGCGTAAACAGTGCGGAAATGGCAAAGCGAAAATTCAGAGATATTGCCGTGATTGGAGGCTTAATTTTTCAGGGCATGCCGGGACACTATAAAAAAGCAAAGCATTTGCAGTCATCGGCCTCATTACTTTTTCAGGTTTTTTCAGAATACGAACCAAATCATCTGCTTCTGCGGCAGGCCTATCAGGAGGTGATGGATCAGCAAATGGAGGAAGTGCGTTTAAGAAATACACTGGAAAGAATCCGGCATTCAAAAATTATCATTACCTACCCGAAACGTTTCACTCCTTTCAGTTTTCCCATCAAAGCCGATAGCCTGAGAGAACAACTTTCTTCAGAAAAACCGGAAGACAGAATCCGGAAAATGATTCAATGGTTAGAATCGGCTTAAGACGTGAACCGGCCGGCTTATCAAACATCAACAGCAAAGAAGAGACGTTATCTTTGCGCCCGTTATGTTTCAGCCTTTGTTACATGAAATAAACGGGAACCGCTTCTGGGTTTTCCAGCAACGCTGTTTATTGTGGGAAGAAGAAGATACGCTGATTGTGGCTGATTTGCATTTGGGAAAAGTAATGCATTTCCGAAAGGCCGGTATTCCCGTTCCGCATCAGGTTTACAAATCGGATTTACAACGCCTCATGGCCATGTTGTTTTTCAGCAAGGCTTCACGGCTGCTGATTATCGGAGATTTTACCCACAGCAGCCTGAATTCCGAGCTGGAATTGTTTGCCAAATGGAGAAAAGATTTTTCCACGCTTCATATTGATCTGGTAAAAGGTAATCACGATATCCTTTCGGAAGACTGGTACAGCGAGTTGAATATTACCTTGCATGAAGAAGAATTATGGATAAAAGAATTTTGTTTTCGTCATGAAAAAAGAAAGAAAAATATATTTCAACACAGAGGGAAACCGCACTTTACGTTCTGCGGGCATGTTCATCCGGCCGTAGTGCTGGTTGGTCCGGCCAAGCAAAGACTGGAGTTTCCCTGTTTCTATTTTTCAAAAGATTTTGGTGTATTGCCTGCCTTCAGTAAATTCAGCGGAAAATATATCCTGAGTCATCGGCCGGGAGAAACGACAGTTTACGCTATCACTCCTTCGGAAATCATTAAAGTAGGTTAGCGTTTTTTGCGCAGCTGATTGTAGTCCAGAAAATATATGAAGCGGAGCGTAAACTCCTTGCCATGGCGTAACCGGAAAGTTTGCGAGAGATTTCTGATATAGGTATTTTTTCCAATGGGGTTAACTATTTCATTTTCGCCAAGCCAGTTTTTATATCCTATAACCAAACGGCTGCCCAGCCGGAAATCCCAGGTAAAAAAGGCATCCACATTAAAAATATTTACATTATCGTATCGGCGATTGCCGGGCTTATCTATCGTATTTCCTTTAAGATCTACATTGGCCAGGCGATTGAATTTTACTACACTGAGGTAGTGACGGGCCCGAAGAGATAAATTGATGCGCGGCGTAAAATTATAAATACCTGTCATCAGCGTGGAAATATCCCTGAAATCAACAAACGAAACAATGGGCTCATTATTAGGTTCTCTTCCGGCATAAATGATATAATCGGTTTCGGTTTCATGACTGTGGTTAATATCCATGCTGAAACGGTTATTGAAACGATAGCGTATTCCCCCCTGTACTTTGTGATAATACTTATTAGGTGCCGAATTAAAAAAATTGGTAAACATAAGGGAATAATTCACGAACAGTTTTTTTCGGCTGTCGTACTGCCGTTGAGATTCACAAAGCCGTACGATGGCCTTTTCACACAACGACGATACGTAAGCGGATCGCCCAGCACAAAATAATCATGCTCAAATGGAACAAATCCGGTTTCCAGTGAAACATCCCAGAAATTCCTAAATAACCAGAATGCGGAAGAGGTAATTATAGAGCGATTGTAAGCATTCGGATTGTACATGCCGAAATACATGGCCATAAAGCGGTAGTTTGTATTGCAGAAAAAAATTTCGCGGTTTTATAATTATTATAACTGAATCCGCCCTGATAAGATATTTCATTCGGCGGCTGCAGAAATCCTAAATCTCTGGGATTGTATCGGGCCGATTCCTCATTGCCCTGAATAAAATACCGCCAGTTACCGCTGATTTTGGCAAAGCGTAGGGATGCATTATATCCGTCGGTAGGTGTAATGGATGACGGCACAAAAATTTTGCTGTAGCGGGCCGTTCCTTTTAGGTTATAGTTATTCTTTTTATCAAACAAACTGAAGTCAAAGGCCGATACATTGGCATCTCTTTCAGAACCGTTTCGCATTACGTTGGTATTGGTGAAAGTGAGGGAAGAACGCCCCCTCAGCGCCTGGTCCACTACTAACACATTATAATTAGCCAGCGGTTCTGTATTGATGAGAGTGTCTTTTCCGCTGAGTTTGTTACGTAGTTTCGCATACATGGGCGCTGTAACGGCATTAAAAATCCCTAATCCCAGTTTTTTCTTTGTTCGTCCTGAAAATTCCATGGCATTATAAATCTGAATCTCTGCCGGATTTCTGATGATTTCCCAATTGGGATTTGACATGGCCAGGTATCGGACATAATTATACTTTGAAGGCATGGCTCCTACCCGGCGGGTGTTAAACAAATTTGCTTTTTTAAAAATTTCCATCCCTTCGGTAAAGAAAGGTCGGTTTTCCTGAAAGAAGATTTCAAAATGAGTCAGGTTGTTTACCAGATTATCAGAAATGACCTGGCCGAAATAAGGAATTAAGGTGGCATCCAGCGTAAAACTTTCGCTGACTCCATATTTCAAATCCATCCCGCCGCTGCCGGTCCAGTTTTGAACAAACCCTGAGTCCAAATCCGGGACATGTCGGTAAGCTCCTGAAACATAGGGGGAAAAACTTAACCGCAGAGGTGGTTTTAAATTTTCCAGTCCGGTAAGTACGCCAAACTGATTCACAAACCCGTTAACATTCGGATCAACCGGATTCCAGTAACAGCTTTCATTGGTGCGACGTATCACTCTGGCAAACTGAACACCCCAGTTTTGAACAGGTTTTTTGGCAAAGCGAAGCGAAAAAAAAGGGATTCGGATTTCTACCGTCCACCCGTCGGGCTGAATTTTTACTTTACTTTCCCAAACCGCATCCCATGTTTTATCGCCAAGCTCGCCAAATCCGTCACGGCTCCCCAGATTGGCGCCAAGGCGGGCATCTGATTGTACATTTGCCGAGGTAACTACATATTGAAATCTGTTCTGCTTATCATGATACATGTCAAAAAAACGGAAAAATAATCCACGTCTTTCCACATTTCTTCATCACGGAATGTCAACTGCTTTCGGATCAGGAAAGATTATCATACAGATAAGCGCCAACATATATGGCGCTGTTATCATCAATTACCTTTACCAAAGTATTTTCGATGCCGGTTCGCCGGCGGTAGGGTAATTTTGAATAAAATCCGTAGCTTCAGAAGTTCCTGTCCAGGCCTCATCGTTCAGTTGTCCATCTATAACGGGAGGTAACTGAATTTTCTTTACCAGTAATGTTTTTCCTGACCTAATAAGAAAAAAATTACATTGAATAATTAAAAATATGAAAACACATAGGAGGTTCATCAATTCCCGTGGTACGGGAAAAACAAAAATAGAAAATTATTTATATGTGTAACCACAGAAACTGCTTAATTTTAATGGTAAATCTAATTTATTTTTTTTCTAAGTAAATTCACCTGCTCCTTTAAATGACTTACCAGCTCGCCCAGTTGAGAAATATCCCATTTATGAGATGTATTCACTTTTGAAATGATAATTACAGCCTGCCAGATTTCCAGAATTTCATCGGCGCTGATGGTATAGGGATAATAGGATGGATTGTCGCTGATTAAGGTAAACTTATTCTTTTGTCTCGGATTTTTCTGAATACGCTTGTAAACAATACCCTCCGTTCGTGACACGATGATGCAGGGGGTATTATTTTTCAAACTTTCCGGATCATTAATTTTTTCGCCAACCACTATTGAGCCGCTCGGGGTCGGAAGCATGGAGTCGCCCACAATTTCAAAGGCTCTGTAATTTCCCGGCGTAAGCATGGGCAGTGTAAATGTGTTCAGTTCGTCAATAAAATCCGGATCGGCATATCCCGCCAGATAACCTGCTGCAGCTTTTACGGGAACAAAAGCAATTTCAGCTCTTTCGCCCGCCAGTTTCAGAGCTCTGCGCTTTGCCAGATAGTTGCCGCTCGTTTCACTTAAATCCTTTCTCAGTATTTCATCCAGTGTCAGTTTAAACATATCACAGGCTGTTTCCAGTACGTCAATTCTTGGCGCGGCCCTTTCTTCTTCATAAGCGCCGAGTAAAGAACGTTTAATGCCCAGTTTTTTGGCAAATTCTTCCTGCGTCCAGCCCCGCAGCCTTCGCAGATATTTGAGATTACGGTTTGCAAAGTTCATAATCAACTAAATAATTTAGCGGCAATATACTAATTTTTTTAGAATTCAACACATTTCCTTCTCTCTTTTTTTGGCGGGTTTCTTAAAATAGAAGATTTTTGTACCCATGAAAAAAAAACAGGCTAAAGCATCTACAGGTCTTACAACAGAAAAGAAAACTACCGCAAAGCGCACCAAAAAGCCCGTTATCCTGGTTACGAATGACGACGGCATTTCGGCTCCCGGCCTTCTGAATCTTGTGGAGGCAGTAAAAGATTTAGGAAAAATTGTAGTGGTAGCTCCGGATAAACCGCAATCGGGAATGGGACATGCCATCACCATTGGCCAGCCATTACGTTTGCAACGGGTACATATTATCAGCGATATTGAAACCTGGAGTTGCACCGGCACACCCGTGGATTGTGTAAAGCTGGCGGTTGACAAAGTACTTCACCGAAAACCCGACTTATGCCTCAGCGGCATAAATCATGGCGCCAACCATAGCATCAATGTCATCTATTCCGGCACCATGTCGGCGGCGCTGGAAGCCGCCATTGAAAGCATTCCTTCTGCGGGTTTTTCATTATTGGATTACAGCATAGAAGCCGATTTTTCGGGCGCCCGAAAATTTGTGCGGAAAATTGTGCAATACATGCTTCAAACTAAACTGGATAAGCACACGGCGTTGAACGTTAATATACCTGCCGTTCCGGAAAATCTGCTGAAAGGAATTAAAATCTGCCGGCAGGCCTATGCCAAATACGAAGAGGATTTTATTGAACGTGCCGACCCTCACGGAAGAAACTATTACTGGCTGACCGGCGAGTTTGTAAACTTTGATAAAGGAAAAGATACCGATGTGTGGGCATTGACGCATAATTACGTGAGTGTTGTTCCCGTGCAGTTTGATTTAACCAACTATACCCTGAAAAAGCAACTGGAAAAAATCTGGAAATAAATAAATCATGTTTCTTGCCAAAGATAATTTCCGCTTAGGCCTGGCATTGGGACTTTTCGGCCCACTGATCGGACTGCTTGCCGTTTATTTTTTCAAATTCCGCTACATGAGTTTCGGCGAATATCTGGAATATTTCATGCACAGTAATCAGGCTATTACCGGTATTGGCACCCTTTCTCTGCTGGCCAACCTTGCCATGTTTGCCTTGTATGTACACCTGAACAAATATGAAACATTTAAGGGCATATTCATCATTACACTGATTTACGGCATTTCGATTCTGATGCTCAAATTACTTAACTAATCAGCTATAAATTCATCGGCGCCATGAAATATTATATCATTGCCGGCGAGGCTTCGGGCGACCTGCATGGCAGCAATCTGATCCATGAACTGAAAAGAAAAGATGCTGCTGCCGTAATTCGTTGCTGGGGGGGTGAAAAGATGCGCAGCGCCGGCGGTGAAGTAGTGAAACACATAGATGAGCTGGCCTTTATGGGTTTTGCTGAAGTCATTAAAAACCTGCGGGCCATTCTGAAAAATTTCCGGTTTTGCAAAAAAGATATACTTGCCTTTCAGCCCGATGCGCTGATTCTGATAGATTATCCCGGTTTCAATCTCCGCATGGCCCGATGGGCTAAAAAGAATAAACTGAAAGTCATCTACTATATCTCACCACAGGTTTGGGCCTGGAAAGAAAGCCGTGTGAAACTAATGAAACGATGTATTGATAAAATGTTAGTTATACTTCCTTTTGAAAAAGAATATTACAAAAAACGCTGGGATTGGGAAGTTGAGTTTGTGGGTCACCCGCTGATAGCAGAAATTGAAAATTCCCTTCTTCAGAGTGCCTCCGAAGAACCGCTGTCTGAAAAACCGGTTATTGCTCTTTTGCCGGGCAGCCGTAAGCAGGAAATTAAAAAAAAATTACCGGTCATGCTGAGAACCAGTCGCAACTTTCCTCAATATCAATTCATCGTAGCCGGCGCTCCTTCGGTGAATGAAGATTTTTATAAAGAAATTCTGAAAGATTACCCTGAGGTAAAATCGCTTAGCGGAAAAACCTACTCTATCCTTCGTCAGGCCAAAGCGGCGCTGGTAACCTCAGGAACGGCAACACTGGAAACCGCCCTACTCGGAACGCCTCAGATTGTATGCTATAAGGGATCGCCGCTGAGTTATTTCATTGGCAAAAAGCTGGTGAAAGTAAAATATATTTCATTGGTAAATTTAATTCTGAACAAACCCGTAGTAAAAGAGCTGATACAAAACGAACTGACTCCCGAAAATCTCACAACCGAACTGAAACGACTGCTGGATGACAACAAATACAGAGAAACAATGCTGCAAGATTATGATGTCCTCCGCACCATGCTTGCTGAAAAAGGAAATGCTTCTTCTCATGCAGCGGATATTATATGGCGCTTTCTCAGCCGCACTGAAGACTAAAAATTTTTTCTTAAAATGATCCACTGATTTTTTTTTACAACGAAAATCTCTTTACATGTTATGCCGGGATGAAGTGCAGTTAAAATTCAAATTCTCTTCTTTGAATATTCCATCGCAGGCCGATTGTAAGAACACTCACATTACGATTTTGTAAAGGAGCCACGGTCGTTTTCTCTTTTCGAAAAACGGCATGGCTTTCTAAAAATAAATTTTCTCTGATTTCATAAGATAATAATAAGGATGCATATAAAGTTTGTGTTGTCCAACCGGTTCCTACTTTATAACCGTAATCACCCTGCCTGAAAGGCGGCGTATTGGGAAGCAAAATGTTTGAGCCGAAGCTTCGCTGACTACTGTCTTTCCCTTGTTTCCACGCAATAAGTTTACCCTGCAATAACCATTTCGGAGCCGGTTGATAACGTATAATGCCCAGCACTTCGCCAAAGCCGGCGCCCAGCGGATGCGCCAACGGCTGATTGTAATGGGTGTAATTGGCCACCGAGTCATAATGAGAGTATGTAAAAGGCCTTACGCGGTTATATTCTGCCTGAACATCCAGATTCGGAACGCCGAATACGTTCATGCATTTTACGCCTAACTGATACCCCCATTTATTGGCCCACCAGTTACGGCCGGCCTTTATTTCGGATAAAGAAAATTCATCCAGCAGTAGCTGTCCGTACGCCTGAACACGACCCAGCAGGTTGGCTTTTGCATCCATACCCACCACGGCGTTGTCGAAACTTCCGTTTTGCTGTTCTATGGAACGATAAAAGATAATCGGATTCAGATAGCTGAAATCGAAACGGTCTTTTCTTCCGAAAACTACGCCTTCAAACAAACCCACATTTAGCCAGCGGTTAAGCCCTATGTCCAGATGATGAATGGCAGCATATTTTTTGGGAATCAGTTGTGTCGGTGCAGGCGATGCAGAAGATTGTAATTCCAGAAATAGGTTTCGGTAATTGATTTTCCATATTCTGGTGTTCAGGCTCAGAAACAGGCGGTTGGCGCCGAAATCGCTCAAAAATAAACTTCGATACCCCGTCCCGATAAATTGCCTGTCATATCCGAATGCCATTTGAGAATATTTGCGAATCAACGGAAAGGTAATATACCCTCTGGCTTCAAAGTAGTCGTAACCCGTTCCTTTAAAATCTTTATAAAAACCCTGGTTGGGCACCGCTTTTCGTTCGCTTACCCAACGACGCACATATGTAGGATCTCGTTCCTGGTTGTCGGTAATGTAAGAGTAAAAGCCGATTTTATCGGCAATTTTTCCCCGAATAAAAACCCCTCTTGTATTCTGAAACAGATGTTCGCTGCTGTTCTGTTCTGCAGATATCGTGTATTGAAATACGGGATCTACAATTAAATTAAAATCTTTGACGTGCACTTCATACAAATGAGCCGGCGTACGATAAAAACGCCGGGCAACAGGCTTTCGTGAAAGATATCGGTTTCGTTCAGTTTCATTCAGCCATTCGGTATGATTGAGATTAAGGCTTCGTAAATTGTGCATATCCGTTTTGGAAAGAGACAACCCGGAACGGGACGCATAACGGTTTACGGCATCCATCAGCGCCTTTCGGTCAAACGGACGAACCTTTGAATAATTAAACAGAGAGTCGGTTCGGGCCAAAATTTCCAATCGTTCAAAAACATAAAATGACTTTTCGCCGGGAGCCAGAAACGTAGATTGACTTTTTCCTTTCGTTAAGAAAAAAAGGCTTACCCCCAAAAACCAAAATCTAACTTTCAGGGGGCTGACATGATTTTGTTTAATTTGCATGAGTAAAAATTTTCGTAAACCGATTTAATGGCATATATGCAAAAATATCTGATTAAAGACATCCGGATAATAAATGAAGGAAAGATTTTTAGTTCTGATGTACTGATACAAAACGAAAGAATAGAAAAAATAGCTCCGAAAATTGACGAACCTGCCCGTGAAATAAATGGTCACGGAAAATTTCTGTTTCCGGGTTGTATTGATGATCAGGTGCATTTTCGCGAACCGGGCCTAACGCATAAAGCCACCATAGCTACCGAATCCAAAGCGGCTGTTGCCGGCGGCGTGACGACCTTCATGGAAATGCCAAACACCATACCCAATGTACTGACAATTGATTTGCTGGAAGACAAATATGCCATTGCGTCAAAAACCTCTCTGGCCAACTATTCCTTTTACATGGGCGTGAGCAACACAAATGCGGAAGAAGCATTAAAGGTGAATCAGAAGAAAAATGAAGTGTGCGGAATAAAAATTTTTCTGGGAAGCAGTACGGGCAACATGCTGGTAGATAATCCGCCAACGTTAGATCATCTTTTTCGGGAAAGCGAAGTGTTGATAGCCACTCATTGCGAAGACGAAAATATCATCAGGAAAAATCTGGAAAGATTCAGGCAGGCAGGCCGTGAACCTTCTGCTGCCGATCATCCCGTCATTCGGGATGAAGAAGCCTGTTATCAGTCGTCTTTGTATGCCATACAGATAGCTAAAAAATACGGAACCCGCCTTCATATTCTGCACATCAGCACCGAAAAAGAGTTGCAGTTATTTACCAACATGATGCCGTTGAAAGAAAAAAAAATTACGGCAGAAGTATGTGTGCATCATCTTCATTTTACCAGCGATGATTATAACAAACTGGGCTATCTGATAAAATGCAATCCGGCCATCAAAGCGCCGCATCATAAAGAAGCGCTCTGGAAGGCCTTGCTGGATAACCGGCTGGATATTATTGCTACCGATCATGCCCCGCACCTGAAAGAAGAAAAACAACCGCCGTATGAAAAGGCGCATGCGGGCCTGCCCCTGATTCAACATCCTTTACTACTGATGTTATATTATTATAAACAGGGACGAATTCGTTTGGAAACCATTGCAGAAAAAATGAGCCATGCCGTGGCCGAGTGTTTTCAGATCAGAGAAAGAGGATATATCCGTGAAGGCTATTATGCCGATCTGGTTATTGTGGATCTCAACCGTACAACTCAAGTTACTTCGGATACGATTTTATATAAATGCGGTTGGAGTCCTTTTGAAGGATTTGTGTTTCCGGCGGCCGTAACGCATACCTTTGTGAGCGGCCATCTTGTGTATGACGATGGTACATGGAATGAATCCCATACCGGCAAGCGTATTGAATTTTTGCGGTAATTTTTTAAATGTTATTGAAATCATCCTATTTTCTTCCGTATGGACATAGACAAACAGAGTTTTAATGACATATCGGTTTTTCACAGAGAAGAAGAATATTCCGTTTTTCATAAACTGGATTTTACCCGTACTCTGCGAGGAAAGGAATGGCTGAAGAAGTTTTTCAACGAACCTTTTCATCAGATCAGCCACATTCAATCTACACAGAAAATGATTCAGACGCTGGCCCTTCATATTGACGAATGGCCGGCGGAAATCAGCAACGGCACGTTGCTGATGATTGAAAAGTTTTATGATTATATATTTGACCCCATCAGCGAATCACCTTATTCGTTAACAAATCTAACATACCCGTGGCTGCATCGGGAGGACTATTCCATGCTGAAGTTTTCGCTCACGCATTTTGCAGATTTTTACAGAGGGATGAAAAAAATCTGCGAACTGCTCAAAAACGCAGAGTTGCCGGAAGGCGCTGCTGTTTATGTCGATCGCATCGTATCAATATTAAAAGAAACGCCGATCAGAAAACTGGCGGAAACCCAACCCGGCGAAAAATTAACCCGTCGTCAGTTGCTCTATTTCGGTTATTACCTCAGGGGGCTCTACAAAACAAATACGCTGGAACTGTTGGAAATTTATGGCCGATTAGATGCCTGGTATTCCATGGCCAAAGCTGTAAAAACTTACCGACTCGCCTTTCCTGAATTCATTGACCGGTCACGACCTGAAATCCTGACGGAAGGGCTTTATCATCTTTTGCTGCCTGAACCGGTTTCGTATGATCTGCATCTGAGCGCTACCCAAAATTTTTTATTTCTGACCGGAGCCAACATGTCTGGCAAAAGCACTTTAATAAAGGCGCTGGGAACCGCCGTATTTCTGGCTCATATTGGCATGGGTGTTCCGGCCCGTTTCATGAAGCTGACGTTATTTGACGGTATGGTAACCAATATTCATGTAGAAGATAACATCGCCAAAGGTGAAAGTTATTTTTATAACGAAGTGCAACGCATAAAAAACACGGTGCTGAAAATTAACGACGGCAGAAAATGGCTGGTGCTGATTGATGAATTATTTAAAGGCACAAACGTGCAGGATGCAATGAAGTGCTCACTGGCCGTAATCAAAGGTTTAATTAAAATTCCCAACTCTCTTTTTGTGTTGTCAACCCATTTATATGAAATCGCCGACAATCTGAAAAAATATCCGAATATCCTCTTTCGCTTTTTTGAAACACTGCTTCAGGATGATCAGTTATCATTTACCTATCAGCTTAAAGAAGGTATCAGCAATGACCGCATCGGTTATGTTATTCTGAAAAAAGAAAAAGTAATTGACCTGTTGGAAAACCTGTAAATTCCACGCCATGAAAAAAAGAATTTTCACCTTGTTATTTACCCTGGCATTTTTAGGGGCCTTTCATCAGTTAAAAAGTCAGACAGATGTTCTTCATTACCGGTTTGAGTTGAATCTTTTTGACGAACACGACAGCATTCAGGGGCTCGCCACGATCCGGCTTCTGCCCAAAACCGATATGTCTTCGGTTGCGCTGGACTTAAAAAATATAAATAAAGGAAAAGGCATGATGGTTTTATCTGTTGCAGATACGGCCGGCCGCTCTTTAAATTTTGAACATAAGCTTGATAAAATCAACATTTTTCAATCCGTTAGAAAGGGCGATACCACCACATTCCATATCCGCTATAAAGGAATTCCCGCCGACGGATTAATCATATCAAAGAATAAATACGGAAAAAGAACTTTTTTTGGCGATAACTGGCCTAATCGGGCACATCATTGGCTGCCGTGCCATGATCATCCTTCAGACAAAGCCTCTGTGGAATTTGTTATTACTGCGCCGGATCACTACAAGGTAATCTCCAACGGAATACTATGGGAAGAATCCCAGCTTTCCGGAAAACGAAAACTCTCACACTGGAAAGAAGATGTGCCGTTGCCTACCAAGGTTATGGTAATCGGTGTGGCGGAATTTGCCGTACAATTTTCCGGCTTTGTAAAAAACTGTATACCGGTGAGCAGTTGGGTTTTTCCTGAAAATAAAGCCGAAGGATTTTACGACTATGCACAGGCGGTGGAAGTACTTGAATGGTTTATACGCTACATCGGGCCCTATGCATACAAAAAATTAGCCAACGTACAATCCAAAACCATCTTTGGCGGTATGGAAAATGCAAGCTGCATTTTTTATCACGAAAATTCCGTAAACGGACGTCGCGCCGAGGAAGACCTGCTGGCGCATGAAATAGCCCATCAATGGTTCGGCAATATGGTTACGGAAAAAAGTTTTGCCCATCTCTGGCTCAGCGAAGGATTTGCCACTTATTTTACTCATCTGTATCTGGAACAAAAATACGGCGCCGACACCCTGAAAAAACGCATGCGGGAAGACAGGAACACAGTGCTGGCTTTCGGTAAAAGAAATACCAGACCGGTAGTTGACAGCACGCCTCAGCTGATGAGTTTGCTCAATGCAAACAGCTATCAGAAAGGAAGCTGGATTTTGCACATGTTGCGCAGAGAGCTCGGAGATACGGTGTTCCGAAAAAGTATCAGGGATTTTTATGCAAAATATGCCGGAAGAAATGCCGAAACGGCCGATTTGCAAAACATATTTGAATTTCATTCCGGAAAAAAACTGGATTCCTTTTTCCGACAATGGTTATTTACGCCGGAAAATCCGGTCATACTAATATCCTGGCGTTATGAGGTTTCAAAAAAAAGAGTTTCGGTTACCGTTGAACAAAAGCAAAACACATTGTTTACATTTCCCTTAGACATGGCTTTAAAAACAAAAAATCATAAAGAAAAAATGCATTGTCTGCAGATTACCAAAAGGAATGAAACATTTTATATTCCTGTTTCCGAAGCCGTGGTTTCCCTTTTACCTGACTTCAATGTTTCGCTGCTGGCTGAAATTTCTGTAGTTCAGCAAAACTGAGAAACTGTTGAGTTGACAGAATAAAAAATCGTGAATGTAAATTTTCATTATCTTCCCGCCATGCTGATTCAAACATTCGGAAGTGCGGTACACGGTGTAGAAGCTATAACCATAACGATAGAAGTAAATTGGTTGGGCGGAGGGAAAGACACCACCATCGTGGGTTTACCGGACAATGCCGTTAAAGAAAGTCTGCATCGCATTGAAAGCACATTCAAGACAAACGGATTTGATGTGCCGCGGTCCAAAATAGTCGTAAACCTGGCGCCGGCAGATATTAAAAAAAGCGGAACGGCATTTGACCTGCCGATAGCGCTGGGTATGCTGGGCGCTTCCGGACAAATGAAAAACGCCGAAAAACTTTCTGGTTATGTAATTATGGGCGAATTATCGCTCAATGGTGAAATCCGTTCCATCAGAGGATCGCTGCCCATTGCGATTCAGGCCCGCAAAGAGGGTTTTAAAGGATTAATAGTGCCAAAGGTAAATTCCCGCGAAGCAGGTATGGTGAATCAAATTAAAGTGTATGGCGCCTCCACCCTCAGAGAAGTCATTGATTTTTTTGAAAACGACGAAAACGGACTGGAACAAGTTACCATCAATACGAGGGAAGAATTTTATAATTCACAGTATGAATTTGACATAGACTTTGCCGATGTAAAAGGGCAGGAAAATATAAAAAGAGCGCTTGAAATAGCTGCTGCCGGCGGTCATAATGCCATACTGATAGGCCCGCCCGGTGCGGGAAAAACCATGCTGGCGAAAAGATTGCCCACCATTTTACCACCGCTAACACTGCAGGAAGCGCTGGAAACCACAAAAATTCATTCAGTAGCCGGCAAATTGCCCGACAATGCTACGTTGATTTCCCGCCGCCCTTTCCGTTCGCCTCACCACACTATCAGCGATGTGGCATTGGTGGGCGGCGGTGGAGTACCGCAGCCCGGTGAAATTTCGCTGGCACACAACGGCGTGTTGTTTCTGGATGAACTTCCCGAATTCAAACGAACCGTTCTGGAAGTGATGCGTCAACCCATGGAAGAAAGAAAGGTTACGATTTCCCGGGCTAAAGTGGCGGTTGATTTTCCCGCCAGTTTCATGCTGATTGCTTCCATGAATCCCTGCCCCTGCGGCTTCTACAACCATCCCGAAAAAGAATGTACCTGTTCGCCCGGCGCCATTCAAAAATACCTGAATAAAGTTTCCGGGCCCTTGTTAGACAGAATTGACCTGCACGTGGAAGTAACCCCCGTTTCCTTTCAGGAACTTTCAGCCATGAAATCCAGAGAAACATCGGCGGTTATCCGCAAAAGAGTCATAAAAGCCAGAGATATTCAGGCGAAGCGGTATCAGAATTATCCCGGCATTTACTGTAATGCACAAATGACCAGCAAACTGCTGAAAGAAATCTGTGTCATCAGCCCGGCCGGTATTCAACTGCTGAAAACAGCTATGGAGCGCCTGAACCTCTCTGCTCGGGCATACGACAGGATTTTAAAAGTGTCCCGAACAATAGCCGACCTGGCAGAAAGTGAAGAGATTCGTCCCGAACACCTGGCCGAAGCCATACAATACCGCAGCCTTGACCGTGAAGGATGGGCAGGATGAGGTGAATTCAGTAAGTGAATTTATCCTGAAAAAGAATTCAATACCTTGTTCATTTGGCTTACGGATTTTCTTTTTTTTCTCTGATTCCTGAGATAAGATCAGAAAAAAATCCTGACTTCTTTTCCAAATCTTCCATGTCGCTGAGTTCAATTTCCAGGGCTTTGGTGCTCTGAAAAATTTCAATCAGGGAAATAAAAAGCGAAGCCAGTAAGGTAAGCAAACTGGCAGCAAAAGTGTATTCGGCCGGACTTATCCAGTTTTTATAAATACAAAACATGCAAAACACACAGCACAGAAAACTGATGGCGCCCAGTGCCTGCATAAATCGTATATAATGTATTCTTTTTTTAAGATTGTGAATCTGACTGATCAAGGATTGCCGTTTCTTTCCTTCCTGATATTCATCGTGCAGCTTTCGGATTAAATTGGCGATGGCAAGAAAGCGATTTGTGTAAGCGAGCAGAAGTAAAGTGATAGCAGGAAACAAAAGCGCCGGAGTGTTTATATTGATTTCCATGGTGCAAAGTTTGTGAGATTCTCCGATATAAAATAAAAAAACCGGTCAGAGACCGGTCAATGCATTGAAAAATCAGATTGCCATTAATTCATGGTGGCATTCACATCGGTCTTTATCTTGTTCTTTTTCTTTGTAAGATAAATGGTCAGGCTCATGCTGATGAGGTTATTTTTCCAGTCCAGGCCGGATACGTTGGAAAGGTTGGAAAAACCTTTAAGATAGTTTCCGGAAATCAGAATATTTTCACTGAACAGAAAACCAAGGTTCAGATTTCCGCCTAAATCAAAAGGTTTAACTTCTCCGGGACGGTCTCCAATTCCCAAATCATCTACATCATCTTCATGTTTGCTGACAGCTTTCAGATTCAATCCAAAATTTGGACCGGCTCCGATAAAAAATCCTGCGGGAGAACGAAAAACAAGATTCAGAGGAAGATCCAAGGCTGAAATTTTCACATTATCGGTATGGTTATTATGCTGAATCTTGGTTCCTTTTAACTGAAAAAGTACCTGAGGTTGAAGAAACAATGTGTTACCCAATCCGATTTCAAAAACCGGGCCGAACTGATAGGCCGGCATCATTTTTTTGTCTTCATTCAAATCGTCATCATTAGTGGAAATATGAGCGAGGTTAAAACCCGCTCTGAAACCTAAGCGTACCTGGGTAAATGACGCTTCAGACAAAAGGATAAATGTAAGTGCAAAGGTTAACTTTCTCATAGCTTCAAGTTTTTGGGTTTATATAATAATTATTATCTCTACAAAATTTTTAAGGGTATATTAATCTGAATATCGGCATGTCCTTTATCGGGCGAATCGTTAGGCCCTTTGATGCCTGTTTTATGCATTAATTTCAAAAGAAGTGAGCCCTGTCCGGCCGGGCCGGTCGTCCATGTAGTGTTTAATCCTAACGGAAAATTGTTGGCGTCTTTATCGTTTTTGGTTATTGTAACATTTACACCCGAAGGAATGTAAAAGAATTCATGTGATGTACCTTGTTGCCTGATCAGCGCTGTTATGTCTTTTTCAACTCCGCCGGAAATATTTTTTATAAACAGCTCTGCGGTATAATTCGAAGCTCTTTGCAGAATAATGGAATCTATTCGTGTGGGCGGAGCACCGCCGTCGCCGTCCGGATCTTCGAGAATAAATTTTCGATAAAGATTTCCGTTTTGATAAAAAACAAATTCAACTTTGTTTATTGCTTCATGTTCATTTTCGTTATTCGGACGCGATGTTTTTTTACACGAAACAGCAAAAAAAAGGAACAAAAGAAAATATAATGTCACCCCTCTCATAATGGAATTTTTAAACGAAGAACCGCATTTCTTCCCGTCTCATCATGAAAGTACCGAAACCGGTTCATGTAATCCCTGTAACGGCGATTCAAGAGGTTATACATACTCAACCCAAAATTAAAATTTTTTTTAAAAATTTGCAATTCTGTTGCAAATTCTAAACTCAACAGGATATAGTCAGCCGGCGGCGGCAAATAATCATCATACCGGCGGGGAATATATCTTTGACGAAAAACATATTGAGTCAAAAGGCTTATGGTGGTGTTTTTTAATTTTTTTTCTTTAAAAAGGTAGCTAATCTCTCCTTCCACGCGATGTGGAGGCATCTGCATGAGCCAGTCCTTTGCATTCAGGTCACGGGCAAACAGAAAGGCGCCCTTTGCGGCAACCGTGATTTGCTGATGTAACCAATAAGAAAATCGCAGATCTGCACCACTCAGTCCGGCCCGTGTTTGTATATATCGGAAAGTGGGATATGCCCCCCGTAAGGTTAGCGTGGGCGGTGTAGATGGAACCAAATTGATGAAGTTGACAATATAATCATGATATAACGTAACGTCAACATTCCAGTTGCTGTCGGTTTCATATTTCAATTGCAAACCGGTTTTATAGGCTCTTTCGCTTCTCAATCCCGGATCGCCGATTTCAAAGCTGGCTGTTCCGTGATGTAATCCGTTTACATAAAGCTCATTCACATGGGGCGGACGCCAGGCTAAGGAAAAATTAAAAACGGATTTCCAGCATTGTGAAATTCGTAAGGCCGCCACGGCTGAGGTTGAAAGGTTATGAAATTTCCGGTATGTTTCGGTAATTACGTTATTTTGATTTCGGAATGTTTTCAAGTCCCTGAAATCATATCTGATCCCCGATTCCAATGTCAGGTTTTTGAGTTGTTTTTTTAAAATACCGTAAGCGCCAAGATTCCAGGTTATGAAGTTGGGTATAAAAAACCGGCTTCCGTCCCAAACGTTTTGCTGATGACTTATATTCAAACCAGTCATCCACTGAAGGTTTGGCCGATTATATTCATAGGATATATGCAACTGACTGGTGCCAATGTTCAAATCCAGTTCCGGTCTGTCAGTTATCAGCGCTCTGTCAAATTCTTTCCTGAAATTTTCCTGATGCGATAGCAGCAAAGACATCTTTTTCCTTGTTGAAAACAATATTTCAGAATAGGATTTAAATAAATAATGATTTACTTTTTGCTTTGGCCTGCCTATTGAATAATCAAAGCGATCAATATTCTGTATGGGTTTAGGGCTGCGGATTGCATTTTCCAGATCGGTTAAATTACCGATATGTGCGCCGGTGAATAAGCCCAGTTGAGTATTGAAAGCGCTTAAAAAAAATTCAGAACGAAACCGGGGTTTCCGGTATTCCAGCGTGGCTGAATAATTCAGTTCTCTCAGTCCGGTATTGTAAAGCCAGTAATCAGGCGTGCGGGTATTGCCCCCGTATTTTAGAGTGCCTTGCAGGCGAAATCCTAATGCCGGTACGTGAGCGGAACGATGTTCGGTTAAAGCGCTGAGTATGTATTGTCGGTTATTGTGTAGATAACCTATATTAACTTCATGCTTCCATCCGGGAGCAGGAGAAAGCGTACGGGAATCGACAAAAATCGCACCACCTATGGCATCGCTTCCGTATTTTAATGCCCCGGCGCCTTTTATTACGGTAAATTTTTCAGCCAGATATGGATCAATTTCTGGAGCATGCTCTTGTCCCCATTGCTGTCCCTCCACCCTTACACCGTTATTTAATAAAATCAAACGCTGCCCGTGCAATCCATGAATTACCGGTTTAAAAATAGTGCTACCGGTTTGCAATACAGTAACTCCATTAATTTTCTTCAACACCTCTCCCAGAGATAAACCCCGGGTTTGTTCCACACTTTTATTTTCCAGTTGTTCCTTCAGCAGATTGCGGAATTCATCTTTTTTACCGCTGATGATTACTTTTTCCATTTCGTAGTATCGGTGAGGAAGTACAACATTCCGCACGGCATCATTCACTAAACGCACCTTAATTTCAACCGGCTCACAATCCACATGGGTAATTTTCAATGTATAGTTACCGGGACACAGATTGTAAAAATGATAGTGGCCTTCTTCATCAGTTACGGTGGTTTTTTTTAATTCTATGAGTTCCACATAGGCATCAGCTAAGGGTGACTTGGTGTCAGCATCTGAAACACTGCCCGAAAGGGTAAGCCTGCACGTTTGAGCGAAAGCCGTTATTGTTCCTGATAATGTGAATACCGAAACGAAAATTATCCATACCATTAAACCCGATCGCTTTATTTTAATCAAAAACATGGGGCGAACCAATAAGCCTAAATACACAAATTTATAAAAAATGCAACATAGATTCATTTTTTTGGAGTGCTAAATTGAATATATTAATTTAAATGAAAAAATTATATTTACATTGGAAACACGCAACATGCAAAGAGCAGCATTTATTTTGGGGTTTTTTGTTTTGTTTTTCAGCTGTAAAAAAAATGACGCACCGGATCCGTGTCGTAATACAAATTACAATTTTACATATTACAAAACAGAATCCATCGGCACATCAAACAACGGGACCATCACTATTACCTCTCCGGTTGGCGATACGATGAGTTACAAAATCGGAAACGGCCCTTATCAAGCTTCAAATTATTTTACCGGACTGGCACCGGGCAATTATATTATTACCGCAAAAAATCAAAAGGGATGTACTGATACGGTACATATTACCATTTTAAATTATGGCCCGCGATACGCTTTGGTAAAACAATTGATTACCGGCTATTGCGGCCCTTGTCATCTGAATGGCGGAAACAGCGGCGGAAGAAATTTTGATACCGATCAAAGCATTGTAAATGGAAAAGACAGGATAAAGGCCAGGGCCGTGGATGCTCAACCCTCTCAAATGCCGCCGGCGCCGAACGCCCCGCTCACCGGGCCCGATAAACAAAAAATTACGGACTGGATTAATGCCGGAGGCCGGATAACCGATTAACGGTTATTTCGGAGTCAACGGGAAGAGTTCTTTTGACAAGTCAAGTAATTAATTTGATTAAGAGTAATATAAGGCAGAATAGAAAAATAAACAGACTGAGACGGTTGATACCATGCATGTAACCAACCCACTTTGATTTCGGACGGTCCGGATTTTTTTTAACGAGGTAAAGATATTCGCCTATTTGTCGCCAAACTCCCATGAACATTATAACAGCGAAAGCTCAGTTTTGTTTTTGTGTAAACGTAAACCCGTTTTCCTTAGGATTACATTTCTTCTGAGGTGAAAATTCTTTTATTGTGGAGGTTACCGGAGTCGAACCGGTGACCTTTTGCATGCCATGCAAACGCTCTAGCCAGCTGAGCTAAACCCCCCTTTCATTATATTTCAAAGAGGCGCAAAGTTAAAGTATTTAATTTAAAAAAGAGAGAACTTCCGGGTAATATCACGACTCGCCCCAAATAGAAGCCTTTCCTTGCAGCCAAAGTTTAACCAATTCAGTGGTTACCGATTTGGGTCTTTCAATCGGGAAGTTGAGCGCCCTGGACCAGCATAAACTGGCTAATACACCCAGCGCCCGGCTTACGGCAAAAAGAACGGTATAAAATTCAAACTCTTTCATTCCGTAATGCACCAGTAAAGCGCCGCTGTGTGCATCCACATTTGGCCAGGGATTTTTCACCTTTCCCAGTGACTGAAGAATCGGCGGAACGACTTCATAAATATTCCATACCGTTTGCACCAGCGGGTCATCGGGCATATGTTTTTTCCCGAATTCCATTTGTACCAAAAACCTCGGATCGGTTTTACGCAAAACAGCATGTCCGTATCCCGGAACTACTTTTCCTTCGCTGAGTGTTTTGCGAACATATTGTTCTATTTGTTCTTTTGTGGGCTGGTCAGTATTCAGCTCTTCCCGCATTTCAAATATCCATTTAATAACCTCCTGATTTGCCAGGCCATGTAAGGGGCCGGCCAACCCGTTCATGCCCGAAGCATAGCTTAAATACGGATCACTGAGAGCCGATCCGACCAGATGAGTGGTATGTGCGGAAACATTCCCGCCTTCATGATCGGCATGAATAGTCATATATAACCGCATCAATTCCATAAAACTTTCATCTTCATAACCCATCATATGAGCCAGATTGCCCGCCCAGTCCAGCAAACCGTTCGGATGAATATGCTCCCCGCCCCTGTATTTACGGCGGTAAATATAAGCGGCCACTCTGGGCAAACGGGCTATTAAGTCCATGCTGTCGTCAAACACGGCTTCCCAGTAATCTTTTTTATTCATACCCGCCGCGTAACGTTTGGCAAACTGGCTTTCGGTTTGCAAAGCCATAACAGCGGTTACAAATTGCGTCATCGGATGGGCGCTGACCGGAAGCGCTTCTATGGTGTCAAAGACATGGTTGGGTACGTGGCTGCGGCGCTGCCATACCGAGGTGATGTACTGAACATCTTCTTCGTTGGGTAATTCGCCAATTAACATCAGGTAAAAAATCCCTTCCGGCAAAGGCTCCGAGCCGTTTGGCGCTTTTGGAAGTTTTTCTCTTAATTCAGGAATCGAATATCCTCTGAACCGGATGCCTTCCTGCGGATCTAACAAAGAGGTTTCGGTAATTAAACCCGTAATCCCCCTCATTCCCTGATAAATCTGAGCCAGCTGAACCTCACCAATCACTTTGCTTCCATGTTCTTTGAGCATTTCTTTAATTTCTGCCGCCATTTTATCGGCCCTGGCTTTAAATCTGTCTTTTAATATTCCCATAAAAAAACTTATAGAATTGTATAACGCCTGTTTCGGCTCAAAGTTAAACAATTCAGCATGCAACCATATGATAAGCCGGGTTGAAAGTGCCTGAAATTTTAGTTAAGATAAGGTTGATAAGAAAACTTACTCTGATTTCAGGGTGGTTTATTATTTAGGGGTTTTCCGGTACAAAAAAACGGCCACTATGCTGAACACCAGATTTGGCATCCATGCTGCCAGCAGCGGATGAAAGTTTCCTTTCACGGCAAAAACAGTTGAAAATCTATCCGAAACAGTAAAAAGCGCCGCTATAACGATACCCAGTGCCAGATGCATACCGCTGCCACCCCTTGTTTTCCGGCTGGCTAAGACCACTGCGATTAAAGTTAGCAACAATACACTGAAAGAAGTAGCCGTACGGCGGTGATATTCCACTTTCAGGGCACTAAGGCCCTCGGTGCCTCTTGCCTGTTCTTTTTCGATGTATAACCGTAATGCAGGGGTGGAAAGTTTGTCTTTCAGGTAATAGTCTTTGCGCAGTTCGTCCGGTTTTAGCGGCAGCGTAAGGTACTTTTCGGTAAAATGAGTCACTTTCTCGCCGGCGCTGTCAACCCATCGCTCGGTAGCGTTCAGGATTTTCCACTTTTTAACCGCAGTATCCCACAGCACATTTTCTGCCCTCAGGTTGTAGTAGATTTTTTGTTTTTTGACTTTGTTTATAAAAAAAGTTCGCCCGTACTTTGAAAGGGTATCATAGGAACGAATACCCATATAGGTTTGCGAATCAAGCCGCATGTAATAGCAATCTATGCAACCGCCATACGCCGGATTTTTAGAAGGGTCGTTTTTATCTATGTATTTGCTTTGAAATGCACTGCGAATGACATTCGCCCTTGGAATAACGCTTCTGTATCCGAACCATAACACAACCGCCAGCAATATGCCGCTTATTATATAAGGCAACAGAAAACGACGATAACTGACTCCTGAAGCCAATATGGCTATGATTTCAGAACGCATCGCCATACGGCTGGTAAAAAAAATTACGGCAATAAACACAAACAACGGATACAACATACCCCAAATCCATGGTACAAAACCGAAATAGTAGTTGCGGATGATTTGTGTTGTAGTCATGCCGGTTTTCACAAAATCATCTGCCTTTTCACTGCTGTCAACCGCCACGGCCACTGCCGTCAACAATGCCATACAAAACAGAAACGTGACTAAAAATTTTTGGATAATATAACGGTCCAGTTTCTTCATCCGGCATCAGATGTTTGCGATGTTAGTACCCTTTTCTTGAAATGGCGGGTCAGAAAATTCTTTTGTACTCATTTATTCAAATTTCATAAAGCGGCAATTGAACACTGTATTTCAGATCCACTGAAATCATATGCTTCATTTTTAAAACGGCGTATTACAAAAGTAGCCATCATTTTACTAATGAATTGATAAATCACAACCGGGTTTTAAGTCGCAAAATCATTTCCTGTTTCCATGACATAAATGTTCCGGCTTCAATTTGGGCAGCAGCCTCCCGTACAAGCCATAAATAGAACGATAAGTTATGCAGGCTGGCAAGGGTTAACCCGGTAATTTCACCCGATTTCAGCAAATGCCTCAAATAGGCTTTGCTGTAATACTGACTCACTTCAAAGGGAAGGTTTTCATCCAGAGGCGAATAATCAAATTCCCATTTTTTGTTGTCAATATTTACAATACCCGAAGTGGTAAACAGCATGGCGTTTCGTCCGTTACGGGTAGGCATCACACAATCAAACATGTCAACTCCCAGGCCGATACATTCCAGAATATTCCAGGGGGTACCGACTCCCATCAGATAACGAGGTTTGTTTTCCGGAAGATGCTCGCAACAGTACCGGCATATTTCATACATGACGTCTTCCGGTTCACCCACGCTAAGTCCGCCAATGGCATGGCCGCTCAGATTTTTACTTACGATGTATTCGCAGGAAATTTTTCGCAAGGGCTTATGCACACCTCCCTGTGCTATGGGAAAGAGATATTGTTGGTAGCCGTACGGATCCTCCGTTTCCTGAAACCGCTTCACACAGCGGTCAAGCCAGCGATGCGTACGTTCCATGCTGTTTCGGGCATAGTCAAAATCGCTGCCTGCCGGCGGGCACTCATCAAAAGCCATGATGATATCTGCCCCGATGATGCGCTGTATGTCTATGACTTTTTCGGGTGTAAAGAAATGGCGGCTGCCATCTCTATGGGACTGAAAAACGACGCCGTCTTCCTGAATTTTCCGGGTGCCCGATAGGGAAAATACCTGATATCCGCCGCTGTCGGTTAGGATAGACCGGCTCCAGCCCATAAAGCGATGAAGTCCGCCTGCTTTATGCAGCACTTCCGTGCCCGGGCGCAAATACAAATGATAGGTGTTTCCGAGAAGAATGGGAGCATTCAGGTCATTCAGCAACTGCTGTTGTGTGATGGCTTTTACGCTGCCTCCGGTACCGACAGGCATAAATACAGGTGTGCGAAGAGTTCCGTGTGCCGTAGTCAGCCAACCGGTTCTTGCGTGTGATTGTGAATCTTTATGGGTTATCTGAAAAGCTAATGACATATCGGTGTGCAAAATAAGTTGTTTGCCGGCAAAAACTCCCAATGAAAACTCCCCTATCTTCGCCGGTGATGAATCTGAATTTATACAATTTACTTCTCTTTGTCCTTGGAGGGGTATTTATCATACAATTATTTTACTATTTCTATTTTTTTGCACGATTAGCCTTTTATACTCCGAAAAAGAAACTCAAATCGCAGCAACATCCTGTTTCGGTAATCATCTGTGCAAGAAATGAAGATGAAAATTTAGCCCGAAACCTTCCCGGCGTTTTGGTTCAACATTACCCCAGCACATTTGAAGTGATTGTGGTGGACGATCAATCAACTGACGACACCCGTTACGTACTGGAGCAACTGAAAAAAACATTTCGTTTTCTCCGCTCTGTCGAAATAAAGCAGGAAGCCCTGCATATACCCGGAAAAAAATATCCCTTGTCGGTAGGAGTTCGGGAAGCACGCCACGAAATATTACTTTTCACCGATGCCGACTGTGTACCCGCAAGCGAACACTGGATTGAAAAAATGCAGTATGCGTACGAAGACCAAACTGAAATTGTTCTGGGCTATGGCGCTTATCACAAAAAAAAGGGGATGCTGAACCGCTTCATCCGCTTCGAAACCTTTCATACGGCTATACAATATTTATCGTATGCTTTAGCCGGAATTCCCTATATGGGAGTTGGAAGAAATCTCTCTTACCGAAAACAGCTTTTTTTCAGGCATAAAGGATTTTCTTCCATCCGGCAAATTCCCGGCGGAGATGATGACCTTTTTGTAAATCTGGCCGCTCACCGGCACAATACGGCAGTTGTAATTGACCCGGAAGCCATCACACGGTCTGTGCCCAAATCTTCATGGAAAGAATGGTTCAGGCAGAAACGCAGACATTATACCACGGCAAAATATTATAAACCGAAACATAAATTTCTTCTGGGACTTTATGCCCTTTCTCATTTTTTGTTTTATCCGCTACTTGTTTTATGCGCCGTGTGGTACAACTGGAAAATAGCAATTGCGGTATTTTTGATCCGAACTATCACTCAGTGGGTCATATTTTCACGTTGTATGCATAAATTAGACGAAAAAGATCTGAAGCCCTGGATTTTGTTTTTTGATATTGCCTTGTTTTTCTATTACACGATTTTTTCATTTTCCTTATTCAGAAAGCCGGCCGCTAAATGGTAATACTTTAAAAAGCCTGTCATGGATTGTATTTTGCGGTATTTTCCAAACCTCACGGAAACACAGAAATTGCAATATAAACAGTTGTATCCCCTTTATCGGGAGTGGAATGAAAAAATAAATGTGATTTCCAGAAAAGACATTGAACACTTTTATGAAAGGCATGTGTTGCATTCATTGAGTATAGCAAAATTTCTGGAACAACGATTCAGGGATAATCCTCTTTCGGGTTCCTTCCCAAAACTCTCTATAGCAGATATCGGAACCGGCGGTGGTTTTCCGGGTATTCCGCTGGCTATTTATTTTCCGGGCATTCAGTTTTATCTGGCAGACAGTATAAAAAAGAAAATTTTTGTGGTGCAGGAAATCGTAAGGGAACTGGGGTTAGAAAATGTTTCTGCCAAAGCGATTCGGGCCGAAAAAATTCAGCATAAAAGTTTTGATTTTGTTACGGCCAGAGCCGTAGGTCCGTTACGGGATTTATGGAATATAAGCCGATTAATCTTAAGAAAAGAAAAAATTGACAATAAAATTTTCCCGGGTCTCATTGCGCTCAAAGGGGGTGATTTAACGGCA
Source organism: Chitinophagaceae bacterium (assembly GCA_026415715.1). Classification (GTDB taxonomy): domain Bacteria; phylum Bacteroidota; class Bacteroidia; order Chitinophagales; family Chitinophagaceae; genus JJ008. The sequence goes on along the minus strand of JAOAGO010000013.1, from coordinate 17,147 downwards.
GAACTTTCCGCCGTAAAAGAGGTAACTGAAATCTTGTTTTTGAATGAAATGTACCGGGAACCTTATTTTGACGAAAAGCAACTTGTTTACGTGTACGCTGCATCGCATGTCAGGTAACAGACTGAAAAACTGATTTACTAACGCAAAGCAGTTTATTGTATTCTTACCACTTTAATTCTATACGGTTGTTTTTTCGGTCAATATCGGCCATCCGCAGTGAGGGATCAATTTCTGCCGTTACCAGTTCGGTAAGGCGTCTTCCTGTTTCTATTACATACGTTGAGTGTGTCCACTTCCAGGGCTCATACACTTTTCCGGGCACGGTATCTTCCTGAGGTTTTTCGCCATACATCAGATTCATGGGTACGTAATGCATTTCTTTTTTTCCGTCCTTAAAGGTTAGATAAACATCAACCGGCATGGGCATTTGTCCGATTTTGCGAAGTCTGATTTTTGTTGACCCTCTGTCTTCCCACAGGCTGTCAATTGCATAATCAATTGTTTTGGTAGAATAAATCCAGTATTGCTTATACCAGTCAAGTTTGATTTGACTGACTTTTTCTGCTATTCGGATAAAATCATCGGGGTCGGGATGTTTAAATTTGCACCGGCGATAATATTCCAGCAAAATTTTGTCCCGAACCGAGGCGCCTGTAATGTATCCTAACTGTTCCAGGAATACGGCGCCCTTGGCATAAACTGCGGCGCCGTAAGCCCAGTTCAGATTATAATGATCGGCATGGGTGGATAACGGTTCTTCGCGGCCGCTGCGGGCCAATGAAAAATAACTGCGGTATGTATCTTCAAAAGGAAATCCTTTTTTGTCTTCCAGAAAGGCCATTACTCTGTCTTCGGCATAGGTTGTAAATCCTTCATCCATCCAGGGGTATAGTCCTTCATTGTTTGCCAGTATGCCATAATACCATGAGTGCATCCATTCATGCAGCCAGGCGCCGGGCCCTATAAGCATAGTGGCCATGGGATATTCCATACCGCCATCACCGCCATGAATAAAAGAGTATTGTTTGTAGGGATACGGGCCGAAATGTTTTTCTATAAAAGGTAAGGCCTTCACCGCGTTATCCAAAATAGATTCCCACTCTTCTGCCGTATGATTTGTTGGCTTATACAGCAGGTGAAGCCAAAGGCTGTCGTTTACCTTTCGGGTTTTATGAATGTAGCCGGGATCGGCGGCCCATGCAAAATCATGTACGTTAGGCGCCAGAAATTTCCAGGTAAGTTTGTTTCCCGATGGCCTGACCACCCGGGTACCCGGCATTTCATATCCGTAACCAATTTGATTGGCGTTTTGTAAGTATCCGGTTCCCCCGAGGATATAATTTTTGTCTATGGTAATGCTTACTTCGTAATCACCCCACACGCCGTAAAACTCACGGCCTACATAAGGTGTTGCATGCCAGCCCTGACGGTCGTAAGCGCAAATCTTAGGATACCACTGTGTCATGGTATATCTTACCTTGGAGGTAGGATTATCACGGCCGCTGCGGCGGATTTGTAACGGAACCTGGGCTTCAAAATCCATGTCCAGCGTCACTTTTGTGCGCGGCGGAATCGGTTTGTCCGGTATCACTTCCAGGATGGTTTCATTTACCTTGAAGGTTTGCGGCTTTCCGTTCATTCGCAGGCTGAGTATTTTCTGATAACCGATTTCATCCGGTTTGAGATACAAAATTCTGTCGCGAACCCTGCCGTCCCAGTCGGGCCGGCCGCCCGGTGCGGATAACGTACCTTGCCTGCGGCTTCGTTCATCCATCATACTGCCGGGCTGAAAAGCATTAAAATATAAATGATAATATAAACGGGTTAACGTATCGGGCGAATTATTCCAATATTCCAGTTTTTGCTTCCCGGTAAAACGGTTCGTTTCCACATTCATGTCGATATGCATGATATATTTTACCCGTTGCTGCCATTGATCGCATTGAGATAAACTCCAAATAGGCAACAATACAAAAACAAACAGGGAACAAAACTTCATAAACCTATGTTTTAACAAATCAAAGCTCTTCATTTCATAGCGAATGAAAATGAAACGGCGTTAAAAATAAATAGGTGAGCTGAATCTCCCAATTTTAAATGTTTGAGTTTTCTTAAAATCCAAATCAGAAAAACAGACTCTCTTACTCTTGTTTTCCTTTAACAACTACAACAATTTCGCCCTTAATGGTTTTGGAATTAAAATAGGTAAATGCTTCTTTTAAGGAGCCTCTGAAATTTTCTTCGTGCATTTTTGAAAGTTCTCGACTTATGCAACATAGTCTGCTTTCACCGAAACAGGCTATGAAATCCTGTAATGTTCTTAAAAGCCGGTGTGGTGATTCATAAAAAATCATTGTCCTTTCTTCTTCGGCTAATTTTTTCAGCAGGGATTGACGCCCTTTTTTAACCGGCAAAAACCCTTCAAAACAAAAGCGATGAGTGGGCAATCCGCTATTGATGAGGGCCGGTACAAAAGCAGTTGCACCCGGCAGGGTTTCTACCTGAATTCCTTCCTCAATACAACGACGAACAAGTAAATAAGCCGGATCGGAAATCCCCGGCGTACCGGCATCGCTGATCAATGCCATAGATTTTCCTTCTTTGAGCTGTGCAACGATATGAGGTGTAATGCGGTGTTCGTTATGCTGATGATAGGGAGTCATGGGTGTCCGGATTTCATAATGGTTCAGCAACACGGAAGCGGTGCGGGTATCTTCGGCAAGGATTAAATCTGCCGAACGAATTATATCCAGCGCCCGTAGGGTAATATCTTTCAAATTTCCGATTGGTGTGGGCACGATGTACAGCATAGACGCAGAAATGAATTTGATGTAAATAATGTCAACGAAGTTATAGGATAGAAAATTGATGCCGGCGATTCATAGCTACTGATTTTATCACCGCATGTGATTTGCTGAATTCTTTCAATGTTTTTCTCAGGATGAAATCCGGATTATAGTAAAAAAGCCGTTTAAAGCAATTTTATTTTTGGCTTAAATTTCATGCATTTCTTTTCAATTTCTTTTGATTGAAAAACATTATGATTTGACAAATCCTTAACAACCGGTTATCCTCTACATTCATCGCCTACCCGACAATAAATTCTTAAATTAGCAAAAAAAAATCTTGAGAAAATTCAGGATCTTATTTCTTTCTGCGGGTATAGTTTTTCTGTTGGTTATCATAACCCTTTCGTGCCGAAGAGAGCAGAAAACCAAAGGGCTGGAGCCATTGGCTCAGTCTGTTCCGGAGGGATTTCCACCACCCAGATACAGATTTCAGGACAACCCGCTCACCCGGGAAGGATTTGAGCTGGGCCGACGACTGTTTTACGACGGAAGACTTTCCATTGACGGCACCGTATCGTGCGGATCATGTCATCAGCAGATTGCGGCATTCGGAACATTTGAACACGACAGAAGCCATGGCGTATTTGATTCCCATACCTTGCGAAATGCCCCCGTTTTATTTAATCTGGCCTGGGCAGATAAGTTTCATTGGGATGGCGAATTTACTACGCCCGAACATGCAATTGCCCAGCCGATTAACGGCCGGCTGGAAATGGGCGAAACCTTTTCGTCTGTCATTGCCAAATTAGAAAAAGATGAATGGTACAGACAACAGTTTAAAAAAGTGTTCGGTTCACCGTTTATCCGGCCCGAACAGGTACTGAAAGCATTAAGTCAGTTCACCCTGTCGCTGGTTTCTGCCAATTCAAAATACGACCGGGTAAAAAAAGGGTTGGATCAATTCACCGCTTCGGAGCAAAACGGATATCAGATTTATAAAACACATTGTTCTGCCTGTCATCCCGAACCTTTATTTACCGATTTCAGTTTCCGGAATATCGGGCTGCCCGTAGATACGGCTTTGATGGATTACGGCAGAATGCGGATCACGGGGAAAAAAGAAGATTCGCTGAAATTTAAAGTACCCACGCTGCGCAACAGTTTTATATCTTCAAACTATATGCACGACGGACGTTTCAACACGCTGATGCAATGCATCGATCACTACCGTTTCGGCATTCAGCAAAGTCCCACACTGGACCCCTTGCTGCGTAACGGCATTTCGTTAACCAATTCTCAGGCGCTTGACCTGTTTCGTTTTTTACGCACCCTTACTGATTCTTCTTTTATCTTAAATCCCGCTTTGGCCAAACCCCTGTAGATTAGTTTTTGCTTTTTCGCTTTCCTTGTAGTACAGACAGCGCCTGTTTCTGTGTTTCTATTTCTTTTTGCGTATTTTCCTGATCAGTGCGGTTTTGCTGCAGCTTTTTTTCGAGTGAAGCCTGTTCTTCCCTGAGATCACGCAGTTTCTTTTCCGTTTTGGCCAGTCTTTCTTCCGCCGCTTTAATTTCCAGTTCCAGATTGGCGGCTTCTACGTCGGGAAGAAGGTTATTGAGAAAAGTTTTTGCATTGTTAATGGAAAGAATATCAGAACTGTTCAACACATTCTGATCGCCCCGCAGCATAATCATATATAATACGGATTCATCTTTTTCTTTTCGGCTTTTCCTTTCCACTTTAATATAAAAATCGGTACGTTCGTTGCTGATGTCAGCTATATAAGCATTTTTAAAAAGAAGAAAACCTTTATCTCTGTTCAGCAAACCCTTTTCTTCTTTGGCTTTATAGCCTAAACGAGCCATTTTTTCAATAAAAGCATTTTCCACCGCCTGCGGCTGAAACGGATATTCGATAGCCAGCGCCGCCTGTTTTTTCTTATCATACTGAATAGAAGATTCGTAAGACTGACCGTAACCCAATAAAGCGTAAGTAACAAAGAAGAAAGCGATAAATAAATTAAGATACATAATCCTGATTTTTTTAAAATGACACAAATATGCCCTCCGGCAAAATGCCGGAATTTAAACCGTAAATTTAAAGCAATATGTAAAGGTCATTCAAATCCCCGGCGAAAAGCTGTTAACGGATGGATAAAATTCGTTTTTTGGCCGTTGAGTGACTACTTTTGCTTTTGCGAATTCCGTTATTAACCCACTAATTCAACAGATTGGCTGGTATCCGAAAACTGGCGGGTCAAACATTCTGGTATGGGTTGAGCAGTATTGCAGGTCGGTTTTTAAATTATCTGCTCACGCCCCTGCTGACAACTGTTTTTGCCACGGCAGAATACGGAAAAATTTCAACTTTATTTACGCTGGCCGCCTTTCTGAACATTATTTATACTTACGGTTTTGAAACCAGTTATTTTCGTTTTGCTTCGCTGGAGCCTGAAAATAAAGTGTATAGCACCTGCTCTACTTCTCTTTTATTCTCTACTGCCTTATTTACGGCAGTATTGTTGTTGTTCAGCGAACACATTGCGTTATTTCTGGAATTGCCGGAACATCCGGAGTATATCCGATGGGTTATCTGGATTGTTGCCCTGGATACGATGGCCGTTATGCCTTTTTCAAAACTGCGGTTTGCCGGGCGGCCAAGAAAATATGCCTTTATCAAAATTGCAAGCATAGCAATAAACATCGGCCTTGTGGTTTTCTTTCTGGTAATTTGCAAGAACGCCTACGAGAGCCGGCAAAATAATTTGTGGGCTATTCTCTATTATCCTGCCATCGGGCCGGGATATGTCATTCTTGCCAATCTGATAGCCAGCGCCGTCACATTATTGCTTTTGTTTAATGAATGGACAGGCTTTACCCTGCGGCTCAATTTCTCATTCTGGAAGCGGCTTTTTCGGTACAGCTGGCCCCTTACGATCGTCGGTTTCGGGGGAATGATTAATGAAACGATTGACCGGTTCATGATTCTGAAATTATATCCCGGCAGTTCGGAACAGGCATTTTCCCAGTCGGGCATTTATTCGGCCAATTACAAGCTGGCTGTGATTATTGTATTGTTCATACAGGCCTTTCGCCTGGGGGCCGAGCCTTTCTTTTTCAGGCAGGCCGTGTCTGAAAATCCGCAACGGGTTTATGCCCGTGTGATGAAATTTTTCGTGATTGCCTGCTGTTTTTGCTTTCTGATGGTCACCCTTTTTCTCGGCATCTGGAAATATTTTATGGGAACAAAACATCCGGAGTATTATACCGGGCTTAAGGTAGTGCCGATACTGATGACGGCAAAAATTTTTCTGGGCATCTATTATAATCTGTCGGTGTGGTATAAAATCAAAGAACAAAACCTGACCGGCGCGGCGATAACGCTGGGTGGCGCATTCATTACCCTTTTAATTAACTTTCTTTTTATTCCGGTTTGGGGATACATGGCCTGTGCACTGGCCACGTTGTGTTGTTATACATTTATGATGGTGATGAGTTACCGCCTGGGCCAGAAGTATTATCCGGTGCCGTATCCAAGAAAAAAAATTTTAGCCTATATCGGGGTTTGTCTGATCCTGTTCGGGTTGCATCAGGCTTTTATACAACTGATTTCGCAGCAGTGGCTGCATCACGCTTTCGGACTGATATTGCTGTTTTTGTTTACCTGGCTGGTGATATCGGTAGAAAAAAAGGAACTTGCATCACTGCCCCTTATCGGAAAACTCATAGCCTTAACGAATCGTTAAATTTTAGCTTGTTTAATAGAGTTTCACAAATGGATTGTTCATTTTTTCAAAGCCGATGGTAGTTACCGGCCCGTGACCGCTGTACACTTTGGTCTCGTCGGGTAAAGTGAAAAAATGAGTCTGGATGCTGTTCATCAGCGTTTTAAAATCGCTTCCCGGCAAATCGGTTCTGCCGATACTGCCATTAAATAATACATCGCCGCCAATAATAAAGGAGCCCGGCTCGTAATAAAAAGCAACACTGCCCGGCGAATGGCCCGGCACAAAAAACACCTGAAGTTCATCCTCGCCCAGCCGGATATTTTTTCCTTCTTCCAGATAAACCACAGGCCCATCCCAATGGTCAAAAGGAAGATTCCAGGAAATGGCGGCCTGCGGAGCATAATCGTACACCGGCTTTTCTTTGGGGTGAATATGAGGCAAAAGGCCCCAGGTATCATGCACAAAACGGTTACCGAACACATGATCCAGATGGCCATGAGTATTCAGCAGCAAAACAGGCCGAAGCCCTGTCTTTTCTATGCCCGTTTTTAATTCGTCCCGTTCTTCCTGAAAATAACATCCGGGATCGACAATGATACATTCACCGCTATTGTTAAATAAAATATAAGTATTTACCTGTACCGGACTAAAAGTAAACGACTTTACGCTTATCATAAATGTTTTCCGTAATTTAGAAGCGAAATAACAAATTATTCATCAGACAAAAAGAAAAGTCAGGTACTGTGCATATTTTTTTATTAATATGCAAAAAATTTGTGCGCTGAAGCCGATTGAAAGAAATTAAGAAAATATGAAAAAATTTTTTTTCCTCTTTTTCCCCGTATTCACGGCAGTTTCTGTTGCTGCTCAGGTGAATACGGTACAGTATGGAAAAAACAGAGTGCAATACCAGCTATTTAAATGGAAATATTATCAAACCGAAAATTTTAATACGTATTTCAGTCAGGATGGTTTGGGATTAGGAAAAGTGGTGGCTCAGCTGGCCGAGAAAGAGTTGCCTTCGCTGGAAGAGTTTATTGAATACGGAGCGCAGCGTCGGATTAATATCATTGTATATAACAACTTTGATGAAATGCAGCAGTCCAACATCGGGCTGGGAATAGACTGGCAAAACACCGGCGGGCTTACCAAGTTAGTGAATAATAAGATGATTGTGTATTACGACGGCAATACGGAAAATTTAAGGCGTCAGATAAGGCAGGGCATTGCCAGAGTGCTTGTAGATAATTTGCTTTTCGGAGATGATTTGGGAGAGTTTGCCGCCAATCAAACCTTACTGGATTTGCCCAAATGGCTGGTTGACGGATATATATCTTATGCAGCTGAAAACTGGAACACGGCGCTGGATGACGATTTGAGGGCCATCATGCTGGAAGGAAAATATAAAAATTTTTATCAGTTTGCCTATGAAAAACCGCTTCTGGCCGGCCATGCTTTCTGGAAATATATGGCGGATAAATACGGTAAAAACAAGTTAACCTACTTTTTATATCTGGCCCGCATTTACCGAAACCTGAATCATGCTTCAAACAGAATTGCCAAAAAGAAATTCAAGTTTGTGCTGCGTGATTTCATGGCAGAAGTACAGGATATGTACTATAAAGATTTAAGAGGACGACGCAATACACCTCGCGGACAGCTTTCGGTTTCGGAAGACATCGGCAAAAAAGATTTTATTCGTTTTAATGCAAATCCCAACCCCAGAAGTTTTACCTATGCCGTAGTAGAATACAAACAAGGACGTTATCAGGTGGTGTTGATGGAAGATTTTGTAAGAAGAAAAGTGCTCCTGAAAATCGGTTACAGAAACCGGGAAAAAGTACTTCATCCCAACTATCCGATACTGGCCTGGGACGGAAAAGGAACACGGCTGGCCGTGCTATATTACGACAAAGGAAAAACCCATTTTTTTGTTTATGATCTGGTAAACCGAATCAAGCTCTGGAAACACGAAATCACAAAGTTTGATCAAGTGCAGGATATGAAATACATGCTGGATGCAAATACCCTTATTTTTAGCGCCGTTCGCAGCGGCCAATCTGACATTTACGTTTATAAAATAGACAAACAAACTTTTGAACAAATTACGAACGACGTGTATGATGATTTGGATCCTTCTTTTGCGGCCTTCCCAAACAAAACAGGCATCTTATTTGCCAGCAACCGGCCTTCGGCCCAAGCCGTAAGCACGGATGATTCGCTGCCTTCGCGTCGTTTCAATATTTATCTGATAGATAACTGGAACAAATCGGAGTTTCGGCAAATCTCCAAACTCACGGATATGAAACGGGGCAACGCCCGTTTTCCTTCTCAGTATAATCAGTCGCATTTTACATTTGTAAGCGATGAAAACGGAATCAATAACCGCTATGCCGGATTTTTTACAACCGAACGTGCAGGATTAGATACGCTGGTTTTCATCGGTGATGAGGTTTTGCGTAATCCTTCACAAAAAGAGGTGGACAGCCTGCTGAAAGAGTGGGGAAAAGATGATATTGATTCGGTCGGTTATTTTTCCGTTACCAACGATTCAGCTTATGTGTTTCCGATTACCAACTATCAGAGCAGTTTGCTGGAAACCCGCACGGCAGGCGACAATCAACAGGTGAGCGAAGTGATAAAACTGGGCGAGTCTAAATTACTTTACCGTTTGCGGGTTGATGAAAATGCACTCAGACGACGCAACGTAAATGCCCGCCCTACCGAGTATATGCGTAAGGTAATTGAAGAAGAAAAACTGGCTGCCCGTCGCGAAGCGCTTCTCTCAACGCAACCGGACAGCGCTCAGAAAGACAAAAAAGATTTCTTTTACAGCGGTTTTGAAAATGAGACAGATCAGAAAAGCCGGGTGGGTGAAGTGGTAGGCTCTAAAGAATATCAAAAAGAAAGCCCGCTGAAAAAAGCCAGAGTTTGGGAATACCGCCCGCCGAAGTTTTTCAACGACTACCTGGTTAGCGGTTTTAACAATAACGTACTGATCACCCGCTATCAGCCCTACGGAGGCGGCGCCGGACCCATACAACTCAGCAACGGCGATCCGTTGAACGGCATTCTTCGAGTAGGCGCATCAGATCTGCTGGAAGACTGGAAATTTGCAGGCGGCTTCCGTATCAGTCCCGACTTTAATAATAATGAATACGTATTTACTGCACAATACCTGAAAAGGAAGCTGGACTACGGGCTTACATATTATCGTTCTTCACAAACCGGAACGGCGCAAACCACACTCGGAAACTTCAATGCAAGACAGCTTTCCAATCTTTACCAGGGCACCCTTATTTATCCCTTTAATACGGTGAAAAGCCTCCGGCTGAATCTGGCTTTCCGAAGCGACCGTTTGGTATTTCTGGCCAATGATTTTGTACCGGTAACCTTAAATCTGAAAGACATCGTGAATCAATATATCATATCGTCGTTGGAATATATTCATGACGATGCAATCAGTCCGGCCCTGAATATCTGGAAAGGGCTACGCTGGAAAGTGTTTTTTGACGTGAACGCCAGAATGAGAACTACGGCGCCCCCCGGAAACAGAAAATATCCCACTACTTTCAATTTCGGATTTGATGCAAGGCACTACCTTTCTCTGTACAGAAATATCATTTGGGCTACCCGGGCTGCAGGCGATTTTTCGTGGGGAAATCAGAAGTTAATTTATTATCTGGGCGGAGTGGACAACTGGCTGATGTTTGGCGGAAACCGTAAAGATGACGGCAGTTATCGTTATTTCAACGAAGCAAACCGCCCGGCTCCCGACGTAAGCTATGCGTATCAGTCGCTGGCCGTAAATATGCGGGGGTTTATTCAAAATGTAGCGAACGGAAACAATGCCGTTGTAATTAACAGCGAAATCAGGGCTCCGGTATTTTCCACGTTTTTCAATAAACCCATAAACAATGCTTTTCTCCGGAATTTCCAGATTGTTCAGTTCATTGATTTAGGTACGGCCTGGAACGGCGCTTACAACAAAATAGAAAGACCGTCTGTCTCTTACGGAAACCCACCTATCACCGTGAAAATTAAAGCCGGCGGCATCGGCCCCTTTGCCGGAGGCTACGGATTTGGTGCCCGAAGTACCCTGTTTGGTTATTTTCTTCGTCTGGATGCCGCATGGGAAATGAAAGGATTTTTTAAAGGAAAACCCATCTGGTATTTTGCCATGGGGCTTGATTTCTGATGAATTGATGTAAAACAAAGCGCTTGCATTTATACTGAATTCTAAAGAATCATCAGACCCGAATAAGAGTCATATTTGTATGTAAAATCTGAGGGTTTAATATAATTTAACCGACAGTCAATAAACTTTTTCAGTAAAAGAAATCAAATTGTTATTTGTGCGCTTTGTCTGGTAAGCCAACGATTGAGATGGGCTTTTTAAATTTAAGAATAATTAAGGAAGCTGTTTATGACGAAACAGATAGTGCGAAAGGGAACGGGTATAGCAATATTTTTACTTTTTCAGATATGCCATCGTGCGGCAGCACAGTTTGTTATCATTCAGGGAAAGGTGCTGGACGCCGCCAGTGAAGAGCCTGTTCCTTTTGCATCCGTATCGTTTAAAGGAACCACAACAGGAAAATTATCCGATTCATCCGGAGCCTTTCGTTTTGTGCTCGGCTCATGGCCTTCAGACACCCTGGAAATTACCTGTGTAGGATATCAACCCTTTCGGATTCTGCTGAAACCCGGAGACAGTATTTATCTGGATATTCGACTGGAAAGAGGCACCTTTTCTGAAGGTGTAGCGGTAAAAGCAAAGGTTAACCGCGGATTATATGTGTGGAAAAAAATTGTGCAGAATAAACCTAAAAACGACCGGTTCCGTTTTGATAATTTTTCGTATGAGCTGTATAACAAATTAGAGTTAGATCTGAAAAATATCAATTTTGAAAAAGCAGGAAACTTCAAACCGTTGAAGCCTGTCAGCGACCTCATCAGAAGCAATATTGATACATCGGAAGGTATAAAATATCTGCCGGCTTATCTCACGGAAGTTATTTCAGATTATTATTATCAAAAAAATCCCCGAAAGCGAAGGGAAATTATAAAGGCCGCAAATACGAACGGCGTAAAAAATGAAAGTGTGCTGAAACTTTTGGGCGGTATGGATCAGGTAGTGAATGTATATAACAACTTTATTCCCGTGTTTGACAAGTTATATGTCAGCCCCCTCAGTGATAACGGTGATTATTATTATTTCTATCAGGTAACGGATACACAGTCGTGGGGCGGGCGCCGGTACTATCATCTGGTATTTACGCCGAAACGAAAAGGAGGAGATACATTTGAGGGAGATTGCTGGGTACATGTGGGGAGTTTTGCCATACAGAAAATTAACCTCCGTCTCAGCCGTGAAGCCAACATAAATTTTATACAACACCTCACCATGATTCAGGAATATCAGCTGATGGACAGCATAAACTGGTTTATAACAAAAGACAAGTATGTGGTACATCTGGCGCCGGCAGGACCGGAAAACCCTGCTTTCATCGGGCGAAAAACAAGCACTTACCGAAATATCCGCGTAAATGACAGCAGCATCATCCGTGAGTTGAATAAAAACAAAAATGTGGAAGAAATTATTACGCTGAAAGATGCGACGGAAAAAAATAAAGAATACTGGAGCCTGGCAAGACATGAACCTCTGTCCCGCACCGAAGCAGGCATTATCAAAATGATAGATACCCTTACCCGTGCACCGGAGTTTAAACGCTTCACCAAAACGATGAGTTTTATCGGTACCGGTTATCTCGATATCGGCAATTATCAGATCGGGCCCTGGTTTAACTGGATTTCCTCCAACGGATGGGAAGGGCTGCGCCTGCGTTTTGACCTGGGCACCAACAAACAATTCAACAAAAAAATCAGACTGCATGGTTATCTGGCTTACGGCTTTGGTGATAAGCAACTGAAAGGGATGGCCGAAATATTTTATCTGCCGAAAAAAGATCCCCGTACGTATTGGTATGCATCTTATACAAATGATTTAGACTGGGGGCAGAATTATTACGGAGAAGTTTCACAGGATAATGTATTTGCCTTAGCTATCCGGAAAAATGGCGTGCCGATTAAAAACCTGAAAGTAGATGAAAAACGGACTGAATTTTTCAAGGAAGTGCTTCCCTGGATGTCAACCCGTGCTACCGTACTTCATAAATCATTCTATCCGCTTCGGAATCTGGTGCCGCTGGATTCATTCCGGCATTTATCAGTGCGCCCTCTTACCACATTTGAAATCACATTGCGGTTACGGTTTGCCTGGCTTGAACGTTTTCTGGAAAATCATTTTTACCGCACCAGCCTTGGCAGCGCTTATCCTATCGGAGAGTTTTATATATCCCGGGGATTTCCTCGTGTTTTCGGCAGCAGTTATGCATATACCAAAATTTCAGGCAGCATTTCAGACAATCTCAGAATTCCGCCTTTCGGCAATCTGGAATGGATGATATATGCCGGAAAAACATTTGGCATTTTACCCTATACCATGCTTGACATTGCGCCGGGAAATGAATTGTACTATTACAATAAATATGCGTTTAACATGATGAACCGTTGGGAATTCATACATGACCGATATGCCGGTATAAATCTTGAACATCACCTGGGCAGCGGCGTTTTCCGTTTCTTTCCCAAACTGAAACTACGGCAGTTCTGGACGTTGAAAACCCTTTGGGGCAGTTTGTCTGAAGAAAACCGTATTTTAAATTATAAAAAGGGTCATAACTTTCAAAGCCTGAATGGAAAAACATATCTGGAAGCCGGCACCGGTGTGGACAATATTTTCCGTATTTTCCGTATTGATTTTGTTTGGAGACTTTTACCGGCCAGAATGCAGAGAACAGGCGATCAATCATTCGGTGTGTTCGGCAGCTTCAGGGTAACGTTCTGAAACATTTTTTCTACATAAAATTTTTCTCCTCTATTCCTCTTTGTGTTTATTTAATCTTATTGCAGCTTCTATCTCAATACCGGACTTAATATTAAATTCAATTCCATAACGCTCCTCAGTAACATTACCCATCTTAAATATGTTCGGCAATGATTTTTATAGCACAAAAGCTTTCTTACCGTGTGTAAGGTTTTTTTAATATTTTGAGTCCCCAAAAAATATATTATGCCTGTTGTGTTCATTTCCGGCGCCACATCCGGTTTTGGTAAAGCCTGTGCACAGCGATTTGCCGCCGCAGGCTATCAACTCATACTAAATGGCAGAAGAACTGATAGACTCAATCAACTGGCTTCAACTCTCAAGACTGACTTTGGCGTTGAATCATTGTTATTACCGTTTGATGTCAGAAACAAAGCAGAAGTGTGGCAACATATATCCGCATTACCCGAATCATGGAAAAAAATAGATGTACTGATCAATAATGCAGGATTGGCGCTGGGCCGCGATTATTTTGACGAAGCCGATATGGAAGACTGGGAAACCATGATTGATACGAATATAAAAGGGTTTTTATACGTTGCACGGTTTGTGAGTCACCTTATGGTTCAACAAGGAAAAGGGCACATCATCAATATGGGCTCCACGGCGGGAAATGAAGTTTATGAAAAAGGCAACGTGTACTGCGCTACAAAATTTGCGGTCAGAGCGTTGAGCCAGGCCATGCGAATTGATTTGTTACGTAAAGGCATAAAGGTAACCTGCATACAACCCGGAGCCGCAGAAACCGAGTTTTCGCTGGTGCGATTCAAAGGCGACAAAGAAAAGGCGGCACAGGTGTATGAAGGCATTAAGGCTCTAACAGCCGAAGATGTGGCCGAGGTGGTTTATTTCTGCACTACCCTGCCTGAACATGTTTGTATAAATGAACTCACTTTAACTTGTCTGCAGCAGGCCAATTCTTTTTATTTTCACAGGCATTGATGGAAATCAATAAAACCGGAGCTTTTTCTCAGAAAATTCCTCTTTCGCCCGACATTCTTTTTTACGATTGAGATTTTTGGCCTGCGAATTGCTGAACTATTGCTTAAAAATTTACTTTCTGAACCTTTTTTTAAAAAAATTTTTTATAAAAAAATCTGTTCATTAACTTTATGGATAATCCAATTCTTATTAAACCTTATGATTTCCAAGTCCCGCTATTGCGCATTAATGATTTTTCTATTTATTATTGCAGCTTCAGCTAAATCACAGGGAATAACTCAATCGTCCTGCAATGATTCTTTGGTAATTCGCCAGGCCGACAGCATAAAAAAATATTATCATACACTTGGTTTCAGCCTTTTACGCGAAGCCTGCTTAAATATGGAAAGCGAGTATGAATTTCCGGTTATCGTACCATTAAACAAAGGCACATGGTATCAGTTTGTGTTCATCGGAGAATACTCGTCCCGTCTTTTTGAAGTAAGAATGTATGACTGGAACGAAAAAATGGTCATCTTCAGGCAGCATAAATGGGCAGATATTGACGGAAATATAATCAGTTACGCCTATGTACCACGATTCAGCGAATTTCATATGATAAAACCGGTACAGGTAAACAAACACAAAAAGAAAAACCTTAACGGTTACATCATGATGTTTAAACGAACGGATGGCAAACTGCCGAAGGAGTCAGATCAAATCTCAGGTTAACATTATTAATTTAGCTTTTCACTCTTCTTTTGTGGTTGATATATTGGTTTACCTGATAAATTTCTGTTGATAAATTTCGCCCCGATTGCCCCGACAACGAAGCACATAGGCTCCGGGTGGATATGGCTTCAGATTGAGCATAACCGATCGGTAAGGAAATTGCTTTTCATAAAGCAGTTGCCCCTGCATGGTAAAAATCTGAACAGTATAAGATGTAACAGAAAGCGTTCCGGGTTCAATGAGTAGAGTATTATGCTGAGCGCTCACAAATTTTATAAAATCCCGGGTTGCCGGCGGTGGATTGACGATACCTGTAACAATAGTGGGAAGTGTAGTGCTGAAAAGCCCTCTTCCGTGAGTGGCTGCAATCAACAGATGGTCGGATGAACGGTAGCGCAGCATGTCGGTTCTTACGTTGGCCAAACCTGAATTGTTGGGAATCCATTGGGTAGCTGCTCCCAGCATCTGAGAAGTAGTCCATACACCCAGTTCGGTAGCGAGTAAAATTCCGCCTACACCGCCGCCCGGACCACTAAGTTCAGCGTTGGGCGGAGCAAACATTCCCCAGCGAACCGGCATATCCGGCAGGTTTCCTTCTATGCTGGAAAAAACGGTACCTCCGTTTGTACTAAGCCAAACGCTGTTTACGCCGAAGTTGGACAGTGTTACCAAAATCCGGTTTGCATCGTTGAGATCCACATCAATACAGGAAATAGCCGCATTTGCCACGTTACCAATATTGGCCACTGTAATTACGGTAGGATTTGACGTGTTGGCATTCGACAATTTAAGTACACGGGGAAGGCCGGCAGGAGTTCCAAACGAAACTCCCAGCCATATTGTATTCGGACTGAACGGATCTACTTTTATGGCTGTTACTTCCTGATTCCCGAATGCTCCGGAAGCCACTGAGATTGCCGTTGGTGTTCCGTTTAATCCGGAGATACAATAATATTTGCCCGCGTCGTCGCCGGCATACAGAATTTTGGCTGCCTCATCAAAGTCGGACGGATTGATAAATTGCCCCCTGTCGTTATTGATGCTGCTGCCTAACGAGGAAAAACTGTTCCCTCCGTTCAGCGACCTTGCATAATTGTTATTTGTAGTAGCCACAATCTGTAGCTGTGGGTTGCTTTGATCTATTTGGCAAAAACCGCCATCGCCTCCCGTGATGGCTGATGTAGAATTCATGCCGCTTTGCGTGAATTTCTGATTTCCGTTATCCTGCGCGCCGGCCAGAAAATAATTTACTCCCGCACCGGGATGCAAATCAGCGGCATAAAATTGAGTAACATTGTATCCTTTATTTTTAGGCACAAATACAGGGTTGGCAGCCTGAATATTAGAGCAGTAATATACACCGCCGTCGTTACCGTTGATAAGTTTGCTTGAGCCGTCAAATATCAAAACGTGGTGGTCCACATGCACGGTGGATGCCGTAGTAATGGTAGTCCAGGTATTTCCTCCGTCTGTGGAGCGGGCCAGGTCCAGCCCTCCGGCAACGATGAAGTCCGGATTGGCAGGGTCAACAGCCGCAATCAGATTGAACCAGGTTTGAGAGTTAGCGCCATTATTCAGAGCGGTTGGCGCGGGAAGCGAAGCCCATGATATGCCGCCGTTCACGGAACGGTAAACATTGAGAACCTGAGAGGTGGCGCTGTCCTGCATGAACAAATACACTCTTTGCGGATCGGAAGGCGCAACGGCAATTTCCACTCTTTGGGTTACCGTAGGTGTTGAAGGGGTAATATTTATCCAGGTGCCGGGTGCGCCGGTATTTACTCCATGCGCAGCGAAAGATGATTTATAAACTTCTGAACGCGACAAGATACCCAGGCTGGCATATACATCACCGTTGGAAGCTACTTCTAGATCAGCGGCTCTCCCGGTATTGAAGCCGGGCAGTGGGAGTCCTAAAACCCGTGTCCAGGTTGTACCTCTGTCGGTAGAGCGTAATACACCGCGGGATTCGGCAGTGGTGGCATTGCGAAGAGAAACAAAAAAATGACCGTTACGGTCAATAACCATATCC
>JAOAGO010000012.1 GCA_026415715.1 Chitinophagaceae bacterium | reverse complement strand
AGCGAAGTCTATCTGACGCCGGTTTGCTGATATGTTTTTTTACCTGAGAATACGGAAGGGGTAACCATGCTGATAGTTCTTAAAAATTTTTTTTACCGATAATAGCTTTATGTTATAAAAAATATGGGATAAAAAAGATTTATCATTTGTTTAAAATTTATTTCCGATGTGCCGCTTATTAATTTTTTTTACGATCATATTATTGTCTTTTCCTGCAATTTCCCAAAAACCAACCCCAAAGCAGCCCCCCAAAACGGCTCATCCAAAATCCCCTGTGCCCGAAACAAAAGCTCAGCCGGCCAAACAAACCGCTGTGCCCGAGCATCCTGTATTCGCCCTTGTTTCCAAAGGAGATTATACCGAACTTGAAAAGCTGCTGGCACGGGATCAAACGATTGTCAATTTGAGAAATGCACAGGGATATACTCCGCTGCATTGGCTTACGATACATTATGTAGATTATCGCCCCGACATTCTTGACCTGCAGGCAGCTCGCAAAAACACCGAACTGACCGAAGCATACTTCAGCTGCATGAAATTGCTGGTAAAAAACGGAGCCAGTTTATATCTTCTCACTCCCGAATACCTGAATGCCGTTCAATTTGCCGTTTATAAGGGCAAACTGGATGTGTTCAACTACCTTAAAAATTTTTTTAAAAATTATAAAAGCCTGAGAGACGGAAACGGAAACACTCTTCTTCATTTACTGGCCGATGCGGATTTATCGAACAAGCGAGACAGGTTTGAGCAACAAATGGTAGAAAATATTCTTTGTGATGACGTAAATCTTTATACGCCCAATCATGAAGGGCAAATTCCCCTGATATATCTCTTAAGCAAGCCGCGCTGTCCCGGTTCTAAAAATTGCTCATTGGGCGATTTGCTTGAACTTTTAAGTCTTTACGAAAATCTGAGCGCCACCAGGGTGAAAGATAAGTATGGCATGACGGCCATGGATTATGCCAAGAAATATAATCCCTGGGCAGTTTCGCATCTGGAAAATTTTATAGCAACCGCCACGGTACGGGAAAAAAACCAACGGGAGTTTCAGCAGAAATTTGAACAACAGGTTCAGGAATATCAGCGAAAAGTAAAAGAATGGGAAACAAAAAATGCCGCTTCGGGCGGTGGAGGATGCCAAAATTGTACTATCGGAGAGTCTTTTACAATTGAATTTGAAGATGAGTGTTATGTAAGCAACCAGCAAGCCAGAAAGAGTGGCAAGGGAGCCCGGGCTACCGTAAAATTTTACAATTCTCGGATAGAAATTTTTTCAGGAAATCAGCACCGAACCTGCTATGCCAAAGCCAGTCGCTTGCATCCGGACGGCACGTATGAATATATTTTAGATGAGGGTTGCGGGTACCGCTGGGCAGGCTACAAGAGCTCAGAAGGTGTATTGATGTTGGAAAGTCCGGTAGGTACCAGAACATTCCTTTGTAAATGATGTTGAATGAAACAAAAATCACTTGACGTTGAAAATCTCAAACCATTATTTGGTTTAATCCGGAATTGCAATAAAAAAGGGCTGTCTGAAGCCTTGAAGATTTCGGGATAAGTCAGACAGCCCCGTTAAAATAAACACATTGTCAGTCGTTCATCTTTGAACCTAACAGAAGCAGTTCATTCACCTGAATTTCGGTAATATACTTCTTTGCCCCGTTTTTGTCATTATAGCTTCGGTTAATCAGTTTGCCTTCAACGGCCACTTCTTTACCTTTAGTAAGATATTTTTCGGCAATTTCAGCCAGCTTGCCCCAGGCTACTACATTGTGCCATTGTGTTTCTGTTACTCTTTCGCCTTTGGCATTACGATATACTTCGGTTGTAGCTACGGAGAAACGAGCCACTTTCTTACCGCTTTCCAGATTTCTGATTTCCGGAGCATTTCCTAAATTTCCGATTAACTGAACTTTGTTTTTTAATGCGTACATAACTTTACGTTTTGTGTTTCCTGCATAGTGCGGAAACGGGTTAAACATTAATTTTTTATCTCAGTCGCAAGCCGGCTTACCCGGGAATTGTCCGACTTTTGACGACGCAAAGATGAATTTGCCCTACAGCAGCACTCGGTTTTTAAGCGTTTCTTTACGAAAATAACCGTTTAAAAACGTTTGCACACGGATAAATTATTGTATTTTAACATCTCTAAAAAATGCCTATGCCGGAAAAAAAGATAGCGCAACGGCTCTGTTTGTCCTGTGGCGCTGCCCTGCGCGGACGTATTGATAAAAAATTCTGCAATGATTATTGCCGGAATAATTATAACAACCAGATGAAATCAAACGAAAGCCGGCACCCGCTGGTCCGCAATATCAACAATGCTTTGCTGAAGAACAGAAAAATTCTGGCCGGTCTTTTACCCGACAGTGAAGACAACTGTAAAGTAAGCAAGGAAAAAATGCAACAATCCGGATTTCTTTTCAAATACATCACCCATTTTTACACCACGAAAACCGGAAAAACCTACTACTTCTGTTACGACTACGGCTACCTGCCCCTTGACAATGACTGGTATTTGCTGGTCAGAAAAAGAGAAGATTGATCCGCCGCAAATGACTTTATGAAATATCATTTGCTCAAATGGCACTTTCAGTCACGCCGGTACATAATAGATCAAACCGGTTTTTTATTACTTATGTCATTCTGATTTTTTAATTAATAATTTCCAGATGAATAATGAATTTTAGAAACATACTTCAACTGTTCATATACAACGGCTCTGTAATTATATCCTACATTTGCTGAAACTTTTTCTGATGAAAACCACTCCGTTTTATGAAAAACACATAGCTCTGGGTGCAAGAATGATTGAGTTTGCCGGCTATAAAATGCCGGTATATTACAGCGGCATACAGGAAGAACATCTGGCCGTCAGAAAAAATGCCGGCGTGTTTGATGTCAGTCATATGGGCGAATTTATTCTGAAAGGCCCCCAAGCCCTTCCGCTCATTCAATGGCTTACCTGTAATGATGTGGCAAGATTAAAAAAAGGACAAGCCCAGTATAATTGCTTTATCAACGAAAAAGGCGGCATAAAAGATGATTTGATTGTGTACTGCCTTGAAGAAAACAACGCTTATTTGCTGGTTGTAAATGCTGCCAACATTGAAAAAAACCGAAACTGGATTGAAGAGTGGAATAACCCGGAAAGAGGAATAATTCAGGAAAAAGCCGAGTTTCATGACATTTCCGAACGAACCTGTTTGCTGGCCGTGCAGGGGCCGAATGCCGCCAAAATCATTCAGCCGCTGACGGATATGGATATTCTGAATCTGAAATACTACACATTCGTAAAAGGAGTTTTTGCCGGTGTAAAAAATGTACTCATCAGTGCCACGGGATATACCGGCGCCGGCGGTGTGGAAATTTATTTTGAAAATCAGGATCATGCCGCTGAGAAAATCTGGGAAGCTCTTTTCAGTGCGGGCCGCGATGCCGGATTAAAACCCGCGGGCCTGGGCGCCAGAGATACGTTGCGTCTGGAAATGGGATACTGTTTGTATGGAAATGATATTGACGAAAGCACCACCCCGCTGGAAGCCGGTTTGGGCTGGATTGTAAAACTGAATAAGAATTTTATAGGAAAAGATATTCTGGAAAAACAAAAACACGAAGGAATTACCCAAAAGCTGATCGGATTTGAACTGCTGCACAAGGGAATTCCCCGTCAGGGTTACGAAATTGCAGACAGGGAGGGAAATATTATCGGCCGGGTGACTTCCGGCTCTCAATCCCCTATGCTGAATAAAGCTATCGGATTAGGCTATGTGCCGGCAGCTTTTGCAAACATCGGTAATGAAATTTTTATTCGCATACGGGATAAAAGTATTCCGGCCCTTGTCAGTAAAATCCCTTTTGTATAAACCATTTTTTCAGATTGCCAAACGATTGCCATGCCTACCCTACATGCCACAACCTTTATAGCAGCGCCTGCGGAAATCGTGTTTGACATCAGCACACAGTTGCAGTTGCAAAAAGAACCGGTGAGTGAAGTTTTACCGGCAAAGGCAGATTCGGAGCCCGATGCTCAGGCAGCTTTGCGGGAAACAGAAATGCTGAAATATCGCTTTTTAATGAAGACCCGGATATTGCAGCTTAAAGTAACCGAAATACGAAAGCCCGAACTTTTAGTAAAAGAACAATGGCGCGGCGAATTCAGAAAGTTTCGTCATGAGCAGTATTTTAAATCATGTGCCAACGGCACCATTCTGATACATCTGCTGCATTATGAAACTTACAGGGGCCTGCCGGGAAAGTGTTTCAATTTTTTTTATTTCAATTCTTATGTGAAAAAATGGATAGATCAGCAACTGCTTCTCATTAAGCGGTTTTCCGAAAAAAGCGCCGCTGAAATATTGCGGGAAGTATAATCAGAAAAAGGGCTTGTTTTATATTTGCCGGCAATGAGTCAGAAACCCCCACTCTTTACGGTTCTTTCTCCCGCCCTGCTTCATTTATATGAACCCAAAGACAGTATTGTAGTAATTATTGACGTGTTTCGGGCAACTTCTACCATTGCGGCCGCTCTTTACCATGGCGCAAAATATGTTATTCCTGTTGATTCGGTTTCAAAAGCCATTGAGATAAGCCGAAAAATAAGCGGCATAGCCGCCGGCGAAAGAGACGGCAAAATAGCCGAAGGATTGCATCACGGCAACTCGCCCCTTGAATATTCATCTGATTTTATAAAAGATAAAATTTTGGTGTTAACCACCACCAACGGAACCCGTCTGTTGCAGATGGCCGTTGATCAATCAGCGCAGGTAATAATTTCGGGTTCATTTCCCAACCTTGCCGCCGTGTGTGATTTTTTAGCATCCGGGCAAAAAAAAGTTCTGCTGAGTTGTGCCGGATGGAAAGATCGGGTAAATCTCGAAGACGCTCTTTTTGCAGGTGCCGTGATTCATTATATCGGAAAATATTTTACCATACACTGCGACAGTTCGCTGATGGCAAAAGTAATGTATGAAAAAAACAAAAATGACCTGTTGGGTTTCGCTCCTCAAATGACCCATTACCACCGGCTGGTAGAGCGCTTCGGACTTATTGAAGATATCCGGTACTGCCTTAGCGAAAACGTTGCACCGGTTTTACCCGTCTATCGCGAAGGGCGTTTGGTTGCTGAACGTATTTGAGCATGATTATCCTGCATTGCTAATAGCTCAAACCGTATGTATTTTGCCACAAACCATATTTTTATATTTGTTAAAACGAATAACGATGAAAATTGCCGTATTGGGTGCCGGTATGGTCGGGAGCGCCATTGCTCTTGATTTAGCACAGGATTATGAAGTTTCTGTGTTTGACAAAGAGGAACAGGCTTTGCAAAAAATAAAAAATAAAAACAGCCAAATCTTTACCTGTCAAGCCGATTTATCGGAAACAAAGCATTTTGAAAAATGGTTTGCGGAATATGATTTTGCAGTTTCTGCCGTACCGGGTTTTTTAGGATTTAAAACATTGAAAGCTTTGATTGAGGCAGGGAAAAATGTGGTGGATATCTCATTTTTTGCGGAAGATGCTTTTGCACTGGATGCTACAGCAAAACAAAAAGGGGTTTCGGTTATTACCGATTGCGGCGTTGCACCCGGACTGAGCAATATGATAGCCGGTCGTTATGCCAAAGAAATGCAAATCAAATCTTTTGTTTGTTATGTAGGTGGATTGCCGAAGCATCCTTCACCACCCTTTTTTTACAAAGCCCCGTTTTCTCCGGTTGATGTGATTGAAGAATATACACGGCCTGCCCGTTTAAAAGAGAACGGGAAAGAAATAACAAAGCCGGCCCTGAGCGAAAGAGAGTCGGTATATTTTGAAGGCATCGGAACGCTGGATGCGTTTAATACAGATGGACTTCGCAGTTTGCTGCACACGCTGAAGGATGTGCCGGAAATGAAAGAAAAAACCCTGCGATGGCCGGGGCATCTGGATGTGATTTACGCCTTACGCGATGCCGGTTTTTTCAGCGCCGACCCCATCGCCATACATCAGCAAAAAATCTCGCCGCTTGAAGTAACTTCCCGTTTATTGCTGCCGCTTTGGGCTTATGAAGAAGGTGAGCCCGACTTTACCATTATGAAAATTATTCTGACCGGCGCTGAGGCCACCGTTGTATTTCATCTTTATGATGAATTCGACCCCGAATCCGGAATTTCATCCATGGCCAGAACAACCGGATATACCTGTACGGCCACAGTGAATCTTCTGGTTCAGGGTTTATTTTCCGGAAAAGGCGTATTTGCTCCGGAACAGGTGGCGGAAGAAAAAGAATGTTTTGATTTTGTCCTGAATTATTTACGAAAACGAAAAATAATTCCGGAAATTTTAATTTATGAAAAAAATGAGAAGGTAAAGACCCCTTAATGAATCTTATTCGGCTTCGGCTACTACTTCTTTTACTTCAGGAATCATGCGCTTCATCATGCTTTCAATTCCGGCTTTCAGCGTAATCATGGAAGAGGGACAACCGCTGCAACTGCCCTGCAGCATCAGATTCACTACTCCGTTTTTGTAGCTTTTGAATTGTATGGCACCGCCGTCCATTTCCACCGCCGGACGAACGTAATTGTCAAGCAGCTCTTTAATTCGTCTCACCACGTCATCATCATCGGGTGAAATTTCGTTCCCGGTTTCTTTTTTAGTTGCTGCCAACTCTTCTTCATTAATTATCGGTTTACCTTCCTCCAGATATTCTTTCAGAAATTCTCGGATGGAAGGGATTACATCCTGCCAATCGGTTTCCGGTGTTTTGGTAAGCGTAACAAAATTGCTGGCTATAAAAACCGATTTGATAAACGGAAATCCGAATAATTCCGTGGCCAGAGGTGAAGGCCCGGCGCTGGAGGCATCGGGAAAATCAATGCTTTTTCCGGGATATAACAATTTATTGGCCACAAACTTCATGGTTTCCGGATTGGGTGTCATTTCGGTATAAATGCTCACTACAGGGTTGCCAGTTTTTATCATTGTTCAGGTTTTCTTATCTTCAAAATTACAAAATGAAAAAAGAATTGTTTTCCTTTTCGGGAAAATTTAGCGTTTTTTAGGATTTGCGGAGGCAAGCTTCATTCGTCTGTTAATACCCCGATTGATTTTAAATGTCTTATATAAAGATAAGCCACCGTGAAAAGTCCGATAAAAAATCCGGCCAATAAAAACTTTAATTGAGTATTATTATTTGTAAGCTGTGGATATTTTATAAATAAAACGATAACAATACCGGATAACCAGATATATTGAGTAGTATGCTCCCGCCGAATCCACCTCTTCCGGTTAAATTTCATGCTGCTGAGTGTGTGATTTAACTTCCGCAGGTCAGGAAGCCAGCGATTCACCCTTTTACAGTAGGCTTCGTATTCTGCACCGAACTTTTTTCTTAGAAAATCTTCCTCGGCAAGAACCATGGCATGATAAATAAATACAAAAACAGGAAATACCATGATTGTAAAATACAGCGAGTTAGCCAGTATTCCCATCCCCAATAACATTAATATATTGCCTACATATAATGGATTACGGCAATGTGAAAAAAGGCCATCCGTAACCAATGTTTCTGCAAAAGGCTTTCCCTGCCTGCCTCCGCGTATGATATACGCCAGTCCGATAGTAAGGCCTCTTATCAGTTGTCCTGTAATTGTAATACATAAGCCGATTGTCAAAGGCCACAGATAGTTTGCTTTACCTGAAGGATATATTGAAATGATCGGCGGCGAAGGGATAAAAAGAAACGCATAAAAAAATCCGAATAATATATTTCTGTATTTAAAAAAAAAGCGTCCGATTCGAATCATAATTTATTCTTTTATGGCAATTATTCCGGCAAAATTGTACCACTTAAAAAATACTTCTGCCGAAGCAAATCCGCTTTGACTTAATAAGGTTAAATTTTCGCTTAATTTATAGGGGATGAGAACATTTTCCAGCGCTTCTCTCTTTTGCGAAATTTCCAGTTCGCTGTAATGGTTACGTCTTTTGAAGTCATAGTAAAAGTCTATAAAATCCCGGTTGAAAATCTGGTGCTCTGTCAGAATTTTTTCTACTAAAATCAAAACTCCCCCCGGATTTAATCCTCTGTAAATTTTTTCTAACAGCTGATGGCGGTACAGCGGGCGTACAAACTGAAGCGTAAGACATAATACGGCAACTGATGCATTTTCAATCTCTGGTTCATCCTTCAGGTTTGCCTGAATCAGATGATAGGGAAATGGAATATTAAGTGTCTTCAGTTTTTCGTCGCATTTTTTCAGCATGTCTGCCGAGTCATCAATTCCGACAATTGTAACGTTTTTATTCACATGTAAAGCCATGGATATAATCGTGTTTCCCGTTGAACATCCTAAATCATAAATATTTGTTCCGTCTTTGGCATAACGGGCTGCGAGCTCACCAACCATTCGTTGTATTTCCTGATAAAAAGGCACGGATCGGATTACCATATCATCAAACACCTCTGCTACGATTTGATTAAAAACAAAATCAGAAACTTTTGGCATTTCCTTGTTATATACATCATCTTTTTTCATGGCTTTTTTGTTTTTTTTTCCTATTTGACTCTGTTTTTAAAAAATTCTTTCGTTTTTTAAAAACATTGATCGTTGCATTTCAATATTTTCCGAGATGCTTTAATTTTATGATGAAAACGGGATTATGAAAAAAATGTACTGTGTCAGCACCTGTTCCACCTGCCAGCGTATTATTCAGGAAACGGGGGTAAAAGAAAAGGGCTTTATTATTCAGGATATTAAACATGAAAAAATAACACCTGAACAACTGGATGAACTTAAGAAACTGGCCGGTAGTTATGAGGCGCTTTTCAGCAAACGATCGCTGAAATACCGTGCTATGGGTTTGCATGAAAAAAAACTGACGGAAAAAGATTACCGAAATCTGATTTTACAGGAATATACCTTTTTAAAACGCCCCACCGCTGTTGTGGGAAATCAGATTTTTATAG
Source organism: Chitinophagaceae bacterium (assembly GCA_026415715.1). Taxonomy (GTDB): domain Bacteria; phylum Bacteroidota; class Bacteroidia; order Chitinophagales; family Chitinophagaceae; genus JJ008. Next base: position 57,662 of record JAOAGO010000012.1, on the reverse strand, counting down.
GTAGCGCCAAAAGCACAGTAGAGGCTCTGAAAAAAGCCATGCGTTCTGATAAGTAATCCGGATGAGTTAATTTTTATACTCTTCTTCAAATATTCCGGTTTCTTTGTTCTTTCGCACATTGTTCCAGTGAAAAAAACGGCCGTTCATGGCCACATACACACCCGGTGGCAGTGTTTGTACAAAAGCCAGGGCGCTGCCGAGATTGAACAACCCGTCCGAACTTCCGAATTTGATGGGAATAACGGCGCCGGTAAGTACAATGGTTTTGTTTTTTATTCTTTCCCCAAGATACCGGGCCGTAAGGCTCATGGTATCCGTACCGTGAGTTATGATGATTTTGTCTTCATCGCACTGCTCGCATTGATAGGCAATCAACTGCCGGTCTTCATCCGTCATTTCCAGGCTGTCCACCATCATTAAGGTGCGAATTTCAACAGGTACACGACATCTTCCCATTTCCAGCAAATCGGGCAAATGAGTATCTTTAAAATAAAGCTGTCCGGTAATTTCATTGTATTCTTTATCAAATGTTCCGCCCGTAATAAAAATCCGAATAGGCATAGCTGAACTTAAACGGCGTGAAGTTAATTATTCCCTTGCTTTCCTTGCTGAAAAAATGCTAATTTTAATGTTTCACCTGAAAATGTAGTATCTGAATTCATGCTCACAGTTCCGGGGCATACAAAATAAAAAAGGCCGTCTGTAGAAACAGACCGCCCCCTAACGATTGCTTGCCATATAAAAAGTATGTAATTTCCTTTATCTGAAAGGAAAGATTCTTCCCTGTATCTAACTTTGAGCTTTTGAATTCAAATAACTGTGGCAAAGATAAGTTACAATGTGGTGGGCCTGTGTTGAATTTTCGTAAAGTTTTATGATGACTAAAAGCTGTACAACGCACGTAAAGAATTAACATTCAAGCATTTGATTTAATTTTTCATATTATGTCTAACCGTCAGGGGGATATTCTTTTTCAACTCATAAAATCACTTGAAAAAGCAGAAAAAAGATATTTTAAACTTTACATTCACCGAAACTCGGAAAAAGCAGACCTGAAAATCGTAAAGCTGTTTGACCTGCTGGAAAAACAAAAAACATACGATGAAGAGGCGTTGCTGAAAAAAATGGGAAATACCACAAAATCCCGCCTGGCCAACCTGAAAACACATTTATACAAAGAAATTCTCGCCAGTCTGCGATTACAGAAAAGCGCCGACAGCCTTGATCTGCAACTCAACGAGCAATTTGATTATGCCCATATTCTTTACAAAAAAGGGCTGTATATGCAAAGCCTTCGTATCATTGAAAAAGCAAAGGAAACGGCAAGAGAAAACCAGAAATACTATTTCCTGCCGCAACTGATTTCTCTTGAAAAAAGAATAGAAGGCCAGCACATCACCCGAAACATACATCTCAGAGCCGAAGCACTTTCCCGCGAGGCTAACGATGTAAACTATCACCTGGACAAAGTCACCCGTCTTTCCAATCTCTCGCTTCAGCTTTTCAGCTGGTTTGTACAGCATGGTCATGCCCGAAATGACGATGATGAAACAGCCATTAAAAAGTTTTTAAAAATCAACTTGCCCAGCGGCGCTCATAAAGAAACCGGTTTTTTTGAGCGAATGTATTTATATCTAAGTTACGTGTGGTATGCTTACATCCGGCAGGACTTTCTGCAATATTACCGCTACGCTTTTAAACTAACTTGTTTGTTTGACGAACAGCCCCTGATGAAAAGAGTGGAAACCGCTCATTACATCAGAGCATTGCACTACCTGCTCAATGCTCATTTTAACCTCAGAAACCATAGAGGGTTTGACCTCACCATTCGCCGGCTGGAAGAATTTGCGCAAACCCCCAGGGTTCAGGAAAACGATAATTTCCGGATTCAGAGTTTTATTTATCTCAGCCAGGCAAAAATTAACCGCCATTTTATGCAAGGCACCTTTTCGGAAGGCCTGCAGATTATTCCTTCTATTGAGAAAAATCTTTCAGAATACGAATTATTTTTAGACAGGCATCGGATACTGGTACTCAACTATAAATTTGCAATGATGCATTTCGGCTGCGGACAATTTGGCGAAACCATTAACTACCTCCAAAAAATACTTTACGACGACTCCAGTCTCAGAGAAGACCTGCAGTGTTATGCCCGTCTCCTTCACCTGATGGCACACTATGAACTGGGAAACGACATGCTGATGGAATCGCTTACCAAATCGGTATATCGTTTTATGGTCAAAATGAAAAGTTTAACTGCCGTGGAAGAAGCCATTTTGAAATTTTTGCGAAGAGCCTTTCTGTTATCCCCCAGGTCACTCAGACCAGAACTGGAAAATCTGCACGCAACTGTAAAAGCACTGGAAAATAACAAATATCAACGCCGGTCTTTTGCTTATCTGGATATTCTTTCATGGATAGAATCCAAATTGAGCGGAAAAACCATGCAACAGGTTGTTTACGAAAAGTATCTGAACAGCAAACATCGTTGATCAAGAAATAAAATGTTTACATGAGATGATGAAATCCTGCATTTTGATTATCCTTTCCGTTATTCCTTATGCCTTTTGCAAGGCACAGATTGACGTGCGGAATATTGTTATTGCCAGAGACAGCTTTGGCATACCCCATATTTTTGCCCCCACCGACCCCGAAGTGGCTTACGGACTAGCCTGGGCTCATGCGGAAGATGATTTTGAAACGCTGCAATGGGTCATTTTGTCCGGTAAAGCAAAACTTAGTACCGCACTTGGCAAAACCGGTGGGCAGGCTGATTACCTTATTCAATTGTTGCAATGCCGCCGGCAGGTAGAAAAACTTTGGCCAACGTTGAGCGAAGACTTTCTGGCTTTGATAAAGGGATATGTACAAGGGCTGAATGATTACGCCCGAAAAAATCCCGGTTTGGTAAAATACAAAAAAGCGTTTCCCTTTGATGAAAAAGATTACATGACCGCTACTTTGTTTTCGGTTACGCTTTTCTGCGGCGTAGAAGATGCTTTACGTAAAATCTACAGCGGCGGCGTAAAAACATTACCCGGTTTTGTGGCCGGAGGTTCCAATGCCATTGCCATGAACTCGCAGAAAACAATTTCGGGTGAAAGTTTTCTGGTGCTCAATGCACATCAGCCAAACACGGGGCCTTTTGCTTTTTATGAAGCGCATTTGTGCAGCCAGCAAGGCTGGAATCCGCTGGGGGGGCTTTTTCCGGGCGCCTGTGTTATTCTTCACGGCACAAATGAGCATCTCGGCTGGGCTCACACCATCAATTATCAGGACAAAGTAGATATTTACCAGCTTCAGATGCATCCTTACAGGCCTAATCTTTATAAATGGGATGAAAAATGGATTCCTCTTGAAATAAAAAAAGCACGTCTGAAAATTAAAGGCCTTCCATTTACCATCCGCAAAAAAGTATATGAAAGCGTTTACGGCCCCACAGTAAAAACCAAAAAAGGAGTTTTCTCCATCCGAACGGCAGCTCTGTCTGATATCCGGGCGCTGGAACAGTGGTACCGTATGAACAAAGCCGTAAATTTTTCAACCTTTTATCAGGCCATAGCGCCGATACATATTCCAATGTTTAATATCATCTATGCCGACAGGTATGATACGATTTTTTACATCAGCAATGGCAAAATACCGGAAAGGCCCCATCACCCCGACCGGAACTGGAAAGAAACCGTTCAGGGAAATACCTCAGCCACATTATGGACAACGCTGAAGAAAATTCATCAGCTGCCTCAGTATGTCAATCCGCCAAGCGGTTATCTCTACAACACCAATCATTCTCCCTTTTTGGCAACGGCCCGTCCATATCAGCTCGACAGCAACCTTTTTGACAAAAACGACGGATGGGAAACCCATCATAACAACAGAAGCCTTCGGCTTACCGAACTGATTGGTGAAGAGAAAATCAATTATGAGCAATTTAAAAAAATCAAATTTGATATAACGCTTCCCAGTGTTCTTCAGTACCCCTATCAGATAGACAGCATGCTGAATTTGCCGGCAAAAGATTATCCGGCATTGGAAAATATAATTCAAACCTTTCAGCAGTGGGATAAATCCGCATCGGTCGACAGCAAAGGCGCTGCCATTTTTGTGATAGCCTATTATTATCTGGCCGAAAAATTAAGAGGCGCCCCGCCGGGAAAGCTTTCCAAAGCTCAGGCCGTGGAAACGTTTCAGTTTGTGTACGATTATATGATGAAGTATTTCGGCACTACCGGCATAACACTGGGTGATTTGCAAAAGCTGGTACGGGGCACAAAAGAACTTCCGATGCACGGATTTCCCGATGTATTGTCGCCTTCTTTTTCAGAGCCCTACAAAAAGGGACTTCGGAAGGTAACGGGAGGCGATGCCTATATCTGCTTTGTACGCTATCCGAAAGACGGCAGCCTTCCTCAAATAGAATCGGTAAACACATTCGGCGCTTCCATGAATCCCGCCTCACCGCATTTTGCAGACCAGATGCCCTTGTTTTTGAAACAGCAAACCAAACGCCTGAGCATGGACAAAGAAGAAGTGTTGAAAACAGCTATCCGAATTTATCATCCTTTTTGAAAATTTCAGGATGCGGCAGTGTAACTTTATTTAATTTGCAAAGACTATGGGCGATTATCTGGCAGGCCTCAACGAACAGCAAAGAGAAGCCGTTTTACAAACCGAAGGACCGGTGCTGATTGTAGCCGGTGCGGGCAGCGGAAAAACCAGGGTGCTTACCACACGTATTGCCCACCTGCTGGCACAGGGCGTTGAGCCTTTTCATATTCTGGCGCTCACCTTTACCAATAAAGCCGCAAGGGAAATGGTAGAGCGGGTAGAACAACTGCTCGGCAACAGCAATGCAAGAAATTTGTATATCGGTACATTCCATTCGGTATTTGCCCGCATCCTTCGTTCGGAAGCCGATAAGATGGGATATCCGAGGCATTTCACCATCTATGACACCGATGACTCGAAAAGCGTACTGAAAACGGTTATCAAAGAACTGCATCTGGACGAAGGTCTTTATAAGCCAAACATTGTATATAACCGTATTTCTTCAGCTAAAAATGCACTCATCGGTCCGGCTGAATATTTACAGGATTATTCTTTTCAACAGCAGGACCTGAGGGCGAAAAGGCCGGCTATCGGGCAAATATATCAGGCATATACCCATCGCTGCTTCCGGAACGGCGCCATGGATTTTGATGATTTGCTGTTCAAATTCTATGAATTGCTTATTTCCTTTCCCGAAGCGCTTTCCAAATACCAGAGAAAATTCAGATATATTTTAATAGATGAATATCAGGATACCAATCCCGCACAGTATCAAATTATTAAACTGCTGGGGGCCATGCATGAAAACATTTGTGTGGTAGGCGACGATGCGCAAAGCATCTACAGCTTCCGGGGGGCTACCATTCAGAATATCCTGCAGTTTCGCCACGATTACGAAGATGTAAAAATCATTAAGCTGGAGCAGAATTACCGCAGTACCAAAAGCATACTCAGCGCCGCCAACGAAGTCATAAAACAAAACAAAAACCAGATAGAAAAAATTCTTTTTACAAAAAATCATCCCGGCGAGCCGATTCGGCTCGTTCGCACCATGACCGATAATGACGAAGGAAAATTCGTAGCCGACTGCATTCAGGAACAAAAGCTTAGAAACCATTACCAAAACAAGGATTTTGCCGTACTATACCGCACCAATGCGCAAAGCCGGGCTTTTGAAGAAGCGCTTCGGCGAATGGGCATACCCTACACGGTTTACGGCGGCATCAGCTTTTTTCAACGCAAGGAAATAAAAGATTTTGTAGCCTATCTGAAAGTCATCGTAAATCCGAAAGATGAAGAAGCGCTGAAAAGAATTATTAATTACCCCAACAGGGGCATCGGCAAAATAACGCTGGACAAACTGATTCTGACGGCCAACGATACCGGCCGTACAATGTGGGATATAATGGAGCAGGCCGACCGCTATGGTTTTAAAGGGGCCACGCTGGAAGCCATTCAAAATTTTGTTATTATGATGAAAAGCTTTTCCAGCATGCTGCAAAAGCATAATGCTTACGATATAGCCGTGCATGTGGGCAAACAAACCGGTATCATCAAAGAGCTGTTTAACGATAAAACCAACGAAGGCATACAACGTTATGAAAACATTCAGGAACTGCTGAACTCCATAAAAGAGTGGACCGATTCGCCCGACAATGAAGAAGGCGAACTGGTGGACAAAAGCCTGGGCGCTTATCTGCAGCAAATCACTCTGCTTACCGATGCCGATGAAAAAGATTATCATGCCGATACGGTAAAACTGATGACGATACATTCTGCAAAGGGCCTCGAATTTCCCTGTGTTTTTGTAGTAGGGCTTGAAGAAATGTTGTTCCCAAACGCCATGTCGGTTAACAGCCGGGACGAACTGGAAGAAGAAAGGAGGCTTTTTTACGTAGCCATTACCCGTGCCAAAGAAAAAGTCTGGATATGTTATGCCAATATGCGCTACCGTTTTGGCCAGTTAACGCCCAATGAGCCGAGCCGTTTTATCAGCGAAATTCCGGAACATCTCATTGATTTTTCAAAAGCAGGCAGAAAAATTCCGCAATATAGCGACTGGCAAAATTTTGAAACCGGCGATATCAGCCATTTTTTTGCCAAACAGAAAGGTGAAGAGAAAAATGAAATGCGCAACAGAATGTCCGGAATGAAACGTAATGAAATAGGCCGTCCCTCCTCGCCAAAAACAGAAACACCTCCTCAGGACTTTCAACCTTCCGACATATCAGAAATTCAGGTTGGCAAGAAAGTGCAACATCTGCGTTTTGGTTTCGGCACCGTCATCAAAATGGAAGGCGCTGCACACAACCCCATTGCCACTATCGTTTTTGAACAGGCGGGAGAGAAAAAAATCATGCTCAATTATGCCCGTATCCGTATCGTAAACGAATAACACTTTATTCTCATCAAACCATTCGATTTCTTTGTGTCGTCAACGAGAAACCAAATCATGAGAAAACGCACTGCCAACGGCAAATACAAAATATGGAAAGGGGCGCTTCTGGTTGTTCTCGCTGCAGTGGCCGTATCCGTTTTCCTGATAAATCCGTTCCGGTTGCGCCGTATCCGATACCCTGCTTTTGGAATTGATATTCCGTCCGGTTATTCCATTCACGGCATTGATGTTTCCCGCTATCAGAAATACATCATGTGGGAGGAAGTAAAGATGATGAAGGTGAAAGATGTGCGCATCGGGTTTGTATTTATCAAAGCAACGGAGGGCATTAGTTATCTTGACCCGTATTTCAGGCGTAACTGGAAAAAAGCCGCGCAGACCGGAATTTTTCGTGGAGCATATCACTTTTTTAATCCCTCAAAAGACGGAAAGATGCAGGCAGAAAATTTTATACGCCATGTGGAATTAAAGCGAGGCGACCTTCCGCCCGTACTGGATGTGGAACAACTGAATGAAACCGAAGTAACTCAGCTGCGGCGGGAAGTAAAGCGATGGCTGCAAACCGTAGAAGAATATTACAACATAAAACCGATTATTTATACGAACACCGATTTTTATACCCGCTATCTGGGAAATGAGTTTGATGAATATCCCTTATGGGTGGCGCATTATTACAGACCCGAAGCGCCCCGAATTTCCCGAAGCTGGCTTTTCTGGCAACATAGCGACAAGGGCAGGGTAAACGGTATTGAACATCCTGTTGATTTTAATGTGTTCAACGGCGATTCTTCCGATTTCCGGCGCATCTTGATTCCTTAATCAAAATCCGTTGATTTATTCAAAAAAAAGTACCTTGTCGGCTTAACGTTTTTTATGGAAAGAGGATGGGACCCGGAAGTCAAAAAATTTTTGCGAAAAATTACTGTCTCATTATTCCTGGGTTTTCTCTGGATGCTGGCCGCTATTACCGGAGGCATTTTTTTTGAACTCGGATATCCTTCGGGAAAACCGGTTATTTATACTATCCTCTTTTATTCGGGAATTACTCTTGCTCTGATTTTAATGCTCAGGTATTTTTATAAAATCTGGAAATAAGCTCAACTGCTGTGATCGGCCACGATAAGCCATCGTTTGCCCGATTTTCTGAGCAGTAAACTGAAATGTCCGCCGGCATCGCCGATGCTTCGTTTCAGATGCCATCGCCCTGCCACAAAATAATAACGCGGCGACAACCGTTTTAACGTTAGTCCGCTGAATGTTAGTTTACCCATGGCCGCAGTATCGGGATATGATTTTTTATAATTGGCCAAAACCTGATTATAACCGTATGTAATTCCGTTTTTGCCGATGAACATCAGCGAATCATTCTCCCAATATCCTTTCATAAATCCTTCCTTATCTCCACGGTTCCATGCCTCAACCTGATTTTCCAGCAACAACCGGATTTGCTGCTCGTTTTTTTTCTGCCCAAAAGACATAACGGAAATAAAAAAATAAAACAGGGGCAAAATATACATTTTCATAGATGGCCAAATTTTTTCAAGACCTCTCAAAAGTCCGAAATCATTTTAAGAAAATTTCACCAAAAGCATAAATAATGTACCGGAAAAATTTGACAATCATATTTAATCTGACATTATCATACAAAGGGTAAAAAACTTGACTTTTTTAATAACAAAAGGTTCTACGGGAAAACTTTTGCATAGTATTAATTAAAATTTTCTTCAATAAAAAAAAAGTTTGAGCTATTTTGCCTTCATGTCAACTTTTATAAGCATTTGTATCCCGGCTTATCACCGGCCCTATGGAATTGTAAGACTTCTGGATTCCATAAAAAAACAAACCTATAAAAACTATGAAATTGTCATTTGCGATGACTCAACCAATAAAGAAGTTGAGCGGGCGGTTTTGCCTTATTTAAAGGAGTTGCCCATCCGGTATTATAAAAATGCTGCTCCGCTCGGCACTCCCACAAACTGGAATACTGCCATCATGCATTCCCGCTACGAATGGATCAAACTGATGCATGATGATGACTGGTTTTTGCATCATGATTCGTTAGGGGAATTTGCCTCAGAAACAAAAAAAGCAAATTTTATTTTTTGCGGAACTACAGAGGTTCAATTTGAAAAAAACAGAGTTCAAAAAAAGGGGTTAGATGCCAAAGCGCTGAAGCGTTTACAGAACGATCCTTTATTATTGTTTTATGATAATCTGATTGGCCATCCTTCGAATGTAATGTTTAAAAAAAATGAATTGTTTTTTAATCCCAAATTCAAATGGGTTGTAGATGTTGATTTTTATATTCGTTATCTCTTGTTGGTTCCGGGCTTTGAGTATATTCATAAACCGTTGGTGGGCACAGGCGTTGATTCATCAGCCGTCAGCGCTCAATGTTACAAAAACCCCGATGTAGAAATCAGAGAATATCTCAGTCTGCTTCGTCAGCTCGGAGAAGATCAGTTGTTGCATAATGAATATATTTTTTCAGGTATCTGGACATTAATAAAAAAATTCAGAATCAGATCGCTTTGTGAGATGAGGAAGTTTTATCCCGAAACACCCGACACGGTAGAAAAGATTATTCAACTTCAAAACCGGCTTCCGCACATTATGATAAAGCAAACCTTTTTTAACCAAATATTTATTCGTAAATCATTCCGGCGAATGAAAAACGGAATTGCCTTTCCGTTACCCGCATCATAAACCGGAAAATAGCCCAAATAAAAGAGAAAAAAATTAATATAATGAAGCCCTTTTCGTTTGAAGAAACTTAAACCAATAAATCATAATATCAGTCAGTGATGATTTAATGCCGGCAGTCATCTTCATGCGCATGATTGTGTAAACGGCAAAACCTGAAATTGAGGTAATGCGCCAAAACAATTAAAAAAACGGCCGGCCATAGCAGCCATGCCCAGGATTCAGAAAAAAACTGTTTCAGAAAAAGAAAAATAAAACCGGATACCAAGAATAAAAACGGAATAAGCCGATGATGATGCCGGCGATATCCATGCCATAACGAGACAATCCCAATTGCCAAGGCCAGTACAATCATGGCTGTTTCAAAAAAAACATTGTGTAAAATATTGATGCCAAAAAGCGGTAACGTATTCAGAAACAAAGGCAAAACCGCACAGTGAATGGCGCAGGCCAGCGAAGCACCAATACCCAAAGCGTCCCAATTAATCCGCCGTTTCATAAAAAAAACAAATTATCTAAAAGCAACTATGTTGCAAAATTAATTATTTCAGGTAAACTATCTTTGCAACGAAAAAAGGCTTATGTCTAAAAAAGCCTGGTTTTATATTATTTTTTTTACAGCCCTCGTGCTGGGCTTTTACTATACTATGACCTTATTGATTCCCGGATACGGGCAAAAAAAAATTCCACCTATCAGCTCCATCAGGGAGTTCAGGTTTATAAATCAGGACGGACAACCCGTAACCAGAAAAAATGTGGAAGGGAAGGTGTTTGTAGCCGAGTTTTTTTTTACTACCTGCAAAGGAATTTGTCCGCTCATGAATCAAAACATGAAAAAAGTATATGAGGCTTTAAAAAACGAAAAGGATTTTCTCATTCTTTCGCACACCTGCGATCCCGAAACCGACTCTCCGGCTGTGCTGAAGCGATACGCCGACTCATTGCAGGTAGATACCCGAAAATGGATATTTCTGACCGGAAGAAAAGACAGCCTTTATTACATGGCGCGGCTCAGTTATACCATTGATGACCCTGCCAACAACCTGAAAAACGCCGATGATGATTTTCTGCACACGCAATTCTGGGCACTGGTAGATAAAAGAGGCGATGTGAGAGCTGTTTATGACGGGTTAAAACAAAGCGAAGTGGACAAACTGATTAAAAATGCCCGCAAACTGTTAAAAGAATAAAATCGCTTAATTTTATACTCTCATTATGGCCTCCAGGTTAAGCCATATTGCCAAAATTTCTGATTTTCTGCGCAAACACAAGCTCAGTGTAACGGAAAGCCGAAAACAAATTTTAAAACTCTTTATTGAACAGCCGGGGGCGCTGGCCCATGCGGATATTGAAAAAAAGACCGGGGAAAGATTTGACCGGGTCACCATATACCGAACGCTGCAAACCTTTCTGGAAAAAGGAATCATTCACAGCATACCCACTTCCGATAACTCCGTGCTGTATGCATTGTGCAAAGAAAATTGCTCCGAAGGCAGGCATGTTGACCATCACATTCATTTTATCTGCACCATTTGTCAAAACACATATTGCCTTGATGAAACAAATACCCCGGATATCAAGCTGCCCAAAGGATACCGGCTGAACCGACTTGAGGTGGTGGCCGAAGGCACCTGCAAAAACTGTATTTAAACATTGAACTCAACAACCCGGTTATAAAATGAACAAACCGGAAAGCGAAAGCTAAGCCACTTCTTTTATAAGTGAACCTTGAGAACATTTTTCATCATCCCATTCAATTCTGCGGATAATATCCTTTAAGGAAGAAAATTTCTGAACAACGTATGGAATGGTGTCCAGCCCGGAAACAAATCGCTGAATATAACTGTATATACCAATTAACATACCGGCCTCAAGTGTTCCGGTTGAGAATTTGCTGGTTACCACCAACGAAAAAACAATTACCAGAATGACAAAAACTTCCATAATCCCGAAATTCCAGGCCTCCTGATCACTGATTCGTATTTGCCATTGCCGCAGCGCATCATAGTGCCTTTTTATCAGGCGGCTGTTGCCAGTGGAAATGATATCTACCTGTTTTTCCAGCTCGTCATTTTTTTGTTTGTTCAGAACCTTCATTTTCTTTCCATAGAAATAACTGACGGCTAAAACCGGCAATAATACCGATAAACAAATGAGCACAACGGAAGACTCATAAAAAAACAAAAGAATGAGCGAGCCGGCAATATTATAAAAAGCTTCAATGATGTATATAAGGTCGTACTCCAGAAAGTCAACCAGTTCACGGGCCAGCGAAGAGTGGGCGCTGAGCTTTGAAACATCATTTTTCTGAACCCGTCGCAAAAGAAATTTTGTAACCAGCGAAGTGTATATGGCCGTATAGGTTCTCGTGTCAAAACGCAAACGGATGGTACCTATCGTTAACCAAATCAAATGAATGGCCGTTAATAAAACCAAACCCCGATAACTTCCCTTAATAAGGTCATCTACCGCCATCCCCAGAAAAAAAGGCCGAAGAAGATGGCCCCCCATTTCCAGTGTAAACAAAAGATAGGTAAGAGCCAGCCTGTATCTGTACTCCCAAACCATGTTTTTCAGAATCGTCATCCGTGCCATAAAATTTTATCCTTTTTGCCGAACAACGGGTAGTAAGTAAGTGCAGGGTAAATAAAGGGCTAAATCATCAAGCTTAACGACAATACCCTTTATTTCAGACTAAAAAAGAGGCAAAGCGTTTATTTCTGCAAATTTACTTCACGGGTTGTTAAAGAATTGTTGGGAACACCGGTAATTATTTTCCGGCAGTTTTCTGATTCGCAGTGACAAACAAATGGCTCCATATTTTCATCCATAAATTCGGCATAATCAAGCGTAATTTCTTCGCCCTTACGTATATCTTTTATAGCTAATACGTTAAGGCCGTCAAAAGCGCTGTTCGGGCTGCAACTGTGATTCTGGGGCGACCATTCCTGCGGGTTTTCGGCCCATAATATATACAACTCACGGCTTACGGGATAAGCATAGCGGCGAAACATTATTTTTTCTTCCTCATTCCAGTTTTTTTCTACAAACCGTCGGGTAATCAGCCGCTGCGCTTTGCCTTCACCGTGAAATATTATTTCTCCTTTTTTGATATCTCTTGTGGCATAAATGCCGTAACCGGAAATGGCATTGCCTTTTATGGTAAACGGTTTTACATTTCTTCGGTGTCTTGCCAAGCCCTCCTCAATGATATGTTTCAGAAATCCGGCCTGGCCTATACCATCATATTTTAATATAAAATCCGCCGAGCCTTCATAGCCGTCTGAATAAAAAACCGAACAGGTAAAATTTATCTCGAGAAAGAAAATTTCTTTTTTTTCATTTATCCGAAAATCAAGCCGGGCATATCCCACTCCGTTAAACCCTTTAAAAATTTTTTCTGCTGCGCTTCGCAACCGGGAATCCAGCTCCGGATCATCACAAGGCTTATTGCATTCCGGGTGCAGTTCGGATGTTTTCAGCGCATATGTTTTAAATGTTTTTCCTTCGGGAAATACATATTCAAGCGGCCGGAAAACCCGGCAACTGTGACCATCGGGATTTGCGGCAACCAACACCGTAAATTCTCTGCCTTCTATAAACTCTTCTACCAGCAACGGCCCGTACTCTTCCAGTATGTCGATGCATTTTAATTCCAGCTCTTTTTCATTTCTTACCAAAGAAAGTTCATCAATGCCAAGACTGTCGCCGGCTTTTGCAGGTTTTACAAAAAGCGGAAAGCGTAGTGTGTGCAAAACTTCACGAATGTCCTGCATGCTGCTCACGGGAACATAGGCAGGGGTTAAAACGCCTTCACAATACGCTATATATTTCATCAGTTCTTTGGAAGGATCATATAAAGCGCTTGACGGTCCGGTAAATGGAAGATTCAGCATTTCCAGTGAATAGATGACATCTATTCCGGGCACCTCCCACTCAAGATACCCCTCACACAAATTCACAAATATGTCATAGCCTTGTTTTGATAAATTTTTTAACTGCCTGTAGGTAGTCAGCTTATTCAGAAATACATGATGGAATTCATGTTCGGGCAGCAGTTTAGAAAGATTACGGGGGGGATCATAATTTTTGTAATCCACCCCGGTTGTGGAATAATCCGGCTGTAATACGCAGATTTTCATGTAGCAGGTTATCCAGAAATTTTAAAGGTTAGCTAAGCAGCATAAATATTGCAAGTATTGAATTTCTGCTCAGGATTTACTTAATGAATGACGGATTTTGATTTGGCCTTTCTTTTTTCCGGCAGTATCCTGTTTTTTTTCAGCTCTTCGCAATGCGTCCGCCAAAATTTCGCCCAGGATGTATTCATAACGTATCCCTGAAAACCGCATGATAGCTCCCACAGAAGTAAAATTCTCATCTTCGCTTAATCCGCATTGAGCGTTTACTTCCAGCACATACAACTGCCCGGTATTTTTATCCATACGAATGTCTATCCGGGTATAACCTTTGCCCCCGCAGGCCCGATAGGCTTTCAGGCTTATTTCTTTTAATGCCGCTACTAACTCAGGTTCTACGGGTTGATATTCAAAAAAATTGCTGTTGCCGGGCATTACAGATTCTTCTTCATAAATTTCCCAAAGCCTGTCGAACGATAAAAATTTTTCCGTTTCGGGTAAAGAGTCATGAAATACTCTTTCCACAGGTTCATAAACCCTGCAATACTTCGGCTCATCGGCCGATCCGGTAATGAATGTAGTAAACTCTCTTCCTTCAATAAATTTTTCCACTATAAAACCATCGCCCGTAAGCTTCCATCCCCGATAACCTTGTTCCAGTTCTTTAATCCTTGTGAGCAGTTCTTCTTCCGAGTGCACCACATTTTTAACGGAAATACCCATGCTTCCGCCGGAAACGGCCGGTTTAAGAATCATCGGTGTTCCCAATCTGAGCGTCATACCGTTTACGGATCCGGTTTTGGAAGAAACTATTCTCCAGGGGGGTGTAGGCACTCCGGCTTTATGAAATGCTTTTTTCATCGGAATTTTTGAAGTGGTAAGGCTGTAAAAAAATGCATCGCTTCCGGTGTAAATGACATTTCGTTTTTCCAACTCATAAATTACCGAAATACCGGGTGCCCCGTTAATTTCATCTCCATCGCAAAGGTTAAAAAACAGGGGAATCTTATCCTGTTTTTCCAATAAAGCCCTTATAATTTCCTTATAGTTTTTTGTAGTGACATCCACCCACTCCCAATCGCACCCCATTCGGGAAAAAACCTGATTGAGCTCCTGAAAACTCTGGCTGTAATCGTAATAATAGCTGATATTCGGATCAGGTGTTGACAGCGCCGGCGCCAACACCCAGATTTTATAAGTCTCAATATTTTCCCAGATTTCGTGTTTTGGGTTTGGGTTTACGGGAGGTAATTTCTGGAATAGGCCGGCCAGGCGAAGGATATGATAATTTAATCTGTATTTTTTTAAAACCTGTTCCGGTAAAAATGCTGCCCCTTTCATTTCTCCTAGGCATTCGGCATTTCCGCAACAACAAATAAAAGGGTCGGACATAATCCATTCCGTAGACGGATAAAAAAAACTCAGTTCTTCTCCGGCTGCAATATCTCGAAGCGCAAAGACCTGCATGTTTTCGGTATCAAAAAAAACATTGGGGCGACAACTGTGATTTACATACTGCAGAAATTCAGGCATTAAATAAATATGCGTGTTTTCAGCAATCTGTAAAGTAAGCCTTTGGGGAGTTGCTGAATATTTTGAAGCACGAAATCCGGTTATAACGGCCCTTTTTTTGAAAGGAATTTTTGAGTATAATCCTTTTTGTTGAGTATGCGGATTGTATTTCACTTCAAACGCTTCATGAAGAAAATTTTCCGCCGACATATCATCATGTCCTGAATTCATAAATGGTATTTTAAGCCTGTTTATTTATTCAATGAAGTTAGATATAAAGTTTAAATAAACAAGTATTGAACGCTAATTTTAAAAAAAACATTTTATCACAGTTATAAAAAAGAAAGTTCGTCGGGATAAAAGTTTAAAAAAAGTATAATAAGAATATGAATGCATAATAAAATGTAATCAGCAATTCAAAAGTAAGGCACAGATATTGTATTGGTCTAAATCGGGCGATAATATCAGTTGCTAATTTTCCGGCGGAGAAATAAAATTCCATGGAAACCGTAAAATTTGCTCAACGGTATCGGCTATCGGATTTTTATTCAGAATTTCCAGGGTTTTTTGAAAGCTTTTCCGGTTGTTATCGGAGTAAACGGATGAAAGAATATCTTTTTCTTCCTGTTTGGTTAAATGAAAATTTAACGGGGCTTTATTTTCTTTATTATTTGAAACATACTCAAATACAACTTTATAAATCGGATAGGGTTCGGTGGCGCTGTAAGCGCCAAGTAATTCGGCATGAAGATATTCCATGATTTTAAACCAATTGTGTTGCAACGTAAAGAATGGTTTGGTGACGAATGAACCGATATTATCAGAAACAAAAGGATATTCCCAGCCGCCCGAAGCTCTGTCGCGAATCTGTATGATGAATGTACCGCGGGTATTTTTTTTAATCCAGTTGCTCATGGCGCCGAGAAAGCGAAGCGTGGTTTCTTCACCGTAATTATCGCGAAGTCCGGCATCCATAACATCAATCACCGGTACGGAGGGCAGCCATACGTTTGGAAGCACTACAGGAAAGGTTGCATTCATTCTCAGTGCAGTCAGAATACGCAGGTTGTATGGTTGCAGATTTTCAAAGAAGGAAATAAAGTCCACGGCATCGGGTTCCGCATAGGGCAGCCGGGAGGTATCTCTTGCGGATCGCATCATGAAGCGAACTGGTTGAGTGCTGATAATCATTTTTCGCCCGTCGCGGCTAATAACGGAATTGAACAAGATGAGCGGTATTCTTGCTTTTTTTTCATCTTCGGCGTAATCTTTGAGTTGTTTATTCAGAAAGCCCCGGGTATTTTGATTGAGTTTTTGTTCAAAAGCATAGCCTCTGTCTTTCACATACGATTGGTCTCCTACATAAAAGCGCTGGGCGGGGGCAATCAGGTCGCGGGTAAAAAACGAGGTAAACAACGGGTTCAATAAATCGCCGGATATATCGTCAATGTATTGATAGCTTTGCAAATGAACCGGCTGGCCGTTTATTTTTCTGAGATATAGTTCGCGAAAATAAGTTGCGCCTATCATGCCGCCGGAAGCTCCGTTAATCATAAATATTTTCTTCATGATTTCGCCGCGGGTCAGACTGTCCAGATGTTGCAGGATGCTCAGGGTAAAGGTAGCGCTTCGGTGCCCCCCCCCGCTGGTATTCAGAATAACGAGAAGGGGTTTGTCCTGTTGTTGTTTTTCCTTCCATCGGTTTAAAATTTCTTCCATGTTTTTTTTATCCGCTTCTATATTCTCCGGGCTGCTGAGGCGGCGCAGGGTTTCCGGCGAATAGTGCGGCCGGTCTTTTTTGTTTTTATAATTCAGGCCATAGGCTTTGTTTCGCGGATCAATCCAATCTAACTTATAAAAAACATTCAGCAACAGCACCAGCAAAACCAGATAAGGAATACTCCAGCTTTGCAGAAAATAAGTAATGGCTGCGGCTAATCCCAGCAGTATGGCAAAAAATATGGTAATACTGGCTGCCGCCGGAAGCTGAAAAACCGGATTATCTATAAGAAATCCGATGCAGACCAGAAAAACAAAAGCCGTAAACACCGACAGAATGGCCGCAAAATGGTGTTGCTTAAACATATTTTCCACAAACTCTTCGGTATAATGCGATACATCCCTTACCCGTTTAATGCGGAAATAAGATTCGAGATACCATTTCACCTTTATGAGCGGCACCACATAATGTATTTCTCTCTGCGGATTCAGGTGTGTAATGTATGCGCTCGGTTCGCTGATGACCGGAATCATTTTGCGCATGATGGTACGATCGGCGCGAAAAAAATAAATAAAAGACAACAGTAAAATCAATATCAGACCGCTGAAAAATCCGCCGAGCAGAAACAGGATTTCAGAAAAAGGCATCAATTCCCGATATTGTTCAAAACGGTAAGCCTTGAAAATATAAAATATCAGGAAACACAGCGGTATGATGGCGTTATTTATGCAATATTTCAAAAACGGATTGGTAGTGGCGGCAAGAAACCGAAACTGACGGCTGAAGAGAATAAAGGTAGCAATATTCCAGCTCATGATAAACATACCGACAGCCCCGCCAACAAATGCCATGCTCAATGAGTTTACATTGCCCAGGTATTCGGGCGCCAGATACAATGAATCGGCGCCAAACATTTTCATGAAAGATCCATTCACCGTTGCAAACAAAATAACCCAGAAAATGATGAGCGCCTGGTATTTTCTGAAATGAAGAAATACCAGCTGTACGGGAAAAGAATAATAAACTTCTTTTAAAAAGGCTTTCATGGACGCTTCATACTTTTCCGTTTTGCAGGATTAAGGCTATTCTTTACGTTATTTTTTTCGGGATGTAAAATACAACAACCACACCAGACTCAGAAGCAACAGCATACCGGTAAGCTGATGCAGTTGTGCCAGCCATTCAAAAATACCCCATTTGTTCGGGATAATTTTTACGCTGGTAAAAACCGTAAATACCCCCAGCAAAATCTGAAGCAGCGTAAGAAAAAGAGGAATCCATCGGGTGCGCCGAAGCAAAGCGCTGCCATTGAGCCGGAAAAGCCGGACGGTGAGCATTATTACCAGAATCAGAAACAGATAGGCTAATCTGCGATGAATGAAATGAACGGTTATTTTATTTTCCAGCAGGTTGAGAAGCGGTGGCTGCTGTTCAAACATACGGGGTGGAATCAGGTGACCGTTAATATCGGGCCATGTGGGAGCGGCCGTGGCAGCTTTGTGGCCGGCCATCAATGCACCGTACATCAGTTGTATGAACAGAATAATTGTTAAAGCAACCAGGTATTTTCTCAGGCCCGGCGCATGAATTTTTTGCTCATTCGGAATAATCAATGATAAGGCAAACCAAAAGGTATAACAAAGCAGAAGCAAAGCCAGCACAAAATGCAATGCCAGTCTTACGGGCTTTACATATATGGCATCGCCTTCCAGTCCGCTGGCTACCATAATCCACCCGACAGCCCCCTGAAGCGCTCCTAACAGAAAAAGGATAATCAGCGGCCTGACCAGAGAACGATTAAACCGTTTTTTTATAAGAAAATAAAAAAAAGGTATTATAAAAACAATTCCTATACATCGGGCCCAGAGCCTGTGAAGCCATTCCCAGAAATAAATAAATTTAAAATCCCTAATAGTAAAATCGAAATTTAAAAGTCTGTACTGAGGGGTTTGTTTATATTTTTCAAATTCATTTAGCCATTGCTCATGATTCAGCGGCGGAATGGTTCCGGTCAGAATGTCCCATTCCGTAATGGAAAGTCCTGAGCCCGTAAGACGGGTGATGCCGCCCAAAACGATCTGAACAACGATCATGGCCACGCCTGAAAGTAACCACAGGGCAATTTTTTTTGAAGGAGCCTTTTTTTGTGCTTGCATGTCAGGCAAAAATACTATGGAATGATTTTGTGCCGCATTGATTGTTTAGCTTTTCAATTCTTTTATGATTCGCTTATAAAAATATTATAGAGTATATGGATTCAATAGTATAAAAAACCATTTCGCTTTGCGTTTTCTTCATTTTGCTAAAACAGAACTCTAACAGGGCCTGTTGTGTAAATTTTTAAAACAGACAATAAAGAAAGATGGTAAAAAGATAAAAAAAGCAGCTTCTGAAAAGAAGCCGCTTCAGAATGTTCCGGCTTAACAGCCGGGATCCACCACCAAAACCAAATGTTCGTTTCATGTTTCGGGTAAGATGTAAGAAGAACTATAAAAGTCAGGCGCCCCGAAAATCGCCTGAAATGAGACTTTATGTTGATTTGGTTGCATATATAGAGACAATATGGCTTTTTATTTTGCTGCTTTGGGTTTTAAATTTCCCATCCAGATTTTTTTACCGCGAATTTTATTTACTAAGTACATGATTCCCACTAAGATAAAGAAGGCCGGCCCCAGAAAACCGAGTATAGCCACCCAGCGTGTTCCATAAAATTTTTCCATAGGCCTCTTCAGCCTTTCGGCTATCAGGTACATGGCCGGAACCATAACAAGAGTCAGAAAAAAAGAAAACATCAACCCGAAAATAATAGTCCAGCTCAGCGGTCCCCAGAATACCACACTGTCTCCACCAAAAAAGATATTTGGTTTTAAACGGCTGAGTAAACCTTCAAAGTCTATATTAAAACCTACGGCCAAGGGTAATAATCCCAAAATGGTAGAAACGGCCGTAAGCATGACGGGGATAATTCTGATTTTTCCGGCCTGAATCACGGCTTCGCGGGTGCGATATCCTTTTTTACGCAGTTCGTCAATAAATTCAATAATTAAAATTCCGTTTTTGATGACAATGCCGGCCAGGCCCACTATGCCCACCAGCACCATAATGCTGGCAATAGTCATTCCCGTTATGCCATAGCCCAACAGTACACCTATCACCGAAAAGAAAATTTCCGTTATTACGATAAATGGCTTGCTCAGAGAATTGAACTGTAATACCAATATCAAAAAGATTAAACCTATGGCGATAAACAGCGACATCACCAGAAACCGGTTGGTTTCGTTTTCCTGTTCGCTCTGCCCGCTGAGACGAATGTTTACGTCGGAAGGAAGATTGATTTGGCTTTTGAATTCTTCAATCTTTTGCTGCAGTTGTTTATTTACGGGCCCTACCAGCGTCGGATTAAACACATTACTCTGCAACTGAATGGTCCGCTTGAAATTTTTTCGTTTCACCGCCCCGGCGGTGCTGGTATATTCAATATTGGCAACCGAACTGATGGGTATGGATTTTACCGTCATGGTACTCATGTCCATAAAGGTTATCCGGGTGTTCATCAGGTCATTAATGTTGTTTCTGATGGGATAATTATACCTTAACTGTATTTTATATTCATCGTCTTTGTCCTTCAGTTTGCTGATTTCTTTTCCGAAAACGGCTGTTCGCAGTTCTGAACCCACCTGGCCTGTTGTAAGCCCCTCCATCATGGCTTTTTCCCTATCTACCTGCAACGTAATTTCCGGATTTTGGAAATCCACATCGGCCTGCAGGTTTTCTATTCCGAAAATGCGGTTCGTATCTAAAAAGTTATACAGCTGTGTGGCAATCCGGGAAACGTTATCATAATCATCGCCCTGGATTTCTATGTTTACGGGGGGTTCGGTGGGCGGGCCGGTATCTTCGCGGGATACTTCAATGCTGGCGCCCGGAATTCCCTGCACGGCCTGACGTATTTTATCCAGATAGGGCGCCGTGCTTCGGCCATTTCGTTTTTCAAATTCAACAAATGAAACCTGAATTCGTCCCAGATTCGGCTGAATGCTCCGGTTATTGTCCCGCGGGTTATTAGCCGCTACAGCCACATTGGCTATTACGCTTTCCACCAGGCTTCCGGGCGTACCGGGCTTTTCCTTGCCCAATGCATCCATCACCTTTTTTTCCAGCACACGGGTTATACTGTCGGTATAGGTAACACCGGAACCTACCGGCATTTTGAGATATACATAAATATATCTCGGATCGCCGCTGGGAAAAAAGGTTTGCTTGTTTCCCCGAATGAGGAGGAGAGCGAATGATAATATAAACAAAACAAACAGCGACACAAAGGCAACCACAGGCCGCCGGCCCTGCAATATCCAACGCAAGAGCTTTTCATAGCGACGCATCAGGCCGGGTAACGTTTTGTTTTGAAATGCAACAATAGCATCGTCCAGCACATACGATTTAAAAATCATGAGCAGTACCATCAGAAGAGAAAAGTTTGCGATGGCAGGCTTTTTCAGCAAATGAAATAAAATACCTGCGGTGAGAAACGTAAAAAACCATTTGTTTCTGAAAACGGTGCTTTTAGGAGGCCTGTTGCCGCCTGTATGTTCCGGCCTCATAAAGCTGACGGCAAAAACAGGATTAAACAAGAAGGCTACAACCAGCGATGCGGATAACGTAAGGATTAACACTGTTGGCAGATAAATCATGAATTTCCCGATAAGCCCCTTCCAGAAAAGCAGCGGGAAGAAAGGCGCCAGCGTGGTGGCTGTTCCGGCCAGTACCGGTATAAATACTTCACCGGCCGCTTCTTTGGCACTACGAACGATAGGCATTTTGCCGTTGGCAAAAATGCGATGAGTGTTTTCTATCACCACAATGGCATCGTCCACAATAATGCCCAGCCCGAACAAAAGCGCAAACAGCACAATAAAATTCAGCGTAACTTTTGTGCCAACAATCCAATCCGCCAGCGGAAGAAACAAAAAGGCCACAAATACACTCAGCGGCACGCTTAAAGCCACAAAAAAGGCGTTGGTAACACCCATAAAAAACATAAGGATTACCAGCACGAGAATAAAGCCGATGATGATGGTGTTGATCAGTTCGCGGTAAGAATTTTTGGTTTGAATACTGGTGTCGCCGGTAAATTCAATACGCAGGTCTTTTGGCAGTTCTTCGCTTTTTTGCATGGCTGCAATGGCGGCCTTTACCTTGTCGGCACAATTTATCAGGTTTTCGCCGGCCCGTTTTACGATGTTCAGGGTGATAACATTTTTGCCGTCAAGCCGCGAAAAGCTTTCTTTTTCTTTTACGGTGTCTTTGATTTCGGCAATATCTTTCAGGTAAACCGATGCGCCCTGAGCGCTGCTGCGCACCACGATGTTTTTGAGATTTTCTGCTACGGAAAACTGCCCTTTGATGCGTAAGGTTCTTTTCCTGTTTCCTACTTCTATCAATCCGCCGGTGATGTCGCGGTTTTCGCGGGTCACGGCATCTTCGATGTCGCGGAAGCTGATGCGGGCAGCCGTCATTTTATAGGGGTCGGCCAGAATCTGAATTTCCCGTTCGGGAGCGCCAACTATATCGGCGCGGTTTACCTCACTGAGCTCTTCCAGTTTGTCTTTGATTTTATCGGCAAATTCCTTCAGCTTCAGAGCATCGTAATCACCGCTGACGTTGACATACATAATCGGAATTTCGCTGAAGGCAAACTCCTGGGCATCCGGACCCGAGGTAATATCATTCGGTAATTCGGGCTTGGCTTTGTCTATGGCGTCTTTTACTTTTTGCAAAGCCACTTCGCTGCGCACATCCGTATCAAACTCCACTACAATTAAACTGAAATCGGTTTGGGAAGTGCTTTGCACCTTGTTAATCTTTGCTCCGCTTATGGCTTTGATTTCTTTTTCCAGCGGCCGGGTGATGAGGTTTTCAATATCCTTGGGCGAGTTTCCGGTATAAACAGTAGTAACCGAAATGGTGGGAACCACAATATCGGGAAACTGTTCTTTCGGAAGCGTGTTAAAGGTTATCAGCCCATATACTGTAATCAGCGCCGTAATAATGTACATGGCTTTTCGGTTATCTATGGCCCAACTGGTTGGCTTAAATTCTCTGAATTGTTCCGTGAGTCGTTTCATTATTGTATTGCTGATTTTTATAGTTATTTTTCTACAGAGATGGCCTGACCATCGTAAAGGTTCTGATATCCTTCTGTAATGATAATGTCGCCGGCATTGAGGCCGCTTTTGATTTCCATCAACTCGCCGTAAACTTCACCCGGAATAACAATTTTTTTCCGGGCTATCAGTTTGTTTCCGTTTTGTTGAGCAATAAAAACATATTTGTTCTGCTCGTCGGATTGCACAATATTTACGGGCACCGTTACGGCCCCTTTGGCTTCATAGTCTAAAATTTTTATCAGTGCGCTCTGGTTAGGCTTCAGGTAAGGATGATAAGGAAGATACGCTTCAGCTATAAAAGAACGGGTTGTCATGTCAATGGTTTCGCCTACACGACTGATGGTAGTTTCAAAAGGCGGTTTGCCGGTTTCGGAAACCAAGACCTGTACCTTGTCGCCTTTTTTCACTTTTGAAACATAATTATCCGGAACCGGGATTTCGGCTTTTAGGCGGGAGTTGTTCACAATCAGTATCTGTGCCCCTCTACCATCGGGACTGGCGCCGGTAAAAAACTCACCCACTCTCACATTCACCTGTTCTACTATGCCGCTGATGCCGGCGCGCACCAAAGACATATTGACCACTTCCTGTGCCTGACGAACGGCGGCCCGGGCCGAGTTAAGCTGTGCCGTAAGTGCATCCACATCGGCCTTAGCATTGATGACCTGAATTTCGGCGCCGATATTCTGATCCCACAAATTCTTATACCGCTGATAAATGGTTTGTGCCTGTGACAGCCTGGTGTTGATTTCTCCGATGCGCTGACGTGCGGACTGCAGCGCCTGAACCGCCACGGCATCATCTAATTTCAGCAGCACCTGGCCTTTACTCACCCGCTGTCCCGGCTTTACATAAATCGCCTTCACCACTCCGCCTTGTCCGGAGGGTGAAACGTATGCAATTTCGTCGGCATTGATTCTGCCCTGCAGTTCAATATAATGAGTAAAATCGCCGGCTTTAACCGTATCTACGGCAACCAGACGGAAGGATTGTTGTGCCGCCGAGGGATCTGCCTGAGCAATTTCCTGTTCCAGCCTTCGTATTTCGGCATCTAACTTTATTTTTTCTTTTTTGAGTTTTTCGAGATTCATTTTTTTCTCGTTCAACGATGCTTTTTTTTCCTTGGCCCCCGTTCCGCACGAAGTTGCCAATAACATAAAAATAGCAGTGAACCAAAATACCGGGTGTTTAAAAACATTCTGCATAGTTTTTTTATTTTATTTCATTATAATTTTCCTACGGCCTTGAGATAATCAATGCGGGCAATAACGGCATCATACATCGCCGTGATGTAGTTGGTTTGTGCCGCTTTCAGTTCGGTTTGTGCCGCTACAATTTCAATCTGCGAGCCCAGCCCCATTTCATATTTCTTTTTGGTTTGCTGATAAATTTTTTCGGCCAGTTCCATGTTTTTTTTCTGATAATCCATAGTGGCTACTGCATTTTTAAAATTGTTGCGGGCTACCTGAACTTCATTGTCAATGGAAAGTTTGAGATTTTCCATTTGGTTTTTTATTTTATCCAGCTCCAGGCGGGCTTCGTTGATTTTTGAACGGGTAAAAAAACCGTTAAAAATCGGAACCGATATATTCAGATTGATGGAAGAAACGGTAAACCAGTCTCCTCTGCCCAGAAAATTCCATCTGTTGCGTTGCGCATTTTGCGCATAGCTTGCCGTGAGCGAAACTGTAGGAACCTGCGATAACCGGAAACGCTTAACATTATATTCCAGCAGTTCTTTTGAAACCATAAACTGCTGGTATTCCTTCCGGTTTTCGTACTCATACTTCTCCTCAACGGGGAGCCCTTCCCTGATATTATCATCGGTGATTTTGTCTGTCAGTACCAGTTCTTCATGCATGGGCATGCCCATGAGTAACTTTAAGCCATAATAACCGTTGGCTATCTGGTTGAGCAGTTTTTGTTTTTCCGTTTTCAGATTTGCCAGACGAACCGTTTCTTTTTCCACATCCAGTTTTTCCCTGAATCCGTTTTCATAAATAATTTTTGTGTCATTCAGGTTTTTTTCGGCCAGGGCAATGTTGGCGTCCAGCAATTCCAATTGCAGCCGGCTTATGACCAGTTGGTAATAGATTTTATGAATATTTACCCGAATCATTTCTTCGGTAACTTCGGCAGCTTTTTGCTGTAACCGCATGGAAGCGTCACGGGCCTGCAACCCCACAAACACCTGACCGTCGAATAACAATTGTGTAAGAGTTACGCCGGCATTGGCCGAAAACCTTGTTCCGAACTGAGCCGAAACAAATCCGAAGTCGGATGGCATTTGTATCGGATTTCCGTTTCCGTCTTTTACCCCTTCCTTTATCAGCACCTGATAGGTGGCCGGAGAAATAAAGTTGGGCAACACCTGAGTGAAAACAGCAGGATTGTATGTGGTACCCAGCGAGGCGCTGATGCGGGGATATGCGCTCGCCGTTACGGCACGGTTTTGTTCTTCCTGAATTTTGATTTGCAGTAATGCATTTTTTACCGAAGCATTATTCTTCAACGCATATTCAACTGCCTGCTTCACGGAAAATGCATGTTTAACGGGTGTTGGGGGTGAAGATTGCTGAGCGTACATCGTAGCACCGGAAAAAGCCGCCCAACCCGTCAGCATGGCGGAAAGAATGCATTTAAAACTCTCTTTTCTCATGGCTGAGAGCAATTTTGCTGTTTTCATAATATTTCTGTAATAATTTATATCCCTTTGGCGAAACCAATCCGTAAATAAAATTTTCGAGAATGATTTCCGAAGTGGTTGCCAGATTGTATTTTCCGGGTGGAAAGATGTGAATATCAAAAGGCAACATCATAGAATGAATGCGGTATTTACACAATACGTCAATATTCAGGTCGCTTCGGTATAACCCTTCCCGCATACCCCGGTTCAGATTTTTACGTAGCTGCTGCATCACAAATTTTTCTTTGTGCTGCAACACCCGTTGATAGGCGGAGTAATGAAATTTTTCCAAATCATACAACACCACGGGGTTCAGGTTGCTGAAACCCTGCAGTATTCTGCTCATCATCAAAAACACTTCATGAATGGCATCCGAAGCTTCTCTTTCGCAGGCCATACATTCTTCTTCTATTTTTTGAATATGCATGTTCACCGCCACCAGCACCAACTCGTCTTTTTCGCTGAAATACTGATAGAGCGTTTTTTTGCTCATGCCCAGATGGCCGGCAATATCATCCATCGAAACCGACCGTATGCCGTATTGACGGAACAGCTCTTCCGCTTTTTGAATTATCCGCTGCTTTTGATTCATGAGAAAAACAAAAGGGGGGCAAAACTAAGGAAACTTTTTTAGTAGCCAAAGTTTCTTTTCGGATTTTTTATAAAAGCTTCATTAAAAAATTGTTTACTTTACAAAAATGTATAAGCGTTTGTAAAGTTTAGAATATGAAAAAAGGATTTTCCCGCTTTTTGCCGGACGAACCTTTTCGTTTCCGTAAGGTGGTAAACTATTTTTTACAGGGCATGCTGATTATTGCCCCGATTGCGGTTACATTTTATGCCTTGTACTGGATTGTTTCCACGGTGGACAGCTGGATACCGATTTTCCGCGAGCCGATTGTAAATGCCGATGGCAAAATAGAGGGTTACCGGGTTAAAAATCACGGGGCCGGCTTTCTGGTCATACTGATTTCCATCATTTTTATCGGCTATTTGAGCTCGGTATTTATCCGTACCCGGATATACAGCCTTTTTGATTCGCTGCTGGAAAAAGCCCCCGGCGTGAAGTATATTTATTCTTCCGTCAGAGATTTTTTTAATGCGATAGCCGGCGAAAAAAAACGATTTGACAAGCCCGTACTGGTAAAAATTTTTGCCGATGATGTATGGATTCTGGGCTTTTTGACCGATGATGAGCTGGGGAAATTCAATCTCGGCGCTGAGATGGTTTCCGTTTATGTGCCGCAGGCGTATAACTGGGCCGGACAGCTTTACCTGGTACCCCGCGACCGCATCCGCAAAATTGACAAAATAAACGCCGCCGAGGCCATGAAATACGCCGTAACGGGTGGTGTGGTTATTACCGAAGAAGAAAAAAGCAGGTAATGGCATGAAGCGCATTTTCGGAATCGTTGTTTTTCTGAGCATTTCGGTTTCCTGTTTTTGCTGGGGATTTTATGCGCATCGCCGCATTAATTATTATGCAGTGTTTTTATTGCCGCCGGAAATGCTGGTTTTGTATAAGCCGTATATTGAATTTCTGTCAGAACATGCCGTTGACCCGGACAAGCGCCGTTATGCCATACCCGATGAGGCGCCGCGTCACTACATTGATATTGACCGCTACGGCGCCTATCCTTTTCGTGAGCTGCCCCGCAAATGGGAAGAGGCCGTGGCCAAATATTCTGAAGATACGCTTTTGAAATACGGCATTGTGCCCTGGTGGGTTCAAACCATGTTGAAAAAACTTACCCGGGCATTTAAAGAAAAAAACCAGGCACATATTCTGCAGTATTCTGCCGAAATAGGGCATTACATTGCGGATGCCCATGTACCCCTGCACGCATGCTCTAACCATGACGGACAATACAGCGACCAGAAGGGTATTCATGCTTTTTGGGAAAGCCGCATTCCCGAACTGTTTGCCGAAAAGCCGAATGAAAAAAACGGATGGGATTTTTTGATTGGCAAAGCGGAATATCTGAAACACCCCGACGAATTCATCTGGAACCGCATACTGGAAAGCGCGGCAGCGGCGGATACCGTACTTCGTTATGAAAAAGAACTAAGCCTTGCGTTTGCGCCCGATTTGAAATTTTCGTTTGAAGAAAGAAACGGCGTGGTGACACGTCAGTATTCCACGGCATATTGTAAAGCATATCAGGAAAAGCTTAACGGGATGATTGAGCGGCGTATGCGAGAATCTGTATTTGCAGTAGCCAGTTTCTGGTACACGGCCTGGGTAAATGCCGGCCAGCCCGATTTAACGAAGCTAAACCGAAAGGAATTTACCGCTGAAGAAATGAAAGCGTTTGAAGCGCTGCACGAAGCCTGGAAAAAAGGAAAAGGTTATGGCAGAGACCATGAATAAGCTGAAGCCGGGAAATATTTCGCTTAAGGCCAAAAGGCGTAAACCACAATAGTATAAGCTTCGCAAAAAAAAAGATGATAAGCGTTGATTTCGGCGACGGGCTGCCGGATGCGAAGGGGCAATGCGTACGCCTGCGGCGTACCGTAGCCCGTAGCAGCCGGTACGGTTGCTGAGCAGAATTACGGGACGGTGAAAGCCCCTGAAAAATTTTTTATTCTATACCCGTTACATGCGGCGTAAGGCTTTTCCGGCTCTGGCGCCGGTGTGCTTTCCGTTTTCGGCCGTGATGATGCCGTTTACGATGACGTAGTGAATTCCGGCCGGGTACTGATGCGGTTTTTCAAACGTGGCGCGGTCGGTGATGTCGTCGGCATTGAAGATGACGATATCGGCTGCCATGCCTTCGCGAAGGAGGCCGCGGTCTTTTAGCTGAAATTTTTGTGCCGGCAAGGAAGTCATGCGGCGTATGGCTTCTTCGAGCGAAAACAGTTTGAGCTCTCTGACATAGCGGCCGAGCACTCTGGCGTTGGTGCCGTAGCCGCGGGGATGCGGAACGCCGGCGTTATACACCCGTATGCTGGCATCGCTGGCTATCATGTTGAAGGGATATTTCATGATGCGCTGCACATCTTCTTCGCCCATGCCGTGAAAAACGCAACTGGCTCCGCCGTGCATCATCATTTCCATTACGGTTTCGGCTTCGTGAACGGCTTTATGCTTACGGCCTTTTAGGCGATTGATTTCTTCAATGCTTTTGCCGTTGAGCGTAGTATCGTGCGGGTAGTGTGCCACCACCACATAGCTGAGGTGTTTGAGTTTTCTTTTTTTGAGGCGTTCCAGAATAGAACGGATGACCTGTTTTCTGATTTCGGGGCGCTGAAGCCTTGCCTTTACAGAATCCTGTCCGTCGGCCAGAATTTCTTCGGGTATGAGAGTGCTGAGCGAAGTGCTGCTGGCCGTGTAGGGGTACTGGTCTATGGTTACTTCAATGCCCCGGCGGCGTGCGTCTTCTACCATAGCAAGGGTTTCTTTGCTTCTGCCCCAGTTATTTTGACCGCTGCATTTAAAATGAGAAATCTGAACGGGGATGTTTGCCTCTTTACCTATCGTCAGGGCTTCCTGAATGGCAAAGTGGATGCTGTCGGCTTCGTCCCGCATGTGGGTTGCATAAACACCCTGATAACGGGCAGCCACCCGGGCCAGCTCCAGGATTTCGTGGGTTTTGCTGTATGCGCCGGGAATATAGATAAGCCCTGTAGAAAATCCCAGGGCGCCGTCTTTCATGGCCTGGTCCACCAGGTATTTCATTTGCCTGAGCTCTTCAGGCGTGGGTTCGCGGTTGGCCCTGCCCATTACGGCTTTGCGCACATCATTGTGTCCTATAAGGGTTGCCACGTTTATTGAAAGCCTGAGAGAGTCTATCCAGCTGAGGTATTTATTGATGTCGGTATGAGAACTGCCGCAGTTGCCGGTAATGCAGGTGGTTACTCCGTCTAAAATAAAATTAGTGGCTTCGGGATTTTTGATTTCATCGCCTTCCAGGTGAGTGTGAACGTCAATAAAACCGGGCGCCACTATCAGTCCTTCGGCATTGATGGTTTTTGCGGCTTCGCCGGAAATATTACGTGCCATGCGGACTATCAGCCCGTTTTTTACGGCAATATCGCCGTAATACCAGCTGTTTCCGGTGCCGTCAATAATTTTTCCGTTTTTGATTACTATATCGTAAGCCGGCTGAGCCCTGGCAGAAGCTATAAACAGCAGAATTAAAACACCCATTACACAGCGCATACCGCAATTTCGGAAATTTTGGTAATAAATGACTTCCTCGCCATTTACCGGATGCCAAAAGATGTGATGAAAATCACTATAAATGTTTAAACTTTGAATTATATTTACAATGCATGAAACTGAACAAATGGGTGAAGCTGGCATTGGCCTGCATTCTTTGTATCGGCCTGGTTGCAGGTATAGCATTATTCATAAAAAATTTTTAACCAAAACCATACAATTATGAAAGTAAATATGGGAACCGTAGATCGAATTATCCGCATCGTTATTGCCGCTGTACTGGCTTATTTATATTTCAGCCAAACGGTAGGGGGTACGTTGGGGTTAATTCTTCTTATTTTAGGCGTTGTTTTTGTGTTGACCAGCGTGGTTGGCTTTTGTCCGTTATATACGCTGGTAGGAATTAACACCTGTCCCGCAAAAAAAGAGTGAGTCAGGATTTTTTTATCGTTTTTAACGGAGTGCGGCAATCTTATTGGGGTTGCCGCTTTTTTTCAGGCTTTTACCTACCTTCACATTCCATTTAAACTTTAAAGTATGAAAAAATTTATTCTGTTCCTTTTGCCTGTTTTTCTCTTTTCGTGTAAAGACAAAAACAAATCTTCTTCCGGCGGAGACAATACCCCGGTACAGAACAACCGGCAACCGGGGGTTCAGCCTGCCCCTTCTGCAGAACCGGCCACAACCCATTCTTCCGTAAACTATACGGTAGATGGTGTTGAAATCACGAACTACGCCTCGCTGCTGGTGACAAAAGACGAGGACAAACTGCAGCCGGGCACACCTTATTTGTGTATACTGACCTCAAACAATGCAAAGAATAACAATGAATCGTTTTTAATTAAATTTCTGCTCAATACAAAACCCGGAACCTATCCCGTTGTGGGCATGAGTTTTATGCGCGGCAAAGGGGATAATGAAGAGGTTTTTGGAGGAATGCTGGGCGGAAAGTCGAAAATCACCGATTATAAAATGAACATTACCGAATGCAAAGACCTTGGAGATAACGGATACGGCGGACATAAATGGAGCATCAGCGGCACCTGCGATGTAGTGAAAATTAAAGCCGCCGGCTTTATGCTGATGGACAAAACCAAAAAACACCCGGAAGAAGTTACAATTGAAAAAATCAGCTTCAGGAACCTGACTTTTGATGATAACATCGAAGAGAGGATGGAAAAAATATTTAAGAAATAACCCGGATATAAATTATTCTTCCCTGTTGCCTTTTTCACCCACAAACCAATGTTCGCGGTTTTTGAATAAAACATTAAATGTAGTAAGCGAACCGTAGCAACGGGTAATGTATTGTTGCAGGTCAATTTTTTCTTCGTCAGTCAGTTTTTTATTGCTGTTGATATGTTGTTCCAGCACCCGCAGCCGGTCTCTCAGCATCACGATTTTGTGAAAGAAATCTTCAATCGGAATTTCTTTGGGTTTTAATGATTTGTCGAAAGGCTGAAGAATCATGGTTCCTTTTACCCACTTGTCGCCCAGAGGAACCGTTTCCGTGATGCCGCCCCACATTTTCAGGATTTTGAGCAGCGACTGTTCCACCTGGCTCATGGTTTCCACTTCAACCGATACGTTTTCGGGAATAATTTCTTCCAGCTGCGGGTCTGTTTTGTCTATTTCCTTTATGCCCACATGAATAAATGAAATTAAATAGGTGGCATATTTTATTCCTACAATTACCCCGGGGCCGTGTAATGTATGTTGCAGGCGGGTGCCTATACCCAATGTGGTTTGATCTACCTGACTCATGAAGTATTTTTTTACAAATGTAAATCCTAACCTGTAAAATTTTTGCCTGCTTTTCTGCCCCGGCCCCAAAGCTATTCATGAATACACATGACGGGAACGCGAGACTCAAATACCAGTTGGCGGGTGGAGCTGGGTTTAAATAACGATTCCAGCAATTTGTGTTTTTTGGGGATGGCAATTATCAGGTCCAGGTTATTTTTTTCCGCAAAATCATTAATGCCGTCTTCAATGTCTTCATGCTCTATGAAATGATACTGCGGATTGGCTTCCTGCAGCAGGGTATGCAGCAGGGCAGATTGCTCCGGTGTGTCGGGCCTGAAACTTCTGTCACGATAATCTACATTCAATACATGCAGTTCGGCGCCAAATTCTTTGGTGAAGTTTATAATCACATCGGCCGGTGTGGTTTCCACTACATTTTTAAAGTCGCAGGCAAAACCGATTTTTTTAATTCCTTCGCCGAAAAGTTTTCCGGGCGGAACACAAATAACCGGCCAGGTAAGATGACGAATGGCTGTGAGCGTATTGCTTCCAAACAATACTCTTTCCAAACCCGAAGCGCCTTTTGTACCCATCACCACGGCAAACGGTTTGATGTGTTCGCACAGGTTCTGCAGTTCATCAATCACATCACCCATCCGCAATTCGGTATAAATTTTAATTTTTCCGGAGGTAATCCGTTCTGCATTGTTTTTTAGCTCATCTAATTTTTCCCCGGCCGATTGTTTTAACTCTTCCACCGAAACCAGCATCAGGGGCACGTCGGAATAACTGACGGGAACCTGATAGGCATGATAAAAAATGACGCTGGCCTGAATTTTCATAGCCATATCCAGGGCATAGTGCATGGCATGTGTTGCGGCCGGAGAAAAATCGGTGGAAACTATAATGGCTTTCATGCTATTTGGTTTTGATTAATAAAATTAAAAATTATCTTTCAGGCGTCCCCTGATTTATCTCACTACAAGCAATGACCCCGCTTAGCATCCTGAAATTATTTAAATATGAAAATAAAACCCTGGTATGAAGCTGCTGAAAATCCATATTAAATTCATGTGAACTCTTGAAAAAAGGAAAAAACTGTGTTCGTTGCCATACCGGTTAAAAGTTTACTGAATTTGGCTTTGCGGGAAAGATTGTTTATCTGCCAGGTTAAAAATTGAGATATACAGAATTTTATCCTTAGTTCCGGTAATAGCCGGCACGCATAATTTCTTCAAATACTTTTTCGGGCACGAAAAAGCGAATGGATTTTCCTTCGCGCAGATATTTACGGATAAGCGAGGCTGAGATGTGTAGCAGCGGTGCATCCAATACATGAATTTCGGCGCCTTTCAATTCCGTAAGATCAAAGCCGGGCCTTCGGTAAATGTACAACGGATAATGTCGGAGCAGCTGCTCATAATTTTTCCATTTCGGCAGGTTTTGATAGCTGTCGCTGCCCATGATGATGCAAAATCTGTATTCGGGATATTTTTCATTCAGATACGTTAGGGTATCAATGGTGTAAGAGGGGCGAGGAAGATAAAATTCAATGTCGGAAGCCTTCATGCGGGGCTCGTCTTCTACGGCCAGTCTTACCAGATGAAGCCTTTGATATTCGTTGAGCAGTTCGCCCGATGGCTTCAGGGGATTCTGAGGGCTTACCACAAACCAGATTTTTTCAATATCCGTTTCGTTTAAAATGTAGTTGGCAATAATAAGGTGGGCAATGTGAATGGGATTAAAAGAGCCGAAATAGAGCCCGATATTCATGATAAATTATTGATAATCAATTGTTTATCTCAATTAATATTTTTTCGGCCTCCTCCAGCCTCAGGCTGAGTTGATAACCGGCCACCGTTACGGAAACCGGGTCGCCCAGGGGGGCAATTTGTTCCATAACGATTTTTTCGCCGGGAATAAAACCCATTTCCAGAAGTTTGATATGAATGTCTGAAGTTCCGAATTCTTTGATTATACCTGACTGTCCCGGCTTTAATTCTGATAGTTTTATGGTCATTTTCATCAGAAGGCAAAACTAATATGATTGATTTACATTTGCTTACTCTTTTAGAAAAATGATGAAAAACAGGGCTGTTTGCTTTTTTTACGAAAAAAAATGCCGTTTGGACAAAACGACCGATCTGAAAGCCTTTATTGAAAGAATTTTCCGGGCAGAAAAAAAGAAACCCGGGGCGGTTAATTTCGTTTTTTGTTCAGACGCTTATTTATTGAAAATGAATCGGAAATATCTTGGGCATCATTATTACACCGATATTCTGACTTTTGAATACAAAAATTCACCCAAAGTGGTTGCGGATATTTTTATCAGTATTGACCGCGTAAGGGAAAATGCAAAAACGTATAAGACATCCTTCCGCTGTGAACTTTTAAGAGTTATATTTCATGGGGTGTTGCATTTGTGCGGGTATACTGACAAAAGCCCAAAAGACCAACTAAGAATGAGGGAAAAGGAAAATTTTTATCTTAATAAATATCTCGCAAACCAGGAAAAAGTTTCACGTGAAACACGCAGGCCGAACGAATGATTTCGTTTTTCACGTGAAACATAACCTGCTTTACAGAAAGTAAAATCTGCTGATTTGTTATTTTATCTTTGCAAAAATTATGTTTCCGGAATATGATATTATAGTAGTCGGGGCCGGCCATGCCGGATGCGAAGCGGCGGCAGCAGCTGCCAATCTGGGGTCACGCACCTTACTGATTACCATGAACATGCAGACGATTGCCCAGATGAGCTGTAATCCGGCCATGGGAGGTATTGCAAAAGGGCAAATCGTGAGGGAAATTGATGCCCTGGGCGGATATTCGGGCATAGTTACTGACCATACAACCATCCAGTTCAGAATGCTGAACAGAAGTAAAGGCCCGGCAATGTGGAGCCCCCGGGCTCAAAACGACAGGATGCTCTTTCACCTGAAATGGAGAGAAATGCTGGAGTTCACCCCAAACCTCGATTTTTATCAGGATATGGTGAAGGGGCTTATCATAAAAGACCAGAGATGCATCGGCGTTGTAACCGGACTGGGCCATGAAATCAAAGCTAAAGCCGTTGTGCTGACAAACGGAACCTTTCTGAACGGCGTAATTCATATAGGCGAAAAACAATTCGGAGGAGGCCGCGTTGCCGAAAAAGCTGCTACCGGACTTACCGAACAGCTGGTTTCTCTGGGTTTCGAAAGCGACCGGCTGAAAACCGGCACACCTCCAAGGGTAGATGGCCGTTCGCTGGATTACTCAAAAATGGAAGAGCAGCCGGGCGATGCGGAAATAACCGGATTTTCATTTACAGAAACCCCAAAACCAAAAAAACAACGCAGCTGCTGGATAACATATACCAACAAAGAGGTTCACGAAATTCTGAAAACCGGTTTCGACCGAAGCCCAATGTTTACCGGTCGCATAGAAGGGGTAGGGCCCCGCTACTGTCCCAGCATTGAAGATAAAATTAATCGCTTTGCAGAAAGAGAACGTCATCAGATTTTCGTGGAACCGGAAGGATGGAACACAGTAGAAGTTTACGTTAACGGATTTTCTACCTCATTGCCTGAAGAAATTCAATACGAAGCTCTTCGTAGAATTCCGGGTTTTGAAAACGCTAAAATGTTCAGGCCCGGATATGCCATTGAGTATGATTATTTTCCCCCTACCCAACTAAATTATTCATTAGAGACAAGGCTTATTGAAAATTTGTTTTTTGCCGGACAAATTAATGGTACCACAGGGTATGAAGAAGCAGCTTGCCAGGGCCTGATGGCCGGGATTAATGCCCATTTGAAAATCAATAATCAAGAGCCTTTTATTTTAAAACGAAGCGATGCTTATATCGGTGTGCTGATTGACGACCTGATTACCAAAGGCACACAGGAGCCCTACCGGATGTTTACTTCCCGGGCAGAATACAGAACTCTTTTGCGGCAGGATAATGCCGACTTAAGGCTTACCGAACTGAGTTATCGGCTGGGCCTGGCATCGGAAGAGCGGATGCAGAGAGTAAATGAAAAAAAGAGGGCGGTGGAAAAAATAAAAGAACTGTTGTCAAACATGTCTGTTACTCCTGAAGAAATAAACGGGTGGCTGATATCACGGAACGGCTCGACGGTTGCGGAAAAACAAAAATTACAGAAACTGTTGTTACGTCCCGATATGGAAATTTATGATCTGGCCGAAGCCGTACCGCAACTTAAAAAAGAGTTGTCGGTGTTCAGCAGGGAACAAGTAGAGCAGGCCGCCATTCAAATAAAATATGACGTTTATATACAGAAAGAAAAAGAGCTGGTGCGGCGCATGGCAGAACTGGAAGAACTGCCGATTCCCGAAACGTTTGACTATGGAAAAATCACTGCGTTGGGCAATGAGGCCCGCGAAAAACTTACCCGCATCAAACCCCGAACGTTGGGACAAGCCAGCCGCATTTCAGGAATAAACCCCAGCGATGTTCAGATTTTGATGGTGTATATGGGAAGGTGAAGCGTGAAATCTTTTGCTTTGATTTGAAATTTTTTCAACAATATTTTTTTGAAAATTCTGCGATAAATTTCAGCATCCCGGAACAGAAGTCGTTCCGTTTCGATATGTCCCGACCGAGATTTATTTCAATTTTTTCAGAAAAAAATTAATATAGGAGTAATAGTGTACGGTTTAGGTATTTCATTGAACACATACTGCTTATACGGTAATTCAAAACAAGTAAAAAAGCCGGGAAGCTGTTATCGGGCCTGCGATTTATTCATGTAATCAAACACCAGATGACAAAATGCTTTTATGCCGTTGATAAATCCGCTTTCGTCAATATAAAAATCTGCCGTATGATGCGGAGCCGCTTTTTGCGGATCATCACCGGGTTTCATGCCGCCGAGGTAAAAGAAAAATGCCGGCGCTTTTGTGCCGTAGTATGAAAAATCTTCCGCTCCCGTAACCCAGTTACCCTCTTTCACTAAATCATCTCCCACGGCTTTGCGTAAAGCTGGAAGCATTTGTTCTACCAGCTCGGGTGTATTGTACGTTACCAGTGTGCGGGTAACAATATTTACGGTGGCGGAGGCGCCGCCCGCTTCGGCAATTTTTTCTGCTGTATGTTTTATTTTTTCGTGAATCTGTTCCTGCATTTTGCTATCCAATGTGCGAATGGTGCCCTGAAGAACACATTCTTCGGGAATGATGTTTTGCCTGACGCCGGCATCTACCATCGTCACGGAAATGACGGCGGGAGCTTTGGTCAGTTCGGTTTGCCGGCTCACGATATGCTGAAGCCCCTGAATAACCTGTGCGGCGATGGCTACCGGGTCAACGGCTTTCCAGGGCTGAGAACCATGGCCGCCTTTTCCTTTAATTACTATCTTAAAAACATCGGAAGAGGCCATGGCAGCTCCTTTTTTATATTCAATCAATCCGGCGGGCCTCTCAGCCCCGATATGAAGCCCGAAAATGACATCCACTTTCGGATTATCCATTACCCCTTCTTTTATCATGAGCGGTGCTCCGCCTTCTTCGCCTTCGGGTGCTCCCTCTTCGGCAGGCTGAAAGATGAACTTCACGGTTCCGCGCAATTCATTTTTCATGCCGGCAAGAATTTCGGCCACGGCCATCAGTATGGCGGTGTGCGCATCATGACCGCAGGCGTGCATAACACCCACTGTTTGGCCGTTGTATTCTGCCGTTTGGCGCGATGCAAACGGTACCGGGGTTCTTTCGGTTATCGGCAATGCATCCATATCGGCCCTGAGCGCCACACAAGGCCCGGGTTTTGTTCCTCTTAATATGCCCACTACTCCGGTTTTAGCCACTCCCTCTTTTGTTTCAATGCCTAATTTTTTCAAATGTTCTGCCACGATTTTGGCTGTTCGGAATTCACGGTTGCTGAGTTCCGGAAACTGATGAAAATCCCTTCTCCACGCAATGCATTTCGGCTCTATCTTCCGGGCTGCTTCATCGATTTTCATTTTCAGTTTATCGGTCGTTTGCTTTTGAGCCGTCGCG
The DNA here is from genome assembly GCA_026415715.1 of Chitinophagaceae bacterium. Classification (GTDB taxonomy): domain Bacteria; phylum Bacteroidota; class Bacteroidia; order Chitinophagales; family Chitinophagaceae; genus JJ008. The sequence continues at coordinate 19,881 of JAOAGO010000012.1, read as the reverse complement.
AAACAGGTCAATAAGATAATGCCCGAACAAAAAAGGATTTTTTTCATGTATAGAAATTTAGGAGTGAATTTAGAGGAAATTGGATGAATGAAAAACCGGATAGGCCATAAATACCAAATTTTTTATTTTTAGCCCATGTTGCTTCGCCATATTCCTTTTTTAAAAATGGTATTCCTACACAGCATTACTGCATTTGGCGGGCCACAAGCGCACATGGGATTAATGATGAAAAATTTTGTTCGAAAAAGGGCTTATGTTACGGTGGAAGAGCTAATGGAGTTTAATGCCTTCTGTCAGTTATTGCCGGGCGCCTCTTCCACACAAACCCTTACATTGATCGGATACAAACGCGGCGGCGTGAGCCTGGCCGTGCTTACCCTGCTGATATGGATTTTGCCGGCGGGAATCTTAATGGGTTCGCTATCGTTTTTGCTGGGATATATTGACAAAAAACAACTGGGCACCGATATTTTTAAGTTTCTGCCTCCGATGGCAGCAGGATTTTTAGCTTATGCAGCGGTATCGGCTTACCCTTCGGCTATAAAAAACACCATAACCCGAATCATTCTGGTAACGGGAACCATCATCACATATTTTCTTTTTGGAAATACCTGGATTTTCCCTGCTCTGATTGTTGGGGCGGGCATAGTTACCAATTTCAGCAGCAAGCGGATTCCTCAAACCGAACAAAAGCCGAGAAAGATAAAATGGTGGAATATCTGGCTTTTCGGTATTCTTTTTATTGCTGCCGGAATTCTCAGCGAAACGGCTAGGAAAAATGACTGGCCCAACCGTAAGCTGATTAACCTTTTCGAAAATACGTACCGTATGGGCAGCCTGGTGTTTGGCGGTGGCCAGGTGCTGATTCCGCTAATGTATGAACAATGGAGTGTTCGTCCGGAAGAGGAGCGGGTAAAAATAAAAAACCCGAATGCCATTCAAATTGATGCGGAAGATATGTACACCGGCATGGGTATTGTGAGGGCAGTTCCGGGGCCGGTGTTTTCCATAGCGGCATTTGCCGGCGGTATGGCACTTAAAGACATGGGAACTAAAATGCAACTGCTGGGTTGTCTGATTGGCCTGGTGGCCATTTTTCTGCCCAGCGCCTTACTGGTACTTTTCTTTTATCCCGTTTGGCATAACTTAAAAAAATATGCAGTCATTTATCGTTCGCTGGAAGGTATCAATGCTGCCGTTGTGGCTATTATGTTTGCTTCCACGTTTTATATCCTGAAAGATGTTTCCATGATTGACATGAAAACCATCAGTGTTGTGAATATCGTGGTGTTTGCCGGTACTTTTATTCTGCTGTATTTTTTTCATAAGGTTCCTCCTCCGGTTATTGTATTGTTCTGCCTGTTGCTGGGGTACATATTTTAAGCAAAAATTATAATCCCCTTTCTTCCTGTTTATCAGTGATAATTTTCACAGAGCAAGCGAGCTTTGAGGTTTAGGAAATTGACGAACGGTAGCTATTTGAATTTTTTCCTGATAATTTTCCGTAAGAAATAAACAAACAACGAGAGCTGCTTTCGAATTTCTATTCCGGCCAGCAGAAAATACATGAATAACGGGTTTTTCGCGTAATATTTTTTTACAAACAACTTCATGGCGCCGAAAAAACGATCATAATATTTTTTGTTTTTAACGGTGCTTCCCCCTTTGTAATGAACAATGGTAGTTTCGGGGAAATAATAATTTTTGTACCCGGCCTGAATCAGTCGCCAGCTGAGGTCAATATCTTCGCCGTACATAAAAAAACGTTCGTCAAAACCTCCGGTTTTGTTCAGCGCTTCCCGACGAACCATCATAAATGCGCCGGCCAGTACTTCTGTTTCATGAATTTTATTTTCGGGAAGATGACCCATGTAGTACCTTGCAAATAACGGAGAGGAGGGAAAAAGTCCGGTTAAACCAAACAATTTAAAAAAAGAAACCAACGGAGTCGGAAATGCTCTTCTTGACTCTTTGAGAAATTTACCCTTTTCATCAACCATATGTACGCCCAGCGCACCGGCCTCCGGATTTTGTTCCAGAAAGGCTATGCATTTGCCGAAGCAATCTTCCGTTACCGTGGTGTCGGGGTTCAGAAATAAAATATATTTTCCTTTGGCCAGAGAAAGTGCCTGATTGCAGGCGGTGGCAAATCCTCTGTTTTGATCATTGAAAACAAATTGAACTTTCGGAAAAAGAGGCGGCAGGCGATTTTTTGTTTCGTCGGCAGAATGATTGTCAATCACAATAATTTCGCCGCTGATTCCCTGCATGGACCTCAGTACTGAAGATAGACATTGTTCCAGCAGGCGGCATACATTATAGCTTACTATGATGACGGATAGCTGCAACGGGAATGTTCATGATGCTGCACGAAATAAAATGTTTTCTGTCATGATGCAAAATCAGCTTTTCGGGTCATAAGGTTTGCTGGCGGGTGTAAAGTATATTTGCGCATGCTTAAAAATACGCTATGTGAAGCGGTGCTGGCCGGTGGGCGGGAAATCCTGCGCTTTTTTCAATCTGATTTTGCCATACGGCATAAGGAAGGAATAAATAATTTGGTTACCGAGGCTGATCATGCCTCTGAAAAGGCAATTATTGATGTGATTCGCCGCAATTACCCCGATCATCAGATTCTGGGAGAGGAAAGCGGAGAAATCATTCAGGACTCCCGCTACAAATGGATTATTGACCCGATTGACGGGACCGTAAATTTTGCCAACGGCATCCCCATACACTGCGTTTCCATTGCTATTGAATATGAAAAAGAAATCATCATGGCGGCGGTGTATAACCCGCACTTGAATGAGTTTTTCTTTGCCGAAAAGGGCAAGGGAGCCTTTCTGAATGACAAGCCTATTCGGGTAAGCAATCAGAACAAAGTCATTCACTCTTGTCTTGTAACCGGATTTCCTTACACTTATATCAACATGCCTAACGGGCCGCTGGAAATTTTCGCCAAACTTGTCCGGAAAGGAATTCCTGTGAGAAGGCTGGGTTCTGCCGCCATTGATTTATGCTGGGTGGCCGCCGGACGATTTGATGGTTTTTACGAACATAAATTGGAGCCCTGGGACAGCGCTGCCGGTTTTCTGATGGTGACGGAGGCCGGAGGAAAGGTGACCGATCATCAGGGAAACCCTTTTTCCGTTTACCAGCATTTCGTTTTGGCCACTAACGGTAAAATACATGATGAAATGTTGGATGTCATTAACAATAAAAACCAGTGGCATGAGTCACCGAACTGAAATATCGGCTTACGGCGAATTCGGTCTGATTGAACATCTGACCAAAAACATTGAGCTGCAAAACGCCTCAACCATTGAAGGCGTAGGCGATGATGCTGCCGTAATTGATCATTTCGGAAAACAAACGGTGATCACCACAGACCTTCTGCTGGAAGGCATCCATTTTGATTTGATCTATACGCCTCTCAAACATCTTGGTTACAAAAGCGTGGTGGTAAATCTCAGCGATATCTACGCCATGAATGCCCGCCCAACGCATATTACGCTAAGCATCGGCGTAAGCAACCGGTTCAGCGTAGAAGCGCTGGAAGAATTTTACGAAGGTGTTTATCTGGCCTGTAAAAATTACGGCGTTGACCTCATTGGCGGAGACACCTCTACTTCCTTAAAAGGATTTGTGATTTCGGTAACCGCTATCGGTGAAGTTACCCCCGATAAATTTGTAAAGCGAAGCTCTGCCCGTAAGGGAGATTTGATTTGCGTGAGCGGCGACCTTGGAGCTGCTTATATCGGACTGTTATTTCTGGAAAGAGAAAAAAAGATTTTTCTGGAAAGCCCTGAGGTGCAGCCCGACCTGGAAGGGGAAGCTTATGTTATCGGCAGGCTGCTGAAGCCTGAAGCCCGCAAAGACATTATTGACTTTTTTGAACAATCCGGCATTATGCCTACCGCCATGATTGATGTGAGCGACGGCCTCAGCTCGGACCTGCTGCATATCTGCAAACGAAGCGGATTGGGATGTTTGCTGTATGAAGAAAAAATTCCCATTGCCGAAGAGATGCGGTTAGCCGCCTTCAAATTTGAAATTGACCCTACCGCCTGTGCCCTTAGCGGAGGTGAAGATTATGAGTTGTTGTTTACCATACGGCAGGAAGATTATGAAAAAGTTTCCGGAAATCCCGCCATCAGTATCATCGGCTATATGACCGAAGCGGCCGAAGGGTCTCACCTCATCACCAAAGGAGGAAATAAATATCCCTTAACCGCACAAGGCTGGAACGCATTTACAACCGGGCGGGGACAAGCGCCGAAATAAAAAAGTATGAGACTGTTGTGGTATCTCTGCCTGTTTGAATTTGTCATCACGACCGGATGTGTTACCGGAAAAAACGTTGTTTCCGCAGACACGAAATACAGTCCCGAAAAATTACAAAGAGATTTTCGCCTTTTTCGAAACATTCTTCAAACCTATCATCCTTCTTTGTACTGGTATTGCGACAGCCAGACGCTGAACCGGCGTTTTGCCGATGCCGAACGACTATTAAGCGATTCGTTGAATGAGCCTGCATTCCGAAAAATACTGAGTTACGTCGCCTCATCCATCCGGTGCGGACATACAACAGTGCGTCCCTCAAAGGCGTGGAACCGTTATGCCGACACGGCTTTCACGGGTAAGCTTTTTCCTTTGAGTTTAAAGGCATGGCCCGATACATTTGTCGTGATTCAGAATCTTCACCGAAACGATACGGTGCTGAAAAGAGGAACCGTGGTTACAAAAATCAACGGGCTTCGTTTGCAATACATCGCCGACAGCCTGTTCAAATATCTCTCTTCAGACGGTGGCAATCTCACGCATAAATATCAAACGTTAAGCAACAGAGGGTCTTTCGGATCATTGTATAGTTTAATTTTCGGTCGTTCCGATTGGTACGAAGTGGAATATCTGGCAGAAGATAATCGTTTAAAAACCGTACGCATGGCTGCGTATGATCCATCTAAAGATACGGCGCTTCGTTTCGCCGGAACGGGCAGGCCTCCGGCAGGCGTTTCCCGCAAGGAACAACGACGGCAAAGTCTTGATGCCATGCGTTTGCTGAAAATAGATACGGCAAACCGTACCGCCATGATGAATGTAGCCACGTTTGGCAAAGGGTATGGACTGAAATCTTTTTTTCGCCGCTCATTTAAAACCCTGCATCAGCATCGCATTGCGCATCTGATTATTGATATCAGGAACAATGGCGGCGGAATAGTGTCCAACTCCACCGCATTAACCCGGTATCTTGTCAAACAGCCGTTTAAAATTGCCGACTCGCTGTATGCCGTTCGCAAATCAGGACCTTATGACCGTTATATTCGCCATCATTTCTGGAACAAGCTTTTTATTACCTTTTTCACCCGAAAAAAATCAAACGGCCGTTATCACTTCAGCTACTACGAAAAACATTTCTTCAGGCCCTGCCGCAGGCATCATTTTGACGGAAAGATATATATTCTCACAGGAGGAAATACATTTTCGGCGGCCACTTTGTTTTGTTCGGCGCTGGCCGGACAGTCAAACGTCAGGATTGTAGGTGAAGAAACCGGGGGCAGCGCTTATGGAAATTCTGCCTGGCTGATTCCCGATGTCACGCTTCCCGAAACAGGCGTTCGGTTTCGCCTTCCTTTATTTCGTTTGGTAATGAGCCGGACACGACTCAAAAGCGGCAGCGGCATTCAGCCCGATGTGCCGGTACTTCCTTCCACGGATGCTATTCGCCGAAACGCTGATTTTAAACTGGAAAAAGCTTTCGAACTTATCCGGAATGCGGGAGACGGTAATTGAAAACTGATTTTGATTATTTCATCAAAACAAAAAACCGTTTTATTGTTTCGGGATTTGATTATAAAATGATATGTTTTAACCAAAAGGTTGAAATCTTCTTAAGTAAAATCAATCATCAAATACCGTGTTTTATAGATTTCTATAAGAAAACCGTTGTTTTCCGGAATGAATTTCCTGTTAATTATATTTTACAAGAAATAATTCAAAAATCATTAGTTTCGCCGCAAAGCCGTCTAACATGAGATTTATTGTATCTTCTTCAGCGCTTTTAAAACAACTGCAAATTGCTTCGGGCGTCATCAGCGCCAACACCGTATTGCCGATACTGGAAGATTTTTTATTTGAAATTCAGGGAAACAAGCTGACCGTTCTGGCCTCTGACCTGGAAACCACCGTCAGGGTTGAACTTGATGTAGAGGCTACCGATAAAGGCAAAATATGCATCCCCGCCAAAATTCTGACCGATACACTCAAAAATCTTCCGGAACAGCCGGTTACGTTCAGTATTGACGGCAACCTGGGTATTGAAATCACTACCGACAACGGAAAATATAAAATTACGGGTGAGAATCCCGACAGCTTTCCCAAAGAGCCGGTACAGGATAACTCTTCTTCGTTTGAGCTTACCTCATCACAATTAATAAAAGCTATAGCCAAAACGCTTTTCGCTACCAGCACCGATGAGCTTCGGCCCGCCATGAACGGCGTATTTTTTGAACTGGAAAAAAAATCTATTCAGTTCGTGGCCACCGATGCGCATCGTTTGGTCTGTTATAAACTGAATCAGGTCAAAACCCCGGAAAAAGCTTCATTCGTAGTTCCCCGCAAACCGCTTCAACTGCTGAAATCGGCGCTGCCGGATAGCGAAGATTCGGTTACGCTCAGCTACAGCGACAGTCATTTGTTTGTGAAGCACGACAATGTTCAGTTGAGCTGCCGGCTGATAGATGCCCGGTTTCCCGATTACAAGGTGGTCATTCCGCAAGATAATCCCTATGTGCTTACACTGAATAAACATGATTTTATATCGGCGCTGAAAAGAGTGAGCATTTACAGTAATAAAACCACCCATCAGGTAGTGCTCAACATCAGCGGCAGCGAACTTCATCTTACCGCGCAGGATCCCGACTTTAGTTTTGAAGGCGATGAACGCATGAGTTGTCAATACAACGGCGCCGACATGCAGATTGGATTCAATGCGCGGTTTCTTATTGAAATGCTTGGCGCGGTAGAAGGTGAAGAGTTCAGTCTTGAACTTTCTACTCCCACCAGAGCTGGTATTATCAGCGAAACGTCCGAAGATAAAAAGGAGGAGCTGTTGCTGCTGATTATGCCGCTAATGATAAACAACATTTAAAGAACAAAAAATAAGCGCCGTTTTTCCGGCGCCTTTTTCTTTTTATTCCCGAGAAAATAAATTTGTGCAGCGGCTATCAGTAAAATTTCAATCTTCTGTCTTTAATGTTCGCTTCTTTTCGTAATGCTTCAACGGGGTTAGCCATTCCTCTTCTTTGATTAGCTTGTTCCTTACGCTGATCGGCTATACTTCCGGTGGTAACAGGAGTTGTCGTAATGCTGTCAACTTTTACCACAAATACGCCGTTGATTCCTTCCAGTACGGCCGGAATCAGCTTTCCTTTATTGTCAGGATTAAATATGGCGCCGATAATTCGCGGCTCATAACCCAATGCGGTGATAAAGTTGCCGCTAAGTTTCAGGCTGTCCACCTTTTCAATCGGTTTTCCGCCCCAGGCCCTGGAAACATCTTCAAGCGAGTTGAATTTTCCGGCTTTTTGTCTTAAAATTTCTGCTTTTTTCTTATTACGCAAAATTACTTCCACGGTAGGCCTTGCTTTGTACACCGGCATAAGTCCTTCCTTTAACACCTCCGTTACAACAGCTACCACATATTTATCATCAACGCGCTCCGGTTTCAGCACTTCGCCGGCTTTTGCTTCAAAAATTTTTTTAATAAATCTCTTTGAAAATCCGATGCCGGGAATCTGAGAGTCTTTCCGCGTTACAGATGCGGCTGATTTCTGAATGCCTTTGGGTTTTAAATTTTTTTCATAATTCGCATCAAAGGATTTTAAATCGCGGCTTTCTCCCGCAAAAAGATTCACTTCGTTGTTTACATTATTTTCAGTCTCTCCGCTAATGATGATATCCTGTGGCAGGTAGGAAATTTTATAACCCATTGTGCTCCCCTTCTGCGAAAGAATTTCTATATAGTGATAGCCGTAAACCGTTTTTACGATTCCTTTGGCGCCTGTCGGGTTCAGAAATATAAAATCATTGAACGGCCCCACCATCTGTCCGGAGTAGATATTTTCATAAACCCCCCCTTTGTCCTTACTGCCCGGGTCGTCGGAAAACTTAGCGCACAGCGAATCGAAGTTTCCTCCCTTAGCGATAACATTTTTCAGACTGTCGGCCAGTTTATATGCCGCGGTTGTATCGCGAACAAACCTTTTCTGGCCGGTTTGTGGATCGGTTTGTTCAGTAGCAATCAGGATATGCCGCACTTTCACGGTGTCGGGAATTCTTCTGGCGCCTTCCAACCGGGCAAGAAAGTAGCGGTTGCCTTCAATATAAGGGCCAAAAACAGAACCCGGCGACATTCTGATAATGGAATCTTTGTAGGAAGAGGTGATGGATTTTTCGCTTTTGTAACCGTCGTAATTAACTGAAGCATCAACGCCTTCACGGGCAAAGAATTGTTCAAGGTTAGTGGTAGTGTCAAATGTTATTTTCAGTTCATTAATTCTTTTCAGCGCTTCTGCCGTATCGGCGGCCGATGGTTTTACATCGAAAATCACATAGCTGATGGTGCGGCTTTCTTCTTGTTTATATTCTTCTCTGTGTTTTCGGATATAATCGGCTATTTCGCGGTCTTCTACTTTCACCACGCTATCCGGTACGGCGGTGTAAAGTTCTTTTACAAAAGAGGCTTTTCCCATCAGGCTGTTATCGGCGTTTTGTTTTTCTACATACCAGCGGGGCACATTGGCTGAATGGGTAAACAGCGACATATATTTTTCATACTGCCGTTGATAAATCAGCTGGTCAATGTAATTATTCAGGCTGGCTTTCATTTCCGGAGCGCCTCTTTTCAGAATCTGATCTATCTGGCGTTTTGCTTCCAGGGCGTTGTATTGTCCCGTTTTGGGATCTGTGAATTGTTTTTTCAGATCTTCCGGAGCGTTAGGGCCGTACAGAATATCTCCCAGCTCTTTTTTACTAACCACTATTCCCAGTTTCTTAAATTCTTCTTCCATGATAATCCGGGTTACTTCCTGATCCCATGTATTGTCTTCGGCCATGGCTGAAGTGGCAGACGTTGAGGGGTAGCCTTGCTGGCGCATGATGTCTTCGGCCATTTTTACTCTTTTGCTAAACTCTGCCTGTCTGATTTTTCTTCCGTTTACCACGCCGATGACATCGGAGCTGCTGCCAAAAGCCATTTGTGTACGGCTGGAAAAATAGTCGGTTAAAACAAAACCCAACAGAGCCAGTGCTACAATGACAACCGTAATGGTGGCTCCTTTATCCCGTATTGTTTGAATAATAGACATAAATCCTTGAATATCTTTATTTAAAAATTTTCCCCCAAAAAATCCCGAACCCTTTTTAAAGGGTCGGCAAAATTAGTATTTTAAATATAAATAAGGAAACTTATCCGGGTTGCGGCTATTCCTTACTTTACCCGAATTAAAACGTGTGGACGTAATTATTTTTTGGGTCGAACCAGCTTCATTTCTTTAATCAGATGTCCCGCTCCGGCAAATTTATCAATGATAAAAAGAATGTATCTGACATCAACCATGATATTCCTGCATATTTCAGGGTTGTAGTAAATATCGCTCATGGTGCCTTCCCAAACCCTGTCAAAATTTAATCCGATTAAATTCCCGTAGGCATCCAACGCCGGACTTCCGGAATTCCCTCCGCTCGTATGATTGCCGGCTATAAAACATACGGGCATCTTTCCGCCTTCTCCGTAAGGTCCGTAATCTTTGTTTTTATAAAGCATTATGAGTTTTTCGGGAACATCAAACTCATAGTCGCCCGGCTTATACTTTTCCATTACACCATCCAGGTATGTGATGTGCTCGTACATGACGGCATCCCGGGGATTATAGCGTTTCACCTGACCGTAAGTAATTCGCAGTGTGCCGTTGGCATCGGGATAAAATACTTTTTCTTTGAACACTTCTCTCTGCGCCTCCATATACAGTCGCTGAAGCCGGTTTATGTTTGACTGCATTTCTGAAAGTCTGCGGGAAACTTTTTCGTTATAATAGCCGGTTAATTGCTGATAGAGTTGTATCACCGGGTCTTTTTCATAAACCGGCAGGCTTTGAACGGGGTTTTTTTGAATGTCATCCAGCAACTGTCCCTGTACCAGTTTTGATTCGGAATAAATGTTTTCGGCTAATGCCGCTACGCTTCCCGCTTTTTCTACCCTTGACAGAAATTCAGGAGATAAAAATTCCCTTTCGCTGACCTCCAGATAATGTTGCATTAATACGGAAAAAAGATTTCGGTCAACTTCCTTGTTGTACTCGGCATACAATTCTTCCAGCCTGTTTTCCGCTTCGGGAAGAGCGGCCATTAATCCTTTTTCTCCGTTATTCTGTAGTGCATTTAACAGACGGTTTACCTGTGCAGCCATAGAAAAGGCCTCAATACGGCTCAGAGTTTCATTAAAAATATCCCGGTTTTTCCCAAAAGATTCAAATTCGCGATATGATTTTGTGAGTTCATCAATTAAGGTGCCGTATTTTTCTTTCCATTGGGGGTTAGCATTAACTCTTTTCAGAAATTCCGCTTCATAGGATTTTTTTCTTTCTACGGCCCGGGTTTGCGTTAAACCCATCAGTTCGCCCTGCCATTTTTTATATGCATTCTGAATACCGGCATATTTAGACGCATATTGAATTTTTATTTTTTCATCGCGGCGCATAAATTCATCTATAACTTTTAATGCTTTTTCCCGAATAGCAATCTTTACCGGATTATTGATTTTCATGATTTGCTCCACGGCCGAGGAGTGCAGATACTGCATGGTGCGCCCGGGAAATCCGAATACCATGGTGAAATCTCCTTCACGCACTCCTGCGGTAGAAACGGATAAAAATCTTCGGGGCGTAAACGGAACATTTTCAGGAGAATAATCCGCCGGCTTATTGTCTTTGCCCGCATAAATTCGGAACAACGCAAAGTCCCCGGTATGTCGCGGCCACATCCAGTTGTCAGTATCCTTACCGAAATTCCCAATGGATGAAGGAGGAGCTCCTACCAATCGGATATCCCGATAGGTTTCGGTTACAAACAGATAATACTCATTTCCTTCAAAAAAGGGCCTGATAATAATATCCTGATAGGGTTCCTTTTTGCGGTTTTTTCTGATGTCTGCAATGTTTTTATCTATTATAGACTGCCTTTCTTTTTCACTCATTGTTGGAGACACGCCGTTCAGCACCTGCGATGTTACTTCGTCAATTCTTACAATGAAAGTGACAAACAACCCCGGATTTGGCAGTTCATCCCCGGTTTTCTTTGCCCAGAAGCCGTTTTTTATCAGATTGTTTTCAAGTGAAGAATGGTTTTGTATTTCATCAAAACCGCAATGATAATTGGTGAGGAGCAACCCCTTTTCCGAAATTACTTCGCCGGTGCAAAATCCTCCAAAACTAACAATGGCATCTTTCAGACTTCCTTTATTAATATCATAAATATCTTTTGCTGTTAACTTCATTCCCAGCTGACGCATTTTTTTCTCATTGAGCTTTTCAAGCAGCTGCGGCAGCCACATGCCTTCATCGGCAAAAACGGTATTTGAAAAAATCAGAAAAGAAAAAAATAAGATCAATTTTCCGGATAATTTCATGGCGGTTCTTTTTAAAAGAATAAAATTAATGAAATAATTCTCCTGTTGTTTTCTGAAAATTTTGATTTGTTTTCCAAAATTTTTTTACACATTACAATATGAATAAGTTAAGAAAACTGTGAATTTTAAAATAATTTGTGTGGAAAGAAATGAATATGAGAAGTGGAAAAAAACAATTTGATTTCTTATTTCCTTTTTTTGAGTGTAAAAAAATTTTTAATTCCTTTTTTTTTAACAAAGTATTCTGCGAAACTCTTTTTGTGAATAAATTTTTTCCGTTTTCTTTTTTTGTTGAAAGAAAAGTTACACTCCGAGAGAAAAGTTAAACTTGGTTTATGTGAACTTACGGTGAAATCCTGTGGATATTGGTTATTTTGTAAATTTGTAAATTCCTTTTTCCACAAATTCACACCCATAATAATAATAGTTTTATTTTTTAAATATTATGATATTAATAGTAAAAGAAAAGAAATCATTCATAAAAAAATTTTTTTGGAAAGATTCGGCCGGAACCGCAATATTGCGCTAAACTTTAAATTTTTTTTGAAACATGATTGAGGAAAGCGCTTTACGTGTTGCAGAAAAAGAATTGGAGAACAAGGGTTTTCTGGATGTGGAATTAGATCCCTCTTTGGATTTGTTTGCAGAAATAGAAAAGCTGAAAAAACAAAAAAATGCCGTAATTCTGGCTCATTACTATCAGGAGCCGGATATTCAGGATGTTGCGGATTACATAGGTGATAGTCTGGGACTGGCTCAGCAAGCACAGAAAACGGATGCGGATATCATTGTTTTTGCAGGGGTGCATTTTATGGCTGAGACGGCAAAAATTCTTAATCCACAGAAAAAAGTGCTGCTTCCGGATTTAAAAGCCGGCTGTTCGCTGAGCGACAGTTGTCCTCCGCCTTTGTTTAAGAAATTTAAAGAAAAGCATCCCGGCCATGTAGTTATCAGTTATATAAATTGCAGCGCCGGAATCAAAGCTCTCAGCGACGTAATATGCACCAGCAGCAATGCAAAAATTATTGTTGAAAGTTTTCCTGAAGAGCAACCCATCATATTTGCTCCGGATAAAAATCTGGGCGCTTATATAAACAAGATTACGGGAAGAAATATGGTGTTGTGGGATGGGGCTTGTATGGTACATGAAATTTTCAGTCTGGAAAAAATCATCAAACTAAAGGTAAGACATCCTAGGGCAAAACTGATTGCTCATCCTGAATGCGAAGAAGCCGTGTTGAAGCATGCTGATTTTATCGGGTCCACTACCGGCCTGTTAAAATTTACGCAAACAGACGATGCCATGGAATATATTGTGGCTACAGAAACCGGAATTATACATCAGATGATGAAAGCTTCTCCGCATAAAACATTTATTCCTGCACCGCCGGACAATTCCTGTGCCTGCAACAATTGCCCACACATGAAACTGAATACGCTGGAAAAATTATATTTGTGTATGCAATATGAAAAACCAGAAATTCTGATAGACGAAGAGCTACGACTGGCCGCCAAGAAACCGATTGACCGGATGCTGGAAATCAGCGCCAAAGCGGGTTTGTAATTTTTGGGATAAATCAGCTCTCAGGTTTCTTTATCAGTATGTTCATTAGCCAGCAATCCGGAAAGCAGCCCCTCCACTTTCTGTTTGATAAGATCCCGCACAGCATTAAATTCTTCTTTGTTCATATGTTTCGGATCGGGAATATCCCAGTCTATATACTGTTTGGCAGGCATCCAGGGGCATGCATCGCCGCAGCCCATGGTCACCACGGCATCAAAAGGAGCAAAAGCCGCAACTTCAGTTAGTGACTTTGACCGATGAGCAGACAGATCATATCCCAGATCTTTCATGGCCTCAACGGCTTTTGGATTTACCACACCTGAAGGCGAAGAACCCGCACTAAACGCTTCTACTCTTTCGCCGCCGATCATCCGGGCAAACGCTTCGCTCATCTGCGATCGGTTGGAGTTTTCCACACAAACAAATAACACTTTTATTTTTTTCATTTCATGCATGTAAAAACAGTCATCCATTACATTTTAATTAATCGCTCAGCCGCTTTCAGCAGCGTTTCTTCCTTCTTGCAAAAGCAAAACCGTATCATTTTATCATCTTTTCCCGATCGGTAAAAGGCAGATAAGGGGATGGAAGCCACCCCCGCCTCCTTTGTCATTCGGATAGCAAAGGTTTTGTCGTCTTCATCGCTGATATTATCATAAGATGAACAAATAAAATAACTTCCATAAGAAGGAAGCAGCCTGAAACGGGTGTCTTTCATAATACGGATAAAAAAATCTCTTTTTTCCTGCATCAATGCCGAAAGCTGAAGGTAGGCATCCTTGTTTTTCAAAAAAATGCTGAGCGCTACCTGTGCGGGGGTAAAACACGAAAAGCAATTGAACTGATGAACTTTCCGGAATTCGGCGGTTAATTTTGGCGGCGCCACACAATACCCCAACTTCCAGCCCGTGCAGTTATATACTTTTCCAAACGAAAAGCACACAAAACTTCTTTGATATAAGTCGGGAAAACGCAGCATGCTGAGATGAGGAAGATCATCAAAAATCAGATGCTCATATACTTCATCGCTTATGATGAAAATCGAAGAATCTCTAACGAGGGTTCTGAGTTCTTCGATGTCCTCGTTTTTTAAAATACTACCCGTTGGGTTGTGTGGCGAGTTAAGGATGATGGCTTTTGTTTTCGGGGATATGGCATTTTTCACTGCCCGCCAGTCAATTTTATAATCCGGAAAACGAAGGGGTATGGTTACGGCAACCCCCCCGTTTATTTCAATATTAGGAATATAGCTGTCGTAAGCCGGTTCAGGTACGATGACTTCATCGCCCTCTCGGATAAGAGATGTGATGGCAGAATAAATGGCATATGTACCGCCCGGCGTAATGGTAATTTCGGTTTCCGGATGAACGGGATTTTTATAAAGGTTGAAAATTTTTTCAGCGATGGCTTCACGCAGCGGAAGATATCCCGCCATGGGTGCATATTGATTAAAACCGTCTTTCATGGCCTGATGCACCAAACGAATCAACTCGTCGTTCATCGGGAAATCAGGAAAGCCCTGGCCCAGATTTACGGCATGGAATTCGGCGGCCAGTGCGCTCATGGTAGTAAAAATAGTGGTGCTCACTCCGGGAAGCCGGGAAGAAATCTCCATAACCTTATTCATTTTCTACAATAGATATGTTTTCTGCTTTTATCAACGGGCGATGAGTCAGTCTAAGAAATACCTGCGTCAGGGCTACCACATCTTTTAAACAGTATGTTGAAATGCGTTTCAGGTTTTTTTCTTCCCAGTACATTTTATATACCATACTTCCGTCCATATCGTCTTTTGGTGTAGGAATACCCAATGCCAAAGACAGCAAACCCAGCGAGGTAAAGTTTTTATAATCGCCGAACTTCCACATTTCCATGGTGTCCAGATGCTGAACCTCCCAGGATTTTTTTCCGGTGATATTCAGGATGTCCGGAACGGGAATTCCCTGAATGAGCATACGGCGGCACAGGTAAGGAAAGTCAAATTCTTTTCCGTTATGGGCACATAGAAATTTGTTTTTGTTATCCCCTCCTGTCCAACGGTTCAACATTTCCGTAAAAGACAGAAGCAGGCTTTTTTCATCGTCGCCGGCATAACACTTCAGCGTTAATGAAAAATCGTTTTCTTTATTTTGGAGAAGACCGCAGCCGATGCAGATAATTTTTCCGAATTCAGCATAAATACCCGCTCTGGGATAGAGCGATATTTCCGTTTCACCTTCGTGATAACGGAGTAACGAAGCGGCTTTCTGGTTCCAGAAATTTTTCCACTCTCCGGTCATGGCTTCATAAGAAGGAAAGCCGGGAACGGTTTCAATGTCCAGAAACAATATCTGCTGAGGGGGTATCTGAAGAATTCCGTCGGGCATGGAATAAAGTTAGAGAAATTTTTCTCCCTTCGTTCTTTTAATTTCCGCTACATAGTCTTTGATGTCTTGCTCTTTGTTTTTCTGGCAAATCAACAGCACGTCTTTTGTATCAATTACAATAAAATCATTCAATCCCTGAAGTACAACCAGCTTATTGTCCGGCGCATGAACCATACAGTTCACGGCATCAATAATCATTACATTTTTACCCACTACGGCATTACCGAAATAATCTTTTTCCTTGTTTTCCCAGGCGCTGTTCCAGGTTCCCAGGTCGCTCCAACTGAAAGAGGCCGGAATGAGATACACATTATCGGCTTTTTCCATCACCGCATAATCAATGGATATATTGGTGCACTGAGGGTAAATACTTTGCAGGGCTTCGTGTTCATGCGGGGTGTTGAATTTTTCTTTTTCGGTATAAAAGAGTTCATATAAATCAGGCTCATATTTTTCTAGTGCGGAGAGAATGTTTTTCACCTTCCACGTGAAAATTCCCGCATTCCACAGAAAATCACCGCTGGCTATAAATGTTTTAGCCAGTTCTTCGTTCGGTTTTTCGGTAAACGTTTTCACCTTATAAATGCCCGGTGCAGCCTCCAGTGTATCATGCTGAATGTAACCGTATCCGGTATTCGGATAGGTGGGTTTTACGCCAATGGTGACCAGCGCATTGACGTGGCTTACAAAATCAAATGCCTTGCGGGCGGTTTTGATAAATTCGTCTGTTTCCGGAATCAGATTATCGGCCGGCGCCGCAATCATCAGCGCTTCGGGATCTTTCTGTATCAGCTTAAAAGAAATATAAGCAATACAGGGTGCTGTATTTTTACGTGAGGGTTCGGACAGAATATTTTGCCCGGGAATATCCGGAATCTGTTGTTTTACTACGGGAACATATTCTGCGGACGTAATGATGTAAATATTTTCCACGGGCACCAGCCGGGCATACCGTTCAAACGTTTGCTGAATTAAAGTTTTTCCGATACCTAAAATGTCGAGAAATTGCTTCGGAAAACCTGCACGGCTGACCGGCCAGAAACGGCTTCCGATTCCTCCGGCCATTATAGCGACATATTGATGATTGCTCATGTTTAAGAATGAAATTTCAGACACACAAATTGATTCGGAAATGAGGATTTGTCTGTGGCCATTTATTTATAAAAAACAAAAATAGAATACTTCTAATTCATTATCAAAAAACAAAAAGAAGATTGCTAAAATTACTCAACATAAACCCGCCAAGCAATTTTTTTACAGACCAACAAACAGAGAATTTGTAAAAAAAAGTAAAAATTAACAAGAACGAAACCCGTTCGGTTTACTAAAGAGTTCAAAAATAATCGTTTGCCCAACATAATAATAATTCATAAATCCTGTTGCGTGTGATGGTGACGGAAACTCCCAAACAAAACAATAATTTTTATTAAATTCGCATCCCTTTTAAAACCCGTTAGCAAATCATATTCAGAAATCTCGTTTTGCCCCGCCCATTAACCATTAAACAGACAGCAGAATTTTCAATAATGGAATTTCGGATTTTATAAATAATTTTTTATCTTTAATAATTGTACAATTATTTAACATGGGATCAGTGAAGACCAAAAAAGTAGCCAAGACCACTAAAAAAACAACCCTAAAAGGAGCAGTAAACGGACAGCATGTTATAAGGCCTGTTGCAGAAATCAGCAAAAAAGAACTCTACAATGCTTTGCACGAACACTTCGGGTTTGACACATTCAAAGATCAGCAGGAAAAAGCCATCACCTCCCTGCTTTCCGGCAAAGATACTTTCGTGATTATGCCTACCGGCGGCGGAAAAAGCCTATGCTATCAGCTTCCGGCTCTGGTAAGCGAAGGCGTAGCGATTATTATTTCTCCGCTTATCGCCTTGATGAAAAATCAGGTGGACCTGGTAAGAAGTTACAGCAGCAACGAAAACGTAGCCCATTTTCTGAACTCAACGCTCAGCAAAAAAGAAATCAAAGAAGTGCATGATGATTTGCTGAAAGGCAAAACCAAAATGCTGTATGTAGCCCCAGAAACCCTGACCAAGCAGGAAAACCTTGAATTTTTTTCCGATCTGAAAGTGTCTTTTTTTGCGGTGGATGAAGCGCATTGTATTTCCGAGTGGGGTCACGATTTCAGGCCGGAATACCGGAGGCTACGGGAAATGATGGTACAAATCAATCCGGATATTCCGATGATTGCATTGACCGCCACGGCAACCCCTAAAGTGCAAAGCGATATCATCAAAAACCTGCAACTGAGAAATCCCGACGTATTCATCTCATCATTCAACCGGCCAAACTTATACTACGAAGTTTTGCCTAAAATCAAAAAGTCGCAGACACACGAAAGTATTGTGCGGTTTATAAAAAGCATGCCCGGAAAAAGCGGCATCATTTATACGCTGAACCGGAAAACAACAGAAGAACTTGCAGACATTCTGATGGCCAACGGCATCAAAGCTGTAGCCTATCACGCCGGACTTGACAGCAAACTCCGCACCGAACGTCAGGATCAGTTTCTGAACGAAGAGGTGCAGGTGATATGCGCCACCATAGCCTTTGGTATGGGCATTGACAAACCCGATATCCGGTTTGTGATTCATTACAATATTCCCAAAAGCATAGAGAACTACTATCAGGAAACCGGCCGCGCCGGGCGGGACGGACTGGAGGGGCGCTGCATCCTTTATTATTCTCACAAAGACGTGAGCAAACTGGAACACCTGATGAGAGACAAACCGCTCAGCGAACGGGAAATCGGGGCTCAACTGATAGACGAAACGGTGGGCTATGCCGAAACCGGGCTTTGCCGAAGAAAAATTCTGCTGAATTACTTCGGAGAAAAATACGAAAAAGAAAATTGCGGGCTTTGCGACAATTGCAGAAACCCCAAAGAAAAAACAGAAGCCAAAGACGAAGCTGTAATTGTACTTAAAGCCATCAAAGAACTGGATGAGCGATTTGCCACCGATTACGTTGTTCAGATTATCACGGGAAAACTCACGCCTCAAATACAAATGTTCAGGCACGAGGGGTTGAAGTCGTACGGCAGCGGAACACACCAGGAGCCGTTTTTCTGGAACTCATTAATCCGCCAGATGATTCTGGAAGGCCTGCTGGTAAAAGATGTTGAAGAATACGGCGTGCTGAAAATTACCGATAAAGGAGAAGCTTTTCTCAAAAAACCGAAATCGTTCAAGGTTATTATTAATAATATTTATGCCGATGCCAATGCCGACGACGATGAAGGCGCTGAAGCAGGCGGTGCAGCGGCCGTTGATGAAAAACTTATGGCCATGCTGCTCGACCTGAGGGCGCAGGAAGCCAAAAAAAGAGGGCTGCCGCCTTTTGTCATATTCCTGGAAAGTTCTTTGCAGGACATGGCCACTTATTATCCGATCACGCTGGAGGGACTTGAAAAATGCCAGGGGGTGAGCAAAGGCAAAGCATTGAAATTCGGAAAACCTTTTGTTGAGCTGATTGCCCGCTATGTGGAGGAAAATGAAATTGAAAGGCCCGATGATTTTGTTATGAAAAGCGTGGTAAACAAAAGCGGTGATAAAGTATATATCATTCAAAACACGGACAAAAAAATATCGCTGGAAACCATTGCCAAAAACAGAGGATGGCGCATGGATGAAATGCTGGACGAAATGGAAAGCATTGCCGCCAGCGGAACCCGCCTGAATCTGGATTATGCGATTGATGAAATTTTAGACCCGGAAGATCAGGAAGAAATAATGGAATACTTTAAAAACAGCGAGACCTCCAGCCTGCAGGTAGCTCAGGAAGAGCTGGCCGACAAAAACTACAACTGGGAGCAACTTAAGCTGATGCGCATCAAATTCCTTACAAAATACGGTATGTAAAATGAAGTATTAAATTCCTTCATATCTCAAAAGAAAAAACCTATATTTGCGGCTCTTTTTCTGAAATCCGGTGCGGTAGCTCAGTTGGTAGAGCAAAGGACTGAAAATCCTTGTGTCGGCGGTTCGATTCCGCCCCACACCACAATATTAATTTCATTTATTTCGCTTCCACCTTATTCCACTCCATCTGATTCTTATATTTACGAAAACTAGTTAAAATAAATTTTTAATTATAGTAGTTTGATTTTGAATACTTAATTACAGAAGTTAAGAAAATTTGTAACTTTCAAAAAAAAAATTATAATTAAAGCTGTGTTCAACAAATAAGTGCAATTTTTTAAAAGGGAAAGGAAAAAAGCTTTTAAGGGCTTTTTTCCTTTAGACC
>JAOAGO010000011.1 GCA_026415715.1 Chitinophagaceae bacterium | reverse complement strand
GCACTGGATGAAAAATCCATTGCCTGGAAAACCGCTTTGCGATGTCACGAAGAGGGCGCTTCATTGGTACTTACCAATGCGCCGGTAGCCTTGCGTATGGGCGCCATTCATCAATTGGCTGAAGCCTGCAACGGAGCACCTGTTATCGGAGCAGATATAACCAGCATGGATGATTTAAAAAATTTATTTGAGAAATCGCTGGAGCATTTTGGCGGGAAAATTGACTTTATTCTTCATTCCGTAGGCATGAGCCTGAACGTACGCAAGGGAAAACACTATACCGAAATGAATTATGAATGGAATCAGAAAACACTGGATATTTCGGCTATCAGCCTGCACAAGGTGCTGCGTACCGCGTGGGATTTGGATGCTTTGCAGGAATGGGGGAGTGTGGTGGCGCTTACCTACATTGCCGCCCAGCGGGTTTTTCCCGATTATAATGAAATGGCCGATGCCAAAGCGCTTCTGGAAAGCATTACCCGTATGTTTGGGTATTACTATGGCAAGCGAAAAAAGGTAAGAGTAAATACCATTTCGCAATCTCCTACCCGTACCACGGCCGGAAGCGGTGTTAAAGGTTTTGACGGATTTATGAAATATGCCGAGGCCATGAGCCCGCTGGGGAATGCGCCTGCCGAAGCCTGTGCCGATTATTGTGTGATGCTGTTCAGCGACCTCACCCGATATGTAACCATGCAGAATCTGTATCACGACGGAGGCTTCAGTTTTACCGGAATAACAGAAACGGTAATGGAATCAATGCTTAAAGAGGCTTGATTATACGAAAAAAACAATAAGCCTCCTGCTAAGGAGGCTTTACGGTTAAATTTTTTTCCGGCACTCAGCCGGAGCAATGACGTCAGTACTCGTCTTCATTGAACAGGAAATCATCCTGTGTCGGATAATCAGGCCAGATGTCCTCAATGCTTTCGTACACTTCACCTTCATCCTCCAGCTCCTGAAGGTTTTCAACCACTTCTACCGGAGCGCCACTCCGGATGGCATAGTCTATCAATTCATCTTTTGTTGCAGGCCACGGAGCGTCTTCAAGGTACGAGGCCAATTCAAGTGTCCAGAACATCGTCTATCCCTTTTTAATTTTATGTAAAAATATAAAACTCAAATTTTTTGCAAAAGTAGTCGTATTCACCATTCGGCCATATCCCAAAGTTCTGGGATTAATAAATTATTTTCTTAAAAAAAAGTTTACTTCCCTTGTTTTTTTGTGAAAAGCCCTTTTTTACAGGATATTTGATTCAAAATATCAGGATAAGGCTGCATGATTAGCGGAAAAAATATTTTTAAACGTTTCGGGGCGCTGGAGGTTTTAAAAGGAGTTAATCTTGAGGTTCGCAAAAGCGAAATTGTCTCTATTGTAGGGCCTTCCGGATCGGGAAAAAGTACATTACTGCACATTCTCGGCACTTTGGATAAGCCCGATGCCGGTGAAGTATTGATTCATGGTATTTCGGTTACTTCGCTGACCGGGAAAAAATTAGCGGCTTTCCGAAACCGTCATATCGGCTTTGTTTTTCAGTTTCACCATCTGCTGCCCGAATTCACGGCTTTGGAAAATGTATGCATTCCCGGCTGGCTGGGACAGGGCAAAAAGAAAGAAGTACAGCAAAAAGCAACGGAACTGCTGGCTCTTCTGGGTCTTGGCGAACGACTGCATCACAAACCGGCTCAACTTTCGGGCGGCGAACAACAAAGGGTGGCCGTAGCCCGGGCGCTGATTAACCAACCCGATATTATTCTTGCAGATGAACCCAGCGGCAATCTGGACTCACAAAATGCCGGCGAACTGCATCGTCTTTTTCTTTCACTTCGTGATCAATTTAAGCAAACCTTTCTTATCGTAACACATAACGAAGAACTGGCGAAGCTAAGCGACAGAATATTGCACATGAAAGACGGTATCCTTACCGAAAGAAATGATTTGTTTCAATAACCGGTAAATCTTTTCATTTTTTGCCCGCAAGTAAATGGATTGTAATCAGATTCAGATAATGTAATTCGGCTTTTGGGTCAGTCAGTTCAGGCCACCGTTATTTTCCGGTTCGCGGGTTCCAGGGAATTTCGGAAACATTCAGCTTTTGCCCTGCAAAACGGCTTAATACGAATAAGTAATCGCTCAGGCGGTTAAGATAAGGTACAATCAATTCATGTATTTCTTCTTTTTCTTCCGCCATACGTACACAGCATCGTTCCGCTCTGCGGCATACGCAGCGGGCTATATGCAGCGCTGCCACCGTTTCATTTCCTCCGGGTAAAATAAAAAACTTCATGGGCTGAAGTTGTTCTGTCATGGCGTCCATCTCTTTTTCCAGAAACTGAATATCATCTGCATAAAGGTCAGGAATTTTCATTTTAGGTTCTTTTTCGGGGTCGCAGGCCAGGGAAGAACCGATGGTGAACAGCCTGTCCTGCACTTCGCTCAGCTGGTGCGTAACAGATTCTTTATCCAGCATTACCCTGCAGTAACCTATCCAGGAATTCAGTTCATCAACCGTACCGTAAGCCTCAATTCTCAGATGCGATTTAAACACTTTGGTACCTCCGATTAATGAGGTCATCCCTTTGTCGCCTGTTCGGGTGTAAATTTTATGCGGCATAAGGATTTTGTTTTAGGAAATTAACAATACAAAACTAACGGATGTTTTATCCGAAGTTTTAAATGTTTTTCAACATGCAGGGATTTTTTTAAGGGATAGACGATTAATAAGTAATCTTAAAAAAAAGGACAGCCTGTTGAGTGTATTTCTTACAGGCAAGAAGGGTAGAAGTAAATTTTTTTTTTGTTTTGGCGGCATTCCGGATTCAGGCTGTCCTTAGGTAATCAGATATTAAACACCTTTTTTAACTAAAACAGCTTCAAATGCAGGATATCCCCGTTCGCCGTTTTGTGTCAGTGAAGTGAATCTCAATTTGTATATATTGTTGTCGCCGTCTTTGATGATATAATATCGGTCTGTTCGGATAGCAGGAGGAGTGTTTGGGCCGCCTCCGCTTCTCCAGTCTGCACCTATGACGTTTTGCAGAGAAGAAAACGTCAGTCCGTTAAGGTCAGATTCTGTAAAGTTCTCAAAAGCTTTTGCGGAAGTCATCACTCTTGCGGCTTCTACATTCCGGTTGATTAAGATGATATCCTGAAAAAGATAAGGCACTTCACTGCCTCCGAAGCTTGTGACGTTGGAAAAGAACGTCCATGCAAAGTCCCACTTTTTTTTAGGTGGTTCCACATTTACCAGTCCGTTTTCAAAAGAAACATAACGGAAAAAGTAAGTATCATCACGCGGTATTTCAACGGTAGCAAAGGTGGAAGAGTTGATGTCGGCATGCTGAAGCGTATATCCGCCGGAAGGATTTCGCAGAATACGCACTTTTTTCCAGCCTCTGGATGGCATGGGGTTGCCCACCCCAACACCACGGTTAATGATATATACTTTGTTTTCGGAAGGATTTGGAGATATTGCAGCAATGGCCGTACGGGTTAAATCTCCGTTCGGATAATCAATGTACGGTAACTGTGACGGTTGAGGATTGGCCTGATTGAAAGTAAGTTCGTTGGTTAATCCGGCCGTATCGGCAGAATTGACCGCAGAAATATCGGTTTTTTGTATGGCTTTGGCCATCATACCGGTTGATGAATTGAGTATTACCCGGTATTCATTTCCCACGGTATAAAAACCCAAATCCCATGTAGTGCGTAATACCGCTGTTTGGCGGTTTGCACTCAAATCCACAAATACTTTATTGGGGAAAAGGGCTCCGCCGCCCTGAATGATCATAGATGGCTGGTTGGCCACTATCTCTGAAAAACTGAGCGTAAAGCTTCGCGATGTGCCGATAAGCAGAGGAGATTCAGAACTTTCCAGTTCAAAAACCAGCTTTTCATCTCCATCAAATAAAACATTGGGCATTCTATTTATGGTAAATGAAACCTGATTATTACCCGAAGGAATAACTAAAATAATTTTTCCTGACTGTACCGCCGGCACCGTTGTGTATTTAACTCCATAGGCGGCTCCGGTTTCTGTCACTTTGAGTATAATTTGTTTTTGCGCATTGATATTGTAAATTGTTTTCAGCTTCACCGTAATGCTGTTTTCATTTGCCGCCATGCCTGATGAGGTGTTTTCAAATCCAACATAATTATCAGGCAGTGCAACTTCTCTCTTCCGGCAGGAAGAAATGAGTAAAGAAGCCATCCATAGAACCCATAGAAAGGAACGAATAAACAGACGCATCATAGTTTAACATTTTATATGTTTACAAATACAATTTCATTGATTCCATTGAAACTGAAGTCCGGCAAAAAAAGCCCGGCCGGTAGCTATATTTCGTTGTGCAGTTTGTCCGTGAGCACCTCCCGAACCGATGGGCTGATTTAAACGGATGACATTAAAGAGATTTCTCACTCCGGCCTGTATTTTTAGATATTTCCCGGCGCCTTTTGTCAGAGCGAGGTCTGCAGTATGAAATCCATTCAGTGAGCCCTGTACAATCTGATTGGAAGAGTTATAGGTATAAAAAGGTCGTTTTCCGGTAAATTTGTAAAACACATTTACACTGAGATGTTGCTTCTCCCACAAATATTCAGCCAGCAAATTGACTTCGGGCGACCAGAGCAACACCGGTAACTTTTCGTCCACTTCCGAAAAACGATTGTAAAAACCGGTGATAGACACTCCGCTTTCCACATTCCATAATTTATTTTTTATTCCGGCTGAAAAATGCCCTCCGGCAGTACGGGCATTTGAAATATTGGCATATTGAAAAACAGACGGGTTAACGGGGCTGACGGCGTAGCCTATCAGATTTTCTACATTATTATAAAAAAAGCCAAGCTGTAAGGTCATTTGAGTTGCTTTTCGGATGACCATCATGTGATTGACATATCCTGTAAAGCTGTTTGAAGTTTCTGCCTTCAGATTCGGGTTACCAATAATTTGGTGATTGGCATCAAAGAAGTTGAAATAAAGTTCTCTGAGCGACGGAGCACGAAATCCCCGGGAATATGAAAGGCGTATGTCCGACAATTCGGAGATGCGAAATAGGGCATGCAGGGATGGAATTACGGGAGGAGAATTATACACCGAATTTTTCATAACACGTAGGCCGGGGCGGATTTTGAGAGAATGTATTGGCGCTATTTCGGAGGTTATAAAAAAGGCATAATCATCAATGGCATTGGTGCCCTGCTGTAGTCTTTCTCCGCTCCCTCTTTCCAGATGGATATCCACTCCGGGCTGAAGACTCATTTTTTCGGATATTTTTTGACTCAGTATTCCCCGAAAAGTAAATCCAGTAAAATGAACCTGAGACTGGCTGCCCGGAGTGATATCCATACTGACCTTGCCGGTTTTCTTGCTTACGATAGTAGAAAACACTTGTCGGGAATAATCCGAAAATGCTGTTTGCCATTGTATATCCGAACGTTCACTCAAAGTGTAAGCGCCCTGCAGCTGGTGCATCATTCGTTGAGTGAGATATTCCTGGTCTTGTGCTATCGTATCGCCCGAAAAAGGCTGATACAGAAGAAAATTGCCGGGATTGTAAATCACTTCATCCAGTCCGTCAAAACGATAACGTACCTGTAATTTTTCTCTGCGATATCCGGCAAAGGCATTAGCCATGCGCTGATCTTTTCGGTGCCACAACAGCTCTCTGTCGGGCAGGGTATCTTTCCAACCGCCGAAAAAATTATGCGAAAAACCTCCGCCCAGTTCCCAGGAATTTTTTTTATAGCTTAACTGCAGACTTTGATTATGTATTCCCTGATGAAAAAAACGATATTCGTTTCCAACAGATTCTTCATGCAGCCGTGCCGAAACCGAAAGTGTATGAGGTGTGTTTTTTTTGGTAATGATGTTTATTACACCTCCCAGCGCATCGGCGCCGTAGATGACAGACATAGGCCCTTCTATAATTTCAATTCGCTCAATGGTATTCACATCTATCTGATGAATATTGATTTCATTGGAGGTACCCTGTCTTCCGGTTACAGGCAAACCATCTATCAGAATTTTTATGTTTTGCCCCTGTAGGCCCAGCATCGTCATGTTTGAACCTCCGGTAGCCAAATCCTGAGCAAAACGCACTTTTAGTTCGTTGCGAAGAAAGGTTTCCATGTTTATGGAGCCTTGCTTAAGTATCTGGCTGCCTTGTATTATCCGTACCTGATATACAGAATAACGTGCTGTTTGCGGTTTGTACTGGCCGGTAACGACTACTTCGGATAATGTTTTCAAACTATCCTCCTGGCTGTAAAGCATCTGAGTTAATCCGATTGTGCATAATAAAATGTATTTTCTGCTCATTGTATTACATTTTCGGTTGCAAAATTTCAAACCGGAAAAAAATATTCTTTCATTTTATTGTCAAAAACAAATGCAGAGAAATGAATTTACAATCGCATGACTTTTGAATTTTTAAAAACAGTGTGCAGCCTGACGTAAATCATTTATCAGCCGGGAAACATGATGCAGAAAATGTGTTTTATCTCAACGGATATGAATACCGGCTGTAAGAAAAAATGTCCGGCCATCACCGGGTAAAGCGCCCGGTCCGGGATATCCTCCGGCTCTTCGGGTAAAATATCTTATGTCAAACAGGTTATTGATTCCTGCTTTTATCAGTATGCCTTTTTTGGATTGATAGCTCCATGTTACATCGGTTAAGGTGTAAGAGGGAATCAGCCCCGTATTCCCGTTTGCCGAAGGGGTGACGGTGTTGTTTGCATCACTGAAAGTTTCTCCCACGTAGCTGATTTGCAAGGTACAGAGTACATCTTTCCATCCCGTTGTAATTCCGCTTCGGAGGATATGTTCCGGAGCATTTTCTACTTTTTTGCCCCGGGTGTTGGCGTCTTTATGATTACGATTATACCGTGCATGGTTATACGCATACGAGGCAAAAAAAGACAGGTGTGCAGAGGTTTTATTCAAAAACGTTCTGTGGGCATTCCATTCCACATAACTTTCTACGCCCTTGCTGATACTGCTTCCTACATTGGTGACCAAACGATAGGAAGGTGAACCGGATACCGAAATCACACCGATTCTGTTGTGATAAAAAAGATAAAATGCGCTGACGTCGAACTGAAGAAGTTGTTTTACTTTGCCCCGATAGCCGAGGTCGGCATTAAAGCCTTTAGAATCTTTCAGCTCCGGGTCAATCACGTCCGTTGTGGGCGGAGCCTGAAGATTGGCAAATTGAATCGGCCGATAAGCCTGAGTGATGTTGGCATATATTTCGGTATTTCGGATATGATACTCCGTACCAATACCGCTTAATAAAAAACCACGGCTGCGGGTTATGTTTTGCAGCAAAACGGGGTTGCCGCCCGAAAATCCGTTGCGGCCTTCAGAAGAACCCTGCAGCCATTCATACCGAATTCCCGGCACAATCAGCCATTTATCCTGAATCCGAAAAAGTTGTTCGGCAAAAACGGCTGCATTTTGGGAACCGAAATGTATGTCTCTCTGAAATAAACCGGTTACCGAAATGTCATAATCGGTTCCCGTGGTGCCGGTACCATCGGCCCGGCGATGGGTGGTTCCGGTATAAAGACGAAGCCCTGCAGAAAAAGTTTGTGTTCTTCCTTTCAGGATAAAATCGGTCATGAATCGGCTTTCTAACCCGTAATTTCTGTAATGATCTATTTGAACGGTTCGGGGACTGTATTTTAAAGTAGTATGATGGATAGTATCAGCTATCAACATAGACTGAAGAAAGCCAACGCTGTTTCGATTGCCGAGGATGGCAAAAAGTTTAGTATTCCATCTGATGTGATTCCCGAATTTTACATGAGCCATCAACGCCGGTAAAGTCCAGGAAATGTCAAACCAGTTTCGGGAACGAAAACTTTGACGGGGATTTTGCCTTATCTGAAGGTCAGTGAGACCTCCGGGCTGCTGGCTGCGCATGGTAAAATAAGTCAGCTCGGCTGTGAGGGATACGTTATTTGAGATGTGATGGGTATACGTTCCGTAGGTATTGTTTGTGTAATAGCGGCTGTTTTTTCTCCACCCGTTTCCGTTTCGGTGATCAAAAAAGGCATAGTAATGGTTTTTAGAAGTTTTGCCCCCTATGGCATTGAACGAATTCCACAATGCATTACTTCCGACGGTTTGAAAGGTTTCAAACTCCAGGGGGGAAGTAAACTCACTGCCATTTCTTAAAATATAGTTTACCAGTCCTCCAAACTGAGGCCCGTACTGCAGGGCGCCATGGCCGCGAACAACCTCAATCCGTTGCACGGCCTGCAACTGAGGGTTATAATATGCTTCGGGATAACCATATGGGTCGGCAGCTACATCATAGCCGTTTTGCCGAACATTAAATTCCCAGCTTCTGTTGGGGCTAAGCCCGCGGGCGGCGATGCCAATCTGAATGCCGCTGGGATCGCTTTCCCAGATATGGATGCCCGGTATTTTTGCCATAACCTGGCGCATGGTGTTTGTCACCACATTACCCTGTACATTGTCCATCACTATCAGGCCGCTCTTTTTCCCTGCATAAACAGATGTGCCTGCAATTTCGGGCATGAGCTGAAAATCACTTTTGCTGTAACGGCCCACTACGGTAATGTCCGGCAGGTATTGAATGTGTACCGCACTGTCTGTATTATTTTCTATGGTTTCGGATTTTTGTGAAAAAACCGGGTTTGCAAAAAACAAAATCATCAGAATAAAGAATGCCGTTCTCATCTTTTTAACAATTTTGCGCAAAGCTCTGTCGCCTTTTTTATTGCGGTTTTCAAATGTGGTAAAAGAATTTACGCAGTCAGGAAAACTTCAATCATTTACATTTCCTGATTATCGAAAAGACGGATTCATTTGTATCGGATTCAGGAAATTTCTGCAAGAACATGAAACGAAAGCGGCGCCGGAGCCAAAAACTTAATCAAAAGAATTGTTGTTAGAGATAAACGGAGAAACAAAAAATTTTTTCATTCTTTGACGGTAAAACCTTTTTTTAAACCTATTTTTGAAAAAAAAGAATATGCTCAGTAAAATTGTTCAGGATGCATTGAATAAGCAGGTGCAAATGGAAGCCGAGTCTTCACAAGCCTATCTGGCTATGGCTTCCTGGTGTGAAATTCAGCCGGGACTGGAAGGCGTAACCCAGTTTTTTTACAAACAATCCGATGAGGAGCGGCAGCATATGCTCAAGCTGATTCGTTTTATTAATGAACGGGGCGGCATGGGCATCGTTCCGCCGCTGGATCAACCCATGGTTACCTTTCCTTCTCTGAAAAAACTGTTTGAAGAGTTTCTGAAACACGAATTAAAAGTCAGCTCCAGCATAAACGAACTGGTGGATCTGGCGTTGCGTGAAAAAGATTATGCCACACACAATTTTCTTCAATGGTATGTAAATGAGCAAATGGAAGAAGAAAGAGTAGCCCGAACGTTGAACGATAAACTGGAACTCATCGGCGACGACCGAAGCGGACTGTATCTGTTTGACCGTGATATAATGAATTACCGGGGTAAGGAAGAGGATGAATAAACGGTTTGTTCGGAAATATGATTCATAACTTCAATTTAATACCACCGTTAATCACAAATCCTTCCAGAGGCGCGTAAATATCTCTAAAAACGGGTTGCCCGATTGTTCCGGTAAATATGGAATCAAAACGGGTTTGACGGGTATCGGTAAAATTTTCAAAATTTACGTAAAGCGATAATTTTTTAATCTTTTTTTCTATCATAAAACCAAAAATCCAATAAGGCCTTCCGAATAACCCGTCGTTTAATATTTGCCGGCTAAATGAGTATGCTTCAATGCCTATTTTCCATTCTTCTTCCTTTTCATACATCAATACGCTATGAAATCGGTGTCGGGGAGTAAGCGGATTTTCTTTTCTTTGCTCGGAAGAATGATATTCGGCCAATGTGAAGCTGTATCCGCAAAACAATGTAAAGTTTTTAACTTCGGCCCGTAGAT
Source organism: Chitinophagaceae bacterium (assembly GCA_026415715.1). Taxonomy (GTDB): domain Bacteria; phylum Bacteroidota; class Bacteroidia; order Chitinophagales; family Chitinophagaceae; genus JJ008. The sequence continues at coordinate 58,089 of JAOAGO010000011.1, read as the reverse complement.
TTGTTTCAATTCCTTTACTGTCAAAATGGCCTGTTGCGTTTCTGAATTGATAGGCTGCAGCTTGTTGTTCCAGAATCAGAGGTCTTAAAATACGGGTATAAAAAAACAGCTGATTAACGGAAAACTTAGCCCGGCCCTGCCATAATGATGTTTTATAATTTACATCTGTATTTATTCCATAACTTTTTTCCGGTATATTGAGTTGATGACTGACCGGTAAAAGATTTTGGAACCGTAGGCGTTCACTTTCTTCACTGAAAATCCCGGGAGTTTTATAACCCATACCAAAACCCATGCGTGAAGTCAGTTTCGGCGAGAATTTAACCAGCAGGGAAAGGCGAGGTAATATCAATACACCATAGTATTTTACCCAATCGCTTCTCAGACCGGCTTCCAACTGTAATTTTTCTTTTATTTTTTGATGCAATTGAAAAAAAAGGCCAAATACATTTTGTCTTTCATTTCCCAGAATAGTATCGGACATGGGGCTTTCCGTAAACCGATCGGTAAATCCATTAAATCCTGCAATCCATTCAGTTACCTCACCATGATGCGCATAGTTCATTTCCGTAAAAAATGTTTGCTGATTACCTGAAAAAGAATATCCGGGTATTTCCAGCAAGCGTCGGAAAAATTGAACACTGCTTTTCCATGTGATGTGACTGCATTTTCCAAAATGACGTTGAATACTGAACTGTCCCACCCACCGCGTGGTAGTATTCTTTTCTGTAAACCCGGAAGGTGTTTCATTTCGTAAATAACGTATGTCACCGCCCGTACGGTCTTCATTCGTAAAACTCAGTCCGGCCATCAACTCCAGTTTTTTACCGGAATTGAAAAAATAACGAGGTTGTACACAATATCTTTTAAATTCCGGTATAGCCGTAAGTCCAATGCCGGCCGGATCATAAGGCGAATTACTGTTTCTTGAAGCCAGTAAAGTGATACCGTGATTTTTGAATTTTTCACTGTAAAAACCGCTGGTATTCCAACCCCCGGCAGATGTTACATCCAGATGAAATTTCAGCTCACGTTGTTCTTTAGGGACTTTACTGATCAGATTAACCAACCCTGCAATGGCTCCGCCACCATACAGAGTGGACGCCGATCCTTTAATGACTTCTACTTGCTGTAAATCCAGAGGAGGTGTTTGCAAAATGCCAAGTCCGGTACTAAATCCGGCAAACAAAGGAAATCCGTCTTTCAGCAATTGAGTGTATTTCCCATCGAGGCCCTGAATTCTGATGGCTGCATTTGCAGATAAAGCCGATGTAGTTTGTGTCATGATCCCCGTACTTTCGAAAAGGATCATTCTTATATCGCCAGGTTTCATGTTGGCTTTTTCATCCAGTTCTTCAGAAGAAATAAATTCAACACGTGTGGGGATGTTTTGAAAGGTCCTGCTGCTGCGGGTACTTCGTATAACCACCTCATCGTTCAACTCTGCTTTTAAATCCATCAAAACATACAGGGTATCGCTAATCGGCCATCTGATTGGTAACAAATAGGTTCTGTATCCGATATGCGATATTTCAAGTTGGTATGTACCGGGTTCCAGCTCAAGATGAGCCAGTCCTGAAGAGTCTGCCGTCACGGATAAACGAGTTTCCGAAACCTGTACCGAAGCATACCTGACCGGATTTCGGTTGTTTTTGTCCAATATTTTTAACGTTACCGTTTGTGTTTGGGTGTAAGCCCATACTGCCAGGCTGCATGCCTGCAGACATATAAATAATTTTTTCATGGTCTGTTAATATATATAACTGAAGAATAGTTATTCAATTCCGGAAAAAAGGAAAAAAACGACGGGATAGCTTAATGAATAAAATCCTTTCTGGGCGGTTGCCAGAAATCGTAATGCAAGGAAGAAAGCCGTGTTGTAGATTCTGCCGGGTGAAGTTCAGCCTTCACAAAGGCTAAAAAATTAAATTGTGGCACTTCTGTCTGTATGGTCGCCGAAAAACAATCTTTGCAGTTAAAAAAAGGTGAGCAGGATTTACACTTGTCTGATTCGTTATGTTGAGGAAACGTTATTTCCGTTTCCTTTTCGGATAAATGATCAAAATAACAGCAGGGGATTGCACAAAGCAATAAAACATAAAACGCCAATGTGTATCCCGCATGTTTCAGCATTTACAATCAATTTTCATTATCGAATCAGTTCACAAGGCCTTAATCCCGTATGTTTTTTAAAGGCAGTGGAAAAATGCGAAATGGAAGAGTAACCGAGCAATACTGATACTTCGGTTACACTGAGCCCTTTTTCGTACAATAAATACCGGGCATGTTCCATGCGCTGGCTTTGATAAAAATCAAAGATGGTGGTGCCAAACATTTCCTTAAATCCTTTTTTCAGATAACATTCGTTCATGGCTACTTTACGGCTCAGCTCTTTTATGGTAATCGGTTCACCGATGTGCTGCAACAGAATTTCCCTGGCTTTTAAAATTTTTTCGCGGTCGGCTTCGTTGGCTAAAAATTTACAACTGAATCCTTCCGCCGATTTTTCGTCCACCATACAATCCAGGCAATACAGCAGCAGTAAATGTGCCTGCGCATTGATATAAATATTTTCAAACGTGTCGGAATAGTTGTGATGCAGAATATTTTCCAGCACCTGGCGGGTTCTGCCGCACAATGGCAAAATTTTGCTGAAAGCCGAACGATGTTTAAACTGAATAATCTCTTCCTGAAAGGTGTAATGAGATTTTCTGGCCCTTACCAGATGACTGGTATGCGTGGGTGAAAACCGGAAGCGGATGAAATCCACACTTTCGGTTTTTTCTTCGCATCGGGCAGAAGCGCCGTATTTACAAAAATGACATTCCGTATCGTATTTGTTGCAATAGATATTTCCGCTCAGGCAATAGCGCAGTTCCAGATATCTCTTTTCGGGCTCGGGTGATGAGACATGATATACCAGCATGGCTACCTCGTCGGCATGCCAGCCCGGATTTTTTTTGTAGCGGTGAATAGCGTACTGAATGGACCCGGGTATTTCAAATTTTTTGGATTGCAACACATGAAGTTCTTCCTGCAATACCTGGCGCCTTAACGACAAAGACAATATATCCGGCGGCTGAAACATGACGCAAAAATACAAAATCCCTATCGTTTTCTATCTTATTTATTCAGAACATATTATGTCAATCCGGTTCCCTGATTGAAACAAAATTTAAAAAAAACATTCTTTTTAAAAGGTATCGTTTATTTTTGCGCATTTTGTTTGTAATTTTTATGATCCATCCTTTAACTTATATACATCCTGATGCCAAATTGGCAACAAATGTTAAAGTGGACCCTTTTACCGTAATTCATCAGGATGTAGAAATAGGTGAAGGCACCTGGATCGGCTCTAATGTTACTATTATGGAAGGTGCCCGTATCGGAAAAAACTGCCGCATCTTTCCGGGCGCCGTTATATCGGCCATCCCGCAAGACCTTAAATTTAAAGGAGAATATTCCAACGTGTTTATTGGCGACAATACAACAATCCGAGAGTTTGTGACCATAAACCGAGGCACGGTTGACAGAGAAAAAACCGTTATCGGAAAAAATTGCCTGATTATGGCGTATTCTCATTTTGCGCACGATTGTATTGTAGGCGATAACGTTATTGTGAGTAACAATACCCAGGTGGCCGGCCATGTAGTGATAGGCGACTGGGCCATCCTGGCCGGCATGTGCGCCGTGCATCAGTTTGTTAAAATCGGCGCTCATTCCTTTATTGCGGGAGGGTCTTTGGTGAGCAAAGATGTGCCTCCCTATATTAAAGCGGGTCGAAACCCGCTGAGCTATGCCGGCGTTAATTCTATCGGACTGAAACGAAGAGGCTTTACCATTGAACGCATCAACCATATTCTCGACATTTACCGGATATTGTACAACAAAGGGCTTAACACCAGCCAGGCCCTTGATTATATTGAAGAAGAAATGCCCGCTACTGACGAACGAGACGAAATTGTAACCTTTATCCGGGAAAGCGGAAGAGGAATCATAAAGCGCTTTACCAAAAACAACAATGACGACCATCTCCCTATATAATGCCGGCAAGCGTTATTTTCAGGAGTGGATTTTCAGACACCTGAACTACACCTTCGAAAGCGGAAAATCATATGCGATTACAGGGCCAAACGGCAGCGGAAAAAGCACACTGCTTCAGGTAATTGCAGGAGCCATGGAGTTGTCTGAAGGAAAGCTGAACTATATGGAAAATCATACCGTTCTTCCGGCTGAAAAAATCTATACCCGTATTTCTTACTGTGCCCCCTATCTTGAACTGGTTGAAGAAATGACCCTTGCCGAATTTCTTCAATTTCATCATACCTGTAAACCCTTTTTGCCGGGCCTTACCATAACGCAAATAATGGAAGCATGCGAGCTGACGAAGGCTGCCCGAAAACCCATCCGTTATTTTTCTTCCGGAATGAAGCAAAGGGTGAAACTGGCACAAGCTGTTTTTTCAGATACGGCAGCGGTTTTTCTGGATGAACCCTGCACCAATCTGGACAAAGAGGGCCTGGAATGGTATCATGCGCTGGTACGGAATTATTGTATGAACCGCATCATCATCATCAGCAGCAACGACGAAGCGGAATATGCGTTCTGCCAGTACGAAATTGCCATGGCTTCGCTCAAACCGTAATTTATCTTTTGCTGGCAATTAAAAGATTCAGGTCGGTATATTTCAAATCGAAACGTTGGCTCAGATAAAAATTGGTCAGCGATCCTTTAAACATATAAATGCCGTTTCGCAGATGCAGCTTATGCCAGATCAGATTTTCAAAGCCTCCTTCTTCGCCGGCTTCCAGCAACAGGGGCATGAGCACATTGCTGATGGCCTGAGAAGCGGTTCGGGCAAATCCGGAAGGAATATTCGGTACGCAGTAATGAATAACGCCGTATTTGGTAAATACCGGATTTTCATGAGAGGTGACTTCGGAAGTTTCAAAACATCCGCCGCGGTCAATGCTCACGTCAATAATTACGGAACCCGGCCGCATATTGCTGACCATTTCTTCCGTTACAATAATGGGCGTTCTTCCGGTTTGGGAACTCACGGCGCCTACTGCCACTTCGCAGGTCTTAAGCTGTTTGGCCAGCATTCTGGGTTCAATTACTGAGGTCCATAGCCGCTGGCCGATATTGTTTTGCAACCGCTTCAGCCGATATAAATTATTGTCAAAAATTTTAACTGAAGCTCCAAGCGCTATGGCTGCACGGGCGGCATATTCACCAACAATGCCGGCGCCGATGATAATTACTTTGGTAGGCGCAATGCCCGATATACCCCCCAGCAGCACGCCTTTACCGTGATTGGCAGAACTCAGGTATTGGGCGGCAATCAGCATGACGGCGCTTCCGGCTATTTCACTCATGCTTCTCACAATGGGGAAAGAGCCGCTGTCGTCCTGTAAATTTTCAAACGAAATACCTGTAATCCGCTTTTCCATCATCTTTTCCAGAATGTGACTTTTCATCACCGAAAGATGAATGGGCGATATAATTAACTGATTTTCCTGCAAAAGGGGCAGGTCTTCTTCTACCACGGGAGCGCTTTTTACCAACACGGGCGCCTGAAACACATCTTTGCGGTTGTACACAATTTTAGCGCCCGCCTCGCTGTAGTCTTTATCGCTGAAATGCGCCGCATCGCCGGCATTATGCTCTACCATTACCGAATGTCCGTTGCTGACCAGCACGCTTACCGCATCCGGCGTCAATGAAACCCGGTTTTCCTGAAAGGCAATTTCTTTCGGAATCCCAATGGTCATCTGTTCTACCTTGGGCTTAATATCCAACGTTTCTTCCTGGGTTTCGTACCCGAACATGGCGCTCACAAAAGGTTTTGGCTGACTCATCGTTTGTCACGATTTAATTTTCTGAAATCGGTTTTCAGGGTTACGCATTAAGTTACGTTTTTTAAATAAAAAAAACCGCTTCGTTATCCCGCTTTTTGCCCATATCTGATTCTTCAGACGGTTTGGCAATGATATCATAATCCGGATTCGGATGGCTTCATTTTTTCTTTATGAAGATAAGAAATTAGTTCCGGCATCGGAATTTTGCAGTTAAAATTTTTTGTTTAGGATGTTTTGTTAAACACATTGTAATTAGAAAAAGGTATCGGATTATACCTGAACCGAAATTCGCCTTTTGTTATTTTCAACAATTTGTATCAAAACATTAACCTTATCGGGGGGAAAAATCCCCGGGGCTTTTTCGGGCCATTCGGCAAAACACAAGTGGCCGCTGTGCAATACGTCTTCCATGCCTGCCCGTATGGCTTCTTCTTCATCTTTTATACGATAGAGGTCAATATGAAAGAGCGGCCTTTTGGTGCCTTCGCAGTCGTACTGGTATTCATTGATCAGCGAAAAGGTAGGGCTGCTTATCGCATCTTTCACACCCAGCAAGCGGCATAATGCATGAATAAAGGTGGTTTTGCCGGCGCCCATTTCGCCGGAAAAAGCAAATACCGGTTTGCCTTTCCATGTTTTCCAAAAATCGGCAGCGGCCTGCTGAATCTCGTCCAATGAAAAAACCCATTCCATAAAAAACTCAATTAAAAATTTTTACAAATTTTACGTAAATAATGAAACAAAGTTGAAAAGATTTTCAGTTTTAATACAGAAGTTGCTGGCCGGACTTGCCTAACTTTGTGGTATGCAAAAAATTCAATGGAAAGTAGAAGGAATGGATTGTAACACCTGTGCGTTAAGTATTTATAAATATCTGGAAAAACAAGGCGCTGAAAATATCAAAGTCAACTATGCCACGGGCGATGTTATCTTTGATGTAAACCATACCGTTTCTCCTTTACATCTTTCTGAAGGCATCCGATCGCTCGGATATGAAGTGGTTACAGACGGTGCACTTGAAAAAAAACCAGGGGATAAAAAAAAATTCCGCTTTTTGAATACCCCTCTGAGCCGGTTTTTGTTTTGCCTGCCCTTTACCTTGTTACTGATGACCCATATGATTCACTCGCTGCATCAGTATCCTTTCTTTCACTTCCTGAACCGGCCGGTTGTGCAGTTGCTGCTGTCGTTACCCGTTTATTTTACCGGAATGTACTTCTTCGGGAGCAGCGCCTGGAAAAGCATTCGAAACGGCATGCCCAACATGAATGTGCTGATTGCCGTGGGGGCTACCGCCGCTTTTGTGTACAGCTTATACGGCACCCTGACCGGCCAGCCTGAACAGTACATGTTTTATGAAACGGCAGCCACCATATTCACACTGGTGTTTCTGGGCAACTACCTGGAAGATGCTTCCGTAGCCTCAACCCAAAAAGCCATCCATGCGCTGGTCAAAACGCAAAAGGTGATGGCCAACATGATTGCCTTTGATGAAAATCACAAGGAACAGATTTTTCAGGTGGACAGCAGCCAGCTTCGTACCGGCGATTTGATTTTAATCCGAACCGGAGAACAAGTGCCGGCCGATTGTAAAATTTTATGGGGCGAAGTGCAGGTGAATGAATCCGTCATCACTGGCGAGAGCCTTCCCGTTTTTCGAAAACCTAAGGACATACTCATCGGCGGAAGCCTCATTACCGAAGGTACCGTAAAAGCACAGGTAACCGCAGCGGGCGAGCAAACCGTATTGTCGGGCATTCTGCAAATGGTGCGTCAGGCCCAGGGCGAAAAACCGCCGCTCCAGAAACTGGCCGATAAAATCAGCGCCATCTTTATACCGGTTGTATTGGGTATTGCCGTGTTGTGTTTTTTTATTAACTGGATGATACTGGATGATTTTACGGCAGCGCTGATGCGAAGCATTGCCGTACTGGTTATTGCCTGCCCCTGTGCCATGGGGTTGGCAACGCCGGCCGCCATTGCCGTGGGATTGGGCCGGGCAGCCCGAAACGGAATCCTTTTCCGGAATGCAGCCAATCTGGAACATTTCAGGCAAATAAAACAGGTGGTATTCGACAAAACCGGTACGCTCACAACGGGACGGTTTTCCATTTCACGTTATCAGGTGGTTAGTCATTGTGCCGACGAGAAACAGGATTTTACCCTCAGTGATGATCAGTTTAAGAAAATCGTGTATTCGCTGGAAAAATATTCAAACCATCCTGTTGCCAAAAGCATTGTTGCCGCCTGGAAGTCGAAAGAAGAAATTCGCTGGAAAAAAGTGGAAGAAATCAAAGGACTGGGTGTACGGGCCGAAGACCCTGACGGAAATATCTGGTACGCCGCATCCTACAAAGCGGCCGAAACAGTGACGGCCGACAAAAGCCATAATGTGTATGTTGTCCGGAACGATTGTCTGATAGGATGGCTGGATGTAACCGATGAAATCCGTCCCGAAGCGGCCGGCGTAATTCAGTATTTGCACCAAAAAGGAATCCGGACCGTGCTGCTGAGCGGCGATACCCGGGAACGCACTGAAGCCCTGGCCCGTAAAATCGGCATACAGCAGATTTATGCCGAACAAACGCCTGAACAAAAATGGAAAATCATTAAAGAACTAAACAAACAAATGCCTACGGCTATGGTGGGCGATGGTATTAATGACGCCCCGGCGCTGGCCGAAGCCTCGCTGGGTATTGCCATGAACGACGCCACACAAATTGCCCTGCAATCGGCCGACGTAATTCTGATGAATCAAGGGCTGAAAAAACTGCCCGAAGCGCTGGGTCTGGGCATTCACACCTACCGCACCGTAAAACAAAACCTGTTCTGGGCTTTTTCTTACAACATTATTGCCATACCGGTTGCCGCCATGGGATTTCTTACACCTACCCTCGGTGCACTGATTATGGGCCTGAGCGACGTAGTACTTGCGCTGAACTCTGTAAGGTTGTTTGTAAAAAAAGTAACCTGAATTTTGCCCCTTGAGCGCCGCCTTACATACCGCCGATATAGATTCCATTCTCAAAAATTACTGGGGGTATCCTTCTTTTCGTCCTTTGCAGCGCGAAATCATTCAAAGCATTTTACAGGGCAAAGATGTGCTGGCGCTGATGCCTACCGGCGGCGGAAAGTCGTTGTGTTATCAGGTGACGGCCATGGCCCGGCCGGGATTATGTCTGGTAATTTCGCCGCTGATTGCGTTAATGAAAGACCAGACCGAAGCGCTGAGAAAACGCGGCATCACCGCCCTGGCCGTTTATTCCGGCATCAGCCGCAAAGAAGTTTTGCAAACCTTTCGGGTTGCCGCCGAAAGCAACTGCAAATTTTTGTACGTGTCGCCGGAGCGGCTGGAAACGCAGCTTTTCCGTGAGGTTTTACCGGGGTTGAACATCAATCTCATTGCCGTTGACGAAGCGCACTGCATTTCGCAGTGGGGATACGATTTCCGGCCGCCTTATCTCCGCATCGGAGAACTTAGAAAAGCGCTCCCGGAAATTCCCGTGCTGGCGCTCACTGCCTCGGCCACGCCAGAAGTACAGAAAGACATTTGCGAAAAACTGCATTTTAAAAATTATACGGTTTATCGCCAATCCTTCGAAAGACCCAATCTCTCGTTTCAGGTGCAGGAAACCGGTTCGAAAATCAACACCATCCTTCAAATTCTTCGCCAGTATCCCGGCTCCTCCATTATTTATTGCCGCAACCGGAAACGAACCAGAGAAATCAGCGAACTGCTTCGCCTGCAGGGCATTTCGGCCGATTATTATCATGCGGGACTGGAACGTGAAACAAGAAACCGGAAACAGGAAGCATGGATAAAAAATAAAATCCGGGTGATGGTATGCACCAATGCCTTTGGTATGGGTATAGACAAACCGGATGTGCGCACCGTAATTCATGCCGATGTGCCCGACTGTCCGGAAAGCTACTATCAGGAAGCCGGCCGCGCAGGCCGTGACGGGCAGGAAGCGCTGGCCGTATTGTTATACGATGCTCAGGATGTTAAAGAACTGCAGGGGTTGCCCGAAATCCGTTTTCCTTCGCCCGCGGAAATCAAAAAAGTGTATCAGGCCGTAGCCAACTACCTTCAGTTGCCGGTAGGCGCCGGTATGAATCAGTATTTTGATTTTGACATAACGGAATTTATTAAAAATTTCAGGCTCAACGCCACCACGGCGCTGTACGCCATCAAAGCGCTGGAACAGGACGGATGGTGGGCTTTCAGCGAACAGATTTTCCTGCCCGCCACCGTAATGTTTACTACCGACAAGGAAACTTTGTTTGAATTTGAAAAGCTGCATCCCGGGCTGGAACCTTGCATCAAATCGCTGCTGCGGGGGTTTGAAGGCGTATTTTCTCACGTTACCCCCGTGTCTGAAAAAATGTTAGCCCGCCTGATGCGCACCGATGAAAAAGAAGTATCCGCTCAGTTGCAAAGGCTTCATCAATACGGTATTCTGGAATACCGCCCGGTAAAAGATACGCCTCAGCTTTTGTTTTTGCATAACCGTGTCGGCGCCGAAGAGGTGAATCCGGACATGAACGCCTACCGGCACCATAAGACTATCTTTACCCAAAGAATTCAAAAGATGCTGGAATACCTGCTGAGAGAAGACCTGTGCCGCAGCCGCTTTCTGGCGCAGTATTTTGGCGACATGCAGGCAAAAGATTGCGGCATTTGCGATAACTGCCAAAAAAAGAAAGAAGGCCGTTTTACGGATGAAGAATTTTATCTCATCAAAAAAGAAATTTACCTGACGCTGAATAATAAGGGCATTCCTGCGGATGAACTTCTCCGCAGACTGAGCCGCTTTTCCCGGCAAAAAGTGCTGAAAACGCTGACGTACCTTCAGGCCGAACAGAAAGTGAGAGCAGACGGGTGCGGCCTGCTTAGCCTGAATGATCGGTTTGGGTAGCTGGAGTTTCCGGGGCCGGAAGATTAGCGCTTTTTGTGTTTTTCTTCTTTTTCCGGGGCCGGCTTTTTCCGAAAGACCCTTTAAATCGTTTTCCTTTGGCTGTTCGTTTATCTCCTTTTCCCATACTGATATTTTGGGCAAAGTTGCAAAAACTTACCGAATGAAAAAAAAGGGGAAGCTATGGCTGAGGGCTTTCGCATACATCGGTCAGTTGCAACACAGTGCGGAAAGCCACAAACCGGTCTTTCCATTTGTCCAGCGCTTTATTTCGCATGTTATCGGCGAACTGATTGAGGTAACGGTCTAAGTGTTGTTTATCGGGCGCCTGGTATTGTATGGCCCAGGTCGGGTCGTCGGCAGGGCCGGCCTCCAGCAGGCGCATGATGCGGGCGCCGGTAAAACATCCCGTGGCCAGCATTTCAGGCACATGTTCCTGCTTCAGCCACAGATACCAGCTATCGGCCACGCTGCGGTTCACTTTTACGGTAACGTTGTAGATGATCATACAGCGAAATTACTGAAGATATATGAAGAGATAAGATGGTTGGCCGGTTTGTGTTTTGATTGAATGCTGTAACTATTACCCCTCGTTTTTCTTTTTTACTTCCATTCGTGCTTCAAGCATCCGCTTCTGTATGCTGCCCTCTTTCATGAATTCTTTTTTATTCATTCAGATTTGTTTAAAAATTATCAACAAAAAATTGCATGCTGCCATTATAAGCTAACCGGCAACAAAACAGTTGATTAGCGATCTATAGCCGAAGGGCTGCCCTGCCTGGAAGGCGAACGAAGTGAGGCCGGGAAGCCTGCGGCGAACCGGCCGAAGAGATAGCGTAGCTTGTACCCCGAATAATCGGGGCAAGTGGCGGGGGACTAAAGCCGATTAGCGAACTTGCCCGCCGAAGGCGGGACGATGAGAGCCCCAAAAAAACATCTACATATTTCTCCTGTACTGCCCGCCCACTTCGTACAAGGCATGCGTAATTTGTCCCAGCGAGCAACACTTTACAGTTTCCATCAGCTCGGCAAACAGGTTACCGTTTTGTATGGCCGTTTGTTTCAGCCGGCGCAACATTTCAGGCGCTTTTTGCGCATGGCGGCGCTGAAAGGATTTGAGGTTTTGAATTTGCGCTTCTTTTTCTTTTTCGGTGCTGCGGATTACTTCGTCGGGCACTATGGTGGGACTTCCTTTTTTGTTTAAAAACGTATTGACGCCGATGATGGGAAGCTCGCCAGTGTGTTTCAGGTGTTCGTAATACAGGCTTTCTTCCTGTATTTTGTTTCGCTGGTACATGCGTTCCATGGCGCCGAGCACGCCGCCCCGCTCCGTAATGCGGTCAAACTCGGCCAGCACGGCTTCTTCCACCAGGTCGGTCAGCTCTTCTATAATGAAGGAGCCCTGCAGAAAATTTTCCGCCCTGGCCGTTCCCAATTCGCGGTTGATGATGAGCTGAATGGCCATGGCCCGGCGTACGCTTTCTTCGGTGGGGGTGGTAATGGCCTCGTCGTAAGCGTTGGTGTGAAGCGAATTGCAGTTGTCGTAAATGGCGTACAGCGCCTGCAGCGTGGTGCGGATGTCGTTAAAGTCAATTTCCTGCGCATGCAGGCTGCGGCCCGATGTCTGGATGTGATATTTCAGCATCTGGCTTCGCTTGCCGGCGTTATATTTATACTTCATGGCCTTAGCCCAGATGCGGCGGGCTACCCGACCGATTACGCTGTACTCGGCATCCATGCCGTTGCTGAAAAAGAAGGAAAGGTTGGGCGCAAAATCATCAATGTGCATGCCGCGGCTCAGGTAATATTCCACATAGGTAAAGCCGTTGGCCAGCGTAAAAGCCAGTTGGGTAATGGGGTTGGCGCCGGCTTCGGCAATATGATAGCCGCTGATGGATACCGAGTAAAAATTACGCACTTTGTTTTGGATGAAATATTCCTGCACGTCGCCCATGAGCTTCAGGGCAAATTCGGTGGAAAAGATGCAGGTGTTTTGCGCCTGGTCTTCTTTCAGAATGTCGGCCTGCACGGTGCCTCTTACCTGCTGCAGGGCGGCCCGTTTACACTGCTCGTAAATGTCGGGCGGCAGCACTTCATCGCCGCTAAGCCCAAGCAAGCCCAGTCCCAGCACCGGCTGCCCTTCGGGAAGGGTAACCTGATTTTGATCGGCATAAAGAAATACGGGATGTTCGCCCGGCTCGTTGGGATTCAGGTAGCGCGGCACATCACCATCGGGATATTTGCGCTGCAGCGCTTCCTGTACCCGATGCCATTGCCCGTTTTCGGCAATCCATTTTTCACATTGCTGGTCAATGGCGGCATTCATAAAGAATGCCAGTATGATGGGCGCCGGACCGTTGATGGTCATGGATACGGAGGTTTTGGGATGACACAGGTCAAACCCGCTGTAGAGTTTTTTGGCATCATCCACCGTGGCAACGCTTACGCCGCTGTTTCCGATTTTTCCGTATATATCGGGCCGGTAGTCGGGATCTTCGCCGTACAAGGTTACGCTGTCAAACGCCGTAGAAAGTCGGTGCGCCGGCTGGCCAATACTAACATAGTGAAAGCGTTTGTTGGTGCGTTCGGGGCATCCTTCGCCGGCAAACATGCGGGTTGGGTCTTCGCCTTCGCGTTTCAGCGGAAACACGCCGGCCGTAAAAGGAAAGTGCCCCGGGGCATTTTCCTGCGCCTGCCAGCGCAGAATATCCCCCCAGTCTTTGTATTTCGGCAGGCTTACCTTGGGTATTCTCGTACCGCTGAGGCTGGTGGTAAACAACGGTTGCCGTATCACTTTATCCCGCACGGTATATTCATAATAATCCTGGCGGTAGGCTTTCTGTTTTTCGGGCCAGTTCAATATCAGTTTGCGGGCCACGGGGGTAAGCTGATCATAATAAAACGCATATTCTTTTTCAAGGGCTGCTATGGCTTTTTCGGTGTCTTCGGATGTATCTTTCTTTTCTTTGAGGGCCTGAAGGGCGCCACGAATCTGATACAGAACCGATGCTATACCCGATTGTTCATCAACCAGTTTATTGTAATCTCTGATGCTTTCCGCAATTTCCGACAGGTAGCGAATGCGCTGCGGAGGAATCACGGCCTGCGTCAGTTTTGCCGTTTCGGCAAATTGGTAATTGCCGAAATGCACTCCGGTTTTTTGCGCTATGATGTCCAGCAGGCGTATAAAAAGGCGGTTTACGCCGTCGTCGTTAAACTTGCTGGCCATGGTGGAAAATACCGGCAGTTGCTCGTCGGATGCCTGAAACAGCTTATGGTTTCTTTTGTATTGTTTACGAATGTCGGCCAGGGCGTCAAGGGCGCCGGGTTTGTCGGCTTTGTTCAGGCAAATCAGGTCGGCATAGTCGAGCATGTTGATTTTTTCAAGTTGCGAAGCGGCGCCGTATTCCGGGGTCATCACATACATACTCACATCGCAGAAGTCCACAATGCTCGTATCGCTTTGTCCCGTTCCGGCCGATTCCAGAAGGATGAAGTCAAAACCCGCCGCCTTGCAGATTTCAATGGCTTTGGTTACTACGCTGCTCAGCGAAGCATTGTCTTGCCGGGTGGCCAGGCTTCGCATGTAGGCCCGCGGACTGCTGATGGCATTCATGCGGATGCGGTCGCCCAGTAATGCCCCACCGGTTTTTTTCCGCGAGGGGTCAACCGAGATAACTGCTACGGTTTTGTCTTCAAAATTGGTTAAAAAGCGGCGCACGATTTCGTCGGTAACGCTGCTTTTACCTGCACCGCCGGTGCCCGTTATGCCCAGTACGGGAATTACGGAAGGAGCATTGGCTGCCGATGCTTTTATTTCATTCAGCAGCGAAGTATAATCCAGCCCGTTTTCTGCCAGCGTAATGGCGCGGGCTATTTTACGAACATCTTTCTTTTCATCCAAAGGCAGCCTGCCGTTCCACGAAAAACGGCCGAAGATATGTTCAGAGGCGCCGGCCGCTTTGTGAATCACGTCTTCAATCATCCCTTCAAGCCCCATCCGCCGCCCGTCGTCGGGCGAGTAGATGCGGGTGATGCCGTAGCGGTGCAGTTCTTCCATTTCCGAAGGCAGTATGGTTCCGCCGCCCCCGCCGAAGATGCGGATATGGCTGCAGTCGTTTTCCTGCAGCAGGTCTTTCATGTATTTGAAAAATTCCATGTGCCCGCCCTGATAGCTGGTTATGGCTATGGCGTGGGCATCTTCTTCCATGGCGGCTTCCACAATTTCTTTTACCGGGCGGTTATGTCCTAAATGAATAATTTCTGCTCCTTTGCTTTGCAAAATGCGGCGCATGATGTTAATCGCGGCGTCGTGGCCGTCGAAGAGGCTGGCGGCCGTTACAATACGAACTCTATTTTCTGGTATTTTCATGAGGGGTGTGCCAATGCAAATTTAGACAAAAAACGAATGAGCGTTAGCTTGAAGAGAAGCCGGCGTAAGATTTGACTTTTTTTTATGCATTGGGGCTGTCGCCGTCTGTCACGCTGTTCGGCTGTAGTCAGGCGTGCTCCGGGGTAACCGTGCTTGCGGCGGCCGGGTGGCGCCGGATGAACCTGTGCAAAATATCTCATACCAAAACCGGGTTTACTGAAATGAAGAAGCCGGCAGCCGCTTCGCACCTCACTTCGTTCGCCCTCCGCATGCCTCAGCCCTTTGTCTGCATCTCGCTAATGAGCTATTTGACAATTTTTTTTTGAATGCTGTGTAATAACAAATCATTGAACATGGAAGTCCCTGTCATTCATATCGGAAACTCCAGAGGTATCCGGCTTTCAAAAACCATTCTTAAAAGTATAATATCGGCGATAAACTAGAACTTATCCCGGAGAAGAATTATATCATCATTAAGCCAAAATCAAAAACAAGAAACGGATGAGAAAAGGCATTCAAAAAAATGCATGAAAATGGCGATGATCAGCTTTTGATTCATGATTTTTTTGAGGACGAATGTTTTGAATAATGGAGCATATTTTTCAATATGATATTATATTAGTAAATCCTGACCCTACAACAGGAAGTGAAATGAATAAAACAAGGACCTGCGTGATTTTGTCGCCTGATGAAATGAATAAATACTTACAGACCGTCGGAACTGCACCAATGACCAGCCGCTCTAATCCCTATCCTACAAGAGTTGAAGTAAAACACAATTAGATAAAAGGTTGGATTGCAATTGATCAAATAAGTAAAATTAATAGAAAGCGTGTCATTAAAATTTATGAAAAATTGAGAAATAAAGAAATTGAAATTGTAAAAAAGTAATTAGAGAGACTTTTGTTGATGAGAAGCAAAAAACAAAATACGGCAAGAAGTTAATCTGAAAATTAGGACTCAGTTCTACTTAAATTAAGCTTTTAAAAACTAATTGTAACAGAAACTTTTACAATTCCTCAATTTTAAAAAATTTCCTATCGTTGGCGTATTCAAAACTTTTTCATCATCACAGTTCAGACAGCGGGAAAAATGCCGAAGGACGAATCCCTTTTTCGGTTTGCTGAAGTGTGCAGCATTCGTGCTGCGGATCGTGTTCAAAAAACAGAATGAAATTTTCATTGAGCGCCTGTTGCAGAAATTGTTTTTTTTCCTGCAGCGTCGTCAGCGGAAACATATCATAAGCCATGATATACGGGATGGGGATATGCCCTGCCGAAGGCAGCAAATCAGCCATAAAAACTACCGTATGATTTTTATAGGTTATTTGCGGCAGCATCATGGCGCGGGTGTGTCCGTTTACAAATCGTATAGATATCGTTTCAGAAAACGGAACGACTCCGCCGGAGTCCACGACGGTTTCATCAGCCTCCACAAAGCGAAGCTGCCCGCTTTCCTGAAGGGGGAGAATATTTTCTTTCAGAAATGAAGCTTTTTCTCTTTCATTAGGCTGTACCGCCCACTGCCAATGAAACCGGTTACTCCAGTACGTTGCATTCGGAAAAGCCGGTAAAAGTTGATTGCCGCGACGAACGATGCTACCTCCGCAATGGTCAAAATGCAGATGCGTGAGAATGACATCCGAGATATCCGCCATACTAAACCCAAGCTTGTTCAGCGAACCTTCGAGCGAATCATCGCCATGCAGATAATAATAACTGAAAAATTTTTCATCCTGTTTATCTCCGATTCCGTTGTCAATAAGTATCAAACGATTGCCATCTTCCACCAGCAGGCAACGCATGGCCCAGCTGCACATGTTGTTTTCGTCGGCCGGATTAATTTTATTCCATATACTTTTAGGCACCACACCAAACATGGCCCCACCATCTAACTTAAAATAGCCTGCCGAAACGGAATATAATTTCATAAAATCATTTTTATTTTACTTCAAATATCTGTTTACCGAAACTAAACAAAGCGCTCCTTTTTCTGCGCTGAACGGGTATAGATAAGCAAAATCAAGCCCAATACAAAAAATACCGCTACTGCCAGCACGGCATTTCGTTGTGTACGCGTAAGCTCGGTAATAAAGCCAAAACTAAACATGCCTACCACGGCCGCTATTTTTTCCGTCACATCATAAAAGCTGAAAAACGAAGCGGTATCTTTTGTTTCCGGCATGAGCTTGGCGTAGGTGGAGCGACTCAGCGATTGAATACCCCCCATCACAAATCCAACAGCCGCCCCGAGCGCATAAAACGGATATACCCCTCCTGCCGGAAGAAAATAACCGGCCATGCAAATCAGAATCCAAACAATCACCAAAACCATCAGCGTATTCAGGTTGCCTATTTTCGCCGATAGCCTGGAAATAAACCAGGCGCCGGGTATGGCAATCAACTGAATGATGAGGATGGAAACGATCAGATTTTTGGTGGGTATCTCCAACTCACTTTTCCCGTACAGCACAGCCACGAGCATTACGGTTTGCACCGCCATATTGTAGAAAAAAAAGGCGCCGAGATATCGCTTCAGTGTGGTGAGTTGTTTTACCTGATGCCATACCATTCGCAACTCAGCATATCCTTTAGATAATATCTCACCTGTATTTTTTTCTATTCCTGCTGCCGCAGATACCGGCAAACGTCGTAAGGCATATTTTCCGAAAATAAACCACCACAATCCGACAAGAAAGAACGAAAGTTGAGAGGCTTTCTGTTCGGTTATTCCCCACCACTCCGGAAAAAGAACAAAAAGAAAACAAATGAGTTGCAGGATAACGCTTCCTATGTATCCGTAAATGAATCCTTTTGCACTCACGGCATCGCGGTCTTCCGGTGCGGCAATTTCCGGAAGATATGCGTTATAAAAAACCTGTCCGCCCCAGAAAGCCACACAGGCAACTATGATACCGAGAACCCCAAGCCACAAGTTGCTTCTGTCAAAAAAATACAACAAGGCGCAGGCCATGCTTCCCGCGGTGAGGTAAACATTCAGAAATTTCTTTTTATTACCCTTGTAATCCGCAATGGAAGACAAAAGCGGTGAGCTGACAGCCACCAACATCAATGCAAGCGCCATGGCATAGTTATACAACGCGGTATTTTCATACTGCCGCCCCAGAAAAGTGACCGTTTTTGAAGAAGGGGAATCTACCGCTACCGATTCAAAATAGGTTGGAAAAATAGTAGAGGTAATAACCAGATTATAGGCAGAGCCTGCCCAGTCATACATGGCCCAGCCATGAATTATCTTTTTTGAAGCCGTTTGCATACTGCCTTGCCGGTAAAAATAAACATTTCATCATGTAATTGTATGTTTTCTGAATTTTTACTGAAACAGAATTTTACATATGTTCCTCATATAAAATTTATTTCGCCTGTTGGCTCAACAAATCTCATTCTTCAGCCCGGGTGAAGACAACCCCCCTGACTTCACAAATTATTTACAGAATGTTTATATGAAAGCATAAACAAAACAACATCCGCGCTGTGTATTTTGTTATTTTTGCATTATAAAATGGAATTGAAGGGTTTGTTGAAGCTGTATCAGGATTCCCCCCGTCTGCAACAGCTGACGGATGTTCTTTTATTGCCTAAGCCTCAAAAAATTTATTTGGAAAATCTGTGCGGCAGCTCGCGAAATTTTGTAGCCGCCGCCCTGATGCTTCATCAGGAACTGCATCGGTATCACCATCTCTTTCTTTTGAACGATCCGGAAGAAGCCGCTTATTTTTTTAACACAATGGAAAATCTGTTGCCGGACTGGGATTTGTTTTATTTTCCTTCCTCTTTTCGCAGAAAAAAAGATTTCCGGCAGTTGAATCTTTCTCATGTCATGCTGCGTTCTGAAGCATTGGCCAAAATTGCTGCAGGCGGACAAAAAAAAGCGCTGATTACCTATCCGGAAGCCCTGCATGAAAAAGTAGTCGTTTCCGGCATTATTCAAAAACATATTCTGCAACTGAAAACGGGAGAAACGTTAGATACAGAAGCGCTTCTGCAACGATTTGCTGAACTGGGTTTTACGCCGGCCGATTTCGTGTATGAGCCCGGTCAATATGCTTTACGGGGAGGTATCATTGATATTTATACATTTGGCAATGAAAAACCGTACAGGATTGAACTGAATAATACGCAAATTGATTCTATCCGCATTTTTGATCCGGAAACGCAGCTCAGTGAGAAAAAGATTACAGAGGTACAAATCATTCCCGATGTGGAAGCCATAGCCACTGAAGAAAAACATATTTCTCTGTTTGACTTTCTATCGGATCATACCCTATACTGGGTTCAGGATTATTCCGTAATTAAAGAAACGCTGCTGGAATGCAACCGTGAGCTGGAAAATTTTTTAGCCCAACACCATGAAGCAGGAAAAGAAGACACAGAAGAAGAGATTTTTCCTGCACGAAAACATGTGAAAGTAGAAGATTTCATCAAGGCAGACGATTTGCAGAGGGCTGTCTCTTCGCATCATGTCGTATTTTTTGAACATGACTTTGCCGGAAATGGTCAGGAATCGGTCCATATATTTTCTTTTGCTACCCGTCCACAACCCGCATTTAATAAAAAATTTGATTGGCTGATTCGTGATTTGCAGGAAAAGAAACAGGCCGGTTATGAGATTTATCTTTTTTCATCAAACCCCGGACAAACCGAACGCCTGCAAAGCATTTTTGACGACCTGCAGGCCAATGTGGATTTTATTGCCATACACAAGGCGCTGCACGAAGGTTTTACAGACGATGAACTCCGCATTTCCTGCTATACCGACCATCAGATTTTTCAACGTTATCATAAGTATTCCATCCGCCAGGCTTACAGCAAAAACAGAGCCCTCACGCTGAAAATGCTGAGAGAATTACAACCCGGCGATTATGTAACGCACATTGATCACGGTATAGGCATCTTCAGCGGACTTCAGAAAATTGAAGTAAATGGCAGGATGCAGGAGGCCGTTCGTCTGATTTATAAGGATAATGACATTTTATATGTCAATATCAACAGTTTGCATAAAATTTCAAAATATACCGGAAAAGACGGCACTCCTCCCAAAGTAGATAAATTAGGCAGCGACGCCTGGAGAAAACTGAAAGAAAAAACCAAAAAGAAAGTCAAAGAAATAGCTTTTGATTTGATCAGGTTATATGCCCAAAGAAAATCCGTAAAAGGGTTTCAGCATTCGCCGGATTCTTACCTTCAAACCGAGCTGGAAGCTTCTTTTATGTATGAAGATACCCCCGACCAGAGCCGCGCCACGGCCGAGGTGAAAAAAGACATGGAATCGCCTGCGCCGATGGATCGTTTAATCTGCGGCGATGTGGGATTCGGCAAAACCGAAATTGCCATCCGGGCCGCTTTTAAAACCTGTGTGGACGGAAAACAAGCCGCCGTACTTGTTCCCACCACCATCTTAGCCTTTCAACATTATCAAACATTTCGCGAACGCTTAAAAGACTTTCCGGTAACCATAGACTATATCAATCGTTTTAAATCGGCAAAAGAAAAAAAAGAAACACTGCAAAAACTCAAAGAAGGGAAAACAGATATAATTATCGGCACACATGCTCTACTTTCCAAAGACGTGGTATTTAAAGACCTCGGATTACTGATTATTGACGAAGAACAAAAATTCGGCGTTGGGCATAAAGAAAAAATAAAAACGCTGCGCACCCATGTGGATTGTCTTACGTTGACAGCCACTCCCATCCCCCGCACTCTGCAATTTTCGCTGATGGGCGCCAGAGATCTGAGCATCATCAATACCCCGCCGCCGAACCGACAGCCTATACATACGGAAATAAAAGTATTTTCAGATGATTTTATACGCGAAGCCATTTATTTTGAAAACGAACGGGGGGGCCAGGTATTTTTTATTCATAACCGCATTGCAGGATTACAGGAAATGGCAGATCTGATTCAGTCGTTATGTCCCGACTTGAATGTCAGCGTAGCACACGGACAAATGCCGGGCCATGAACTGGAAAACCGTATTCTTGATTTTATAGAACGAAAATCTGACGTGCTCGTATGTACAAATATTGTAGAAAGCGGTTTGGATATTCCGAATGTGAATACCATACTTATTCACAATGCGCATCAGTTTGGCCTCAGCGACCTTCATCAACTTCGCGGCAGAGTAGGCAGAAGTAATAAAAAAGCCTTTTGTTATCTTCTGATTCCCTCATGGACTACCTTGCCGGGCGACGCCCGTAAACGACTTCTTACACTGGAACAATTCAGCGATCTGGGAAGCGGATTCCAGATTGCCATGCGAGACCTGGATATACGCGGTGCCGGCAACCTGCTGGGCGCCGAACAAAGCGGATTTATTGCCGAAATCGGGTTGGAAACCTATCAGAAAATTCTGGACGAAGCCATTCGGGAACTGAAACGCACTGAGTTTCACGACCTTTTCAGAGAAGAAATTTCGAAGCAGGACGACTATGTTCAGGATTGCACCATTGATACCGACCTGGAAATTTTAATTCCGGACGGATATGTGGAAAATATTACCGAAAGGCTATCCTTGTACCAACGTCTGGATAACTGCGAAAACGAAGAAGATATGGAGCGCCTGAAAAGTGAACTGATTGACCGCTTTGGTCCTGTGCCGGCTCCGGTTGAAGATTTATTCACCACCCTTCGCTGCCGTCACTTAGCCGTAAAATTAGGCTTCGAAAAAATGAGCCTTAAAGAAAATACCCTGCACTGTTATTTCATCAACCGTCCTGACTCACCCTATTTTGAATCCGACTTGTTCCACAAAATTCTTCAGTTCTTGCAAACCCAAACGCGGCATGCCCGGCTGAAACAAACCGGCCGGATGTTCTTTATTGTGGTTGATAATATAATGAACATGCAATCCGTATACGAATTTCTTCATCGTATGCACTGTTTTTGTTCTGAAACCCGGCCCACTTCAACCCTTCCAACGACGACTCAGGCAATTCTGTGAAATACATAAACCTCTTTCTCAAATCGTATTTTCCTTTTTTTGCCTATTCACCCTTATGCTTTAAAATAAATTTGTACCTTGCCAGATACCTGAATCCGAACGATTGCCTGCCTTTTGTTAAATCCGTTTTATTATGACACATACTTCTTCCGGTTCGCTGGAACAATTTAAAAATTTGGTGGGCATAAAGTTTCAGCTGTATAACAGTTTATTTACGGCCCTTCCTTTTCACCGGATAGAAAAAACCGGCATTCTCCTTTCTTTGTTACTGATGCATTGCGAAGAGGGCTTTTCGAAGGGTAAAAGTCCTGCGGAAATTATTGAGAGCTTTTTTTGTAAACATACCCCATATCAACAACTCAGGGATCAGCTGGATTTGCTTTTTCGTTTTGTGCAATATGTGGAAAGACAAGTGGTGTTATTTGATGCCCTGGAAGATGCGTCATTCAAAGACGTAAACGATATGCAGGGGCCCGGAACGCTCAAACACCTGATCCAGGAAGCCGACCGGAAAAAAATGCTGCCAAAACTTTTAGAAAAACTGAACCGTTATCAGGTGCGCCTGGTACTGACGGCCCATCCGACACAGTTTTATCCCGGAGCAGTGCTCGGTATTATTAATGACCTCGCAAAAGCCATACAGCAGGATAATGCCTCATTGATCAATTTATATCTTCAGCAACTGGGCAAAACACCTTTTCTGAAACGACAACGTCCTACACCGTACGATGAAGCCGTATCACTGATATGGTATCTTGAAAATGTATTTTACCGCGCCGCCGGAAAAATTGTTTCACATTTGAGAAAAGAGTTGTCGGCCGAAGGACAACTCACTCATCCCATTCTTTCCCTGGGTTTCTGGCCGGGAGGAGACCGCGACGGAAATCCTTATGTAACCGCAGATATTACACTCAAAGTGGCTCAAGCATTACGCGGCGCTATCTTGAAATGTTACTACCTGGACGTAAGAAAGCTGAAACGAAGACTGACTTTCCGAAAGATAGATGAACTAATGCAGGAACTGGAACAGCTGTTATATAATCAATTGTTTTTGCAGGAAAGCCGGCAGTCATTGTCCGCCGATGATTTGCTGCAGCGCTTACAGGTCATCCGGAATATACTGATTTACGAACATAACAGTCTTTTTGTAGAGTGGGTTGACGACCTGATACAAAAAGTACAACTTTTCGGTCTTCATTTTGCCTCGTTGGATATACGTCAGGACAGCGCCGTGCATTCCAAAGTACTGAACTTTTACCTGAAACAAAATCCACAGCTGCGTTTTTTACACCTGCCGGATTTTAAAGCAGACGAGGAAGACGTGGCCGATGAAGCGCTTGCACATGACACATTGGAAAGTATGCGGACTATTAAAGCCATCCAGCAATGTAACGGCGAAGCGGGTTGTCATCGTTACATCATCAGCCAGTGCCACAGCGCTCAAAACGTCATGGAAGTATATCAGTTGCTTTGCCTGAGCGGTTGGGAAGAGGATAAAATGAATGTAGATATTATCCCATTGTTTGAAACCATTGAAGACCTGCATCATGCGCACCATGTGATGCGGCAGTTGTATGAAAATCAAACATACAGGAATCATTTACAGCGGAGAAATAACCGGCAAACCATAATGCTCGGGTTCAGCGACGGCACCAAAGACGGTGGTTATCTGATGGCCAACCTGGCCATTTACAAAGCAAAAGAAAAACTCAGTGCTCTCTCCGAACAATACAACATAGAAGTCATCTTTTTTGACGGACGGGGCGGACCCCCGGCCCGCGGCGGAGGCAAAACACATAAGTTTTATGCATCGTTGGGACAAAATATAGCCAATCATGAAATACAGCTTACCATTCAGGGACAGACCATTAGCTCCAACTTCGGTACAGTAGATGCCGCACAATTTAATATTGAACAACTTTTACATGCCGGTATCAGTAATGATCTCATGGCAGAACCCGTACCGGCTTTTACTCCGGAGGAAGAAAAGCTGCTGGACGAAATGGGAGAAACCAGTCTGAAAGCCTATCAATCATTGAAAGAACATCCCGAATTTATGAATTATCTTTTGGAGGCAAGCCCTTTATTATACTACAGCGAAACCAACATTGCCAGTCGGCCCGTGCGCAGAAGAAACAACTCCAAAATGGAACTGAAAGACCTGAGAGCTATTCCTTATGTAGCCTCCTGGAGCCAGTTGAAACAAAATGTGACAGGCTTTTACGGTGTAGGAAGCGCACTGGAACACATGTATCAGACCGGTCGCTGGAAACAGGTTAAAGAGTTATACAAACGGTCTTTATTCTTCAAGACATTGCTGGATAATTGTGAAATGTCGCTGAGTAAATGTTATTTTCCGCTCACCGCTTACTTGTCTGAACATGAATCATTAGGCATAATCCGGAAAATGATTTATGAAGAATATGAACGAACCGTAAAATATATTTTATTGTTAAGCGAAAAACAACAACTGATGGATGATTATCCGGTAGAACAACTTTCTGTTCGCATGCGGGAACGAATTGTGCTGCCCCTGACCACCATACAACAATATGCACTTATAAAAGCCCGCGAACTCAGGCATCAGTCTGCTCCGGAAGAATTACGTAAGGTGTTTGAGAAACTGATTGTTCGTTGTTCATTCGGTATTATCAATGCCGGAAGGAATTCAGCCTGATTATTTTTTCTCTTTTCAATTTACACTGCCGCAGGAACACTGCAACAAGCTCAATTATCTTTCACCAAATGAAGACAAGGTGCTGTAATTGTTGCAGTTTTCCCGCGGCAATAAATAAAATATTTTTCGCACAACCTTTTTATTCAGCAATATTCAATTGTTTAAAAAGAATATACTGCTGCAAGTAATACCTGAGATGCGGTTTGTACCGAGGTTCCGTTTTTCGTGGAATATAATTTTTTGTTGCATCGCTCAATCCGGAATTCGGGAATTATGATTAAAGAGTTTACCTTAAAATTAGCCGATAAAGTGTTAGCCCAGATGGTACATCCGGAATCCCCGGGTGAATTAAGCTTTAACTGATTTTTATCATTAAAATACTCCGAGCGCAAGGTAAGAGCAAACCATTCCTTTGGATCATAATTCAGATACAGGGCAGAGCCCCACCAGTTTTTACCTTCCAGATTTTTTTGTCCGTCCCAGGTTTTTATCCGGCAAAATGTGGAATTCCATCCTATGCTAAACCGATTGCTAAGCTGAGCCGTAATGACTGCATCCAGCTGATTCATTTTTGCAGTATCAGGAAATTGCCCCCTCACATAATTGAGAAATCCCTTTACCTTTTCCGAGGCGATTAAGCCATATTGAGCAATCAGAAACTTTTTATTCATCATATCCGAGGGGGGAATTTTGTAATCTGTGGGATTGGCCACTCCTATCATCAGGCTGTGTTTCCCGGCCGTGAATTCTGTTTTTATTCCCGTATGAAAAAAGGGGCCATTGGTAAACATGTAGGACATGCTGTAATTGCGGTTTGACGGTGCATCTACCAATTCATAACCAACATGTGTAGCCCATGAGCCGATGGTAAATTTCAGCCAATCTTGAGGCGTATAGCTGATAAAAAGCTGTTTGATAGATGAAGTAATACCTTCATCATTATACGAAAACTCCTTTGCTCGCTGACCTAAGCCGAGGTCTGCAACCATATTTACCTTTCCGATACTATGTTCTGCCTTGAGCGAAAACATACCCAGCTCAAAAGCGTTGTGCCCCCCCGTAAAACTGGTAAAATTGTTGGCAGGGGAGTTTTTAAGATCATACCGGTAGTAAGCGTCCACAAAACCGGAAAATCGGGTTACTGATTTTTTTTCTTCAGCAGCCGGTTGCTGCGATAAGGCTGTAAAAACTGCACAGCCTTTGATGGCGGTAATAAAAACTTTTCGTAACATTGTGATACATTTTTAGGTTTTAAAAATGAGGGTACAGCCGATAAGCTTGTGTCAGAAGCTTATCATAAAAGCTGTACCTTTTTATATGGAAAGTATTTTTATCGCAGGGAAAATATCAGAAAAAACCTATTTCAGTTCAACCAGCTTTTCTTCACCGGAACCATTTTGGCTTGTTACCAATAAAGTGCCCTGTAAGTATTTTTCATTGTGCTGTGTTTCATCAAGGCCTAATTCTTCTTCGGTTAGCGAAACCCTGATCGGTAAAATGTAATTAATAAACTTAAAAATGAGGAATGAAACCACAAAACTATAAGCAACAACAATTAGCATGGCTTTAAGCTGAGTAAGGAAAAAGGAAAAATTGCCGTAAAACCAACCGTGAGGTCCGCCGCTGATGCCGTGAATAACGGGACTCGCAAATAAACCGGTCATCAGCATGCCAGTCATACCCCCGATTCCATGGCAGGGAAAAACATCCAGTGTGTCATCGAGTTTTGATTTTTGTTTCAACGCCACGGCAATATTAGAAATAATAGAGGCTACAACCCCGATCATAATACTTTGCGGAATGCCCACATAACCCGCGGCCGGAGTGATGGCTACCAATCCAACCACCGCCCCGATACAGAATCCGATAACACTGGGTTTTTTACCCTTCATCACATCAAAAAACATCCACGAAAGACCGGCTGCTGCAGCCGCTGTGTTAGTAGTGCCCAAGGCATTTACAGCCAACTCGGAAGCCCCTAACGCTGAGCCGGCATTAAAACCAAACCAGCCAAACCATAATAATCCGGTTCCGATTAATACATACGGAACATTTGCCGGGGGAATTTCTTTTTGCAGTTGATGAACCAATCTGGGTTTTAATACCATAGCACCCGCAAGAGCAGCACAACCGGCAGTAATATGCACTACGGTTCCGCCGGCAAAATCCCATGCCCCCATTTTGGCAAGAAAACCTTCAGGGTGCCAGCTCCAATGCGCTACCGGTGCATATACCAGCAAACCAAACAGAGCAATAAACAAAATATAAGATGTAAAACGAATTCTTTCCGCCACTGCACCCACTACCAATCCGGGGGTGATAACGGCAAACATCATTTGAAACAAGGCAAAAAGCAACAGAGGAATGGTAGGCGCTCCGGGCCAGGGTTCGCCCGAACGTACCCCTTTGAAAAATAAAAACGTGGAAGGATTGCCAATCACACCTCCAAGCGATTCGCCAAAGCTTAAGCTAAAACCAATGACTACCCATAATACTCCCACCACTCCGGCAGCCACTACACTTTTAATCATAGTAGAAATAACATTTTTTCGATGTACCATTCCACCATAAAAAAAGGCCAGGCCGGGCGTCATCAAAAAAACCAGGGCAGTACAAACCAATACCCACGCCATGTCAGACTCCTTATATCCCCCCTCTTTAAATGTGAAACCGGTATCCGGTGAAATGAATAATGAAAAAACAGAAATCACTGCAAGAACCAGAAATGGAAGCAGATTTTTGGTTTTGTTTGTTTTCATATTATGAAATTTTATATGTTTTATTTTAAAGCAATTTTATTATTTTATTTTTATTTTACAAAATAAAAAATTATATATTTATTATTTTAATGTGTATAAAATAAAAATTTTATTTATTTTTTACGAAAAAAACCAAATTTATAACAGATTAAATTTTTTAAAATTTATTTTTTATTTTAATTTTTTTGGTTGTCGTAGTAAATAATTTATCTTATAAATCAAAAAAATGAAATGTTTAACTGATGAAGTTTGAGGATTTTGTTTAACAAGAAAGAAAGTAAGTTGTGGGAACTATTCTTTATGAAACAGGTAAATGTCCAATATTTATTTTTTAAAATTTTAAACAGAACAGGGAATTTTTATCCGATCAAAAAATGGCAAAACAGATATTCCGAATCTCAACAAAAAAACTTGTTGAGCGAAAATTTTTCTTCCCTTATTCCTTCGCTGCACCAACCAATCCTTTATCATCTTTTAAAATACTTTTCTCAGGCATATTGTACTCTTTCTGCACTTTTTCCTGCAAGCATCCCCGTTCTTTCTTTCAGGTATGCATCCACTGCCGCTGCGCAAGCCCTTCCTTCGGCTATAGCCCATACCACCAGGCTTTGCCCCCGGCGCATATCACCACAAGCAAACACTTTCGGAATATGCGTCTGAAAACTTTTTTCATCCGCTTTCACGTTTTTACGGGCATCTAGTTCAAGTCCCAAAGCTTCTATCATTCCCTCGTGCAAGGGGTGCACAAAACCCATAGCCAGCAAAGCCAAATCACACCGTATCTCTCTTTCCGTTCCCGGAATTTCGGAAAAACGCAACGGCTTTCCATCGGCGCCGTATTCCCATTTCACATCGGCTAAGAGCAGCGCTCTCAGTTTTCCCCTTTCGTCTCCCAGAAAGGCTTTTGTATTGACCGACCAGATACGGACTGCTCCTTCTTCATGAGAAGTTGATGTTTTCAGAATCATCGGATAGGTTGGCCAGGGCATATGCGGCGTCCGGCTTTCCGGCGGACGGGGTAACAGCTCTAACTGTGTTACCGACAGGGCGCCCTGACGATTCGCCGTGCCAATACAATCGCTACCGGTATCGCCACCGCCTATCACTACCACATGTTTTCCGCCGGCTACTATTTGCTCTGCTGCCGGATTGCTTTCCGTTTCTCCGTATTGCAGCGCCTCTTTTCCGGCCACTCTTTTGTTTTGCTGCTTCAGGTACTGCATGGCAAAATAAATTCCTTTCAGTTCACGCCCCGGCACGGGTAAATCTCTCGGTACCGTACACCCGCCGGCCAGCACAATGGCATGATATTCCCTGAGTATATCCTGCACACTTACATTCACGCCCACATAAGCATGGCAGCGAAACTCCACACCTTCTTCTTCCATCAGTTTTATCCGTCGGTCCACAATCCGTTTTTCCAGTTTAAAATCAGGAATGCCGTACCGCAGCAGTCCGCCCGGCGCATCATCTCTTTCAAACACCGTTACCTGATGGCCAGCATAATTCAGTTGCGCCGCAGCCGCCAGTCCGGCCGGCCCGCTCCCTACCACAGCCACTTTTTTACCGGTACGCACCAAAGGCTTTTTTGGCTGCACCAATCCGTTTTCAAAAGCAATTTCAATAATGTGCCGCTCTATTTCTTCAATGGTCACGGCAGGCTGGTTAATGCCCAGCACACAGGCGCTCTCGCAAGGCGCCGGGCAAATACGCCCCGTAAACTCCGGAAAATTGTTGGTAGCTATCAGAATTTCATACGCTTTTTTCAAGTCTTTCCGATATACAGCATCATTAAACTCCGGTATAATATTTCCCAGCGGACAACTGTGGTGACAAAACGGAATTCCGCAGTTCATGCATCGCGCCGCCTGGCGGTTCAGTTGTTCATCCGAAAACCGAAACACAAACTCGCCATAGTGTTTCAGCCGCTCTTCTACCGATTGTTTTTGCGGCAACTCTCTTTCATATTCCAGAAATCCGGTGGTTTTACCCATATGTTTTCGTTTTTTTATGATTTATGTTTTGGGGCTGTCATCGTCCCGCCTGCGGCGGGCAAATCCTCTCATCAGCTGCAGTCCCCCGCACCTGCCCCGATAATTCGGGGTTACGGGGTTCGTTTCACTCCGCCCTCTGCCTGCAGCAGAGGGCCGGGCCCTTCAGGCGGGGCAGCCTTTCATCTGTCAAATAACTATCGGCCTTTTTTATTTCTTCGCTTCATCCTCTTCTTCTAAGCTTTCAGCCTGACTTGTTCCCTTGCTTTCTGCAACACTTTTTTATAATCTTTCGGAAAAACTTTAATAAAACAACGCACCTGATTTTCCCAATCGCTCAGAATAAACCGGGCCACCGTACTGCCGGTAAATTGTTCATGGCGCCTCAGCATAGCGGTCAGCTCTGCTTCGTCTTCTTCCGAAAGCGGGTCCAGATCTACAATTTCAGTATTGCAGTGCGCTCTGAAATTTCCTTTCAGGTCATACACATAGGCAATTCCTCCGCTCATGCCGGCTGCAAAATTTCTTCCTGTTTCACCCAGTACAATAGCCAGCCCTCCTGTCATATATTCACATCCGTGATCTCCGGTGCCCTCCACCACTACCCGGGCGCCCGAATTGCGCACACAAAACCGTTCGCCCGCCTTGCCTCTGATAAATGCCTCGCCCGAGGTAGCGCCGTAAAATGAAACATTTCCGATAATGATATTCTCTTCCGGAACAAATGAACTCCCGGCCGGCGGATAAATGATCAGTCTTGCTCCGCTCAACCCTTTTCCGAAATAGTCATTGGCATCGCCCTCCAGCTCCAATGTTATGCCTTTGGCGGCAAAGGCTCCAAAGCTTTGTCCTGCCGTTCCTTTAAATTTAAATTGAATGGTTCCGTCGGGCAAACCGGCCGAGCGATACTTTTTCGTTATTTCATGAGAAAGAATTGTTCCTATTGTTCTGTTAGTATTTTTTATTTCAAATTCTCCCGTTACCGGTTCTCCGCGCTCTATGGCAGGTTTGGCTGTGTGTATCAACTGCCA
Organism: Chitinophagaceae bacterium; assembly: GCA_026415715.1. Classification (GTDB taxonomy): domain Bacteria; phylum Bacteroidota; class Bacteroidia; order Chitinophagales; family Chitinophagaceae; genus JJ008. The sequence continues at coordinate 27,519 of JAOAGO010000011.1, read as the reverse complement.
GTCTAAAACTCCCTCCAGTCCGTGTTCCTGCTCTTCCGATTTATACAGCGTCATATAAGGTGGCGCTTCTTCTTTATATAACAAGGCGCTCAGGTCTAATTTCCGATACTTCCAGTGTTGCAGGTTTTCCCTAAGAGTCAGGCATTCGGTATGCCCTACCATTTCATCTACGGTTCTGAAGCCCAGCTCAGCCATTATTTCACGCAGTTCCTGCACCAGAAATTGTATATAATGAATTACATGCTCCGGCTTTCCCGTAAATCGTTTTCTCAATTCCGGATCCTGAGTGGCTATACCCACGGGACAGGTGTTCAAATGACATTTCCGCATCATGATACATCCTTCGGCTACCAGGGCTGCCGTAGCAATTCCCCACTCTTCGGCTCCGAGCAGCGTGGCTATGGCTATATCTCTGCCGGTTCGGATTTGTCCGTCGGCCTGCAACACTACGCGGCTTCTGAGTTTATTGCGCACCAGCGTTTGATGGGTTTCTGCCAGTCCCAGTTCCCAGGGTAAACCGGCATGGCGAATGGATGAAATCGGAGAAGCGCCGGTTCCTCCGTCGTGCCCGCTGATAAGAATAACATCGGCTTTTGCCTTGGCAACGCCGGCAGCTATGGTACCCACACCGGCCTTGCTTACCAGTTTTACGCTGATGCGGGCATGCCGGTTTGCGTTTTTCAGGTCAAAAATCAACTGAGCAAGGTCTTCAATAGAATAGATATCGTGGTGCGGGGGTGGAGAAATTAAGCCAACACCCGGAGTACTGTGTCTGGTTTTGCCAATCCATTCATCTACTTTATGGCCCGGCAGTTGACCTCCTTCTCCGGGTTTCGCCCCCTGCGCCATCTTGATTTGCAGTTCATCGGCTTCGGTTAAATACAATGCAGTTACTCCAAAGCGGGCACTGGCTACCTGTTTGATGGCAGAGCGCATACTGTCTCCGTTGGGAAGCGGCTCATAGCGACGTTCATCTTCTCCGCCTTCGCCGGTGTTGCTTTTGGCGCCTAACCGGTTCATGGCTATTGCCAGGGTGGTATGCGCTTCCCACGATATGGAGCCAAAACTCATGGCGCCGGTGGCAAAGCGCCTGTAAATATTTTCAGGCGGCTCCACTTCTTCTATTGGTATGGAAGGCCTCGTTCGCCTGAATTCCAAAAGGCTGCGCAGATTAACGGCGGGTTCACACTGCTCATTAATGGCGCGGGAAAATTTTTTAAACGTGGCGTAGTCGTTCATCCGCACGGTATGCTGCAGCAAATGCACCGTTACGGGGTTAAAAAGATGATATTCACCGTTTCGCCGCCACTGATAAATACCGCCCTCAGGCAAACGATCTACCGGAAGTTCGGTGCCGGAAAATGCTGAACGGTGTTTTATCAGCGCTTCGCGGGCTATCTCTTCCAGTCCTATACCCTGAATACGGCTTATGGCGCCGGTAAAATATTTATCTACAACTTCACGGTCTATACCGATGATCTCAAAAATCTGCGCTCCCTGGTAAGACTGCAGGGTGGAAATTCCCATCTTGGAAAACACTTTCAGCAGTCCTTCATTCACGGCTTTGATGTAATTACCGATTAAATCATTTTCCGTTAGTTCGGTATTCAGTTCATCATTTATTTTCAGGTTTCGTATTGTTTCCAGGGCGAGGTAGGGATTGATGGCCGTAGCGCCGAACCCCAGCAGGCAGGCAAAATGGTGAACTTCCCACACATCGCCGGCTTCTACCACAATACCCACCTGGCCCCGAAGCCCTTTTCGTATCAGATGATGATGAACGGCCGACGTGGCCAGCAGTGACGGTATGGCCGCATGGTCGCTGTCCACCGCTCTGTCGCTCAAAATCAGCACTTCAAATCCGTCATTTACCGCATCTTCGGCATAACGGCACAAACGGTCCAGTCCTTTTTGCAGCGAACCGGGCTTGCCGTCGGCACGAAAGTAGGTTTGCAATGTTTTGGCCTGAAATATTCCCGTATCTATGCTGCGCAGCTTTTCCAGTTCGTAGTTGGTCAGCACGGGATGCTTCAGTGCCACAGTATGGCATTGCATCGGGTTTTCATCCAACAGGTTTCCGTTGTTGCCCACAAAAGTGGCAAGGCTCATCACCATTTTTTCCCTAATAGGGTCAATAGGCGGATTGGTAACCTGTGCAAATAGTTGTTTAAAATAAGACGTCAGATGTTGCGGTTTGTCGCTCAGTACGGCCAGCGGAATATCGCTTCCCATTGAGCCTACCGGTTCTTTTCCTTCCAGAGCCATTGGCTTTATAATGGCTTCAATATCTTCTGTTGTGTAACCAAAAGCTTTTTGGTATTTGCGTACCGAAGCGTCTGTAAGGTGGGTAAATACCACCCGGGGGTCTTCCAGTTCCTCCAGGCGAATTTTATATTTATTCAGCCACTCTCCGTAAGGTTTCTGAGAGCAGATGGTTTGTTTCAGTTCTTCATCGCTGATGATTCTTCCCTGCTCCATATCTACGATAAACATCTTACCGGGCTGCAGCCTTCCCTTTTCCTTTATGGCCGATGGGGGCACAGGAAGCGTACCGGATTCGGAAGCCATGATGACTCTGCCATCGTGGGTAACGCAATACCGCGAAGGACGCAGGCCGTTTCGGTCTAACGTGGCGCCAATGATTTTTCCGTCGGTAAAACTGATGGAAGCCGGCCCGTCCCAGGGCTCCATGATGGAAGCATGAAATTCATAGAAAGCTTTTTTAACGGGGTCCATGTGCTCGTTACCATCCCAGGCTTCGGGTATCAGCATCATCATCACATGGGGGAGGCTCCGGCCGCAAAGGGTCAGCAGTTCTATCATATTGTCCAGCGAAGCGGAATCGGATTGTTCTTCGGCAACAACCGGAAGCAGCATATCCATTTCTTCTTTGGTAAAATAAGGCGTGGTAAATCCTCTTTCGCTGGAACGCAACCAGTTCAGGTTGCCCTGCAGGGTATTGATTTCGCCGTTGTGTGCAATGTAGCGAAACGGTTGGGCCAGCTTCCAGGAAGGAAACGTATTGGTGGCAAACCGGCTGTGCACCAATCCGAATGCACTGACCACCCTTTTGTTCGACAAATCGGGAAAATAAGTGCGCACCTGATGGCTGGTAAGCTGACCTTTATATACTACGGTTTTATAAGACAGCGAGGCCACATAAAAGCCGATTTCATCCCGGCGTACCGTGTTGCGGATGAGATGCGAGGCATGATTCCGCAGCACAAACAGCTTTCGTTCAAAGGCATCGGGATGGGTAATATGGTCGGGACAGGCAATAAAAACCTGTTCCATTTCGGGTTCTACGCTCAGTGCGGTGGCGCCTATACCTTCGGAACAAACGGGTACTTTGCGGTACGTTAAAATTTCAAGACCCAGTTTTTCGGCCGTTCGGTTAAAAATTTCACGACACTCTTCGCGAAGCCGAATGTCTTTGGGAAAAAAGATGACCCCGACTCCGTATTTGCCGTATGGGGGAAGATGTACGCCTTTCTTCAGGCATTCTTCAAAAAAGAATTCGTGTGGCGTTTGAATCATAATGCCGGCTCCGTCGCCGGTGTTGTTTTCGCATCCGCAGGCGCCGCGATGTTCCATGTTTTCCAATACCGTCAGCGCATCGGAAATCATCTGATGCGATTTATGGCCTTTGATGTTAGCTACAAAACCGATACCGCAGGCGTCATGCTCACACTGCGGAAGGTATAGTCCCTGATGTGCTGCCATACGCAGAATTTTTACGGGTTTATAATTATTTCAGGCAGGCAATCGTAAGGCAGTCTTCGGGATGACCCATTCCGAACGTTACACCAGATAACTAAATAAAATATCGTCTTTATTCAACTCCGTAAAGCGAATCTGTTTTTTTATCATGTTTTCTACCAGCTTTTCATAATCTTCCTTTTTTTTCAGTTCAATGCCAATGAGAGCCGGGCCGTTTTCTTTATTCGTTTTTTGCATGTATTCAAACCGGGTAATATCGTCGTCCGGGCCAAGTACATCATTGACAAATTCCTTCAGGGCGCCCGGCCGTTGGGCAAAGTTTACCAGAAAATAACGTTTCAAACCTTCGTATTGAAGCGACCGCTCTTTGATTTCCTGCATCCGGTCAATATCATTATTGCTGCCGCTTACGACACATACCACATTTTTTCCTTTTATAAGCGAAGCGCAGACATCCAGCGCCGCTATGCTTAATGCGCCAGCCGGTTCGGCCACGATAGCCTGCTCATTGTACAGTTGTAAAATCACGCTGCATACTTTTCCTTCGGGCACCAGCAATAAATCGTCCAGCACTTCGCGGCAAAACTGAAAAGTGATTTCGCCGGCTCTTTTCACTGCCGCGCCGTCTACAAAACGGTCTATGTCTGGTAAGGTTACCGGTTGGCCTTGTTTCAGCGCTTCATACATTGCCGGGGCGCCTTCCGGTTCCGCCCCTATAATTTTTGTAGCGGGTGAGTAGGTTTTAAAATAGCTGCCCACGCCGGAAGCCAGTCCGCCGCCGCCGACAGGCACAAACAGGTAGTCAATATCTGAAAGGTCTTCCAGGATTTCCAGTCCTACGGTACCCTGCCCTTCAATAATCCGGTAATCGTCAAAGGGAGGCACAAAGGTCATACCCTGCGCATCCGTAAACTGCAGGGCGGCGGCAGCGCAATCGTCGTATGTATCGCCGTGCAGTTGAATCTTCACATATCCCCGGCCAAACATTTCGGTTTGTTTTATTTTTTGGCGAGGCGTAATGACCGGCATAAATACCACGCCGTATATGCCGAGCATGCGGCAACTGTAGGCAAATCCCTGAGCATGATTGCCGGCGCTGGCGCACACCACACCCTTTTTCCGGGCTTCTTCATCCAGGCTGCTGATGAAATTGTATGCGCCGCGGATTTTATAACTGCGCACTACCTGCAAATCTTCCCGTTTCAGATAAACCCGGCACTGATATCGTGCGGATAAAATCTCGTTGTACTGCAGGGGGGTACGGTGTATTACCTTACGTAGCCGTACTGCCGCGCGGTGAAAATGCAGTTCCTGTTTTGCGTTTGGTTTTTTTTCGCTGATTCCGGCCATCATACTTTTTCAGGTTTATGCATGTTGCAAATCCGATTCTTTTTTCCGTGCTGCCGCTGAAGAAAGGGCTTTCATGCCCGACATGGCGGCCCTGAGTTTTTCTCCGGTTTTTTCAATGGGGTGGTTGCGGATGGCATGGTTTATTTCTATCAGCGTTCTGTTGCTTACGGTATGCCATTTGCCTTCGTTGTAATTCCTGCCCAGTACTTCGGATTCCAATGATTCCACAAAAGGTTTCAACAGCGGCCGTGCCGACTGGTCAAAAAGATAACAGCCGTATTCGGCCGTGTCGGAAATCACTTTATTCATTTCGTACAGTTTTTTGCGGGCTACCAGGTTGGCAATCAGGGGCAGTTCGTGAAGCGATTCGTAATAGGCGCTTTCGGCCTTAATGCCGCTTTCCAGCATGATTTCGTAAGCCAGTTCCACGCCGGCCTTTACCATGGCCACCATCAACAGGCCGTTGTCAAAAAATTCCTGTTCGCTCACAGGTTCTTCCGTGGGTTCGGTTTGTTCAAAGGCTGTTTCGCCGGTTTGACGGCGCCATTGCAGCAGTTGCCTGTCGTCGTTGGCCCAGTCTTTCATCATGTTTTCGGAAAAAGCGCCGCTGAGGATATCGTCCATATGTTTTCTGAACAGGGGGCGCAGTATATTTTTAAGTTGTTCGGCCAGGTTATAGCAGCGAAGTTTGGCCGGATTGGCGAGCCTGTCCATCATACACGTAATGCCACCCTGTTTCAGGGCTTCGGTTATGGTTTCCCATCCGTATTGCACCAGTTTGGCGGCATAGCCGGGTTCTATACCGTCTTGAATCATTTTATCAAAACATAGCAAAGAGCCGGTTTGCAGCATGCCGCACAGGATGGTTTGTTCGCCCATCAGGTCGCTTTTTACTTCGGCCACGAAAGAAGACAACAATACGCCGGCCCGATGGCCGCCGGTGGCTGCCGCATAGGCTTTGGCCCAGGCAAGTCCTTTGCCTTCGGGGTCATTTTCGGGATGTACGGCAATTAGCGTTGGCACGCCGAATCCCCGTTTGAATTCTTCCCGTACTTCGGTGCCCGGCGACTTGGGGGCAACCATAATGACGGTAATATCTTTTCTGACCTGCATTCCTTCTTCTACAATGTTGAATCCGTGCGAATAAGATAACACGGCCCCTTTTTTCATAAGCGGCATGACGGCGCTTACCACGTTGCTGTGCTGTTTGTCGGGCGTCAGATTGCACACCAGGTCGGCATCGGGTATCAAATCTTCGTATGTGCCTACGGGGAAGCCGTGGTGAACGGCATTTTGCCAGGAAGTTCTTTTTCTGGCAATGGCTTCGGGGCGGAGGGCATACGATACATCCAGTCCGCTGTCTCGCATGTTGAGGCCCTGATGCAGGCCCTGTGCACCACAACCTACAATGACGATTTTTTTATTTCTGAGCGCCTGAACGCCATCGGCAAATGCACTTCGGTCTAAAAATTCGCAGGTGCCGAGCTGAATCAGTTTTTCCCGAAATGAAAGCGTATTGAAATAATTGGCCATAAGAACGGTTTTACGTGTGATGATGTGGTTTTATTTTTTGAAAATTGCGGAAATGCCGTTCGGCTTGTTTGGGAATACAAAACGGCCGATAAGCGATATGCCGCTGAAGGGCTGCCGGATGCGAAGGGGAAGTGCGCCTTTGGCGCACCGAAGCCCGAAGCAGCCGGGACGAATGCCGAACAACGTATCGGAAGCTGATAGCCCCTGAAAAATATTTTTTGCATTTTGTTTCATAAGCACTTTTTTTACATACTGAATACTTCCTGTTGTTTGTCTAAATATTCGTTTTCGACGGCCTGGTGGCCGGGTTGTGTTTCTTCGAACTGTTTGAGTTTGCGGTGAAAGCCTTCGCTGTTTTTGATGATGGCGATGCGGCCGCTGCGTACAAACTCAATGAGGCCGTACGGCTCGAGCACCTGAATGAGTTTTTCGGTTTCTTCGCGGTGGCCGGCTACTTCAAACACGACATAATCTTTACGGATGACCACGGTTTTGGCGCCGTACTGGCTGAGCAGGCGCTCTACTTTTACATGCTCGGCAATGGCGTCGGTAGGCACCTTGTACATGGCGAGTTCGTGCCATACGATTTCGTCGTTGGTATTGTAGTAGGCCTTGAGCACATCTACCTGTTTTTCTATCTGCCGGCAGAGTTTCCGCACCACGTCTTCGGTTTCGTGAATGACGATGGTGAAGCGGTGCACACTGTCCACTTCGCTGGGCGAGGTGTTGAGGCTTTCGATATTGATTTTGCGTTTGGAAAAGATGATGGCGATGCGGTTGAGCAGTCCCACCTGGTTTTCGGTATATACGGTTATGGTAAATTCTTTTTTCTGCATGGGATGTTGTTTTACAGTTCTTCTTTGCTTAATACACATTCGGCCACGCCGCGGCCCTGCGGCACCATGGGAAATACATTGTTTTCCTTGCCCACTTTTATTTCGAGCAGATAGGCGCCCGGGGCGGTTATCATGCGCTGAAGCGCTTCATACAGTTTTTCTCTTTCGGAAACGGAAGCGGCGGGAATATCATATCCTGCCGCCACCTGTACGAAGTCGGGGCTTTGGATGTCAACAAAGGAATAACGATGCCCGTGAAACAGTTCCTGCCACTGGCGTACCATGCCGAGAAAATTGTTGTTGAGCAAGAGAATTTTTACGTTGGGCCTGTATTGCATGATGGTGCCGAGTTCCTGAATGGTCATCTGAATGCCGCCGTCGCCGAGCACCGCAATGATGGTGCGTTGAGGATTACCGTAATATGCGCCGATGGCTGCGGGTAATCCGAACCCCATGGTGCCCAGCCCGCCGCTGGTAATATTGCTGCGGGTGTGCCGCATGGCGGCGTAGCGGCAGGCTACCATCTGATGCTGGCCTACATCGGTAACGATAACGGCTTCTCCGCGGGTTATTTCGTTCAGTGCACGAATCACTTCGCCCATGGTAATTTCGCCGTGCCGGGGATAGAGTTCGGGTTGAATACATTTTTCCATTTCTTTTTGCTTCAGTTCATGAAAGCGATTGAGCCATTCGGGGAAACTGCGTTTGCTGATGCGACGGGTAAGCAGGGGTAGGGTTTCCTTGCAATCTCCCCAGACGGGTACCGTGGTTTTTACATTTTTGTCTATTTCGGCGGGGTCAATATCCAGGTGTATAACTTTTGCCTGTCGGGCATATTTATCCAGCCTGCCCGTCACTCTGTCGTCGAAACGCATGCCCACGGCTATGAGTACATCGCATTCGTTGGTGAGCACATTGGGGGCGTAGTTGCCGTGCATTCCCAGCATACCCACTGCTAAAGGATGATGCGTAGGGATGGCGCCCATACCCATGATGGTCCAGGCAACGGGTGCGCCAAGTTTTTCAATAAACCTGGCGAATTCGTTTTCTGCCTTACCCAGTATTACGCCTTGGCCGAAAATGACGAAGGGTTTTTCTGCCATGTTTATCAGTTCGGCCGCTTGTTCAATATATTCTTCACGAATGACGGGTTTAGGGCGATAACTTCTGATGTGCCGGCAGGGAACGTAACCGGCGTATTCAAAAGTCTGAAGCTGGGCATTTTTGGTAATGTCAATCAGCACGGGGCCGGGTCTTCCGCTACGGGCAATGTAAAAGGCTTTGGCCAGTACCTGGGGTATTTCGGTTGCATCGGTAATCTGATAATTCCATTTGGTAACGGGTGTGGTGATATTGATGATATCGGTTTCCTGGAAAGCGTCGCTGCCGAGCAGGTGAGCAAATACCTGTCCGGTGATACAAACCACGGGCGTAGAGTCAATCATGGCGTCGGCCAGTCCGGTAACCAGATTGGTTGCACCCGGCCCGCTGGTGGCAAAAACCACTCCGGTTTTACCGCTTACACGGGCATAGCCCTGAGCGGCATGAATGGCGCCCTGCTCATGACGTACGAGAATATGCTGAATACGATCTACATAATCATACAGGGCATCATAAACAGGCATTATGGCGCCTCCGGGATAACCGAATACCACTGTTACCCCTTCGTGAACCAGGGCGTCCATTACGGCTTCGGACCCGGTGATAGTGGTCAGGGCTTTGGTTTTTTGTTTTTTTGCCATCAATGTGGTTTCCATACGCTGTTGTTTTATGAATCGGTAATGCATCCTTCAGCGGCGCTTTTTACCGTGAGGGCATATTTATACAGCACACCGCTGCGAACCGGCAGGGGCGGCTGTTTCCATTGTTTTTTTCGTTGTTCCAGCACTTCTTCTTTTACTTTCAGGGTAAGGGTTCGGGTTACGGCATCTATTTCGATGAGGTCGTCATCCTGCACCAGAGCAATCGGACCGCCTTCAAAGGCTTCGGGTACGATATGGCCCACTACAAACCCGTGCGACCCCCCGCTGAATCGTCCGTCAGTAATAAGAGCTACATCTTTTTCCAGACCGGCGCCGGTAATTGCGCTGGTAGGCTTCAGCATTTCGGGCATTCCGGGTGCGCCTTTGGGGCCGGCGTAACGAATGACAATAACGTCCCCTTTTTTTATTCTTCCTTCGGTGATGCCCTGAATGAAGTTTTTTTCGCCGTCGAACACCCGTGCCGGGCCTTCAAAGCGTTCGCCTTCTTTTCCTGAAATTTTAGCTATGGCTCCGCCCGGCGCCAGGTTTCCGTAAAGCACCTGAATATGGCCGGTAGGCTTTACGGGTTGTTCAATGGGGTATATCACATTCTGCCGTTCCACATCAATCGGCTTTACCGACGCTACATTTTCGGCCAGGGTTTTTCCGGTTACGGTAAGGCAATCGCCGTGCAGCAGTCCTTTCTCCAGCAGATAGCGCATCACAGCGGGCATTCCGCCGTGTTGATGCAGTTCTTTCATCAGGTATTTGCCGCTGGGTTTAAAATCGGCAATAACGGGTGTGGTATTGCTGAAGTGCTGGTAATCGTTGAGTGAAAGTGAAATGCCGGCGCTGTGCGCCATGGCGGTGATATGCAACACGGCATTGGTGCTGCCACCCAGCGCCATAACTATACGGATGGCATTTTCAAATGCTTTTCTGGTCATGATATCCCGCGGCCGTATATTTTTTTCCAGCAAACGGTATATGGCGCGGCCTGCTTCTATGCATTCCCGGTTTTTTTCTTCGCTCAGCGCCGGTGAGGAAGAAGAATAAGGAAGGCTCATACCCAGCGCTTCAATAGCTGCCGCCATGGTATTGGCCGTGTACATTCCGCCACAGGCGCCCGGGCCCGGACAACTGTTTTTGATAATTTCATGAAAGTCTTCGGATGAAATTTTTCCGGCCAGTTTTTTACCCAGCGCCTCAAAAGCCGAAATGATGTTGAGTTCTTCTCCTTTATAATAACCGGCAGCAATGGTGCCTCCGTAAATCATGAGGGAAGGCCTGTTGATTCGGGCCATGGCCATTACACAGCCGGGCATGTTTTTGTCGCAACCCGGAAGCGCAATTAAAGCATCGTAGTAAAATCCGCCCATCACAGCCTCAATACTGTCGGCAATAATTTCACGGCTAACCAATGAATAGCGCATGCCCTCCGTACCGTTGCTGATGCCGTCGCTGATACCTATGGTGTTAAAAACCAGACCCACCATGTCATGATCCCACACACTTTGTTTTACCCGTTGTGCCAGTTCATTCAGGTGCATGTTGCAGGTGTTGCCCTCATAACCCATGCTGGCTATACCCACCTGGGGTTTTTGCATGTCTTCCTCTTTTAAGCCTATACCGTACAGCATGGCCCGGGCAGCGGGTTGTGTTTCATCCTGTGTGAGTATGCGGGAATATCGGTTCAGTCTTTCCGTCATAAGCAATTTCATTGTTTATAATTCCATGGCCTGCGGCTGATACCTTCCGGATAAGGTTACCTTTTCTTTATATGCTTTCTGAATTTCGCTGCTGATTGTTTTATGCCATGGCAGAGAAAAACGATGCCCTTCCACACTTTCCCATCCGATGACTTCGGCGGCGGTACCGCAGTAAAATACTGCATCGGCCCGTCGTAACTCTTCGGGATGAATCGGTTTTTCTTCAACCGGAATATTCAATTCCATACACAATTCCATGATGGTAGCCCTCGTGATGCCCGGAAGAATATGGCCCGGTGGCGGTGTAAATAATTTTCCTTCTTTTTCCAGAAATACATTGGCCCCCGGCGCCTCAGCTATATATCCGTTTACGTCGAGCATGAGGGCTTCGTCGTACCCTTTGGATTTCATTTCGGCGCTGGCCAGAATAGAGTTGACGTAATGCCCGCAGGCTTTGGCTTCGGGATGAATTGATTTCGGATGAGGCCTGCAATAAGAGGAAATTCCTATGCGAAGTAATTTTTCTCCCAGATAAGGTTTCATCGGCCACACTTCAATCACCAGAAAAGACTCTTCATTAAGGCCCAATACCATATTGGCAGGCGCATAAACCAACGGGCGGATGTAGGCATCCTGCAGTTGGTTTCTTTTCAGCAACTCGTAGGTTACCTGTATGAGTTGTTCCGTATGCCAGGGGTAAGGCATTCCCAACAACCGCGCTGAGTTTTTCATGCGCTCAAAATGCTCTTTGGCTTTGAAAATCCGGGTGCTGCCGTTTGACGTCTTGTAGCTTCTGATGCCCTCGAAAACGCCGTAGCCGTAATGAAGCGTCTGACAGTACAAATCCACCTTGGCCTCTGAAGCCTTTATGAATTCTCCATTCAGATATACGATGGTTTCATTATGATAATATACATTCATGCCCATAATCTGATCAAAAAAAACCCGCCGGAAATTTCGGCGGGCTGTTGCGTTTTCTATTTTATTATCAGTTACACATTTATACAGCACCGCCTGTGGAAAGAAGTATAATCACCACAATCATTATGGTAATTCGTCGGGCGATGCGAATGATATGTGTAGCGTTACTTTTCATTGTACTTATTCAAAAGTACAACGGCCCGCTCAGCAAACAAAGAACTTTGGTATTTTTTTTAAAAAATCAAACAAGTGTTTGTTATATAATGGTAGATTTTCTTAACAGAATATTTTCCTGTTTCACCGAATCGGGAATGCGGCCTGTGATGTAATCCGCTATCAAATCACCTACCGTAGAGGTGAAGTAAAAATTGATGGTATCAATGTCTTTTGTGACAAAACGATTTTCCAGCGACCACTCTACGGCATCGCGTACATGTCCGGCTTCTTCTTTCAGTCCGAAATATTCCAGCATCAGGGCTGCTGACAGAATGGCTCCGATCGGGTTGGCAATATCTTTGCCGGCCGCCTGCGGATATGATCCGTGTATAGGCTCAAATAAGGCGGTATGTTCGCCCAACGACGCTGAAGGCAACATACCCAGCGATCCGCAAAGCACACTGGCTTCATCGCTGAGAATATCGCCAAACATATTTTCGGTAAGTATCACATCAAACTGATAAGGGTTCAGGATAATCTGCATGGCCGCATTGTCCACATACATATATTCCACACTCACTTCGGGATACTGAGCGCTCAACTCCTGTATTGTCCTGCGCCAAAGGCGTGAGGTTTCCAGTACATTGGCTTTATCTACCAGCGTGAGTTTTCTTTTTCTGCCGAGCGCATATTCAAATGCCATGCGGGCTATTCGTTCCACTTCATTTTTGCTGTACTTGCAGGTATCTACCGCGGTGCTTCCGTTATTTGTTGTTTCTTTATCGCCGAAATAAATTCCGGCCGTCAGTTCTCTGAAAATAATAAAGTTTACTTCTTCCTTACGTTTCAGATGAATCGGAGAAAGGTGACGCAGAGCCGCATAGGTTTGTATGGGCCTGATGTTGGCATACAGTTCCAGTGCTTTGCGCAAACCCAGTATGCCCTGTTCCGGCCGAACGGCAGCTTTCGGGTCGTTATCATAGCGGGGATGGCCAACAGCCCCAAACAATATCGCATCACTTTCCATACACAACTCAAGTGTTTGTTGCGGTAAGGCTGTACCGGTGGCGTCTATGGCTGCCGCTCCGATTTTTCCTTCATTATACTCCCATTGATGTTGATATACCGAAGCCACCGCATCAAGAACTTTGCGGGCCTGGCTGAGTACTTCAGGGCCAATCCCGTCGCCGGGGAGCAAGGTGATTTTCTTTTTCATATCCGTACGAATGTTTTTTTTCAAATTGAAGAATATCTTCTTTCAGGCTCAGTAAAAAATCAATATCGTCATACCCGTTCAGCAAGCAGGTTTTTTTATAGGCATTGATTTCAAAATGTTCCTGTTCGCCTGTGGTATTCAGGGTAATGGTTTGCACCGAAAGGTCAATCGTAAGCGTTGCTTCGGCTGTTTGTGTAAATAATTTCTGCAGAAATTGTTCCGAAACCGTTACGGGCAGCACGCCGTTGTTAAGCGCATTGTTTTTAAAAATATCGGCAAAAAAACTGCTCACCACCGCCCGAAAACCATAATCGGCTAAAGCCCACGCCGCATGTTCGCGGGATGAACCGCAACCAAAGTTTTTTCCGGCCACCAGTATGCTTCCTTTGTAAGCAGGATTATTCAACACAAAATCTGCCAAGGGCCGGCTTTCGTCATCATTTTCATACCGCCAGTCTCTGAACAGGTTTTTTCCAAAACCTTCTTTGCTGGTGGCTTTTAAAAAGCGGGCCGGTATAATCTGGTCGGTATCTATGTTCTCTACCGGCAGCGGTATATATGTATCGGTTAATATGGTAAACGGTTGTGCCACAGGTTTAATCATTCAGCCATTCTCTTACATCGGTTATTTCGCCGGTTATGGCGGCGGCGGCTGCCGTCAACGGGCTGGCCAGTATGGTGCGTGCTCCGGCGCCCTGGCGGCCTTCGAAATTCCGGTTCGAAGTAGATACGCAATATTTTCCGGCCGGTATTTTGTCTTCGTTCATGCCCAGGCAGGCGCTGCATCCGGGCTGACGCAACTGAAATCCGGCTTCTTCAAAAATTTTGTCTATGCCTTCGGCCCTGGCCTGCGCTTCTACCTGTTTGCTTCCGGGCACAACCCACACTTCTACGTGCGGCGCTTTCTTTTTGCCTTTCACCAGTTGTGCAACCATGCGCAGGTCTTCCAGGCGACTGTTAGTGCAACTGCCGATAAACACATAATCAATTTTTTTTCCTTTCAGTTTTTCACCTTCCTTCAATCCCATATAGGCCAGCGCTTTTGCCAACGCTTTTCTTTCGTTTTCGGGTAAGGTTTCCTGAGCAGGTATGGCTCCGGTTACCGGTATTCCCATACCGGGATTCGTGCCATAGGTAATCATCGGCTCTATCTCTTCTGCATCAAAGAAATATTCTTTGTCAAAAATGGCGTCGCTGTCGGTGTACAGCGTTTTCCAGTAATTAACCGCTCTTTCCCAATCGCTGCCTTTCGGTGCAAACTGCCGGTTTTTGAGATAAGAGAACGTGGTTTCATCGGGCGCAATTAATCCGCAGCGGGCACCCATTTCTATACTCATGTTGCAAATTGTCATTCTCGCTTCCATGCTCATTGAGCGTATAGCGCTTCCGGCATATTCTATGGCATAACCCGTAGCCCCTGAAGCCGAAATCTTTGACAATATGTACAACACCGCATCTTTCGACACGACACCTTTTTTCAGCCTTCCGTCCACCGTTATGCGCATTTGTTTTGGCTTTGCCTGCAGCAAACACTGCGTGGCCAGTACCATTTCCACTTCACTGGTTCCGATACCAAATGCAATGCAGCCGAAAGCGCCGTGAGTGGAAGTATGGCTGTCGCCGCACACAATGGTCATGCCCGGCTGCGTTATGCCCAGTTCAGGACCTATCACATGCACAATACCCTGATAAGGATGGCCCAGTCCGTAAAGCGTTATGCCGTGATCGGCGCAGTTTTGTATCAAAGTTTCTACCTGCCTGCGGCTCAGCTCTTCCCGTATAGGCAGGTGCTGATTCAGCGTGGGCACATTATGGTCGGCAGTGGCAATCGTTTGCTCTGGTCTGAACACCCGCAGCCCTCTTTTTTTCAGTCCGGCAAATGCCTGCGGTGAGGTGACTTCGTGTATGAAATGGCGGTCAATATAAAGCACCGAAAGCCCGGCCCCGGGCTCTTTTACCACATGCTTTTCCCAGATTTTATCAAACAAGGTTTTTCCCATGCAACTCGTTCGGTTTTTCCTCAAAACTTTAAATCACATTCAGGTTTCCGGTTAGTTACACATCTAATCCGTTTATTGATTCCTTTTATTTAAAATGTATCGCTGTTATCTAACCTTTAACCCCTGCATTTATCACTTGCCTATTTTTGTCTGGGGCTCTCGCCGTTCGCCTCTCTGTTCACCTGCAGTCCCCGCCTTCCGTTCCTACTCCGCCGCCTCATCAACGCACATGCCTTCAGCGGGGTATCCACTTCAGTCGGGCAGCCCGTCGCCTTTGTATCGCTAACGGCAAAATGTTATCTTTTGCATCCTGCGGGCGGCCGGTTATTTATGTAAAATCATACCGAAGCCAAAGTTTTCAGATATGCCTCGGCCATCTGCAGCAGGTCTTCGTTTTCTACTTCTTTTTTTCTGTCGGCCACTTCCAGAAATTGTTTATACAATTCATCAATTTCATCACGGGTAAAATCATATCCCAGCAACCGATAACGGTACGCCAGCGCACTTCGCCCGCTCCGTGCCGTCAGTACAATTTTCGACGGGTCGGCCCCTACCTCTTCGGGACGAATAATTTCATAATTGAGCGCATGTTTCAGAAACCCGTCCTGATGAATTCCCGACGAATGGGCAAAGGCATTGCTTCCTACAATGGCTTTGTTGGGCTGAACCGGCATACGCATCGTTTCACTCACCAGACGGCTGATGGGGTTCAGCTTCTCTGTTTTGATGGTGGTAAATAAATTCAGTTCCGGATGTTGTTTTATAATCATTACCACTTCTTCCAGCGAAGTGTTGCCGGCCCGTTCACCCAGTCCGTTAATTGTGCATTCAATTTGCCCGGCGCCCTCTATAGCACCCATAATGGAGTTGGCACTGGCCAGCCCAAGGTCGTTATGACAATGACAACTGATAACCGCCTTGTCAATATTGGGCACATGATTCACCAGGTATTTTATTTTATCGGCATATTGCTGCGGCAGGCAATAACCGGTGGTATCCGGAATATTTACGGTAGTGGCTCCCGCTTCAATCACAGCTTCTATTACGCGGGCTAAATAGGCTTCATCGCTGCGGCCGGCATCTTCGGCAAAAAACTCTACATCGTCAGTAAACCTTCTCGCCCATTTTACGGCTGCTACGGCTCTTTCCAGAATCTCTTCCCGGGTGCTGTTGAACTTGTATTTTATATGCAGGTCGCTGGTGCCTATTCCCGTATGTATGCGTTTTCTTCGGGCCGGCTTCAACGCTTCGGCAGCCACCTCTATATCTTTTTGCTGCGCCCGGCTCAACCCGCATACCACGGCCTCTTTTATTTCCCTGGCAATGGTGTTTACGCTCTCAAAATCGCCGGGACTGGATATCGGGAAACCGGCTTCAATCACATTTACGCCAAGAGCTTCCAGCTCTAAAGCCAGCATGAGTTTTTCCTTTGTGTTAAGTTTGCAGCCGGGCACCTGCTCTCCGTCGCGGAGTGTGGTATCAAAAATGATTATCTGACGGCAAGACATAAAATTTCATTAGGTGAAAAAATTCCAGTAAGCCTTAGGCCAACCGGAATACCGAAAGTACATTGAAGGGTATAGCGGAAAAAAACAAACTGTTTCGGAAATTACAGCGGCCGAAACCCGAAAAGCATAACTAAAATATTGATTAACAAACAATTAAAAAGGAGCTGATTACGATGCGTAACCGCATGTCCGACCCTTTGTTTTTACTGATAAAATCGCTTGACAGAAATGAGAAGCGAAACTTCAAACTCTTTGTAAGCCGCAATGCCGGCTCGGCCGACCTCAAAGTTATTCGCCTTTTTGACGCCCTGAATAAAATGGAAGAATATGACGAAAAAAAGTTGTTGCAAAAAAACAGAGCGCTGAAAAAATCACAGCTTTCAAACCTGAAAGCTCATTTATACCGGCTTATTCTATCTTCGTTACGTCACTCTTCGGGCGACGACAACATCACCCTGCAACTGAACGAACTGATGGATTTTGCCCGACTGTTGTTTAACAGGGGATTGTACCTGCAAAGCCTTCGTATGCTGGAAAAAGCCAGGGAAACTGCCCTGCAGTATCAGCAGTTTACCTACCTGCAGCAGATTTTGTTTTTTGAGAAAAAAATCGAGGCGCTTTACATCACCCGCAGCATGCACAACCGCGCCGAACAACTGGCTGCCGATGCCGATGCCGTAAATGAAAAAATATCCGTTATCTCGCGGCTTTCCAATCTGGCGCTGCAATTGTACGGGTGGTACATCCGGAACGGCATGGCGCGGAACGAAACGGATGAAGAAGAGCTCAAACGATTTTTTTCACGCCACCTGCCCGAACAGGCTCACACATTCAAAGGATTTTACGAACAACTTTATCTGTTTCAGTCGTACAGCTGGTATGCCTATATACGGCAGGATTTTCTGCAATACTACCGCTATACAATGAAGTGGGTAAACTTGTTTTCCCAATATCCTGAAATGACTGAAACCGAAGCAGCCTATTATATCAAAGGCATGCACAACCTGATGAATGCCTGCCTGTACCTTCAGGATGCGCCCCGGCTCAGAAACATCACGGAAACCTTTGAGCAATTCAGCCGGAAAAAAATTGTTCAGCAAAACGAAAACTACCGCATCCTGTGCTTTCAATACCTATACCTTTCAAAAATCAATCTGCATTTTATTGAAGGCAGTTTCAGCGAAGGCCTTCGCATGGTGCCTTACCTGCAGGAACAACTGAAGAAATACGAACCCTATCTGGACCGTCACAGGGTACTGGTGTTTTATTATAAAATTGCCTGCCTTTATTTTGGCGCCGGCAAAAATGAAAAAGCCATTGAATGGCTGAACCGTATCATTCACTGGAAGATGGATTTGCGCAGCGACCTCCAATGCTACGCCCGTTTGCTTCATCTGATTGCACATTATGAACTGGGACATGATTCGTTGCTGGAATACCTGATTAAAAACGTTTATCGTTTTATGGCCCGCATGGAAAATCTGAGCGGTGTGGAAGAAGAAATGTTTCGCTTTCTGCGAAAATCACTGCGCCTGTACCCCCACGAAATCAAACCGGCCTTGCACGAACTGCTGCAACGCATCAGGAAATTTGAAGGAAATCGCTTTGAAACCCGGGCTTTTTCTTATTTAGACGTTATCAGCTGGCTCGAAAGCAAAATCAACGGCGTGGATGTACAAACCATCATCCGGAAAAAATTTAGTGAAAAAAAGAGTAGCCCGGAACTGAAAAGAACGAATGTAAACTGAACAGATTCTTTCAGCCCCAAAAGCTATCTGAAGGGAAATATCCTTCGTACCCTGCTTTTAATAAACCGCCCCGCCCTGAAATAAAATTCTTTATCCAACAGCCTTGAATCATGCAGCGCTTTATACGTTAAAAACAAGCCGATAGGCAACAAGACAAAAGTAGAAAGCCACATACCGGCAAACGGGGTAAAACTGTTTTCTTTGGCAAATTTTTCACCGGTTGTGCCGGTAAAATAAAATACCATGAAAAACAGGATGGCAAAAATAAGCGGTGTGCCCAGTCCGCCCTTGCGAATGATGGAGCCGAGGGGCGCACCGATAAGAAAAAGCACCAGACAGGCTACTGAAAGCACGACTTTACGATGCCACTCAATTTTAAATTTCCGGATTTCCCGAAGCCGGTAATCGTTGTTCAGCGCCAGCGATTCTAAATTAATAGCCCCCGAACGGATATTGGTTTTCACATTTTCGGCCACCAACGTGCGGACGGAATCCGGCAGCCATTTGTCGAACGAAGAAAAAGCCGGCGGCCCCTTCACATTCATTGTATCGGCTGCTGCCTTATCCAGATATTCCAAAAACCGAAAGCCGCTGATAAAATTAAGACGGTTGATTTCTACCTGCTGTTGCGCCTCTTTTTTCATGGAATCAATGGCTTTCTCCAGTTGTCGCATACTCAGCATTTTTTCACTGTTTTTGTGCACGCTGTCTGCCGTTCGGAAGCTGAGGCCGAGATGACTCAGGTCAAAACTTTTTTTAAATTCCCGAAATGCAATACGAATAAATTCCGTTTCGTTACGGTTGTACAGGTCGCCCCGCTCCTGATACCTCCATCCGTCGCGCAGATGAAATTCCAGAAAACGGCGATTGGGCGATATGCGCATTATGCCCTTGCGGGCTACAATCATGTTATCTTGCAGGGGATTGTTTTGTTCATATATGATGATGTCGTAAATAATGCTGTCAGCTTCTTTTTTTCCTATTTTAATGGCATAGCCGTTGATTTTATCATAAAACACACCTTCTTTCAAGTCAAAGGCCGGCTTCGCAAAAATGATGTCGCCCAGAAGCGTTCTGGATTTCAGGTTTGCCACCGGAATAACATAGTTGGAAAATAAAAATGCCCCGATGGCAATGAATCCGCACAAAACAAACAAAGGTCTCATAAAACGCAGCAAAGAAATGCCCGCCGATTTGATGGCTACCAGTTCCGAAGTTTCTCCCAACTGTCCAAAGGTCATCAGCGATGACAGCAGAATGGCCAGCGGAAGCGCCAACGGCACCAGCGCCGCACTCTGATAGGTTATAAATTCCAGTATTGTTTTACCGTCAAGTCCTTTGCCCACGAAATCGTCAATATAAAGCCAGAAAAACTGTATAATCAGCACCAGCAAGGTGATAAAAAAAGTTGCAAAAAAAGGGCCCAGAAAGGTGCGGATGATTAAGCGGTCTAATTTTTTAAACATGTATTTTTAGCGAATGAAGAAAACAAAATTAATCCTTTCTGCCAAGGAAAAAGAACTGGTAACCGATGCACGCTGGATTTTAACGAAAAACAGAATTCTGGAGAAAATAAAAGTGATGTTCGGTTTCCTGCAACAGCAATACGCGTCGCTGCCGGCTACGGCCCTGCTGCCGGAAGAGATACTGATGGTCAGCGCTAAAATTTCAAGGGGAGAAAACTATCTCGGCCTGCCCTGGATGGTGTTGGATTATCCCCGTTATTTCACCGCTGAGCACATATTTGCCGTACGCACTCTTTTCTGGTGGGGTCGTTATTTCAGCATAACGCTTCAGCTTCATGGTAAACACAGGGATGGCTTTTTGCCGCACATTCTCGCTGGGTTTTCCGTTCTGAAACAAACCGGATTTTTTCTTTGTACAGGCAGGGATCCCTGGAACCACAACTATCTTGATGGAAATTACAAAAGTTTGCGCCGCATGAATGAAAGGGAATTTAAAACCCGGATCAGAACAAGTGAATTCATAAAACTGACAGCCGGAATTTCCCTGAAAAAAAGGGATTCTTATTATGCTTTTTTAGAACAACGTTACCGGATTCTGATTTCTGCGGTAACAGGTCAGTTGCCCAGGCGGTGAAACAACTCTTTTACCTGATGATCCCAGAGCATACTTTGGTCTTTGATTTCTTTTTTTTCCGCAAAATCTTTTATAACCAGAATGGTTTGATTGGTAATTTCCGTTTTTTCAATTCTGAACTCAAAATATTCGTCTTTCGGCGCATTCAGCCAGCGAAAACGGATATATTTATCCTGTTCCCGATCTAACACTTCGGCTTTTTCTACCGAATTGCTCCAGGTAAAATAATATACATTGTCTTTTTCATCCACTTTATCGGCAAACCATTCGGCCAGCCCCGCCGGCGTGGCTAAAAATTCATACAAGATGCCGGGAGAGCATCTGACCGGATATTCCAACGTGTAAAGTTCTTTACTCATGCTTATTTAAGATAAGGACTTTGATTTTTGCAAGTATAAAAAAATACTGATTGAAGCTGCAATGAATTTCATTTTATTTTAAATTTTTTTCCGAATACTTATAACTTTTTTAAGTAATAAAATCTTTTTTCTGTTAAAAAAAAGAAAAATTTGGCGGTTTAAAAATTTTACTTATTTTGCTTACAAAAGCAAAACTTTCTGATTTTCAAGGACATTGTGATGGGTATTTATTGAGTTTTAAATTATATAACTAAAACCTTTAAATACACCTTTTTTAAAATCTATGCCTATGAGTATGCGTCAACTCAAAATATCCAAATCCATCACAAACCGTGAATCACAAAGCCTTGAAAAATACCTCCATGAAATCGCTAAGGTTGAACTACTAAGCCCCGAAGAAGAAGTGAAGCTGGCGCATCGCATAAAACAAGGTTGTCAGAAATCATTGGAAAAACTCACAAAAGCCAACCTGCGTTTTGTGGTGTCGGTTGCCAAGCAGTATCAAAATCAGGGCCTTTCCCTGCCGGATTTAATCAATGAAGGAAACCTGGGCCTCATACGGGCTGCACACCGCTTTGATGAAACCAAAGGTTTCAAATTCATTTCTTATGCCGTATGGTGGATTCGTCAAAGTATTTTACAGGCACTGGCCGAGCAGGCCCGAATCGTCCGAATTCCGCTAAATAAAGTCGGTGTGGCCAACCGCATTCAAAGAGCTTATCATCAGCTTGAACAGGAATTCGAACGGGAACCTTCTGCCGAAGAACTTGCCGAAATACTGGAAATGGATCTGAAAGAAGTGACTTCTTCCATGGAAATAAACGGAAAACACGTAAGTGTGGATTCGCCGATTGCAGACGGCGAAGAAAATACACTGCTGGATATCATGGAAAACCCCAATGCGGAAAAGACAGACGAAGAACTGGAATTTAAAGAGTCACTGAAAACAGAAATTCAACGAAGTCTGCGTCTTCTGAGCGAGCGCCAACGAGAAGTTATCTGTTATTTCTTTGGCATAGGAATTGAGCATCCTCTGAGTCTCGAAGACATTGCCGAAAAACTATACCTTACCAGAGAACGGGTACGTCAGATTAAAGACAAAGCTATCATGAAACTCAAATCCTCCCAGCAATGTAAGTATTTAAGAGCCTACCTGGGTTCGTAAAGCTTCATTTTATCGGCTATTTCACGGTTTTGCCTGTTATGTTGTCTTCCTGCCCGAAGGCAGAAAAGTCATAATTTTGCGCTCCTCACCAAAAAATGCATGAAATTCATTTGATAACCGTGAATGATATACCGTTATGTTTTCAAGCTTGCAGGAAAAACTGGAATCTGCTTTTAAGCACCTGAAAGGTCAGGCCAGAATTACTGAACTGAATGTGGCAGCCACCGTGAAAGACATCCGTAAAGCGCTGGTGGAAGCCGACGTTAATTATAAAATTGCCAAAGAATTTACCGATAAAGTAAAAGAAAAAGCAATCGGCCAGAAAGTCATTCAGGCTATTTCGCCGGGACAGCTCATGGTAAAAATCGTAAAAGACGAACTGGCGTTGCTGATGGGTGGCCGGGAAACGGAACTACATCTGAAAGGCGAACCAGCCGTTGTGTTAATTACCGGATTACAGGGTAGCGGAAAAACCACCTTCAGCGCAAAACTGGCTTACTACCTGAAAAACAAAAAAGGATTATCGCCACTTCTCGTTGCAGGCGATGTATATCGCCCCGCCGCCATAGACCAGTTGAAAATTCTGGGTGAACAAATTCAGATTGAAGTTTATGCCGAGCCGGAAAATAAAAACCCGGTTCAGATTGCGCAAAATGCTCTTCGTGAGGCCAGAAGTAAAAATAAAAATGTAGTTATCATAGATACCGCCGGAAGGCTGGCCATAGATGAAGAAATGATGACGGAAGTGGCCAATATAAAAGAAGCCGTAAAACCAAATGAAATATTGTTTGTGGTGGACAGCATGACCGGCCAGGATGCCGTCAATACAGCCAAAGCATTCAACGATCGGCTCGACTTTACCGGAGTAGTGCTGACCAAACTGGACGGCGACACCCGCGGGGGCGCCGCTTTGAGTATCAAATACACCGTAAACAAACCCATAAAATTTATCAGCACCGGCGAAAAACCGGATACCCTGGATGTGTTTTATCCGGAAAGGATGGCCCAGCGCATTCTGGGAATGGGTGATATCACTACACTGGTAGAAAAAGCACAGGAGCAGTTTGACCTGCAACAGGCAAAAAAACTGGAAGAAAAAATCAGAAAAAACAAATTTGATTTTAACGATTTCAAATTGCAACTGGAGCAGCTACGTAAAATGGGCTCCATGAAAGACATTCTGGGCATGATGCCCGGAATAGGCAGTAAAGTAAAGGATCTTGACGTGGACGACAACGAATTGAAAGGAATTGAAGCCATTATCAACTCCATGACGCCGCAGGAAAGAGCTCAGCCTGAAATCATTGACGGAAGCCGTAAAAAACGAATTGCCAAAGGGTGCGGTAAAACCGTACAGGAAGTAAATCAGTTTCTGAAACAATTTGAACAAATGCGGAGCATGATGAAATCCATGGCAAAGCCGGGAGCGCTTGGCCGCTTCGTGCCCGGAATCAGAAAATAAGCTGAAAAAGCTGGATGTGATAAACGGGCAAATTAACCGGAAACTTACTGTTTTCATAATTTTCAATAATATCTTTGGGATTCTCCTTTTTCAGACATATCTTCGCCCCCCGGTAAATAAGTTGTACCTTACTCAACGAAAACCGGAAATATATTTTTAATAAAGCCTTTAAATTTCTATTTAAAATGGCCGTAAAAATCCGACTCCAAAGACACGGTTCAAAAAAAAGACCGTTTTATTTCATTGTGGTAGCCGACAGCCGTAGCCCTCGCGACGGTAAGTTTATTCAGAAAATAGGCACCTATAATCCGTTAACGGTTCCCGCAACCATTCAGCTAGACAGGCAAAAAGCCTTAGACTGGCTTCATAAAGGGGCTACGCCTACGGATACGGTTCGGCGAATTCTCAGCTTTAAGGGAGTGCTCTATCTGAAACATCTGCTTCGCGGCGTAAAACTGGGCCTTTTTGATGAAGCAACAGCCATGGAAAAATTTACCAAATGGAGTATAGAACACGAAGAGCAAATTAAAAAGCGCCAGGAAGAAGCCCTCAAAAAGAAAAAAGCAAAA
This sequence comes from Chitinophagaceae bacterium, assembly GCA_026415715.1. Lineage (GTDB taxonomy): Bacteria > Bacteroidota > Bacteroidia > Chitinophagales > Chitinophagaceae > JJ008. Next base: position 3,425 of record JAOAGO010000011.1, on the reverse strand, counting down.
AAACAGGCTGCCAAATCGCAGAACAAAAAATCCGAAAATTCGGATAAATCAGAATAAAAGGACTTCCGTTTATCTCTCATCCTCTGCCATCGCAGAGGATTTTTTATTCTGAAAATCCTTGAGGATGGCTGAATATTTTCATATCGGAAAATTATCCGGTCCGCACGGGCTTAAAGGAGAAATTTTACTCAAACACCGGTTAGGAAAAAAAACGGACCTGAAAGGACTGGAAGCCGTTTTTCTGGAAGAGTCTGAAAACAATTTTATTCCCTGGTTCATTGAATATACACGCCTGAAATCGGAAACCGAAGTGTATATCAAACTGGAAGGAGTGAATAGCCGGGAAGAAGCCATACGGTTTTCACAAAAAAAAGTCTGGCTTCGCGAAACTGATTTTGACAAACAGGCTGCCCGTAATTCGCCGGGCCGGCTGCTGGGCTATGAAATTTACCAATTTAAAACCTTACTGGGCCAGGTAGAAGAAGTAATAGAACAGCCCAATCAGTTGATTTGCCGCATTCGGATGGAGCAAAAAGAAGTTCTGATTCCGTTGCACGGCGAAACATTAAAACGAATAGACCATTCCCGCAAAAGAATTATGGTAGAGCTTCCCGATGGCCTGCTGGATATTTATCTCAAACCCTGAGTGTTGAAAGCTGCCTGATTTTTTCAAAAAGCAACGGATTCCTTTACCTTCGCCGTGATCTTCAACTTCGGATTTCTCATGTAAAATTTTTATTTATGACCTGGAATGAATACCTCAATACAAATAAAGACCGCTTTCTTAACGAATTGCTTGACCTGCTGCGGATTCCCTCAGTGAGCGCCAAAAGCGAACACAAAAACGATATGTATGCCTGTGCCGAAGCGGTTAAAAAAAGTTTGCTCGACGCCGGATGTGAAAAAGCAGAAGTTATGCCTACAACCGGACATCCTGTTGTGTACGGAGAAAAAATCATTGACCCTGCAAAACCTACGGTGCTGGTGTATGGACATTACGACGTACAACCGGCCGAGCCGCTTGAGCTTTGGCACAGCGGACCTTTTGACCCCGTCATCCGCGACGGAAAAATTTATGCCCGCGGCAGTGCTGACGACAAAGGACAATTCTTCATGCATATTAAGGCGCTGGAAATACTCACGCAAACAGGTACCTTACCCACCAACATAAAATTTCTGATTGAAGGCGAGGAAGAAATTGGCTCGCCCAGCCTGGCATCTTTTGTTGCTACGCACAAAGAACTGCTGAAGTGTGATGTGATTCTGATCAGCGACAGCGCTTTGCTGAGCATGGATCAGCCCTCGCTGGATGTGGGCATGCGGGGACTGAGCTATATTCAGGTAGAAGTAACCGGGCCAAACCGCGATTTGCACAGCGGCACCTACGGCGGCGCCGTTGCCAACCCCATCACCATTTTGTGCAAAATGATAGCCTCATGTCACGATGAAAATAACCATATTACCATTCCCGGCTTCTATGACGATGTGCTGGAAGCGACGCCCGAAGAACGAAGACTGCTCAACCTGGCTCCATACGATGAAGAAGAATATAAAAAAGACTTAGGCGTAAAAGAACTCTGGGGCGAAAAAGGGTTTACCACCTACGAACGAACCGGCATAAGGCCTACCCTGGAATTGAACGGGATATGGGGCGGCTACACCGGCGAAGGTTCCAAAACGGTGCTGCCTTCAAAAGCTTACGCAAAAATATCTGCCCGGCTGGTACCCAATCAATCCTCAAAAAAAATTACCCGGTTGCTGATAGATTATTTCAAGTCCATCGCTCCTCCCTGTGTTCAGGTAGAAGCGTACGAACATCACGGCGGCGAACCCTATCTTACACCCATTGACAGCAGAGGATACCGGGCAGCGGCTAAAGCCATGGAAACAACATTCGGCAAACAACCCATCCCCGTGCGGGGGGGCGGCAGCATTCCGATCTGTTCCATTCTGGAAAAAGAACTGGGCGTGAAAATTATCTTCATGGGTTTCGGCCTGGATAATGACAATCTGCACAGCCCGAATGAAAAATTTAATGTGGAGAATTTTTTTAAAGGCATTGAAACCATACCGTACTTCCACAAATATTTTGCCGAGATGAGCTAATGAGTATTGAAGCGTTTTTATCGTTGAATACACATCACCTGGTTTCCGGCGCTGATGCTGTGGTTTGTAATTGCTTCCACACTTCCGAAACACAGTAAAAATTCTCATCATCAAAACAAACGATGATGACATGCAGGCCGGATTGATGCTGTTGCAGAAATTCATTGATGGTTTTCACGGAAATCTCGGCTGCCCGTTTTTTGGGAAAACAATAAGCTCCGGTACTGATGTTGGGAAAAGCCACCGAGCGACAATGATTTTCCACTGCCAGTTTCAGCGATTCTTTGTAACAGGAAGCCAATAATTCCTCTTCTTGTTTATTGCCTCCATGCCATACGGGGCCAACGGCATGAATGACAAATTTCGCCGGCAAATGACCTGCCGAAGTGATTACGGCCTTGCCCGGAGGACAACTTCCCTGCTGCGCCACGATTTTTTTACATTCTTCTAGAATGGAAGGTCCTCCCGCCCTGTGAATAGCTCCGTCAACGCCTCCGCCGCCCATCAGCGAGGAATTAGCCGCATTCACAATGGCATCGGCCTGCACCCGGGTAATATCGCCTTTGATAATTTCAATGGGCATGGCAGTAGTCAAATTATCAATTACAATATTCCATAACTGAACCGTTTATAGCCGATCGGGCAACCCGGTCGGCCGTGGGCAAAACGGGCGCCAGAATAATCCGAAGATGCTTCATCAGTTCAATAAATGTATTGCTGAAGGAATAATTATACTGATGGCTGTTTGAAATCAAATCGGGCGGAAATCCCGGAACGAGCCGGTAAGGATTCTGTAAATAAGACCGTCCGGATACTGCCAGAATGGTAAGTCCCGACTTAACCACTCCATTCAGCGTCGGATCGTTTGTATCTACAAGGTACATTCCGTATTTCTGCAAAGCACGGGCTATTACTTTTTCGGTGTGATTCAACGGATAGGCATCAAGGTTTATGGATGGATTTAATTGCAACCGGGTTCCTTCTGGAATTGAATACGGATGATTCGTTTGCTGGTCTTTTTCCGAACTGGTAAGCGGCGGGCAATAAAAATTATAGCGAATACATTTTCGGGGCAGCCAGCATTTCAGCGGATGTTTTATTTCGCCAGCAATAATTTCTTCGGGCCAGACAGCTCCGTTAAAAAACGAAACATTTGAGCCGCCTATGCCGATAATATCCGAAGGATAAAGGCCGGATGAGGAAATGGACAACCCGTTGGCATACCAGCAAAACGGTTTGGGCGGTTTGATAAAAAGTCCCGGCGTGGAATTATAACCCCAAATATCAAACACTCTCCCTCTCAGTGTATCTACTAGTAC
>JAOAGO010000010.1 GCA_026415715.1 Chitinophagaceae bacterium | reverse complement strand
TTCCGCGCCTCCGGGAAAATAATATACCGGAACGCCGTTGTCTAACGTGAATGATTTGACAGCCGGCAACGACAGGTCAAATTCTACCGGCAACACCAGGGGGGGCGACTGTTTTCTGTTGGCCATAAGAAGATGCAATGATGAAACGGTTAAGTATGTTAATTGAGGGTGTTGCTGAAATAATACACCGTACTGCAGTTTGCCGGGTTAAAAATCCGGCGGCTTTCTTCCTGTATATCTTCGCTGCTTACGGAATGATAGCGGGATAATTCTTCATTCATCATTTCCGCATTACCCAGCAGCTCGTAATAGGCCAGGCTGTTAGCCCGGCTTACCAGCTGTACGTCTTCAAAAGCCATCATGCTTTCGGTTTTATTTTTTACTTTCTGCAATTCCGTTTCGCTGATTTTTTCGTTTTGCAGTATCTGCAACTGCTCTTCCAAAGCCTTTTCGGCTTGTTCCATCGGCACACCTTTTACCAGTCGTCCTTCAAAAATTACCAGCCCCGGGTCTGTATTTCCCGAATGGTAGCAATTCACCTGACTGAAAAGTCTTTTTTCTTTTACCAATACCTGATACAGACGGGATGAAGCGCCGTTTCCCAAAATGTCGGTTATCAGGTCGGTGATATAATAACGTTTATCCAGCCGCGATGCCATATGCCAGGCCTTATATAAGGCATCTAAAGGAACTCCGGCTTTTATTTCCAGTTTTCGTTCTTCCTGCTGCTCGGGCTCCTGTGGAAGATTTCGGCGGTTAGGCAATCCTGAAGGAATATCGGCAAACCATTTTTCACATAAATTTCTTACCTGTTCGGTAGTTACATTTCCGGCAACGGCTAAAACAGCATTGGCCGGACGATAGTATTTGAAAAAGAAAGATTTTACATCATCCAGCGTAGCATTTTCAATGTGCGAAATATCTTTTCCGATGGTCATCCACCGGTAGGGGTGGACGGTGTAAGCCAGCGCTCTTAATTTATGCCAAACATCTCCGTATGGTTTGTTCAGGTACATTTCCCTGAATTCTTCACAAACCACTTTTCGCTGTATGTCTAAACTTTTTTCGCTGAAAGCCAGAGAAAGCATCCGGTCGCTTTCCAGCCAGAAGGCGGTTTCCAGATTTCGGGCCGGCAGTTGCAGGTGATACGCGGTGAAATCGTTGGTGGTGTAGGCATTGTTTTCACCCCCGGCCATCTGAAGCGGCGGGTCATATTCGGGAATATTTTCCGAACCGCAGAACATCAGATGCTCAAACAAATGCGCAAATCCTGTTTTTTCGGGGTCTTCATCTCTGGCACCCACATCATACATGATGGTCATGGCCGCCATCGGTGTGCTGGTATCCTGATGAACAATCACCCGCAGTCCGTTTGACAGTGTAAATTTTTCAAAAGTTATCATGAATATTCAAAAGATTTTTCCCAAAATAAAAGCGTAAAAATATTGAGAAAGCGCCAATGCCCGTATGGCTTCAGTGAAGAATGTTTTTTACTTTAAAGGAAACTTCATACAACTTTTCATTTCTCCGGAAAATAATCTTTACCCGTTGGTCCGGAACCTGAAGGGCTAATTTGTACTGACTCAGGTTTTGATTAAAAAACTGATTAATCGCAATAATTTCATCGCCCTGTTGCAGGCCGGCTTCTTCGGCAGGCGAACCCCGGGCTACATCGCCGATGATGATTTTATCATTCATCATATACAATTCCAATCCCGAATAAGAATAGTCAAAGGCATCATAAAAATGCGTGTTTGGAGAAATAAAAATTTCACGGGCCGGATAGTTCAGATAAATATTAAACCTTCGCAAAATATCATTGCCCAGCAGGCCTGCCATCTGGGGATATGAAGTAATGTTAAAAGTATCATTAAAAATCAGCGAAGGCACATTCCTGAAGCGATAGGGTCCGATCTTTAACTCCCTTATGATGGTTAGTTCCATATCAATTTTACCCCCGATGCCTTCCGCACTCTTTATCCATCTTTTTCTTCGTTTTTGAAAAAACTGGCTGTCTTCCACAAAGCGTGTAGAAAATAATACGCAGAGTCCCGCTCCGATGTCGAACAAAAACTGGGAACGGATTTGCTTTTTATCCCTGATTTCAACTTTCTGACCAACCAATTGATGAATATTCGGTTTCAGCAAATGGCCGATTTTGGGATATCGAATGGAGCCCGGACTAAAAAAAGTCAGTTTTAAACTATCATAGTTCAGGTGAACAATATAGCGGCTCAGTAAGGCATATCCGATGATTCCGTCAATACGAATTCCGTACAGCGATGTGAGGATGGAATAATCATTTATATGAAAATTGAGGCTGTCCACCCGCAGTCCCGGAAAACGCAAGGTGCGGCCATTCAGAAAACTGACTTTTTTAAACCCGGCAATGCCGCGGATTATTTTTTCGCTGGGTTCGGGCTTAACACCTAATCTTTCTGCAGTGGAAGAATCTAAAGAAATGCCGCTGCTTCCGGTATCCAGTATAAAATTCAATGAATCCTGAAATGAGTCAAGACCGGCCTGCAGAATAACGATACCCCCGGGTAATAAAGTAAAAGGGATGGAAGTAAGACGCTGAGCCGTACCGGGATGCTGAGACAGCGCCTGCGTAAAAATTCCGGCCAAAACATAACTAATCAGTAACCTCTTCATCACGTTCGGTATCATTAACCTTCTCTGATCTAATTTGTTTTAAAATTATTGAATATTTACGGTATGTCTGATGTTCTGCCTTGAGCGCAAAAAAGATGTATTGGTGAAACATGTTAATTTTGTTTTATGGAATTTGCCCGTATAAATGAACTATATGATAAAGCGCTGCGTCAGGAATTTCTCAGCGTGGAAGAGGGTGTTTTTTTATTTCATCTTGCCCCGTTGGGCGAACTGATGCTGGTGGCAGATACGCTCCGGAAAAAAATGGTGCCGCACGGGAAAGTGACCTGGCAAATTGACCGTAACGTTAATACCACTAATGTTTGTATAGCGAATTGTAAGTTCTGTAACTTTTATCGTATCCCCGGCCATCCGGAAGCCTATATAACCGACATGGATACGTATCGGAAAAAAATCAGAGAAACGTTACGGTACGGTGGGGATCAACTGCTGTTACAGGGCGGACATCATCCCGAGCTGGGACTGTCGTTTTATGTCAATTTATTTAAATCCATCAAAGCCGAATTTCCGCAAATCAAACTTCATGCCCTCGGCCCTCCGGAAATAGCTCATATTACCAAACTTGAAAAATCCACCTATCGGGAAGTTTTAGTGGCATTACGGGAAGCCGGGTTGGATTCGCTGCCCGGAGCCGGCGCGGAAATTCTGGTGGACCGGGTAAGACGCATCATCAGCAAGGGAAAATGTAATGCGCAGGAATGGCTGGATATTATGCACGAAGCGCACAAACTGAACATCACAACATCGGCCACCATGATGTTCGGGCATGTGGAAACCATTGAAGAACGGTTTGAACATTTTGTAAAGATTCGAGAAGTGCAAAGCCGTAAACCGCACTACGCTAAAGGATTCCTGGCTTTTATTCCCTGGACGTTTCAGGATGTGGATACGCTGCTGGCTAAAATCAGAGGCGTTCACAACCTGACAACACCCGAAGAATACATTCGCATGATTGCCATGAGCCGCATTATGCTGCCGAATATTCCCAACATTCAGGCCAGCTGGCTTACCGTTGGCAAGCAAACCGCTCAGATGTGTCTGCATGCCGGCGCCAATGATTTTGGCAGTATTATGATTGAGGAGAATGTGGTAAGCGCTGCCGGCGCTCCACACCGCTTTACCTATAAGACCATTCAGGAAGCAATTCGCGAAGCCGGTTTTGAACCTCAGCTACGCAACCAGCAATACGAGTGGAGAGAAATTCCGGAAGATATTGAAGAGCAGGTTATCCAGTATTAAAAAGAGAACGCTGAATATCGGACTTCAGGTTTTGCATAAATTTCTTCTGCCTCATTTCGCAACGTATCCTTTCCGAATTCAGCGCTCTCTTAACGCATAAAACGTTCAGAACTTATTCAGAATGGTTTAACGGAATCAGTAAATTTTTAAACTCGCCGATTTTTATCAAACAGTTTATTGGGTTCGGGCCTTGAAAAAGTTTACAAGTTTGGTAACACAGTCATTCTTTACGTCATCAGTAAAATCGTGAAACTGAAAGGCATACGAATGAAACTGATGCGGCACCCCGGCATTTTGAAGTTTGCCCGCCATCCATTGCGCCTGATAAAAAGGAACTACCGGGTCCCATTCCTCGTGAAAAAGAATGGTGGGTTTGGAGGTGGAAGTCACGCGATGATAAGGACTGAGCGATTCATACAGCGGTGTAATGGCCTGACTGCTCCAGGCCGTACCGCAAAAAGCCGTCAGCAACTCGGAAATCCGACGGCCTATCCAGATATTGAAACTTTTATACCAGTCCCAGTCACTTAGCACCGTTGGTCCGGCAATACTTCCCACGCATTTGATGTAGTTGTTAACATTATCGGTATATGTATATAGCATCGCCAAATGACCCCCGGCACTTCCGCCCATCATGGCTACCGTATCGGATATCTGAAATACGTTTTTGTTGTTCATCACAAATAAAACTGCCTGTCGGATATCGCTGAGAATTTTATTGTAATGAATTCCGTTGGGCGGCGCAGTGGCCAGCCGGTAATTCAGATTCACAATATCCGCTTCAGGCCATTTTTGACTGATCGGGGTTCGGTATTGTTCAAACTCCGATTTATCGCCGGCTACCCAACCCCCTCCGTGAATCATAAAAATGACCCTGGTTCTGGAGTTCCGTCCGGCCGGAAGATAAATGTCCATTTTTTGTCTGTTGTGAGATCCGTAAGCCGTATCTCTGATGATACGCTCCGGCAACGGATTTGTGTTCGAACCTCCTCCGCTACCGCTTCCCCCTCTTTCTAATGTAGAGAATATACGCAGTCTGAATTTCAGAAATCTTTAATTACCCTCAGGCCAACGGTATATTGATTCGAGGCAGAGGGAACGCTGTAAATATCCCATGTCAGGGATTTTTCCTTTTGTTTTTTATTTAATGCCAGGTTCGAGGCATTCAACAATACCGTTGCGGCGCCCAATCCCATATTTAATAGCGACAGATTTCTCTGTGCATGATTCTGATAAAACCCGCCCCAGCCTTCAATTTTTTTCGGATATTTTATAATGCCTATCGTGAGTTGGCCGAATCCGCTGATAATCCCCAATTTGTATATACCCTTTTGATGTAAAGTTTTTGTTTTAGCAGAAAAGGTTGTGAAATTCAAAGCCGCATTTAGCCCGGTAAAAACAGAAGAGGCAATTCCATATGAAGGGGCTACATATCGGGTTTCCTCAGGACCTCCGTAAGCCGGTTGTATCAAGGCGCATTCTGTCTTTGTAAGTCCACTTTGAGCAATCCATTCATCAAGCTGTTTATCCTTCATATTCATTATGTATTCAAACCTGTATTTTGCATTGATTTCTTCGGCTGTTTTTCTTCCTGCGGTTTTTTCTATTAAGTAACCTACTGCACATATATTTCCGTCATTATCAATGAAACAGGGAATACGCCTGTCCGGGAAAACATCATTTTTAGGGAATTTGCCCGCCTACGCGTATTCTCTGAGCAAATCAAGCATTATTTTTCTTTGTTTCTTTTTATCCTCGCTGAGATGAGATATGTCTTTTTTTCGGAGCAGTTTTTCCACATATAACAAATGTGTCTGAATTCTGTCTGTTTCGTCAGAAAGGGAGTTGGGATAAATGCCGTATTTTTCTTTATAGCTGATATCCCCTATCACGGCATTCACGGTGTTAGTATATGTGGAATTTTTCTGTTCGGCGAGGTAAAAATGGCATATCATAAAAAGGGCCATAAAAAACATGAACCTTCTCATAAAAAATTTTATTTATTCAGACCAAAAACATCTACGTTTAGCTGCTTTGCTATTTATGATAACGCATGAATCAGTGCTTTTTGGGTTAAAATTGAACGGATAGACATTCCTTCATTTTATTTTCTTAATCCGGCGCCGATAAAAATTTTGAAAAAATTTTTAGTTTTGAATTGCTAAAATATTTAGCTTTGTGCAGAAAAAATTTTTCGGTTTAACGGGGCAGAGAATTTATCTTTACTCAGCAAATTCATTTCATAATAAAAGCCAAACATCATGTCTGTAAATACTGAAAAACTCAAGGCCCTGAAACTTACCATGGAAAAAATTGAAAAAGATTATGGTAAGGGCAGTGTCATGTTGATGAATGAAAAAACTCAGGCTGAGCAGGAAGTGATTTCCACCGGGTCTATCGGATTGGATGCTGCGTTAGGTATCGGGGGCTTACCCAGAGGTCGGGTGATAGAAATATTCGGACCGGAGTCGTCAGGAAAAACAACCATAGCCATACACGCTATGGCCGAGGCACAAAAAAAAGGCGGGATATGCGCTATTATAGATGCCGAGCATGCTTTTGACAGCAATTATGCGCAAAAATTAGGAGTAGATGTTGATAATTTGCTTATCTCTCAGCCCGATTACGGAGAGCAGGCCCTGGAAATTGCCGACCGGCTTATCTTATCCGGCGCCCTTGATGTGGTGGTGGTAGATTCCGTTGCTGCATTGGTGCCGAAAAGTGAACTGGAAGGAGAAATGGGCGATAGCAAAATGGGGCTTCAGGCGCGCCTGATGAGCCAGGCGTTACGCAAACTAACGGCAACCATTTCCAAAACCAACACGGTGTGTATTTTTATTAACCAGCTTCGCGAAAAAATCGGAGTGATGTTTGGCAACCCTGAAACCACTACCGGAGGCAATGCGTTGAAATTTTATGCTTCAGTGCGCCTGGATATACGTCGTATGCAGCAAATTAAAGACGGTGACGAAACCATCGGGAACCGTGTAAAAGTAAAAGTCGTTAAAAACAAAGTGGCTCCTCCTTTCCGTTCTGCCGAATTTGATATCATTTTTGGCGAAGGCATATCCAAAACCGGAGAAATTATTGACCTGGGTACAGAGTTTGGCATCCTGCAAAAAAGCGGAAGCTGGTACAGCTACAACGGCGATAAACTGGGCCAGGGCCGCGATGCCGTAAAACAATTTCTTGCCGACAACCCCGAACTGGCCGATGAAATTGAAACAAAAATCCGTGAAAAGATAAAGGAAATGCAAACCGCCTGACAATAAAGGCTTTTTCTGAAATGAAAAATACAGAAAAAAGACATCCGGGAAAGAGCTTTTATCTGTTTCGGGCAACGAGTATGGTTTCAGTAAATTACCGTATTCATAAATTACCTAATCGGAAATTCAAATTTTAATTCGGTACGGTTTCATACCTAATGTGCTTCAAGCCAGTTTTCTCCCTCGCCGCATTCGGCTATGACAGGTACGCCATTCGGCAGGGGCAGCGCGGTTTGCATACATTCCAGAATCAAGGGTTTTAGCGCTTCCACTTCCGTCTTCAGCGCATCAAATAATAATTCATCATGAACCTGAAGAATCATTTTGCTTTTCAGGTTCCTTTTTTTCATCTCTTCATAAATCCTGTTCATAGCTACCTTAATCATATCGGCTGCCGTTCCCTGAATCGGGGAGTTAATGGCGTTTCGTTCCGCAAACCCCCTTACGGTAAAGTTGGATGATTGAATGTCCCTTAGCCAGCGCTTGCGCCCTAGCAAAGTTTGTACATACCCGTGTTTTCGGGCAAACTGAATCATGGAGTCCATGTACTGCTGAATACCCGGAAATTCTTTTTTATAATTATCAATGATTTCACGGGCTTCGGTGCGACTGATGCCCAGGTTTTCTGCCAGTCCGAATGCTCCCTGCCCGTAAATAATTCCAAAGTTTACGCTTTTGGCTTTGTAGCGCATCTCTTTGGTAACCTCGTGAACGGGCACTTTGTAAATACGTGAAGCCGTGATGGTATGAATATCGGCGCCTTCGCGAAAAGCGCGGCACATGTTTTCATCTCCGCTCAGTGCGGCTACAATGCGCAGTTCAATTTGCGAATAATCGGCCGAAAGCAGTATATGATTTTTATCTCGCGGTATAAATGCTTTTCGGATTTCCTTGCCTCTGGCCGTGCGTACCGGAATATTCTGAAGGTTGGGATTGTTGCTGGCCAACCGGCCCGTTACGGCTACCGCCTGTCCAAACGTAGTATGTACCCTTCCGGTTAAGGGATTAATCATTTGAGGCAATGCATCCACATAGGTAGATTTCAGTTTCGTCAGTTCGCGATAGGCTAAAATATCATGAACAATCTGATGGCCTTTTGCCGCAAGCTTCAGCAACACCTCTTCGCCGGTTTGATATTGTCCGGTTTTGGTTTTTTTGGCCGAAGGATCTAATTGCAGTTTGTCAAACAAAACTTCGCCCAACTGTTTGGGCGAGGCCAGATTGAAACGAAGCCCCGCCTGACGATATACATTTTCTTCGGCCTGTCGGGCTTCCCGTTCCAGTTCACGGGAATATTCCTGTAAAAAATCCACATCTATTTTTACCCCTTCGTATTCCATTTCGGTCAGCACTCTTACCAACGGAATCTCCACTTCATAAAATACCTTTTCCACTTCTTTTTCTTTCATCAAACCGCTGAATATTTCTTTGAGCCGTAGTGTGATATCGGCATCTTCTGCAGCATAATCTTTAATGATTTCTTCGGGCACATCTCGCATATTGCCCTGCTGTTTTCCTTTTTTTCCAATGAGTTTTTCAATAGGTACGGGCATATAGCCCAGGTAGTTCATGCTTAAATCATCCATACTTCTTTTGCCTTCCGGCTCTATAAGATAATGAGCCAGCATGGTATCAAACAACAGGCCTTGCGGCTCAAAACCATACCATTTGAGCACCAGTAAATCGTATTTCAGGTTATGCCCGATCCAGACTTTTTCGGGATCGTCGAAGAGGGTTTTAAAACAGGATAGTATGTTGAGGGTTTCGTTTTTTTCAGGCGGACAGGGGATATAAAATGCTTCGCCGGGTTTCACGGCAAAACTCAAACCTACCAGTTCGGCTCTGTTGGCATCTATGTTGGTTGTTTCCGTATCAAAACAAATTTCAGAAAAAGACGAAAGGGTTTCGGCCAGTTGACGAATATGTTTCTGGTCTTTTACCAGTTCGTACCGGTGGGGCGAATTTTCAAGACAAGCCATGACCGGTTTTTGTACCGATTTGGCCGATGAAGAATCGTTTTCCTTATTTGATTTTTCGGGAAGAGTAACATCTACCTGATCAAATAATTCAACTTGAGTGCCTTGCGGCAATGCTTTTTTTATGACCGGCGAAGCAGGTGTGATGACAAATTCTTCACCCAGTAACCGTCGTCCGAGCGTTTTAAATTCCAGTTCGGAAAATATTTCTTTCAGTTTTTCTGTATTTCGGGGTTTTATTCTGAACTCTTCTTCATGAAATGTTACCGGCGCCTGCGTATTGATTGTGGCTAATTTTTTAGACAGTCTTGCCATCTCGGCGCCTTTTCGGATTTTTTCGCCGATAGCGCCTTTTATGCTTTCGGCATTGGCCAGCACGTTTTCCAATGAGCCGTATTCGGCAAGTAATTTGGCAGCAGTTTTTTCGCCGATGCCCGGAATGCCCGGAATATTATCCACGGCATCTCCCATCAGGGCCAGCATATCCGTTACCTGGCTTACGGATTGGATATTCCATTTTTTACACACTTCTTCGGGCCCGAGAATTTCAGGTTCGCTGCCCTGATAGGAGGGTTTATAGATTTTAATTTTTTCTGAAACCAGTTGCCCGTAGTCTTTATCGGGGGTTACCATATATACATTAAAGCCTTGTTTTTCCGCCTGGAGAGCAAGGGTTCCTATTACATCATCCGCCTCATATCCGTCTATGGCAAGAATCGGAATGTTGAATGCTTCGGTAATTTTCAGGATGTCCGGTACGGCAGCTTCAATGTCTTCTGGGGTTTCCTGCCGGTTAGCTTTGTAATCGGAAAATTCGGTATGTCTTTCGGTAGGTGCGGCTGTGTCAAAACAAACGGCCATGTGCGTTGGTTGCTGATGATTGAGCAGATCGGCAAGGGTATTGGTAAATCCGAATTGGGCATTGGTATTTTTTCCTTTTGAGGTAATTCGCGGCGAACGGATCAGCGCATAATACGCTCTGAACACCAATGCATAGGCGTCCAGCAGAAAGAGTTTTTTTTCCATCAGGCTAATATACCATGAAAAGCCGGAATTGTTTCTTTTGAGAAAAAATACTGACAGAAGAAATTAAGCGTTGGGAAATAAAAAATTAAAAAAAAGAATGCCCCGCCCCTGGTAAAGGGCAAGGCTTATATTTATTAACGCTGCCTTTTCAGTTAATGGATAATTTTAAAGCTTCCGTACGCTCCGTTTCAGGGTTTTGTGTTTTTTCCTTTTTGACCTCAAGTTCATTATTTACCACTTCATTTCCGGAGAGATTTTCCGTTTGTACCTGCTGCTGAATTTGCGGGTTGTTGAAGAAATTTTGACCTTTATCTCTGTGAATGAAATTGAGATAAAGTGCAAAGAAGAGAAGATTAAATGCAAAGAAATTAATGATTTTCCGGGTACGACGTTTCATAAGTTGGATTTTTAAGATTTAAAAAATATTGGATTTATCAATGTTCGTATTGCTAAGATAAAATCCTTTCTGTTTTTTTAAGTATAGTTTTTGAATTATCTGTGATTTTATAGCACAATTACTTTGACCGTTTTCGTAAATTTACGAATAGGATAAGATTGAAATAAAAAGTGAAATGATTACACCATCACGAGGTTTTATTTTTAAGCTCTTCTAATTTTTTTTGTAAGCGAAACATTTCATCCCTAAGGCGGGCAGCTTCAATAAAGTCCAGTTGTCGGGCGGCCTTTTCCATTTCTTTTTTTGTTTTATTTATTTGTTTTTCCAGCTGGGGTATGGTTAAGCCGGTATCGTATTCGGTATCCGGTTCTGCCGCCGAGCCCAGATTCCTTTCAGCCTCATCCCGGTAAAAGGGAAAGTTGTCCTCTTCTTTAATATCCAGAACCGAAGTTTGCGCAAATACATCGGCTTTGGATTTGGAAATTGTTTTTGGGGTAATACCATGTTTCAGATTGTAGGCCAGTTGTTTTTCTCGTCGTCGGTTGGTTTCGTCTATTGTTTTTTGCATGCTTTCGGTAATTTGATCGGCATAAAAAATAACCAGTCCGTCAGCATTACGGGCGGCGCGGCCTGCCGTTTGCGTAAGTGATTTTTCATTTCTCAAAAAACCTTCTTTATCGGCATCCAAAATAGCCACCAGCGAAACTTCCGGAAGGTCAAGTCCTTCCCGCAAAAGATTTACCCCCACCAGTACGTCAATTTCGCCCAGCCTGAGCTGACGCAAAATTTCGACCCGTTCCAATGTTTCCACATCGCTGTGGATATATTTGGATTTGATGTTTATTCTATGCAGGTATTTATCCAATTCCTCTGCCATTTTTTTGGTGAGGGTGGTAACCAGTACCCGTTGATTTTTTTTCACCCGTTTTTCGATTTCGTCCAGCAGGTCATCAATCTGGTTGATGCTGGGCCGAATTTCAATGGGCGGGTCAAGCAGGCCGGTGGGCCTTACTACCTGCTCCACAATTACGCCTCCGCATTTTTCCAGTTCATAATCATCGGGCGTGGCAGAAACAAAAATGACCTGATTTTGCAGCGCTTCAAATTCATAAAAGTTCAGCGGCCGGTTATCCAGCGCCGAAGGCAAACGAAAGCCATACTCCACCAACGTCAGTTTACGGCTGCGGTCACCACCGTACATGCCGCTGATTTGAGGTATGGTTTGATGACTTTCGTCAATCACCATCAGATAATCTTTCGGAAAGTAATCCAGGAGACAAAAGGGGCGGGTGCCCGGTTCCCTGCGGTCAAAAAAACGGGAATAATTTTCAATGCCGTTACAGTAACCCAGTTCCCTAATCATTTCCAGGTCATAATTTACTCTTTCGGTGATACGTTGCGCTTCAATAAACCGGCCCTGGCTTTTAAAATATTCAGCCTGCTGCATCATCTCATCCTGTATTTCATTCATTATCTGTTGAAGCATATTTTTAGGCGCCAGATACAGATTGGCCGGGAAGATAGCGGCATTTTCCACCGAAGCCATCCGCTTTCCTGTATTTTTATCCAGTGTTAAAATTTCATCAATCTGATCGCCGAAGAAAATGACACGATAGGCATAGTCCACATAAGGAAGATTAATGTCAACAGTATCTCCCTTTACCCGAAAGGTTCCGCGGCTGAAATCCGTAGTGGTGCGGTTATACAATGCATTAACGAGAGAATGCAAAAATCCTTGTCGGGAAATGGTCTGCCCTTTATGAATGCGGATAATTCCATTTGCATATTCCACAGGGTTGCCCATACCATAAATGCAACTTACGGAAGCCACGACAATGATATCTCTTCGCCCGCTGAGTAAACTGGATGTAGCCCTGAGCCGTAATTTATCCAGCTCGTCATTGATGCTTAAATCTTTTTCAATGTAGAGGTCCGTAACCGGCAAATAGGCTTCCGGTTGGTAATAATCGTAGTAAGAAACGAAATACTCTACGGCATTATCCGGAAAAAACTGCCTGAATTCACCGTACAACTGTGCAACCAGCGTTTTATTATGGGTAATCACCAGCGTGGGCCGTTGTACATTTTGAATTACATTTGCTATAGTAAAGGTTTTGCCACTACCCGTAACCCCCAGCAGAGTCTGATATTTTTCGCCCCTGAGAATTCCTTCCGTAAGCTGGCGAATTGCCTCGGGTTGATCTCCGGTAGGCTGATACGGCGCTTTTAGCTGAAACGGCATACCTCTGCAAATTACGAGTTGTAAGTAAGCGCTAAACGAAAAAATTCTTAAAAAAGCAAAAACCCGGCAAGTGTTGCCGGGCTTTTTTTTCTTGTCTTTGCTGATATATTAAAACGTGGCGGATACATTAATTTTTGGTGTTTTGGCAACTTTGCCTGCATCTATGGCCTGTCCGGTAATTTTATAATCTTCCAACTTTATGGTAAAGGAAGAAGCCACCGATATTTTACCGTTTTCTACGGTAATTGTGCCATTCACTTTCAGGGGTTTGCTGATGTCTTTAATCGTCATGGTGCCGTTAACCTTTACTTTGTACACGCCGTTTTTTCCGAAATTAACTTTATTGATTTTTTCCACTTTTCCGGTATAGGTGATTTTCGGATATTGATCCGAATTCATCCAGTTGGGTGCATTGAAGTGCTCCTGAATTTTCGGGTTGGAAAAGTTAAAATTCTTGACTGCCGCTTCAAATGCCACATCGCCGGTTTTCGTGTCAATCGAACCGATCACTGTCTTGTTTTCTGCCTTAGGCAAATCATCTTTCGGAGTAGTGGCATCAAAAGTAACGATAGCCGAGGTTGTGGTTTTCTTTTGTGCAAACGCGGCAGACATAACTGCCAGTAACAGGATTGAAATAATTGTTTTTTTCATGGTTTATCGTTTTTATTTAATACAGAACGTTTAAAGCTTACGGAAGTTGTACCTAATATTTCACTGAATATACTGCCGCTGCAAGATCCTTTAACGGAAACGCTATCGCCCGGCTCGAGATGTTTCAGTTGTTCAAAGTTGTTTTTTTCAAAAGAAAATACAAGATAATTTCCCAGAGAGTCGGAAAACTGAATATTGACGGAAGAATCCTCAAGAATTTCGGTTTTAGACAATTTGCCGTGAACAGCTACAATTTTTTCTTTGTATTTTCTGTTCGCAGAAGAATCGCTTGTTAAAAACTCCTGCAGCAAATCCCGGGCGTCTAAGACATAATCAGCGCTGATACGTTGCAGGTCATCATGGGTTTCTGTCCATACTTTTTTTTCGATAATAAAAAAAGCGAGTAATGTAAATAACGGGCCCGCCGCCAGCCATAATATTTTTTTTAACATGCCGCCGTGCAACGGGGAAGTTATTATTAATCCGGCACCGCATAAACAAAGGATATACCATGGCCATTTTATCATGGAAAAAACGTTACCCCCAATGCCCAGGTCGGCAAGGCGATGGGTAAATAAATAATATAAACAGGCAAGCGCCAAAGAAAGCGCACCCGCAGCACGGCCAATAAGTAAATTCTGTTTTTTTAAAAAATGAAATAATAAAATCCCTGCCGACAGAACGGGAATCAGCCAGAAAATATGAAAGGAAATATTAAGAGCAGGATAGGGATTGCCGAAGCGAAATTCAGATTCTGCCACACGGAAAAAACGTCCTGCCGGAAAATCCACACCTTTTATTGCATAACCCTGCCATTGAACCCAGGGGAAAAAAAACAATACCATAAGCCCTGCCGCAAACAGGGCAGGGAAAATGAAACCGGGTAGAGCCGATGCATTTTCTTTATTCATGAAAAGTTATAACAGCCCAAAAATAACAATGTTTAAACATTGTTTTAAAAAATATGAATTGAATTTACAAAATTTTAAAATTATCCCGTAAGTTTCGGACACCTGAAGGTTCAGGTATAATGTGCCGGAATGTCTTATTGAAAATTCAGATGAAGAAAATCCCGAAAGCCTGAAATTTCTGATGCAAGCGCCATGGGATTGTTACTCTGCATCAATTTTAATAATGTATTTGATTTTCAATTCAGTTTTTGCCATTCCATCCATAAAAAGTCAACCAGCTTTACCATGTACTCGGCGCTAAAGTCAAAAGGAAGTCCGGCGGTATTGAACAGTTCCGGGAGAGGCAATGTGCCGCCCTTTGACAAAGCGCAGATGTAGCGGTTTAGGGTGGCCTCCTTATCATTCATGTATTGTTGCCATAACCCGATGGCGCCCAGCTGAGCAATGCCGTATTCAATAAAATAAAACGGAAACTCAAAAACATGAATTTGCTTTTGCCAGGAATACTGCTGATATTCTTCTAAACCGGAATAATCTATTTGAGCAGAAGTAAATTCTTTGATAGTTTCGGTCCAGATGGTTTCAATTTCATGGGTATTGGTTACGGGTTTTTCATAAATCCGGTGCTGAAAGAGATCAATAGCAGCAATCCAGGGAAGCTGCATAATGATTTTTTCGAGCAGGTATTTTTTTGCCCGGTTCCGTTCCTCTTCATTTTCAAAGAAAATTTCCCAATGGTTCATGCTGAACAGTTCCATTGACATGCTGGCTACTTCTCCAAACTCTACCGGGTATTCTTTAAAACCAAACAGAGGTAGCGGGTGGATGAGAATGGAGTGTACCGCATGACCGCTTTCGTGCATCAGATTAATCATATCATCGAGGGTGCCGGTTACATTTAAAAAAATAAAGGGCAACCCCGTTTCGGGAAGATGGCAATTAAATCCGGTAGGCGCTTTGTGCATCCGGTTTTCAATATCCAGATGTCTCCGGTTATAAATGGTTTGGAGGCAATATCCGAAAAAAGGATGTATTTCATTCAGGCAATGAATGGTTTTCTGTACCAGTTCATTACTGTTCCGAAAAGGTTGCAGAGGCGTGTAGCCTTGCGGTACAGCATGCAAATCCCACGGACGCAGGGTATCTAATCCGAGCCTTTGTTTTCTGTTTTCATAAATTTTATCTGCCAGTGGCAGGATGTGCTTTTTGATGGCCTGATGAAAAGCATAACATTCCCGCGGAGTATAATCAAAACGGCCCAGTTCTTTGAAACGAAAATCTCTGTAATTCTGAAACCCGGCATTGCGGGCTATCTGATGCCTTTTTTGAATCATGGCAGCATAGAGCTGATTCAGCGTTTCCTTGTCTTCCAGCCTTCGGCGGTTCATTTTATGGTAGGCATCTTCGCGAATTTCGCGTTGCGGATGTTCAAGAAATTTTGCTGCCTGTTGCAGTGTATATTCCCTGTCGCCGATGTGTACGGCCATTTTTCCGGTAATGGCAGCATATTGTTGTTGCAAAACCTGAAGGTCGGACTTCAGGGGCAGATTTTCTTTACAAAACAGGTCGGCTTGTTTTTGTATGCTGCGCAAAAAGGTAAAGTAAACCTCTTTATCCAGTTCTTTACAAAAAGGATTGTTCAGTAGTTTCTCATTCAGTTGAAATGTGTACTGTTGAATTTGCGGCATCACTTGACTCATGAAGTGTACGAAATCATTGCGGGCTTCTTCCGAGGCGGTATTGGCATTCATGCGAATCATGCGCCACGAGGCTTCTTCGCTGAGTACGGAGTCTAATTCGCTGGTGTCTTTTAACCATTGCAGCAGCTCATCAACGGAATTTATTTCACGTTCTGCAAGTTCCTTGTAAAAAGGCGCAACATCTTCCCAGTTTTTTGCCGTAAAACCTTCTTTCAGATAGTTGCGTTTCATTTTCTGGATGTCCGGGAAGGTTGTCATATCAATATCAGTCAGGTTTACCTTATTAGCTGAATTAGTTTAAAATTTATATTAAACAATCTATACCGGTTTTATTTTTTTTGTTTTGTTTTTTTGGATTTTTTCGGCTGTTGTCCGGATTCATTTTCCTCTTTTTCCGGGGTATTTTCAACCGGCTCTTCTTTCGGCTTTTCAGCAGTGGCTTCCGATTCGGCTTCGGGTGAGCTGGTTTGTATATCAACGGTTTGAAATGCCACGTTATTCCTTTTTAGCAAAAAGAACCATTTAACCATTTTTTTCATGTCACTGTGATACACCCTGTCAAAATCCATGGAAGGAAATACTTTTTTGAAATATTGTTTCAGGTTGTCCGCATCTTTACCGTCGGGCAGCGGCTCGCCGGCTTTTTCCATGGCTTCAAAAACTTCGGAGAGGTTTACGTTGCGCCCCGTGGTATATACTTCTATATTTTCAAGCGGGGTAAGCTGATGATTTCTTGAAGAAACAAAGCGTACGGTTTTATCTTCCAGCGAGCGAACGATGGCCCCGTCTGATTTCGTATTTATGATTTCAAATAATCCGGAAATACCGGAAACGGCAACGATTTTTTGATATTTCATAATCTGATTTAAGAATTCGACGATAAATTGTTTAAGAATTCGACGATAAATTGCGGGGTAAAAGTAGGCCGAAAAAATTATTTTGCGGGCGAACATTTTTTGAGTTTTTGTCGTCTAATTTGTTGTAAAATCAATTTTATGCGTAAATCCGTATTTGTTATTGTTTTCTTGTTCTATACATTTTCCGGTTTTGCACAATTCGGTGGAGGGCCGTTCAGGCGAAGTCCCGAAGAAAGGGCTGCTGCTCTCATTCAAAAACTGGACAGCGCTTTTCAGCTGAACGCCGAAAAAAAATCCCTTTTGGATACCGCACTAAAAACATTGTACAGAGCTCAGGAGGCCAAACGGCAGGAGTTAATGACATCCGGGATACCCGACAGAGAAACCCTGATGCAGGAAATGAAAAAGTTTAATGACGCTCAGGATGAAATTTTAAAATCGGTGCTTACAAAAGAACAATTTGACATCTGGAAAGAAAAAATTCAACCTTCTATGCGGCCCAGAAGGCCGGAAGGCGGTTTCAGACCATCGGACAATAATCCATAAAATATTTTCAATCGGGGTTTTATTTTACCTGTTCTTTACAGCATTCCTTATGTGATCCGTCACAATAGGGTGGAGTTTTGGTGTGCTTGCATTCGCAAAACCACACTTCTGCCGGCTCAGTGAACTGAACTTTTATACTTCGGTAAGGCATACCTTCAATTTTTTTGTGTGAGCCATCGCAAAAGGGCGCTTTTTGGCTCAGGCCGCAACTGCACCATGAATAAATTTTGCCCGGCTCTACTTTTACGCAGGTGGGCTCGCAGGCAGCAATGCGGGGAAAACCTTCATTCGGTATAGTTTCCATTTATCCAGATTTTGGCGAAAATATAAAATTCGTAAGCATGATTTTTACTCTGTTTTAAAAACCTGACATTTTATAATTCGTACATTCATCTGCTCTTTTATTGATTAAAAAATCTTTTTTAAAAAACACACCATCTTTGCAGCCATGGGGCATCCCTTTTCCGTGGTTATTGTTTGTAAAAATGAAGCCGATATTATCGGTAAAACGCTGGAAAAACTGGTGCCGCTGAGCAACGATATTCTGGTGTATGATACCGGAAGCACGGATGATACGCTTCGGATCGTATCTGCTTTTCCCGTTCGGCTGCACAGGGGTGAGTGGGAAGGTTTTGGAAAAACAAAAGCAAGGGCCTTGGGCATGAGCCGTTATGACTGGGTACTTTTTCTGGATGCCGACGAAGTGCCCGATGATGAGCTTCAGCAATCGCTGCAAAACTGGATGCCCGATGATGAGAATACGGCCTACCTGGTTGCCTTTAAAAATTACTTTCTCAACAAGCCGCTTCGTTTCGGCGAATGGGGTTCTGATCAACATATTCGCTTGTTTCATAAGGGGAAAATCAGATGGGACGAATCGCCGGTGCATGAAAAACTTCTTCTGCCGCCGGAAATAAAATATAAAAAACTGAACGGGGCCATTCATCATTTTACGGTGAAAAGTATAGAGCATTATAAAACAAAACTGGAGCTGTATGCCCGCCTCGGCGCTGAAAAATATTTTTTGCAGGGAAGAAAATCCAACAGCATCAAAAGAAAGCTGGGTCCGGTTTTTTCGTTTCTTCAACATTATGTTTTTAAACTGGGCTGGCTTGACGGAAGAGCAGGTTTTCAGTGCGCCCGCCTTTCGGCATGGTACACAAAATTGAAATATCGCTACTTAAATGAATTAAGTAAACAAAAAAGAAAAAACGAAAAAAAGAATTAACTTGAGGCAATGACGAATTTTATACCCATCTTTCCTCTGTCGGCAGTGGTATTTCCCGGCCAGGAACTGAAGCTGCGCATTTTTGAACCCCGGTATAAACAGCTCATCAGGGAGTGTACAGAACAGGAAAAACCTTTTGGCATACCCGCCATCATACAAAACGAAATGAAAGAATACGGTTCGCTGGTAAAAATCAAAGAAATTACACGGGTGCTGGATAACGGTGAAATGCTGATTATAACCGCAGGCATTAAAATTTTCAGAATACTGGAAGTCATCAAAGATGTACCCGACAAACTGTACAGCGGCGCCATTGTGACGTATTCAGAGTTGATAGAAGACGGCGACCCCGCCCTCAGGCGGGAATTAATAAGTAATCTTCGCAAAATGTATAAACTGCTGAAAGTAGAAAAACCTTTTCAGAAAAAGGAAGACGAATTGAATTCGTACGATATTGCTCATTATATCGGGCTACCGCTGAAAAATCAATATGAAATGCTGTTGTTTCCGAGGGAACGCCAGCGGCAAAAATACCTGAATGATTTTTTAAAACAGATGATTCCCATGATTTTTCAGATTGAAGAAATGAAAGAAAAAATCAAAAGCAACGGACATTTCAAAAATTTAACAGCCTCCGATTTGGATTTATAGTTGCTTTAATTTTTAATATTGCCGGCATGACAGTTACCCTTTGTTTGGATTTCGGAAACACCCGAAAAAAAGTAGCCGTATTTCATGGCGCCGAATTAAAAGAAGTACTGACTCTGGCAGATGACCATCCGGAAACCATTTCACGTATTCTTTCAGAATACAAACCGCAGAAAACCATATTATCTTCCGTAATCCGGCATCATCCCGAACTGGAAAATATTCTGAAAAGACATTCGCAGTTTCATCTGCTCAGTCATCTCACCAAAGTGCCGTTTACCACACCGGTGGGCAAACCCGAAACCATAGGCGCCGACAGAATAGCGCTTTGTTCGGCTGCCGTGCTTCTGTATCCCAAAAAAAATAATCTGATCATAGCGCTGGGCACCTGTATCACCTATAATTTCATCAATAAATTTCATGAGTTTCTCGGCGGCGGTATTTCTCCGGGTTTGCAAATGCGTTTAACCGCATTGCATCAGTTTACCGCGCTATTGCCTTTGGTAAAACCGGACAGCAATGTGCCCTTAATCGGTTATGATACCGAAACCAATATAACATCCGGCGTTATACTTGGAATGGCTAAAGAAATTGACGGTATCATTGATGCCTATCAGGAGAAATTTAAAAACTTTAACGTCCTCTTAACCGGCGGTGATGTACCATATTTGTCTCCACACCTGAAAAACAAGATATTTGCAGACCCGGATTTATTGTTTAAAGGATTATATGCGCTTAGTGAAGTTAATAACACAGTTGAAAATCAGTGAAATAAACATAAGAGTCTTTTTTTTCCTTTTGTTTTTCGGAATTTCGGGCAGCTCCCTTTTCAGTCAGGATAACTCACCGTATTCCCGTTACGGCTTAGGCGATCTGGTTTCGCCTACTAACGTTACCATGCGTGGCATGGGAGGAATTTCGGCCGGTTTTACGGATGTGTTGTCCATCAATTATTCCAATCCCGCTACCTATGCCTATTTTGAATCGTGGCAGGAAGCTACTACCCGAAAAATGTCTTCGGGCAGGGTGTTGCTGGATGCAGGAATCAATATTGACAGCCGGACGCTGAAAGAAAACAACCCTGTTAAAAAATTTACCGCGCATAATTTTTTGTTTTCTTATGTGCAATTCGGATTTCCGATCAAAAAAAACTGGGGCGTTAGCATGGGGCTTCGGCCTGTATCCAGAGTCAGTTATAAAATTTATCGCTCTGAAATTTTAAAAGACCCGATTACCGGCCAACCGATTGACAGTACCGTAATTACCCGGTTTGAAGGCGACGGCGGATCTTATCAGGCCTCGTTGGGAACGGGTATTTCGGTTTTTCGGAAAGATAAAGGCAGAGGTATGGAGCAGAGCCTGAGTGTGGGCGCTGACCTGACATATTTTTTTGGAAAAAAAGAAAACAGTACAAAGCGGGAACTCGGAAACAATATTATTCGTTATCAGAGAGGAAATTTTCTTACCCGCACCAATTACAACACCCTTTACGTTTCGGGCGGAATTATTTTTAAAACACCGGTAGTGAATACTTCTGAAAAATCAGTATTATTTACTGCCGGGGCTTATGGCCATATGAGGCAAAACATGAGCGCCACGCAAGATCGCATAAAAGAAACTTTTTATTACGATCCTTCGTTGGGAAATATTCGGGTGGACAGCGTGGAAGATATAAAAAATATTGAGGGGAAAATTGTTTATCCCGCTTCATTTACGGCAGGTTTTACCCTGCAGCAATTTCCCATATTCAAGAAAAGGCCGGGTTGGCTCATCGGTGCCGATTTTCATACGCAGCGGTGGGACGAATACCGGTTTTATAATCTGAAAGATTCGGTGGGCAACAGATGGGAGGTCCGCATCGGGGCACAGATTAATCCCACGCCGAGAGAACCTTATTTTTCCAGAGCGGCTTACCGCCTGGGATTTTTTTACGGGCCTGATTATCTGAGAGTGCGGGGTAAGATTATGCAATACGGATTTACCTTCGGACTGGGATTGCCGGTGGGTAATTACAACCGACTGGTACCAAATCAAACTACCCTGATCAATCTGAGTTTTGAATATATCCGAAGAGGAAATAATAACAATCTGCTCAGTGAGAATTTATTCCGGATCTCCGCCGGATTTTCGCTGAGCGACGTGTGGTTTTTCAAGCGCAAGTATGAATAAATCCATGCATCGTTTCCTGAGGCTGTCTCTTTTTCTTTACACCTGTTTGGCCGTAATAACGGGTTGCGAAAACGATGCTGCAAAAGTATTTGACCTGACGCAGCGAATCATTCACAAAGAAGAAGCAGTGGGGGTGGACAGTTACCTGAGCCAGAACGGGGTATTAAAAGCCCGTTTGCAATCGCCCAGAATGCTTCGGGTATTTGCAGACACTTTGTATATTGAATTTCCCCAAACGCTGGAAATAGAATTTTATAATGATGAGGGTAAGGTAGAAACACGGCTGCGAAGCCTTTATGGAAAATATTTTGAAAATTATCAAAAGGCCTATCTGCGCGACAGTGTTGTGGTAACTACCGTATACGGCGATACGCTTAGAAGTCCCGACCTGTGGTGGGATCAGAATGCCCGCCTGTTTTATACCGAAAAATTTGCCACGTATCGCGGCATCGGCAAACAGATTTACGGCGGGAAAGGCGTTACCGCCACACAAGACCTGAACAGCGTTATCTTTCATCAACCCACCGGTGTGGTAAAGTTATCCGAAAGCGGCATGCCGTATTGATTCATTTTATGAAATAAGATATCATTTCAGGGCACAGATTCATCCAAAAAAGGCCATTTCATTTTTAAGTTAGGTATTCATAACAAATTTTATTATTAAACATCGTTAATTGAATTTTTATCAGCTTGAGATATAATATTAACATTTGTAGAAGACAGAGCCATTCCGGTGAAATCATCAATATTATATTTTTTACCGATAACCCTCACCATTTCATTCAGCTTGAGTTACGGTGATTTTTTTATAATGAGTGAAATTTTAAAAAATAAATTTTCCTCATTCGGTTTTTAAAGACAAGAAGTCTGAAAAAGGAACTGTAATTTTTTTTATTGAATACAATATCAAAAAATCGTATAACAAACGAAATTTAACTTTCAATTCGTTTTCTCTCAATTTCCCACAGGCTTTTTACATTTGTTGTTATGGGGCAGAAAAAACTACAACGTTTTGCCGAGTTGAATACTTTTCCGAATGTACTTCAGTTTCCGCAGAATATGGCAGGGCAGTGGCATGTTTTTTTTCAGAACCGTAACCCTATTGTACTTGAGCTGGCCTGCGGAAAAGGAGAATATGCCGTGGGTTTGGGCCGGATGTATCCGGAAAAAAATTTTATCGGCGTGGATATAAAAGGAAACCGGATGTGGGTAGGCGCCAGGAAAGCGCTTGAGGAACATCTTAAAAATATAGCTTTTCTTCGTACGCAGATAGAAATGATTCATCTGTACTTTGCGCCAAATGAAGTATCAGAAATCTGGCTAACGTTTCCCGATCCGCATCTGAAATTATCCAAAGCCAAAAAGCGGCTAACCCATCCGCGGTTTCTGCGACTTTATAAACAAATTTTGCAGCCCGGAGGTTATATTCATCTAAAAACCGATAGTCCGGCATTGTACTCTTTTACCAAAAAGGTAATTGATTTTTACGGATGCCTTTTGATAGAGGATAAGGAAAACATTTATGATGAACCGGATGTTCCGCCGTGGCTGGCCATAAAAACATTTTATGAGCAACTGGACATTTCCGGAAGCCGCAAAGTACATTATCTGTGTTTTCAACTCTCGGAAACCATTGATGATAAAGAAAGAGATGCCGAATTTAAAATGATGCTGAAGATACTGAAAGAACATGAAGCAGCTGATTGAGGGATATCACTATTATTTTGACGATAACGGCCTGATGGTATTCACTGAACAGTATCATCTGGAAAAAGGATTTTGTTGCGGTTACGGTTGCCGGCATTGTCCTTATGATTTTGAAAATGTGCCGGAGCCGAAAAAAAGTTTGTTGTTGTCGGGAAAAAACCGGGATACATGGGCGCATGAAGAATAAACATCACAACCCGGAACGTTATCCGGTTATTCGTCCTTCGGGGCTTCGCGAAGAAGGTTTTTTTGAACTGGTTTATGCCGTGGTACGCTAGATACCTTACGGAAGAGTTACCACCTACGGCGCTATTGCGGCATGCCTGGGCACCCGGCTTTCGGCCCGTATGGTGGGCTGGGCCATGAATGCTTCGCACGGAGTAAGCCCTCCCGTTCCGGCACACCGCGTGGTAAACCGCCTGGGAATACTTTCCGGCAAACATCATTTTTCGCCTGCCGGCGAAATGGAACGACGATTGCAACGTGAAGGAATTAAAGTGGAAAATGACAGAGTAGTGGATTTTGAGCGGTTATTTTGGGACCCGGCTAAAGAATTAGGATTTGAAATTCAGGCGGCGCCTGTGTCTATCCCGTGATAACAGGATTTATACCCCGGTGGCCTGCAACTCTTTTTGCGCCCTGGCAAATACTTTTTTTTCTTTCATTCTGTACCATGCAGAAGGGATGGTTTTCTTCATCAGCGTATCAATGTTTCGCATGCCAAACAAATACCATACCCCTTTGAGTTTTCCGGCAAGTGAGGTTTGCATGGCGCGCAGACTCATGGCAAAACCGTTTTCCAGATATTCCATGTGATGCCAGTAACCGGCCGGCATAAACAGTGTGTCGCCGGGCTCCAGAATAAAATCCAGCCCTTGTGCCAGCTTCAGCGCCGGAAATTTTTCATAGTCTATTTTTCCTTCTACATAGTAGTTGGAAAAATCGGCCAGGCTTAACACTTCCCAGGGTTTTCGGTATAGCTTGTATTGTTCGCTGAACGGGAACATGAGCACTCTTTTTCTTCCGCCGAACTGGGTATGAAATATGTGAGAAAGGTCAATATCAAAATGCATGTGTGTGATGCTGCCGGCCCCGCCGATGAAGAGCATAGGATATTTTTTTACGAAGCCCTTACAAAGATGTTCGGGCCAGGTAAAATCTTCAATCAGTTGCGGGGCATGGTCAAAGATGTTGAAGAGAAAAATGCGCCAGGCCGCCGGGCCTTTTTGCAACATATCAATATATTCTCCGAAAAGTTTGTAATCATCCGCTTTATTGACCGGTGTGTAGGCGTCGCTTTTTACATTATTATAAACGGGCACTTTTTTATGCCCCACTAATTGTTTAAAATAATCAAAATTCCATTTTTTAAAGGCAGGCCATTCGCGGGCTAAGTTTTTTATGACTACCGGTACGCCGGGTTCATAGAATTCTTTTTTAAAAACTTCAGGGTCAATGGTGTCAAACTTAGCTACCGGTTTTAACTGCATAGCATTTGGTTGTGGTTTGCAAAAATAAACTGATTTGTAAAAAAAGGAAACAGTTTACGTGTTAATAGACAAAAAAGTAAATTTTAGCATTTCATTGAGATTCAGGAATTTAAAATAATTTCATTTGCATCAGGCCGGTACAAAAGCTCTTGCGATGATGCGGCGTGAGTCCGTTTTGAAGGATGGCCTGCCGGTGTTGTTCGGTGGCGTAACCTTTATTTTCATTCCAGCCGTAACGGGGAAATTGTATGTGCAGTTTTTGCATATACTCGTCGCGCCAGGTTTTGGCCAGAATGCCGGCTGCCGCAACAGACATGTAGGTTGCATCGCCTT
Organism: Chitinophagaceae bacterium; assembly: GCA_026415715.1. Taxonomy (GTDB): domain Bacteria; phylum Bacteroidota; class Bacteroidia; order Chitinophagales; family Chitinophagaceae; genus JJ008. The sequence goes on along the minus strand of JAOAGO010000010.1, from coordinate 49,776 downwards.
TTACGATACAGCAGTGGGGTATTTTTTTAAAGGGTGTAAAGCGATTGCCATCTACCAGAATAAATTCGGGCAGGGGCGAAAGTTGTTCCAGCGCCTTATGCATGGCTTTCATGCTGGCCCTGAGGATATTGATTCGTTCAATTTCCTTTACATCAACCGAGGCCACACTCCATGCCAGCGCATGTTTTAAAATATATTCCTTTAATTCTTCTCTTACCCGGGCCGAAAGTTTTTTGGAATCATTGAGCTGCGGATGAAAAAAATCGGGAGGCAGTATGACGGCGGCGGCCACCACCGGGCCGGCCAGGCATCCTCTTCCGGCTTCGTCGCAACCGGCTTCACGCAAGCCCGCATGTAAGTACGGTTTCAGCAAAAAAATTTTTTGCTATGATAAGTATTTCTTTTGAAATTTTTTTTCAGGGTTATGAAAAGTATGTTTCAAACATATCTTCATAAGTAACATTTTTTGGTTAATCAAGAGATGCGTTGATGAATTGATGTGTTTCTGCTTCCTTTCAAAAAAAATAATCAAACTGAATCTCAACCTCAACATGCTGGTCAGTGGTTCTTACGGTGAAGGACTGCCCTGCCTGTAAGGCTTTAACACTTCGCTACAGGCTGGGAGCGGAGCGAAACGAATCCTGTAACCCCGAATTATCGGGGCATTTGGGGGAGACTGAAGATGAACAGAGAGACAGGCAGTGAAAGCCCCGAATTATTAAAATTTTTTGGGCCGGTGAAGGTTTTTTCCCGGGAATTCTTTCGCTATAATATACAAGATGTTTCCCTGTTGTTTTATTTGTCCAATACGTAACCGAGGTTAAAAGTGAGCGGAACTTTTACGCCGTCGTTTTCGGGAAAAAGGTTTCCGTTGGAATAGTGGGCGATGCGGATGCCCGCATAAAGTTTTTTGCCCTTGCCGGTAAACATGCCGATACCCATGAAATCGTGAAAGGTGAATTTTCCGCCAAGGCGAATGTTGTCTAATTCGGCTTTTGACATGAACGTGGGGCCGGCTACGGAATATTCAAAAAACACGTCGGTAAGCGGTTTGCGCAAAATGAAAAATTTGAATACGGGACCTATGGACAGCGTAACGGTTTGTTGTGAAAGACGGCGGCTTTTCCAGAGGCCGGCATGGGCTGCCCAGTCCAACGCAAAAACTTTTCGGGTATGAAAAATATTCCGGTGGTAGCTTATGGAAAATCCTGCTTTGATATGCGCATCGCCGCCCCAGAAAACAGGAAAGTAACGGTTAGCAGCTACATTATTTACTCCATATCCCAGAGCGTTGGTTGTAAATCCTGCCAGAATGTAATGTTTTGGAAACGAATAGCCGGAAGCGGCAAGCTGTTGTGCTTTTTCACTGGGCAACGGGCGAATGTAATAGTTAAATCCCGGTGCGATAAAAAATATTTGCGGCTGTTTGTATGTTTTATGTTTGGGCGACCAGGCGGTATGGATTTGCAAATTCCATTTCGGGCTTATGTGATACTGAAGACTTGCGCCGAAGAGGCCGGTAGCATAGTTGGCATTTTTTACGACAGGTCGGCCGTTGATTTCAAATCCGTTTCGGGTGATGATGCCCAGGCCGCCTTCGGCGGTGAGCGATAGTTTATTTTTAATGAGGGGGATTTTTCCTTCGACGGTAAGCCCTGCAATGTTCATCCATACCGAATGGTTTTTATTGTTTCCGTTTACGTCAATGTACTGCACCCATTTTACGGGGCGCATATACGTTATGCGGGCGGAAAGCCCGGGTGTAATTTGTACACCGTACAAAACGATGCGAACGGCGGCGTGCGGGATTTGTACTTCGCGAACCTGAAAGCCGGGCTCTGCCTGTGCGGCAGAAAAAGCATAATGGATGTATCCGATATTTACGCCGAAATAACTGTTTTTTAATCCGGCGGGATATTGGGTGCGAATGTTTTGCGACTGCAGGGTATTACAAACGATAAGCAGAAAAATTCCGGTAACTAAAAATATTCGGATACCTGTCAGCATGCCGGGCAAAGATTTCCGGCCAAATATAAAGCATCAGCATCTCAGAACATTCTCATGTTTCTCATTTGACGCTCTATAAAGCGAGGCATTCCGGGCATTTGCTGCGGGTTGTTGTTTCCGCCCATGCGGTTTAAGTTAAAGAGAAAGCTAACCATAAAGTAACGGCGCAGCACCATACTGTTTACGTCTTCTATGTAGTTATCGCCGGTAGTACGGTTGATGTTTCTGTTTTGGTTGAGAATGTCGTTTATGCTGAATTTCAGTTCGGCATTTTTCTTTTTGAATAATTGCCTAGCAAGCGAGGCATTCCAGATGGGTATGGTTTGGTTAAATCCGGCGGCACGGCCCGTGTTCACAAACAGGTCAAGGTCTGTAGAAAGAATGATGCCGGCTTTAGTAAACGTGTAGGCTACGTCGGCCATGTAGGTTTGGGTGAAAAAGTTTTCGTTAAATGTTTTGTTGATGGAATAGTTGATTTCGTTATAGCTGATGCTGGCGTTGGCAGAGATATCCCATCTTTCTTTGAAGTTAAAGTTGGCGCCGAAAGACTGGGTGAGGCTGATACTGCGGCCAATATTTTTTTGACCGAACAGCAGGCTGATGTCGCGGTTAAGTAATCCAATTGTAGCCAGATTTACATTAGAGCCCTTGAGTTTTGGATTTTTGAACGGAAAGCCGACAGCCACAAATGCACTGGCGGTATAAACTCCATTGATGTTAACGGGCTTAGTGAGTTGAATAAAGCGGCCTGCAGTGTTGCCTGTAACGCCCGACCTCGCAGAGTCTATACTGTTTACAATTTTATTTGAAGTAAGGTTAAAGTTGAGGTTTGTGGCAAAATATTTGAATTTGGTGATATCGAATTTGTTGTAATTGAGATTTACGTTGTGATTAAATTCCTGCTTCAGTGCCGGATTGCCGATTCTCCACTGCAGGGGGTTGCTTATGTCGAGTACATCCTGCAACTGAGAAACCGTAGGCTGGCTGGTACGTCCGCGATAATTGAACCGAAGCCCCTGCGAACGGCTGGGTGTCCAGTTAAAATTAGCCTGCGGAAAATAGTTGATAAATTTCTGGCGGGTAACGGAATCTTTATTAGTCAGCGCCCGGAAGCTGTTGCTGATAAGTACGGCATCCTGCACGGCCAGCCCTATCTGATAATTGTATTTTTTTTCCTGAACGCGATAGTTTATGCCGAAGCGGTTTGCTCTGAATTTGTTTACAAAATCATTGGTAAGCGGAAGATTGGCAACATCGTATTTGCCGCTGGCGGTATTGTAGTTAAACACCTTTCTGTCTGAGGTGTTTCGGTTGAACGTGTAAGCATAATTCAGCTCCAGCAGTTTGTTTTTACCCATGGGCTCGGTATAAGACATGCTGACGGTGTTGTTGTTTGTGGTATTGTCTTGCAGGTTTTGCTGATTTTGCGTGAAGGATGACCGCGGCGTTCCGTCGTTTTTAAAAAATGTGTTTGGCGAAATGGTATAGCCTTCGCTGTTGCTTTGGCCGATGGTATTATTCCAGCCGAGGGTAAAGGTGCGTCCTGCGGTTTTGAACCGTTTTCTGTAAAGAATATTATTATTCCAGTTTAATCCGTTTCGTTCGTTTGTATTAAAGGTTTTGCCGGTTTGAATCAGATAATTCAACAATGGATTTTTTGTAATGGTAAATGAAGTGTCGTTGCTTTCGTTTTCGGAATGCTGCAAGGTAAGACTGGGGAAATAGAGTATGGAGTTCATAGAGTCAATGATAAATTCTACCCGCATGTTGAACCGGTGATTTTGATTCAGGTTATCTGTAGTGAGGTTGCGGTTTTGGACGGCAATTGAGTCATTCGGGAAAAAAGTTTGTCGCAATATATTTTGTTCCTGCTGATTTCGGGTAGAGGAGAAGAAATAGCTGCCGCTGAATTTGATTTTAGAGCGGTCAATATTTGTATTGATGCCGGTGGATAATGAGCTGAGGATGCCGGTAGGCCCTGCGCCAATGTTTCCGAAACCGCTGCCGCGGGTGCTGATCATGGACATTCCGCCTCCCTGACCACCGAAACCTCCGCCCTGGCCGCCAAAACCTGAACCGCCAAATCCACTGCCGCCGCCGCTGCCTCCGCGTCCGCCCCCCATGAATCCTCCCCCAAAACCGCCCATGGCGCTCATGATATCGGAAAAGGAGAAGCCTTGTTTATTTATGTTGTTTGCATTAAAAAGTACCGAAAAACGGTCGTTGGCGTTAAAGCGATTCAGATTGAAATTGGTTTCGTAGCGAAAGCCGTTATCGTCATTATATCCGGCGCCGGCCAGCGCTCTTCCGAATACTCCTTTGTTTTTATCTTTTTTGAGTTTGATGTTGATGGCTTTGGTGCGGCTTCCGTCATCAATTTTAGTGAAGCGGGCCTGTTCGCTCATGTCGTCAAACACCTGAACCGACTCCACCATGTCGGCCGTCAGGTTTTTGGTGGCCAGTTTGGGGTCGTTGCCGAAAAATTCTTTGCCGTCAACATAAATTTTCTGCACCTGTTCGCCCTGGGCCGATACATTTCCTTCTTTATCTACCTGCACCCCCGGTATTTTTTTCAACAGGTCTTCTACGGTTGCGTTTGGGCGGGTACGGAAAGCATCGGCTTTAAATTGTACGGTATCGTTTTTTATTACCACTGGGGCATCGTTGGTTACTACAACACCTTGTAATGTTTTATACTCCCGCTGAGCTATGATTTCACCCCAGTCTGTTACTTTATTCTGAGGCGTAACCGAAGCGGTTTTGATAATGGTTTCATATCCCTGATATGAAATGGTTACCTTATACGTTCCGGTATCTATTCCTTTGAATTCAAACACGCCGTTTTTGTTAGTTAAGGTAAATGTGACAAGAGCGGAATCTTTTACCGATAAAAGAGAAACCGTTGCGCCCGACAGAGGCTGGCGGGCCGAAGTGTCTGTAAGTTTACCCCTTATGATGCCATCGGGCTTTTGGGCTGAGACTACGTTTGTACAAAAGAGAGTTACGAAATTTATGAGAATTAATATTTTTTTCATACATGTGTTTTGGCCTGATACTCTGAAATTAAAGTTTAAATATTTGGTTTTTTTATTAAGATTTCATTCAACGGACAGAATTGCGGGTAATTATGTTCTAAATAGACGTTATAGTAAAAAATAACTTTCGCTGCTTTCAGAAATTTTATTTAAAATGTGTTTAGCTAAACAAATATTCCACGTCTTCTTTTGTTAAAGATTTTACAAAAGATTCTTCATCGGTGATAATGTCTTTGGCCAGATTTCTTTTCTTTTCCTGCAGTTGAAGGATCTTGTCTTCTATGGTGTCTTTGCAAATCATGCGATAAGCAAAAATATTTTTCGTTTGACCAATCCGGTGGGTTCTGTCAATGGCCTGTTGTTCCACCGCAGGGTTCCACCAGGGGTCAACGATATAAACATAATCAGCAGCGGTAAGGTTCAGTCCGACGCCGCCTGCTTTTAAAGAAATGAGAAACACTCTGATGTGTTCGTCATGCTGAAAACGCTGAATGGCTTTATCTCTTGCTGCCACGGGTGTGCTGCCGTCAAAATATTCATAAGGGATGTTCAGTTCTTCCATTCGCTTACGAATGAGCGAGAGCATGCCGAGAAACTGAGAAAAGATCAAAACTTTGTGTTCACCGATATTTTCCATCAGTTCGCGGGACAGTTCATCAAGTTTCACGGAATAATTTTCAAATTTTTCCGTTTCATTAAGTATGGCCGGCGAATCACAAATCTGACGTAGCTTCATAAGGCCTTGCAGAATGGTAAGCTGGGATTTCTGCAAACCGCGGGTTTCTATGCTTCCGAGAATCTGGCTTCGGTAGGCATCGCGGTAAGATTCATAAATACTGCGTTGCTCCTCTTCCATTTCGCAATACAGTATCATTTCCTGTTTTTCGGGCAGGTCTTTGGCTACCTGTTCTTTGGTGCGACGAAGGATAAAAGGATAAACGATTTTCTTTAAGTGCTCTTTGCGGTCTTCTTCTCCGAATTTATCAATGGGGATGGCAAATTCCTGTCGGAAATATTCTAAAGATCCCAGCATGCCCGGATTCAGGAAATGCATTTGGGCATAGAGATCGAAAGTATTATTCTGCAAAGGGGTTCCGCTCATGCACAAACGATGTTTTGCCTGCAACAGGCAGGCCGCTTTGGCCGCTTTGCTCAACGGATTTTTGATGGCCTGGCTTTCATCTAAAATGACATAGTCAAATGCCATTTGCACAAATAATTTAATGTCGCTTCTTAATGTGCCATAAGTGGTAATGATCAGTTCTTGTTGTTCAAGGTCGTCTTTCAGATTTGTGCGGGCAGGGCCGTGGTGAATATGATACTTTAATGAAGGCGTGAATTTTTTTATTTCATTCTCCCAGTTATAAATCAGCGTGGCAGGACAAACCACAAGTGCCAGCAGTTTACCCTGTAGATTCCGCAGATGTTCAAGAAAAGAGAGCGCCTGTACGGTTTTGCCCAGTCCCATATCATCGGCCAGAATACCACCCCACCCAACTTCGGCCAGATAGTTCAGCCATTGAAATCCGGCAATCTGATAAGGGCGAAGACATTGTTTTAAATGTTCGGGCGGATCAATTTCTTTGATTTTTCTGAACTGCCTGAGATTTTCATATTTTTCTTCCAGACGAAAAATCAGTTCATCTTCCCTGATATTATCGTATAACTCATCAATTACGCTTACATGATAACGGGAAAGCCGGAGAGATTGTGTTTTAGCTTCACCTATGCGAAACAACAGCGCATATTTTTTTATCCATTCTTCGGGCAAAATACCCAATGTTCCGTCGTCCAGTTGCACAAAAGGCTGCTTTTCCGAAAGCGCTTTCTTAACGTCGGCTACGGATACCGGTTGATCACCAAATGAAATATTGACTTTAGCATCAAACCAGTCGGTATGGCTGTTGATATAGATTTTGGTTTGGGGGCGATGGATGTTGAAGCGGAAATTTTTCAGCAATTCAAAACCGAATACCGGAACCTTCATTTCCCGAAGGGCGTCTATAAACAAAAAAAACCAGTTATTTTTCAGCACCTCGGTTCCTTTCAGCGCCAGGGTGCCTTCATCTTCACGACAAATAAATCCTGAGTGCAGGCTTTTCAGTTTTTCCAAAAATTCATTTTCTTTTTCCTTGTTGCGGCGAATTAAAATTACCTGATCGTGATACGGAATGAAAATTTCCTGCGCTGCGTGTTGTCTGATTTCGTATCCTTTGTAAGAAAATACCGGTTCAAAAACAAGGTAATCTCCTTTTTCCTTTAGCATCAGCTTGACGTCGGGATTTCCTTCCACCACTTCTTTGATCAGCGACTTATCAAAAACAACTTTATAATTTGCCGACAAGGGAATGAGAAACTGATGAAGGGTTTCGGGCCAGCGTTCCGGCTGAATTTTTAAATAACCTTCCGGTAAAAAATTTTCCAGAACTCTGACCACTTCATGTTGATGCCAGAGCCAGGCCTCACCTTCGTGAAGAAAAAACATTGCTGAGGAGATCTGATTTTCGGCAGGAGAAAACTCATGATGACCTGCCACAATGCGGCAATGAATTTCAAAATGACTTTCTTTTTTAGCCCGGAAATATACAGAGGCGTCTTGCTTGCGCAGGGCAAGGGGTTTGAGATGCCGGGTTACAAAAGTTTTTCCCCGCGGAAGCAGATAAGTTAATCGAGTATCTGCAAAATGACTGAAAATCCGTTTCAGTTTGGGATAGATATATTCGCTGATTAACTCTTTTGTTTCTTCGGGCAGTTCTTTGTCATTGTGGATGATATTTTCCCAAACCGCCGCAAAAGGCGAGTTGCGGCTGACGTACTTATTGATTTCCTGGTGTTGCATTTTGCGGAATACGCTTAGCCATGGCCTGTCTTCATCGGATAGTTCGGGAAGTTGATTCATTTTGAAAAGGTCGGCCTTCTCCACGTGTCCGGCAAAACACTGTTCGGATTCTGACCATTCGCCCGTTATTGCTTCAAAAGAAAAGAAAGGATAGTTTTTCTGATTCAGATTCAGTACAATGCCCAAGCGGCAGAGAGAAACGGAAGCTGATTTTTCGGAAGGATTTTCACAGGGAAGTTCGCTTTCTGTTTTCGGCAAATTAGAAGAAAACGGTTCTGTTATCGGCCGGGCCTCAGTGGGGGTTTGAATTTTTTTTATGGAAGGATCGAGTACACGCAAAAACGGTTTTCCTTCTTTGTATATAAATTCAAATTTTCCGGTCAGGTCATCCTCTAAGGAATAACCGTAGGCTTCCAGCAATTTATTTTTTTCATAATCACGGTTGCGGATGCTGTCGAAATAATTGGCGCCGTAGGTGTTTAATAACTGAAGAAATACAATCAGCTTGGGAAGGCATAGCGGATGTTTTTCATCTTCATAGTCGCAACTGGTATCAAAATATTGTTCTTCATTTTTACGAATCAATACCGTATATTCTTTTTCGTCAAGCAAGACGGTGGCTTTAACCGTTCCGTTTTCTGCCATCTGTATGCCTGCCTTTTGTGCACGCAAAAATGATTCGGCAGCCTGATAGGACTCCGGCGACGACATCAGCCGAAGGACTTTCAGATCAATGGTTTTCATTTTGATCACCGTGTGCCGCTGGTCGTATTTTACGTCTTCGGTGTTTATTTCGCCTCTGTCCAGCATTTCCTGCAACCGGAATAAAGCAGCTGATTCATGCCGGCAAATATCGCCCAGATTGTAGGGGCAGGAGCAGCGCAACGAAATTTCTCCGGGGTTTTTGAATTTCTGAATATATACTTTGTAAAATGTAGTGTACACATCGTCCTTAATGCGAAACACTGCTGACCCGAAGAGCTCATCGCATTCCAGCAATTCAATGAAACCGGAAGAATGAATTTTTTTCCCCCGACGAATTACTTCGTCCGTACCGTGAGTATAAATAAATTTTATCAGGTGCGGTAAAGCCATAGGCTAGCCGTGGTGGGTATCCTTGACAAAGGCAAGTCACAAATGTAAATCAAACCAAAGAATTCCGGCTCATTCATAAATGAATTTATTCTGAATCATATCATTTTCATACGATTTTGTTAAAAACGGGGCTTATCAAACCTTTTTTTTAAAAAGCACATCTATATGAAGCATTTGAAGCTATTTTTTCGTAAGGGGTTCGTAAAAAATTCTGTTGAAAAGTTTATTAGTTGTCTGTAAAATTACCAGATTCGTTTGCGTAGAAGTACAATCAAAAATCGAGTACTTGTTGGATTGCGGTTGAACAGGAAGTATTATTACTTTGACTAATGAAATCAAGAATGAAAATGAAAAATTTAATGATGTTTATAGGAAATCATTTTATTGAAGCTGTTCAGGTGGATGAAAATGAATTGTCTAAGCCTGGCTATCTGGGAAAATTCAAAAGAGAGTTGAAAGAAAAATACAAAGAGTTGATCAAAAATTCCGATCAATCACCCGTTTTTGTCGTATGCGATCCTGAATTTCTACCCAGGAACATGTTTTTAAAAAATAATTCTTCGGATAAAAATTAGGCTTTTCTCACATTCCTTTTTGCCGGAATATGATGGTTGTATTTTGTTTCACAACTCAACATAACACAATCTGAAACCGGCTTTCTCAGTAGCTTCCATGGTCATTTCATTTATCCGAAAATTTCCCTGAGTTATTATCTTTCCGCTTACCCTTTGTCTTATGAATTGGGTTTGAACCGGTTTTTCGGGTTTGAATAAAAAAGCCTTATTTTGATTGATGCAAATGTGCCACAATATGGGGAAAAAGATGATTTTTATTTGTGCCGCTTTTCTTTTACCGGTTGCTGTAATTGCCCAGAAGAAGGCAGAAACCATACAGGCTACCGATTTGCTGAAAATTCAGACTGTAAGTCAGGTGACGATGAGTGCCGATGGGAAAAAAGCTGTTTTTTTAGTGACCTCGGCAGCACCCGAAAACGAAAGCAAAAAGGATTTCAATTACAAATACTACAGCGCTGTATGGCTTGCAGAGCTTGAAGAACCGGTAAGATTAAGGAAACTTACCTCTGAGCAAACGGCATCGCAGCCGGCTATCAGTCCCGACGGGAGCAGGGTGGCTTTTATCCGAAACGTTAACGGCAAGGGACAGATTTTTGTATTACCCCTGGATGGAGGCGAAGCCATTCAGATTACAAACCATAAGTACGGCGCCTCAGCACCTAAATGGAGTCCTGACGGGAAAGAAATTTTGTTTTCCGCATCAGTGCCTTTTGACGATTTGTGGAATGATTCTCTTTTAAATCCGAACAAACTTCCACCCTCATGGCCTATGGAAAAACCCGGAATCGAGAACAGGGATTTGAATTCCGCACAACTTTCCGAACCGAATCCTGACGGTACACCGGAAGAAGTGCGAAGCTTTTTCAGAAAAAATGAAGAAGACAATAAAGCAACAGTAATCAACCGGCTGAATTTTCTGGACGAAAATGATATACAGTCTAAACTTTCTTTTACTCATTTTTTCATAACAAAAGCTGAGCCGAAGGCTCAAATATGTCCGGTTACCCGGGGCTTTTTTCATTTTCAGTATGGGGAATTTACTCCGGACGGGCAACGCATCATACTTTCCGGTAATGCCGACTCTGCCACACATCCCGATCGCTCGTTGGACGGCTCAATCTATATCGTGAACAAAGACGGAACACAATTTCGTAAACTGCTTGGTAAAAAAGGAATCAACTACACCACACCCCGTGTTTCGCCCAAAGGAAAGTGGCTGGCCTTTCAGTTCAGTCCGTCTGCCACGGTTAGTGTGCCTGTTCTTGGCATAATATCCATAAGCGACAGTTTGCAAAAAATTAAAGAAATTGATTTTGACCGCAACAAAAACAATATTACCTGGAGCGAGGATGAACGTTATCTGTATTTTTCGGCGCTTAGCGGCGGCGGACAGCCGCTTTTCCGTTATGATTTTCTGAAATCAAAAACAGAACAGCTTACCGAAGCACAGAGCGGGATATTGAGTTTTGACGTGGCTTCCGGAAAAATTGTTTTTGTAAAGACTGAAATACGAAATCCCTACGAGGTTTATGTCTGTGATGCAGACGGCAGGCGGCAGAAACGAATCAGTGATTTGAATACCGGATGGCTGGCGGGGAAAAAAATCAGCGTTCCCGAAAAATTCAGCTTCAGAAATGAACAAGGAATGGAAGTGGATTATTGGGTTATGAAGCCAATAGATTTTCAGTCGGGCATGAAATATCCGTTGCTGCTGGAAATACATGGCGGCCCATCGGCCATGTGGGGCCCGGGAGAACCCACCATGTGGCATGAATTTCAGTTTTTTTGCGCTAAAGGGTATGGTGTTGTGTACAGTAACCCACGAGGCAGCGGAGGTTATGGAACAACTTTTTTAAGAGCCAATATGAAAGACTGGGGAAAAGGGCCTTCGGATGATGTGCTCCATGCGTTGCAAAGAACGATTTCGCTCGGATGGGTTGATACGAATCAGTTATTCATAACAGGCGGCTCGTATGCAGGCTATCTGGTAGCGTGGATCATTTCTCACGATTCCCGTTTCCGTGCCGCCTGCTCTCAGCGCGGAGTATATGATTTGGCTACTTTTTTTGGAGAAGGTAACGCCTGGCGGCTCATTCCCAATTATTTCGGGGGATATCCCTGGGAAAAGGAAACAAAAGCCGTTCTTGAGCGGGAATCGCCTGTTCATTATGTGGAAAATATAAAGACACCTTACCTGATATTGCATGGAGACAATGACCGACGGACCGGCTTTGTGCAAAGCGAAGTGTTATACAAAAGCCTGAAAGCCATGAACCGCCCCGTTGAGTATGTCAGATACCCGGGCGCCAATCATGAACTCACCCGTTCGGGTAATCTGAGGCAACGTATGGATCATTTACTTAGGATGTGGGAATTTTTTGAGCGCTGGCGAAAAAATTAAGTAACTTATGCCACTTTGAAATGCGTAAATACGTCATTCAAATTACCCGTCATGGTACTTGATTATAAAATAAGGGTTTTTACGGCGCTTGTGTTTTTCACTGTTCTGGGTACTGCCTGGGTAAGGCAGCCGGTTCAGAAAAAGAGAAATCTGAAAGTTCTTCCTCAGGATATATCAGACGAGATGCTGGATAGTATCATGCATTCGTTTAACAAAGCGTTGGGTGTGGAATGTAATTTCTGTCATGTTCCGGCAAAAGGTTTCAAAGACAGTTTAGACTATGCTTCTGACGACGAGCCGATGAAAGAAGAAGCCCGTAAAATGATGACCATGGTCATCGACATCAATAAAAAATATTTCTGGTACGATAAAAAGCAGCGCCCCGAATATCTGAAAACCGTTACCTGCATGCACTGTCACCGCGGAGAGCCCTATCCGGAAGTAAATCATTAGCATTCATATTAAGGTTATTATTGTAATAAAATGATTTTCTGAACAGGACTTTCGTATTAATACGATTAGTGCACCTTGGTTTCTATTCAATTTTTTAAAATTAATTTAATGTAATTTTTAATAAAAAACACAATGATTTAACATTGTGAACACAAATACCAAACCATTAAAATGAATAAACTTAATTCCATTGTCCTATGTCTTTTTATCATGTCATGGCCATCATATCCACTATTTCATTAGTGGCGCCTGTAATTATGATTTTATGGCTCAGATTAACTTTTTATAGAACTTTTCCGATTTTACTATTAATTTATCTTTTTCTTTTATCCTTCAATTTTTTTATTGAAAATTATATTAATGTAAAGCAGGATTTAATCTTTTATTGGAAATATTTCAGTTATTTTCTGGAAACGCCATTAACGCTGCTGTTTCTGGTTTATCTGAGTCCTTCCAGGGATTTTTCTTTTCGGTTAAAAACAACAATTGTCGTGTATTTGCTTGTTGAATTCTTTGTGTTTTTAACCCTTGGATTTACATCAACAGGTATTTCACTTCTATTAGGGCCAGGACTTCTATTAATTTTTTCGGTTTTATTGTATTATTTTCTCTATTACATGAATATTATAGTACACCATCATAAAGGTACCGGAAGATTATTTATCAGTATCGGGTTATTTTTTTCGCGTTGTATGTATGCGGTTTGTTACGTGCTGTTTTTTTTTAACGGAAAGCATTAATATTCAGTAAGGACAATTATTATATCATATGTCTAACCCTATCTCCGCTGTTTTTATTTCCGCAGGCATTTATTTTGAGGGACGCCGGATTAAAAATGTAAGAGAAATTCTGAAAACCCGCCAGGAGTTGAAAGAGCTATATGGTTACAGAAGTTCACTCTACGCCTGAGGACTTTCAGAGGCTGCTTTGTATCAGAATGTGCCAGTTAAAAACAGTATTTTCCTTCCCGAATCAATGCCTGAGCAACGCTGCGTCGGGCTTCTTTTGCATTAAACGGTTCGGTTTTGGTAAATCGTTTAAGGCCCATCATAAGCATCCGAATATCATCGCCTTCGGCAAAAGCGTTTAGGGCATCTTTTCCGTGTTTGTAAATTTTATCTGCAGCGTCATACAGGTACGTACGCATCATAAGACCGGTCAGAATGTTTTCTTCGCCGGTTTTTTCCGTTTGCTTCATAACCCGAAGCAGAGCGCTTTCGGCATTATAGGTAAGGATAGCCATATCGGCAATGTTCATCAGAATTTCCTGTTCGGTTTCCAGCTTCATCATCAGTTTCTGAACGGCTGCGCCGGCAGTCAGTAAAATAGCTTTTTTAAAATTTCCTATCAGTTTTTTTTCTTTTGCGTAAGGCATATCATCCTCTGCCCCGAAATCCGGTATGCTCATCAGTTCTTTGGCCGCCTCCATGGCGGGTCCCATCAGGTTTATTCTGCCCTGCATGGCTCTTTTCAATGTCATATCAAGGGTTAAGAGCCGGTTGATTTCATTGGTGCCTTCATATATCCGGTTAATCCGGCTGTCGCGGTAAGCTCTTGAAATATTATATTCATCACTGAATCCGTTACCGCCATGAATTTGTACGCCTTCATCTACCACAAAGTCCAATACTTCGCTGCCATCCACTTTCAGCATGGCACACTCAATGGCGTATTCTTCTGCCGCACCCAGCAATGATTCATGATAGGGTTTTCCGGCCTGAAGCAGTTCCTGTTCTTTGGCATGAATCAGTCCGGCAGTTCGGTAAATGGCGCTTTCGCAAACAAAAGTGCGGATGGCCATTTCTGCCAGTTTGTGCTGAATAGCTCCGAAGTTGGCGATGGGTTGCTTAAACTGCTCTCTGGTTTTGGCATACTCAACAGAGGCCGTAATAGAACGCTTGGAACCGCCCACTGCCGCAGCGGCCAGTTTTAACCTTCCGATGTTCAGAATATTAAAAGCAATTTTATGTCCTTTCCCGATTTCGCCCAGCACGTTTTCAACCGGCACTTTACAGTCCTGAAAATACAGTTGTACGGTGGAAGAGCCTTTTATGCCCATTTTATGCTCTTCAGGTCCTTGTGTAAAACCTTCAGTTCCCCTTTCAACGATGAATGCGGTGAATTTTTCTCCGTCTATCTTGGCAAAAACAGTATAAACATCGGCAAAACCGCCGTTGGTAATCCAGATTTTCTGGCCATTTAAAATGTAGTATTTTCCGTCTTCGCTCAGTCGTGCAGTGGTTTTGGCGCCCAGTGCATCGCTGCCGCTGCCCGGTTCGGTAAGGCCGTAAGCGCCTGCCCACTCACCGCTTAACAATTTGGGCAGATATTTTCTTTTTTGTTCTTCCGTTCCGAAATACAAAATCGGCAGGGTGCCAATACCCGTATGGGCGGCTATGGCCACGGAAAAAGAATGTCCGGCACCCAGATATTCATTTACGATTGTGGAAGTGACAAAATCTTTTCCCATTCCTCCGTACTCTTCGGGAAAAGAAACAGCCAATAAACCCAACTCACCGGTTTTTTGCAACAGCGACTTCATCAGGCCCGGTTCCAATTTATCAATACGGTCAAGTATCGGATACACTTCGGTATCCAGAAACTGGTTGCAGGTTTCTTTTACCATGTTCTGTTCTTCCGAAAAATCTTCGGGTGTAAAAGTTTCCGCGGGCAACGAGTCTTTTATCAGCCATTCTCCGCCTTTCAGAACGGTATGGGTTGCGGCACTTGTAGTCATGACGAAAAGGTTTATTTTAGAAATTTATTTGTTTAAATTATCATACACTATCTGTAAAACTTGTTTACAAACTTCAATTTTTTCAGGAGGTACGGTTTCCAGCGCTTCATTCAGGGTTTCTTCAGCCAAGTGCATCGTTTCTTCCTGCAATTTTTGAGCCTGTTTGGTAAGAAAGATGAGATTAATTCTTCTGTCTCTTTCAGAAGGCACACGTCTCACAAGATTTTGTTTTTCCAGGTTGTCCACCAGCCTTGTGATGCTAGGCTTGTCCCGAAAGGAAGCGTTGCAAAGTTCCTGCTGGCTGATGCCGTCTTTTTTCCATAAATGATATAAAACGCTCCATTGTTCAATGGTCAGGTTTAACCCTGCATCGTTAAATTTTTTCTGAAGCCTTCGGGCTATCGCCGTTGAGGCTTTTCCTGTTATAAAACTGTACAATTCGCCCTTTCTGAATTGGTTGTTTGGCATACAGTTGTTTGTGCAACCAATCAAAATTAATCTTATTTTTGAATTGACAATCATCAGGGGCGGAAAAAATTTTTATGAAAGAGTTTTTTTTTACTATCGGCGATGCTGAATTGCGGATATGTCGCTGGGGTTCAGGAACCTGCCCTTTGCTATGTTTTCACGGCTACGACGAAGAAGCCGGTGCTTTTGCTTTTTTGGAAAAATATCTTCCTGAACATTTTTCCGTTTATGCTGTTGACCTTCCTTTTCATGGGCGGACGCAATGGTGCGATTCGCTGCTATTTACCCATGATGACTTACAGAAAATTGCCGGATTTGTTTTTTCTTTTCCTGAACATCAGAATGAAAAAATTTCATTACTGGGTTTTAGCCTGGGGGGGCGCATGCTGTTGTCTCTCTATCAGCAAATACCCGAAAAAGTGAAAAAAATTGTTTTGCTGGCCCCCGACGGGCTGAAAGTAAATTTTTGGTACTGGCTGGCCTCGCAAACCTCAGGCGGCAACCGTCTGTTTCGTTATACCATGCAAAAACCTTACTGGTTTCTGTCGGTGTTGAAACTGTTAAATCGCGGCGGACTGGTAAATGAAAGCATATACAAGTTTGTAAACTATTATATTGATAAAGAAGAAGTGAGACGATTACTATATCGCAGGTGGACTTCTTTGCGCAAAATCAAACCCCGGATACCGGACATTAAAAGCAAGATCAAAGAGCATCAAACGCCGGTAAGAATACTCTATGGCCGGTATGACCGCATCATTCTTCCGGCCGCCGGACAACGATTTCGGAGAGGAATTGAATCATTTGTCTCTTTGCAAATAATAGAAAGCGGACATCAGGTGCTTCATGAAAAACATGCGGAAAAAATAACAGAGTGTATCCTGTCATGATATTTCCGATAGCTTTGCCGGGATGGTAGTCCTCATTTTAGTGACAGGAGTGTCGGCTTTATATGCGGCCTTGTTATGGCGGTATGCCTTATTATGGAAAAACATTCCGGTATTTGAGCCTCCGGCAGAAATAATTCCTCAAAAGATAACCGTTATTATTCCCGCTCGCAATGAAAAAGAAAATATCGGGCGACTCTTGCAGTCTCTACGGCAACAGCATTATCCGAAAGAACTAACCGAAATTATAGTGGCTGATGATCATTCGAGTGACGGAACAGATGAGGAAGTGAAAAAATTTCCGGGTGTACGGCTTTTAAACTTAACGGCCGAACCGGGTACGGCACACAAGAAAAAAGCTATTGCAGCCGCCATAAGGGAGGCAAAAGGAGAGCGGATTGTTTGTACGGATGCAGATTGTGTGGCCGGGCCGGAATGGATCAGAACCCTGGTGTCCTTTTCCGCGATAAATCATTCGGTATTCTTGGCCGGGCCTGTGCTGATGGAAGATGACAGCCGCTGGTTTCAGATGTTTCAGAGCATGGATTTTATGATGCTGCAGGCGGTAACGGGAGTAGCCGTTCATTATCAAATGCTCACCCTGAGCAACGGAGCGAATATCAGTTATACCAAAGAAGCTTTTGATTCGGTAAATGGATTTGAGGGGATTGATCACATTGCATCAGGAGATGATATGCTGCTGATGTATAAAATATGGAAACGCTATCCCGCAGGCGTACACTATGTCAAATCGCCGCAAGCCATCGTTAAAACTAAGCCTCAACCTGATTTGAAATCTTTTATTCAACAACGTATCCGGTGGGCCAGCAAAGCTTTTCACTACAGGGATAAACGATTGTTCCCGGTGATTTTTCTGGTGTTTTTGATGAATATTTCAATACCGGCTCTACTTGTGGCCGGAATTTTTGAAAAGCATTTCTTCAAATATGCCTTGTTTTTGTTTGTGGCCAAAATACTTGCCGAATTTCCTTTGTTTTATTTAGCTGCAGAATTTTTTCGCAAAAAAAAGGCGGCACTCTGGTTTCCGTTTTTTCAACCTCTTCATATATTATATACTGTTGGTATTGCCTTTGCTTCATTAGCCGGACGGTATGAATGGAAAGGGCGAAAAGTGAAATAGCAGTAATAATGCAGACATTATTCGTTAATTCGTTGATTTGTTCATTTGCAACTTAACATTAAATCAAGATTTTTTCTTTAATTCATATCCCTAAAATTATTTCACGAGCGGCAATAGTTTTTCTTTTATCATATGAGCCTCAGAATATATGAAATGACAAACAGAAATTCTGCTAATTAAAATTTAAACTTTGAAAATTTTTTGAATCACAGAAATTCAAAGTTTTGAACCTTACGTTCCAGGGTTCGGATAATAAATTTGAAATCAAAAGGCCGTTGTGATGAATACAACGGCCAGAGATTTTGAGAAATAAAAATTATTGATTGCCTGGATTGATTATTTGTTTTTGAAGGATTTTAGGGTTTACATTGAATTTATTAAACTTTTTAGCTACTATCCAGGCAGCTCGACGACCAATATTATTGCTGTTGTATTTTATCCACATATAACCATCTTCTCCCCAATCTGTACCCCATGAGTTTTTAATCAGCCAGGCTTGTTTATCATCATCCCAGCCTACAATTACTATTGCGTGATTTGAAGTCGGGTTGTTATAATTGCTTTCAAATTCAAAAAAGACGCCGTTAGTATAATTCTGAAATAAAGGAGTAACCTGAACACTGGCCGCTACGGGGCCGTATTTGCAGATAGCCTCTTTGATTGCACTCACACTAGGAATTTTATTTATATCTCCCGAAGGATCAACAACTCCCCATTCAGTAGCATAATAATTAGTTGCAGCCGGCGCACTACTACAGGGTTGTTCAACGCCAACATCAGGAATTGCAGTTTCCGTGGATAAAAATTTATTTTCATTTACCATCCACTCCATAACTCTGTAAGCAAGTCCTCCATTACAATCACCTGCTACACAATTTACGGCATGTTGTTCAGAGGCATCTATAAAAGTTCCATTTACTTTTTTATAACTGGATTCGTATGCCCCAACGGCAGAATATGCCCAGCAATTTCCGCATCGTTGATCTCTTACAGGCGTAACTAGACCTTGGGTCCTTGCATCATATTTACGACCGGTAGCCTGGCATGGCAGAACAGATTTTTTTAAAATTTCAATTACTTCTGGCGATAAGGTGCGTTTCGCCAGAAAATTTTTAATTTTTAATGCCTCGTCTGAAGAAATTTCATTTTCACCGGCCAACAGATTTAATGGTTTTAGACTGGCAGCAGTAAATCCAACATTAAAATTTAATTTTTTTTCTGCAATCAGCTTACGCTGTTCCAGCAAAAGCGATTTGATATTATCCGGTGCTAATGCCTCTCTGACTAAATATTTTTGAGGCAACTGAATGTTTGGTTGGCTGAACGAGAATTTTGAAATGAAAATTACTGCAACCAACAATACTGAATAATGACAAATCGGTTTCATGGCTTAATAGTTTAAAAGTTTATAATAAAATTGTTTATTGTATGTAAACTTGAAATAATTTTTCTTTGTCTTTCTTTTCATTTCCTTCCCAAGGCCTTTTTCTTATAAAAAATAAAACACATTTACCTGACTTAATACTTTTAAAATAAAATTGCTGAATATCTTTTCCATCGTCCACTTTTTGATCACTGATTACCTTTATGGAATCCAGCTGAAGACATGATTTATACGCCGAGTCCGTTATGTGCCATCGGTAACCTGTACCCATGGTAGTAGGCAATTCAATAATAAATTTTTGATTTTTTTTTAAATGTATATCGCTGCTATCTTTAAAAGAAAAAATTTGAGTTTTGCTGGAGGTACATGAGTATAAAAGAATTATAAATATCCCGCTGGCATTAATATATCTCACTTCGATTCGTTTAATGATTACGGAATACTTAAGGAATTAATCAGGAAACATTCATTCCGACTTTAAATTTAGAAACTGCTTAGTAATTCACAAAATTATATTTTATGGAAAAGAAATGGTGCTTACTCCAACTTTTATAAATAAAAAAATATTTCAATGTTCCCTGAAAACCAGGTTTTCACTTCCTGGTATTTGATTTCAATAATCATTAAAATTCTGGTTCAGTCATGCTGTTTTATTTATCCCGGGTAATTGAGTCAGATATGAAAATTTTAGTGAAAAATTTAAAGAAAAATTTTTTTTTATGTCAGGTAAGAAAAAAGAAAACTCAAATATCTGCCTTCCACAATATTCTTATCATGTATTTATTCTTTACAAAGTTATCTATCCCCCATCCGCAGATTCATATTAAACTGTCGGATGAATAGAGAATACACAGTTCATCGTGCTTTTTTTTCTCATTATTTTTTTCATGTTAAAATTATTTATCTTTTTAAAAATTAATTCTCATACTAAACATATCATTTTAAAATTTAAGTTTAATTTTTCTATTTAGATGTAGGAAAGATGAAAAGTGAGAGGGAGAGAGATAGGTTAACTCGATTTTTTTTGAAAAATAAGCATCCGAATCTATACGCCAGAGGCAAATGCTTTTTGCATCAGCCATGTATCGTATTATAAAGCGAAGCGCAGAAATTTGGCTGAATTCGACTTCTGAAGCCGGCAACCACAAAGCTTGAATATCTTGATCGGCCCGTTTTATTCTTTGATTATTATTTCCCGTTTCCGGATGTATTCGTGCCATAATATCATGGCAGCAATGGTGCGGTAAGGGCGCCAGGCTTCGGCAATTTGTAAAAGCCGCTGTAAGGAAGTGCGGGACGGTAATCGCTTTACTTCTTTCAAACTGTTGACAAGCGCCACATCGCCCAGCGGAAACACATCTGTACGGCGTAAGGCATGTATGAGGTAAGCATCAACCGTCCAGTTCCCTATGCCTTTGATACGGATGAGATGGCGGCGTACTTCTTCATCAGGCAGCCGTTCCAGCTCACGCAAACGGATTTGTTTTTCCTGCACAGCGGTTGAAAGGTGTCGCAGATAAGCTATCTTTTGCTTTGACAAACCGCAACCGCGAAGTTCCTCATCCGTTGCTTCCCTCAGGGCAGTAGGTGTAATACGACTCAACTGTTTTTTTAACCGGCCAAACACGGCATAAGCCGCAGCCAGCGAAATCTGCTGTTCAATAATGGTGAGTGCCAGTGTCTGAAAACTGTTGGGCCTTACCCAGTACGAAGGATAACCCCGCACGTTGATAATTCTTTGTAAATCAGCATCTCGCTCTGCAATATGGTCGCACAGCGAATGGAAATTTTTTTTATCAAATTTCAGTATCTTCACAAAAGGCAAAATAAGAAGAATCGTATGAAAAGATTTTTCTTGTTCATGGCATTATTTGTTTTGTTGGCCGGGTGTGACAGCAATAAAGAAAAGAATCAGGTTTCTGCAGAAGGTATAGGTGATGATGTGATAACTCCGGAAGGTTTAGGAAAACTGAAACTGGGCGCTACGATAAGCGAAGTAGAAAACGTGTTGCACCAAAAACTGCATTTTAAGGAAAAAACGGGCGATGAAGTGTACTGGCCCGACACAGTAGAAGTTATCTACAATAATCAACCGCTCACTCTCTACTTTGAACGGTCTTATTCCGAATCGGACCCGGGAGTGATCCGTTTGTTCGGCATCATCACCAAAAATGCCAATGCCCGTACGGATGCGGGTGTAACGATGAAAGATTCCCGCATAGATGTGGTTAAAAAATATCTTGACCCGTTATGGACGGTGCACATAGGCCCGGATTTTGAACAGGACAGTTCCCGCATATGGAAATTAAATCCACGGAAATATTCCGTATCGGTGTACGATACGTCAAGCCGGCAGATTACCTTTTATTTCTACGACGATAAGATGCAGGCCATAAAACTCAGTTATTTTGAAGGAGGGCGTTAATTTTTTTTGCTCTTGAATTTTTCTATGGCCTGTCTGGTGAAATCGCTCAGGACCAAACGGCCGCTTATGGAGGCTCGTTCCATAAGTAATTTATCCCAGTGTTCGGTACCCTGCCAGAACACTTTTTTCATTTCGGCCATAGCATTGGGGCTGCAGTGTGCCAGAAAATCGCTTAGCCGTGAAATGGATTCATCCATATCTTCCGTTGTAGGGTGCAGTTCGGCGAAAAGTCCCTTGCGGCGGGCCCAGTCGGCGCTACGCCACATACCGGCGTCTATAGCTAATTGTGAATAGGCCGACATACCGATTTTTCTTTCTACAGCCGGGCCAACCACAAATGGGCCTATCCCTACAGTCAGCTCGCTGAGTTTCACTTCGGCTTTTTCGGTAGCTACGGCATAATCTACCGAAGCAGCCAGTCCCACACCCCCGCCCACACAGCGTCCGTGTATCCGGCCAATTATGATTTTGGGGCAGGTGCGCATCGCGTTAATCACATGGGCAAACCCGCTGAAAAACTGCAATCCTTCTTTTTCATTTCGGATGGCTACCAGTTCATCAAACAAAGCGCCGGCGCAAAAAGCCTTATCCCCTCCGGAACGCAGAATAATGACTTTCGTGTCGGGGTCTTCGCCGGCATGGGTGATGGCGGCAGCCAACTCTTTCAGGAGTGAGGAAGGTAGCGCATTGCTTTGGGGATGAAAAAATTCAATTGTAGCAATGCCCCGATGCAATTCCGATTTTACATAAGCCTCCATAAACAAAAGATACCGTCGGTGTTTTTTTGTTTATCAAATGAAAAATACCATTTCAGGGCAAACTTACAAGGCTTAACCGAAAAAACATACATCAGAATTTTACAGAATCACTATATTGTAACCTCATTCAATTACCTCACAAAAAACAAAAACATGGGCAAATTTGTCATTACCACCCGCAGTAACGGCGAATTTCAGTTTAATCTGAAAGCCGACAACGGACAAACCATCTTAAGCAGTCAGGGCTACAGTTCAAAAGCCGGCTGCCTGAACGGAATTGAATCCGTGAAGAAAAATTCACAAAGTCAGGATAATTTCGAGCGTAAGGTATCGGCCAACGGTAAGCATTACTTTAATCTGAAAGCAGCCAACAGGCAGATTATCCGCACCAGCGAAATGTATGAAAGTGAAAAAGGAATGGTTAACGGCATTGCTTCCGTTATCAAAAATGCGCACAACGCCGAAGTGGTGGAAGAATAATTAAAGGCTTTTCCTTCATCATCAGGGGCGGAAAATTTTCCGCCTCTTTTTTTAAATTAACATTTTGCTGCTGCATTAACCATGACAACCGGCAATAATATTACTCATTATTTCGTTTTAGACAAAACACTTTATGCGTTTGGCGGGTATTTGCCGGATGATTCAGATTATAGTTTCTTTTGTCATCTTCGGCTTACCGGCATTTACGTGTCTTCTCTCTTGAAAAAAACAAGGAGGCGAAGACAGTTCGGATGGCGGAAATTACATCTACTTTGTTTCGGCGGTTACCAGGCGACAACTCTCGAAAGCCCAATTGCAGAATCTGTACAACCCTTACGGGGCTTCTCCCTTTTTCCGCAACGGTATCAAAACCTATTCGGTTATTTACAAAACCAAAAATTTTTCAGGAGCCGAAACTCTTGCTTCCTGTTCGGTAATGGTGCCGGATGCTCCGGGTCCGTACCCCTTGATTAATTACAACCACGGCACATTTTTTCCCGAAGATGAATGGCGTGAGCCTTCTTATAACAATGATTACAACAGCGACATCAATATAACATACATGATGGGCGCTGCCGGTTACCTGGTGGTTGCGCCTGACTATATCGGCTACGGCGCTTCCCGAAACCCGGAGCATAATTATTGCGATTATTTCAACATTGCCGTAAACGTTATTGATGCCATACGGGCAGTCAGGGAGTTCTGCGCCTCTCAAAATTTTTCGCTAAAAAATAAACTCTTCCTTACCAGCTGGAGCGAAGGCGGGAGCGTAACTCTGGCTACCGTAAAAAAATTCAGCAACTGCATGCCTCCGAATTTGCGATAACGGCGGCTGCCCCGCTGGCCGGAGCTTATCATACCACCGGTATGGCTTCTTATATTATGAATCTTCATGCCGAAACCCCTTTCATGAACTCTTATGCGTGGGCGCTGAAAACCTACAACAAAACCGGAAACATCAACAAACCCTTGTCTTATTATATCAACGAGCCGCATGCCACGGCATTCAACACGTCCGTCAGTGCAACGATTCCCCGTAATCCCCAGGTATTATTCACCGCCGCATTTCGTCAACATTTTCAAAACGGCACCGATGCTATCATTCCCGTATTGCAGCAAAATGACCTCTGGAACTACAAACCCTTTTGCAAAACCATCCTCTGCCACGGGCAAAACGACAGCTATGTACCGCTGTTCAATACGCAGCAGGCTTATGCTTACATGCAGGCGCAGGGCGCCGATGTAACCATGGTCATTTATCCCGGCAAAGATCATGGTGATTGCATTTGGGATTATATGGCTACACTTTATCAGGCATTTGAACCGTTGCGGTAATTTTTTTTGAACTGTTGAGATGAATAACACTGATAAGTATTTTTTTCGCCGAAAGCGAACAGTTGTTGTAGGTATGGCTAATGTTGAGATTAAATTAAAGGGTAAGCAAAAGGTCTTATGGAAGAAAGTAAGAACTGATATAAAAATCAATTAATTCATAAATCATCATATCAAATTGCAAACACCTGAATTTAAAGCTATTGTTTCATTTACATTTTTGCAGTATTAAATCCTTATTAACTTACTTAAGTATTTAGCAAAGGAATTCCCGTAAGCCTTTAAGGGAGTGAAGGGCGAAAAGAGGCATAACTTATATAATAAGTTTTCGAATCAAACAGTGTCAGAACAATTCTTGGCAATTCAATCAAATTCATATCCGATGTCCGTTCGGTAATACATATTTTTGAAATTGATTTTTTTTAATTCGTTGCGGCTCTTTTCGGCGGCCTCCGAAATATTTTTTCCGAATGAAGAGACACACAAAACACGTCCCCCGTTGGTTACAATATCGCCGTTGCTTGCTGCAGTGCCCATATGAAATAAAAGACTTTCTTTCGCATTCAAACTGTTTATTCCGATAACCGGATACCCCTTTTCATAACTGCCGGGATACCCTCCGCTGGCTGCCACAATGGTGCAAACCGTTCTTGGGTCTATATCTATTTTTACTTCATTCAGTTTCTGATTCGCCAGGGAAACCAGAAGTTCTACCAGATCATTTTTCAGGCGAGGTAGAATAACCTCTGTTTCCGGATCTCCCAATCTGCAGTTGTATTCAATTACATAAGGCTCGTTGTCTGAAATCATCAGCCCGATATACAGGAAGCCTCTGTAATCCAGCCCGTCTTTTTTAATTCCTTCCATTGTAGGAATAATGATTTTTTCTTCAATTTTTTTCATCAATTCTTTGCCGGCGAAAGGCACCGGACTGATAGCGCCCATACCTCCTGTATTCGGGCCGGTGTCATTTTCACCCACTCTTTTATAATCTTTTGCTTCTGGCAACAGCACATAATGTCTTCCGTCAGTTAGAATGAAAACAGATAATTCAATGCCTTTGAGAAATTTCTCTACAACTATTTTTTTCCCGGCATCGCCAAACTTCAAATCCTTCATAAACATTTCCATCTCGGCTAATGCTTCCAATGTATTATCGCATATCACTACCCCTTTACCGCCTGCCAGGCCATCTGCCTTAATGACTACTGGTAAAGGATGATTTTTTATAAATTTTGCGGCATTATTATAATTTTCAATAGAAAATTCTTTATATGGTGCAGTAGGGATACCGTGACGAATCATAAAATCTTTCGCAAAGGCTTTGCTTCCTTCCAGTCGGGCTGCATTTTGATTCGGGCCAATAATGATTAAATTTTTAAGCGAAGGATCTTTTTTTAAATAGTCATATATGCCTTTAACTAACGGCTCTTCCGGTCCCACTACCACCATATCTATTTGTTTGGTGATGCAGATATTTTTGATGTCGGAAAAATCATAATTAACCACGGGAATTATTTCGGCAATTTCATTAACTCCGGCATTACCGGGCGCAACAAACAGTTTTTTACATAATGGACTTTGTTTGATTTTCCATGCCAATGCATGTTCTCTTCCACCTGCGCCAATGAGTAGGATATTCATATTATTATTATGATTGGATTATAAAGTTTAAAATTAAAACATCAATTCATTTAACAATGCGAAAAGTTGTATTAATTTTTGATGTAAGTGCTGAATTTTACTTTGATCTTAAAATATGTTGATAAAAATCATTTTATGGTTCAGGAAAAATTATTTCATAGCAAAACAAACAAGTAATAGCTGCTTTTAATCGAAACAGATAAGCTAATTTTGTATCTGAATCATTTTAAAACAAAAGCATGGTTTATATTACCCGTGTAGAACATTTTAATGCAGCGCACAAATTATACCATCCGGACTGGAGCGAAGAAAAAAACGAACAAGTGTTCGGAAAATGCGCCAACGAAAACTGGCATGGCCATAATTATGATTTACACGTAACCATCAAAGGAATTCCCGACCCGGATACCGGCTTTATCATGGATGTAAAAAAACTCAGCGAACTGATTCGGGAACATGTCATTGAAAAATTGGATCATAAAAATCTGAATCTGGATGTTGATTTTATGCGGGGAAAAATGTGCAGCTCGGAAAATCTGGCCGTTGCCATCTGGAATGAACTCAAACCTCATTTGCCGGAAGGCGTTCAACTGCATTGCGTAAAATTATTTGAAACGCCCCGGATTTATGTAGAATATTACGGAGAATCATAAGGCAACTTTTTTTATACTGAATTGTTTCATAAATCATGAATAAACGAGTTGCAGTTTACCGAAAAGAACATTTTAATGCAGCCCATCGGTTATTCAACCCGCAATGGGATGACGAGAAAAATAAAAGGGTTTTCGGAAAATGTGCACTTCCCAACTATCACGGTCATAATTACGAACTGGAAGTAAAGGTAACCGGCGAGGTGAATGATGAAACAGGTTATGTAATCGATTTAAAAACATTGAGTGAGCTTATTCGTCGCGAAGTACATGCTCGGTTTGATCATAAAAACCTGAATCTGGATACGGAAGAATTCAAATACCTGAATCCTACTGCTGAAAATATTGCCATCGTCATTTTTAACCTGTTGCGGCCGCATATTGATAGCCGTTTGGATTTGCAAATCCGATTGTACGAAACACCCAGAAATTTTGTAGAATATCCGGCATGAATTTTAAACTCTTACTATGGCATATACAAAAAATGAAACTTTTGAAGCTTCAGTAACCGACAAGTTGAAATTCCATTATTACGAAATATTACGGTTGCTGGGCGAGAATCCGGACCGTGAAGGTTTGTTGAAAACACCGGAGCGGGTAGCCAAAGCCATGCAATACATGCTCCAGGGGTATCAGTTGGATGCACGGCAAATCATCAACTCAGCCAAATTTCATGAAGAAGTTAGTGAAATGATTGTAGTAAAAGATATTGAAATTTACAGTTTATGCGAACATCATATGCTCCCTTTCATTGGCAAAGCGCATGTGGCGTATATTCCCAACGGTTGGATTACCGGGCTCAGTAAAATTGCACGGGTGGTGGATGTGTTTGCCCGAAGGCTACAGGTTCAGGAACGATTAACCGTTCAAATAAAAGATGCCATAAGGGAAACATTAAATCCTTTAGGAGTGGCTGTCGTGATTGAAGCTCAGCATCTTTGTATGATGATGCGCGGCGTGCAGAAACAAAATTCGGTGACCACAACCTCCGCATTTGATGGTGAATTTCATAAAAATTCCACCCGAAGCGAGTTTTTAAAACTCATCGGCACTTCATTACATTAAAAACAACTATATTTGCCGTATAAAAGTTTGATTGAACTCTATCAATCAAACTTTTTTTGTGCAGGGCTGAATACGAGGGGGCAAAAAAATTGAACTATGAAGCAGGCTTTTGTTTTTCCCGGACAGGGGTCTCAATTCCCCGGAATGGGAAAAAATTATTACGAAAACAGCGCATTTGCCAAAAAACTCTTTGAGCAGGCGAATGAAATTCTGGGTTTCCGTATTACCGATATTATGTTTGACGGCAATGAAGAAGAATTAAAACAAACTCATGTTACCCAACCTGCCGTTTTTCTGCATTCCATTATTGCCTTTAAAAGCATTGACGGCGATTCGCCCGACATGGTAGCAGGCCATTCCTTAGGCGAATTTACCGCACTGGTGGCAGCGGGATCACTCAGCTTTGAAGACGGATTGAAACTTGTGGCCGCCCGGGCCAAAGCCATGCAAAAGG
Source organism: Chitinophagaceae bacterium (assembly GCA_026415715.1). GTDB lineage: Bacteria > Bacteroidota > Bacteroidia > Chitinophagales > Chitinophagaceae > JJ008. The sequence continues at coordinate 21,946 of JAOAGO010000010.1, read as the reverse complement.
CCTGTGAAAAAAATCCTTCTGCCATGGCTGCCATCATCGGATTGAGTGACGAAATAGTGGAAAAAGTATGTCAGGATATTCAGGAAAAAGAAAACGAGATTGTAGTAGCGGCAAATTACAACTGCCCGGGCCAGCTGGTGATCAGCGGCAGTAAAAAAGCAGTGGAATTGGCATGTGAGCACTTGAAAAAAGCCGGCGCAAAAAGAGCTTTAATCCTTCCGGTAGGAGGCGCTTTTCACTCACCGCTCATGTTGCCGGCTAAAGAAGAATTAGCTGAAGCTATCGAAAATGTGATTTTCACTCATCCGGCTTGTCCTGTTTATCAGAATGTAGTGGCCAGAGCGGTTATTGATAAAAATGAAATCAAACAAAATCTGCTGGATCAGCTTACCGGTCCTGTTCGATGGACGCAAAGCGTTCAGGCCATGATTTCAGACGGGGCTACAACATTCACCGAGTGCGGGCCCGGCAAAGTGCTCTCGGGGCTGATTCAGAAAATAAATAAAGAAGTAACTACGGAAAATATCGGTTAACTTTTATATTCATAAATCAAGATAACCGTTTACCCATTCCGCATCAAACCGGGCATTCAGCTTTTCGTAAAAACGAATAGCCGGTTCATTCCAGTTCAGCACCTGCCATGTTATTCTTTTGAATCCTTTTTGCTTTGCCTCCGCAATCAACTCATCAAACAATAATTTTCCGATGCCTTTTCCCCGGGCTTTTTCGGTTACGATAATGTCTTCCAGGTACATCATCTGTCCTTTCCATGTAGAATAACGGATATAATACAAAGCAAACCCGATAATCTCCTCTCTTTTGTCAATGTGATTTTTTTTGTTTGGAATTGTAGTATTTTCATCAGCCCCTGTAACAGCCACAAAAGCCCACCATACCGGATTTTCTCCGAATCCGCTTTGTTCAAAATGTTCTGCCGATACCGTAACTTCATGGGGCGCCCTTTCATATTCGGCCAATTCCCGAATCAGTTCCATAAGCCGCGGACAATCTTTCCGCACGGCGCGACGGATGCGAATATTGTTCATAAACAATCTAATGCCTGATTTAGGTCTGCAAGAATATCCTGAATATTTTCAATACCTACACTCATACGGATTAAACCCTCCGTAATACCATATTTTTCTTTTTCTTCTTTCGGAACGCCATAGTGCGTCATGGAGGCGGGATGCGACAATAAGGTATCCAATGTGCCCAGCGAAACGGTACGTACACACATCTGCAGGCGATTCATAAAATCAACACCTGCTTTAAATCCCCCTTTCAGCTCAAAACTCAGCATGGCGCCGGGATGGCGCATCTGTTTCATGGCCGTATAATGATCAGGATGCTCAGGCAAACCGGTGTAATTTACTTTGGCCACAGCCGGATGAACAGCCAGAAAATGGGCTGTTTCCATGGCATTATGGCAATGTCGTTCCATACGCAGCTCCAGCGTTTTCATTCCCTGTATCAGTAAAAAAGCATCAAATGCGTTGCTGTTGCCTCCCAGCAGCCGGTGTGCTTTTGTGGCTTGCGATTTCATAAACTCAATGTCTCTTCCCAATAATATTCCTCCGATGGCCGTACCATGACCGTTCAGAAATTTAGTGGTGGAATGAATCACAAAATCCACTCCGTAACGAAAAGGTTGTTGCAGGTATGGGGTGGCAAACGTATTGTCGCAGGCAATCACACGTTTGTACTGTTTTGCTAAAAAAGCCAGGCTTTCAATATCCACACACTGTATCGTGGGGTTGGCCGGAGTTTCTATATAAATCATCCGGATGGAAGAATCCCGCTTCAGGTGTTCTTCTGCTTTTTCAGGGTTTCGTAAATCTTCCACAATACATTCTATTTTCAATGACGGGAGTATCTGATGCAGCAATTCGTGTGTGCCTCCGTAAAGAGAATAATGGGTTAATACTTTATCGCCTGCTTTCAGGGCTGAGAGCATCAACGTGCTGATGGCAGCCATGCCGGAGGCATGTAAGATTCCCTTCACTTCCGTGTCTGATCCGAAAGTTTCCAACGCTTCTATTTTCTTTTCAGCCTCGCGAAGGGTGGGGTTGCCCCAGCGGCTATAAATATAACCTTCTTCCTGCCCGCTGAAACGGCGCATCCCCTGCTCCGCACTGTCGTACACATACGTGCTGCTGGCATAAAGCGGCACCAGATGCGAATAGCGAGGGTCTTTTTCGTGCCCGGCATGAACAGCCAACGAACTCCACCCGTTATAAATATTGTGCGGTTTGTTTTCCTGACGATGACCAGTTCCCGGCGGTGAATAATTTTCTTCCATGAAATAATTGAGATTTAAGAAATTTGAAATGTCCAAATGTAAATCTTTTCAGCAAAAATCTTTCCATGAAAGAACTTCTCAAATCGCTGGCTGCACACCATACCTGGGCTCTTCAGAAAATTACGGAATTGATGACTACTTTGCCGGAAGAAAAATTACATCAGGAAATCACCGGAAGTTTCGGAAGTTTATACCATACGCTGTTGCATATCTGGAATGCACAGAGCATCTGGTGGCAGCGGCTGAAGCTTCAGGAAAAAATTACAGTACCCTCAGAGCATTTCAGCGGCGATATACAGGAACTTGTCAGGCAGGTTCTGCGCCAATCGGCCGATTGGGAAGAATGGATTACACAGGCTTCAGAGCCTATGCTGAACCATGTTTTTCATTATACCCACGACAAACAAACATTCAAGCAGGAAGTGTGGCAAATGCTGATTCATCTGTTTCAGCACACTGCCTATCACCGGGGGCAGTTAGTCCTCATGTTGCGTCAGATAGGTGTTCAGAAAATTCCGCCCACAGACTATATTGTATGGATACGCTTAAAAAAATGATGAACTTCTGCTTTTACATCTTTAAATTCATTCCATTTCAACCGGCGGAAATCCATACGCTTCGGCCAGTTTATGCATCAAAGTCCGTTTTAGTTGCGGTTCACAAAAAGCATGTTTGACGGCTTCGGCATTGCAGGTAAAAAAATGTTGCTTTTGCCATTGAAATGATTCGCATAGTTTTTGATATTCTCCGTTCAGAGATATATCGGAAACCGTTCGCCCGTCTGTGCTGATGCTGAGAGAAACCCCTTTGCGATACAATTCGTTCACCGGATGTTTTGGATAACTCTCTGCTACTTTGGTGATAAGATTGCTGGTAGGGCAAATTTCCAGGTGCAGATTATGCTCTGTAATATGTCGAACTAAAAAAGAGTCTTCAATGCTTCGTACCCCATGGCCCAGACGGGCAGGTCGGAAATGATGAAGAGTTTCCCATACCGATGATGGTCCGGCCGCCTCGCCGCAATGCGCGGTGCAATGTATATGTTTCTCCCGGGCAAATAAAAAGGCTCTCACATGTGCATCAACGGGAAAGCCGGTTTCATCGCCCGCAATATCAAACCCCGTAACATACGAACCTTTGAAAGCATCGGCCAGATAAACGGTTTGCAGGCTTTCCGCTTCGCTGAAATGACGCAGCGTGCAAAGAATAATGCGGGCTTCTATGCCTGTGTGTCGTACAGATTGTTCCACAGCCTCATTTACTACAGAAACAACCCGATGCGGGGTGAGCCCTTTTCGGGTATGCAGCAGCGGTGCAAACCGGATTTCGGCATAAATAACATTGTCTTTTTTCAGCTGCTCAAACAAATCGTACACCGCAATCTGAAGGGACTCTTCGCTTTGCAGTAGCGCTACCAGATTTTCAGCTTTACGTAAATAATCCTTCAGATCCGTACAACAGGAACCGGCTGTAAATTGCTCCCGAAAAAGTTCATGAGTGATCGCAGGGTCAATCTGTTTCACTGCCGAAAAACTCAGGCTGCAATCCAGATGCAGATGAAGCTCAGTCTTAGGCAACGATTCGGGACTTGTCATGGCTTTGAATTTTCGGTGCGGCTTTTTTTCAGGTAGGTTTTTGGTTTTGTTCTTTCAGGATTTCTTCATGCAAATAGTCTTTTCGTTTCAGTTCAAAATTTCTTCCCAGATACAATCGGCGCACTTCTTCATCGGCAGCCAGTTCCTCGGCTGTGCCATGTTTATATATTTTTCCTTCTATGAGCAGATACGCTCTGTCGCAAATTGAGAGAGTTTCCGTTACGTTATGATCTGTTATGAGGATGCCGATGTTTTTATATTTGAGCCGGGCAACAATGGCCTGAATGTCTTCAACGGCAATCGGGTCAATGCCTGCAAAGGGCTCATCCAGTAAAATAAACTTGGGATCAACGGCCAGGGCTCTGGCTATTTCGGTTCGTCTCCGTTCGCCCCCGCTGATCACATCGCCTCTGCTGTGTCGTACATGCTGCAACCGGAATTCGGCAATCAGGGTTTCCAGTTTATGTTTTCTTTCTTCTCGCGACATTCCTTTCATTTCCATCACCGCATCAATATTGTCTTCCACACTCAGCTTGCGGAATACAGAGGGTTCCTGAGGCAGGTATCCGATACCCAACTGGGCTCTCTTATACATGGGTAAAGAAGTAATATCCCTGTCGTTCAAAAACACTTTTCCTGTATCGGGTTTAATCAAACCGATAACCTGATAAAATGATGTGGTTTTTCCTGCGCCGTTAGGCCCAAGCAGTCCCACAATTTCGCCCTGACGAACCGTAAACGAAACATGATCCACCACGTTGCGTGTCCCATATCGCTTAACGATATTTTCCGTTCTGATACTGGCTGTCATGTACGGCAAATTTAACACATGCAGGCACAACCTTTATAAACAAAGATTATTTAACGAGGCTTTGACGAATAAACTGCCCACGTTAGCTTTGCAGGCTTATGAAAGTAACGGAACATATTGCAAGGGCCAAAGACACGTTAATTTCCTTTGAAGTGCTACCTCCGCTCAAAGGAAAAGGCATTGAAGCGCTCTATAAGCACCTGGATCCGCTCATGGAATTTAAGCCGGCATTTATTAATGTTACCTACCATCGCAGCGAACACGTATTCAAAAAAAGGCCCGACGGCAGTTTTGAAAAAGTCATCATCCGTAAACGGCCGGGCACCGAAGCCATCTGTGCCGCCATTATGAACAGGTACAATGTAGATACTGTACCTCATCTCATTTGCGGGGGATTTTCTGTTCAGGAAACCGAAGATGCCTTGCTTACACTGAGTTATCTCGGAATAGATAACGTTTTGGTGCTTCGGGGCGACCCGCCGAAAAATGAAACCGTTTTTGAACCGGAACCCAACGGGCATCGCTACGCCCTTGACTTGCTTCGGCAGGTGGTAAACCTTAATGCCGGCATTTATCTGGAAGAAGAACTGAAAGATGCCACGAAAACCAGTTTCTGTATCGGAGTAGCCGGCTACCCCGAAAAACACCACGAGGCCCCCAACATGGAAACAGACCTCCACTTCCTGAAAAAGAAGGTGGATGAAGGCGCCGATTACATCGTTACTCAGATGTTTTTTGACAACCGCAAATTTTACAGCTTCGTTGAAAAATGTCGCAGTATGGGAATTACAGTACCTATCATTCCGGGTCTCAAGCCCGTAACGAGTAAAAAACAACTTACCGTACTGCCTAAAACATTTCATATTGATATTCCGCCCGAATTAAGCCGTGAAATTCTGAAATGCAAAACCGATGAAGAAGTTGAACGGATCGGCGAAGAGTGGCTGTTGGAACAATCACTCGACCTGAAAAAGAATGGTGTTCCCGTACTGCATTACTATACTCTCGGAAAGCCCAAAGTGATTGCCCGTGTAATGAAGCGTTTGCTGTAAAACAACATTCTGTTTCATGACTTGAATCTTATGGCCGGTTGCGGAAATTTATTGATGCTGCTTTTCGAATTGCTTATAATCTAAAGGTCTTTTTGAAGTTTTGGGTATGCAACAAATACAATAATATATCCAGTTGTATATCACTCGCCGCCGACCGTACTGTTAATATCAACAAGCAATAAAACACATATTTTTTCCTTTACATTTCAATCCGTTAGTTTGGCCGGGCTCTTTTTTTTCCCAAAAATTTATTAAGATTGCGTTTCGGAATCAGGCTTTTTTGCCTTTTTCAGTTTGTCATGGCCACCATCATTGACATAAAAATTCCCAGAGCGCTGGCAGCAGCGTTGCGCCTTCCTCCCAACTCGCCCATCCGGCAACAAAAAAAAGTGTTACTGAAACTGCTGAAAAAAGCACGGTTCACTGAATTTGGCCAACACTATCGCTTTGATGAAATACTGCTGAGTGATAATCCCCTGAGGCGATTTCAGGAACAGGTGCCCGTGCACGACTACAATAAAATTTACAACGAATGGTGGATAAAAACCTTAGAAGGAGTGCCCGACGTAACCTGGCCCGGAAAAATAAAATACTATGCGCTCAGTTCAGGCACTTCTGAAGCCTCCAGCAAATACATTCCCGTAACCAAAGACATGTTACGAAGTAACACCATTAACTATATCCGTCAGTTTCTTACCCTGCTGAAATACGAAGAAGCCAACCGCAAAGCGATGGCAAAATCATTTCTGATGATTGGCGGAGCTACTGACCTGAAAAAAGGTAAAGCCGGTTGGTATGCCGGCGACCTCAGCGGAATACTGGCCAAAAAAAGGCCTTTCTGGTTTCAGAGTTTTTACAAACCCGGCGGACGTATCGCTGCCATTCAGGATTGGAATCAGAAACTGCATGAAATTGTAGAACATGCCAAAGACTGGGACATCGGTTATATTGTCGGTGTTCCCGCCTGGTGTCAGATGTGCATGGAAATGGTGATTGAACATTATAAACTGAAACACATACATGAAATCTGGCCCAACTTCAGCTTTTTCGTGCACGGAGGCGTAGCCTTTGAACCTTACAAAAAAGGATTTGAAAAACTGCTGGGTAAACCCATCGTATATATCGAAAACTATCTTTCCAGCGAAGGATTTATCGGTTACAAATGCCGGGAGCATGCCAAAGGCATGAAACTGATTCTGGATAACAATATCTTTTTTGAATTTGTACCGTTTGACGAACACAACTTTGACAGCGAAGGAAAAATAAGCGATACGCCCCGGGCTTTACTGATTGACGAAGTGGAAGAAGGCCGCGAATATGCGCTGCTTATGAGCACCAACGCCGGTGCCTGGCGCTACCTGATCGGCGATACGGTAAAATTTGTTGACAAACAACATTCCGAAGTTGTCATTACCGGTCGCACCAAACATTTTCTGAGCCTGACAGGCGAACATCTGAGCGTGGACAATATGAATAAAGCCATCCGGCTGGTAAGCGAAGAGTTAAATATCTCTATACCCGAATACACCGTTGTAGGTATTCCCTACGAAAACTTTTTTGCCCATCACTGGTATGTGGCCACCAACGACCCCGTAAATGCCGATGAGCTGAAAAAAAGATTAGACCACCACCTTCGTTGCCTGAATGATGATTATGCTACCGAAAGAGACAGCGCCCTGAAAGAAGTATTTCTCGACGTGTTGCCCGAAGAAACCTTTCTGAAATTTATGGCGCTCAAAGGCAAACTGGGCAGCCAGCATAAATTCCCCCGTGTGATGAAAGGAAAAATGCTGGAAGACTGGAAAAAATTTCTCGCCACAGGAACTCTTTGATATTTTGCAAGAAAAGAAAAAGCAGCAAAAGGCCTTTTGAATCATATCATCTTTTATCCATCAGTTTTTATCCCGATATGCAAAAACAAAACGATAGTCCATCACCTTCATTCTGGATTTTTTTTAAAAAACTGATCCGCCTGCTGCGCAACATTTTTATCTGGCTTTTTTTCTTTCACCTGTTTTACATTGTGATACTGCGCTGGGTAAATCCGCCCATAACCCTAACGCAACTTTCAAACTGGCTGAAAGGCTACGGGTTAAAAAGAGATTATGTAAGCCGAAAAAACATTTCCCCTTACGCCAGGCTGGCCGTTATTGCTTCCGAAGATCAGCTCTTTCCCGACCACTACGGTTTTGACTGGAAGAGTATTAAAAAAGCCATGGAATACAACAAGCGCAAACCTGGACGAATCCGCGGAGGCAGCACCATCAGCCAGCAGGTGGCCAAAAACGTGTTTCTCTGGCAGGGCCGAAGCTGGATTCGTAAAGGCCTGGAAGCCTACTTTACGTTTATGATTGAATTTTTCTGGAGCAAGGAAAGAATACTGGAAGTCTATCTCAACGTCATCGAAACGGGAAAAGGTATTTTCGGTATTGAAGCCGCCGCACAAACTTACTTTAAAAAGCCGGCCAAACTGCTTACCGCCGAGGAATCGGCAATGATTGCCGCCTGCCTGCCCAACCCGAAAGAGTATAAAGTAAAGCCTCCCTCATCATGGGTTCAGTTCAGGTCAAGGCAAATTCTTGTACAAATGAACAATCTGCGTACCGATCCCGACATCATTCGCATAACCGGCTTTCAATAAGCTGATCTACTGCATTAATGGCTTTTTGAAGCCTTTCGCTGTTTTGCCCGCTGATGTCAACCCAGGGAACACTTTGCCCCATCATCAGGTTTTTGTAAATATGGTACAAATGTTGTCTCACCGAAAGATCGGGATATTCACGCAACTCATCCTTTACCCAGGGTAAATCGGTATTGCACAACAGATAAAGATCATATTTTCGTTGCGCCAGCTGCTCTTCCACAAAAGGATGACATCTACCGAAAACAAATTCATACCACACTTTCATTACATACATATCCGTGTCAATAAAAAAAGGCCGTCCGGGCTTTACTTGCCGGGCCAGCATATCTTCCAACTGCAACTGCCCTCGTGCAATTTCCAGCAAATCATCAAATGTATAAGCCGTGCCATTTTGCAACAAATATTCACGGGCATATTCGGGACACCACACCGTATCGTAGTGCCGTGCCAGTTGTTCACAAAGTGTACTTTTTCCTGTACTTTCAGGCCCAATGGCCACAATTTTGATGACAGACACTTCAATCAGATATTTTATTGTAGCAATATTCTAACCCAAAAACCAAATACCCGGTTAAACAGATAATCTGATTCGAGCCAAAACGAAGGGAAAATAAAACAAAATGTTTTGTTTTTAATTACTTTCGGCAAAAAATCAATGACAGACGCCATCATCGCTCTGATAACACTGATAGCCCTTGAAGTGGTACTGGGTATTGATAACATCATTTTTATTTCCATTCTGGCCGATAAGCTGGAGGGTAAACAACGAACACAACTGCGTCTCTGGGGTATTGGCTTAGCCATGATTCTTCGCCTCATCCTGCTGGCATTTATCTCTTGGATTTTAAAATTAGACCATACCTTGTTTACGCTGCTGAACATTGATTTTTCAGGAAAAGGGATTATTCTTTTACTTGGAGGACTTTTTCTGATTTACAAAAGCACCCGTGAAATTTACCTGAAAACCGAACTGAAAAAAACGCCCCGTGAACCTTCCGTAAAAGCAGCCTCTTTTCGCAGAATGGTGGGTGAAGTCATCATGCTTGACTTGGTGTTTTCCATTGACTCTATCATTACTGCCGTAGGCATGGTGCAGGAACTTTGGATTATGTACACGGCCGTAATCGTTACCGTAATCATTATGCTCATCGCCTCCGGCCCCATCAGCGAATTTATCCGAAAACATCCTTCATTTAAAATTCTGGCCCTTTGTTTCCTGATGATGATTGGCGTAGCCCTGGTGGCCGAAGGCCTGCACTTTAAAATCCCCAAAGGATACATTTATTTCTCCATGGCCTTTGCCGTACTGGTAGATATTATTCAAATGAAAACATTACCCAAACATGCGTAGCCGTGCCGTTGTTTTTTTACTGTTCATTTCATTTTCGGCACAGGCGCAGTCTTTCGACCTGGGAAGCTGGAATATTCTGAACCTGAAATACAACCACACCGATCATCTATCCTTTTTTGGCGAAGCCCAACTCCGTTCGCTGTTATTTTACCATCATTTTCATTATTATGAATACAAAGGCGGCATAACATATAAAATAGAAAAAAATGTACAATTGGGTTTAGGCATGGGCAGTTATCAAACGTACAGGGAAGGGGGTAACTTCGTAAAACCCAAAAACAACAACGAATTCAGAATCTGGCCACAGATTATCCTTGTACAACCCGTTAAAAAACTCAAAGTGGAACAGCGCTATCGCTCCGAAATGCGTTTTACCAGCAACGGCTATCGCAACCGCTTCCGATACCGCCTTGGCTTATCACACCCTTTCGGACAAAAGAAAAATAAAAAACAACCCTATCAGTTCATTTTCGGAAACGAAATATTTTTTACCGACCGCGAACCGTATTTTGAACGCAACCGGGTTTCTGCCATCGTGGGCATCAGAACCGGCCAGTTCACCACGCTTCAAATCGGCTATCTTCATCAGTTTGATTATCGCATAAACGACGAAACCGGTCGGGATTTTCTTGTCATCGGTTTCTTCATCGAACTTTCAGGCAAACGCTACGGACAACAAGGCTTTGAAACCAACATCAAAGACAACTGATATACCAAAAGCGGAACCATTCCGGAATACCTTCAGGAAAATTATTTTTTTGATTTGGGGCTTTCATCGTCCGCCTCGCTGTTCATCTTCAGTCCCCCGCCTTTCGGAGTATCCGTGCTGGCGGCCGGCAGTTCTCAACACAAAGTTCAATAATAAAGTTACCTGCAATTTGGAGACTTCTTACAGTTGAAACAGCGCCGGCCGCTGCGCACCTCACTGCGTTCGTCCTTCAGGCGGGGCAGCCTCTCGGCAGCAGCAACGCAATAATCAAATAATTGTTTTCAAAAAAACACAAGACAGAGAAAGTCTGATTTTTTGGGGAAATGGTAACCAGTTAAACACAACAGCAAACTTTTTTCCTTTTCTCAAAAAATTCAATGCTCAGTTATAAACAGCCGGTTCATGTATGAATATTTTCAAAGAATTTCTCTTAACGGGAACTTTATATTTTCAATACTCATTGCTGATAACCCGGTTTCGGGCTATCAGTCCCGCCCCGATTACACCGGCCCGTTCGCCCAGTTCGGATAATTTCAGCTGGGTGTCGTTGTTTACCAGGCTCAGCGAATATTTATTCATGGCGCTTCGCGCCGGCAACCGAAGATAATCCCCCGTCTCAGATAACTTACCGCCCAGAATAACCAGCTCGGGATTGAAAAGATTAATCAACACGGAAAGCGCTTTTCCCAGCTTTTCCCCCATTTCCGAAAGCAACTCTATCACCAGCATATCGTCTGTCAGCGCCGCCTCTACCACATCTTCCAGTTTCAGGTTTTGCAGGTTTTTTACTTTTTTGGTCAACAGGCTGGGCGACCCGCCCTGTATCTTTTCTTTTACCCTTCTGATTAATGCCATACCCGAAATTTCGGTTTCCAGGCATCCCTTTTTTCCGCAACCGCACAGGATATTGTTATCAAAAAACGGAATATGACCAAATTCGCCGCTGAAGCCGCTTTTCCCGTAGTATAGTTTTTTATTGATGATAATACCGGTTCCGGTGCCGTAGTCCAGGTTCAGAAAAATAACATGCTTTTCGTCTTTAACGGCTCCCTGGGCAAATTCGCCGTAAGCCATGGCGTTGGAGTCGTTTTCCAGAAAGGTTTTAATTCCGGTTTCGTGTGCTATGATAGAGGCCAGCGGCTCTTCCTGAAAATGAAAATAACTGTAACTGTAACCGGTAAAGTGATTTACCCTTCCGGATAAATTAATGCCCATGCCCAGAATTCTTGAAGAGCCCACACCGCTTTCGCGAATAAATTTTTTTATGTTCTGAATGAGCGCCGATAAGGCCTGCTGGGTATTTTCCAAAGGGTAGGGAATTTTTTCTTTCAGCTTAACCAGGTTTTTATTCAAGTCAAAAAGTCCGATGTTGATGTAATATCTTTTTACGTCAACACCTATAAAATAACAGATTTTTTTGGCCAGTCCGTACACGGCAGCCCGCCGTCCTCCGGTAGACTCTACTTTTCCGTTATTAATAATCAGGCCGTCCTTCATCAGTTCATTTACCAGGCTGGTCACTTTTGGTACGCTGATGTTCAGGCCTCGGGACAATTCGGGAATGGTGGCAGCCCCGTGCGTATCGAGCCACAGAAAAATTTGCTTTTTAAAAAATAGATTTTTCGAGGCAACACCCCGGGGGTCAAAATTTTCGGCAAAAAGACTTTTTATGTAATTGTTCAATGAATTTGCTTTTGTATTCAAATATAATGATTTATAACTATAAAAACAGGTGCGATTATTTATGTTTTATGTTTTAACCCGAAAGATTTTAAATTTTTTTAAAAAGATTTGATTATTTTTTAAAAATGTAATTAACTTTAACCTCCATATTAATAAACTGAACTTTCATGCTGACTGATGTGAGAAAATCTGCGGAACTGCAAACTCATGATATTCGTGCCGAACTTCGTTCGTATGCCGATATCTACCATACCGAGCTCACCGAAAATATTCTGCCCTTCTGGATCAGATACAGCAAAGACGAAAAAAACGGAGGCTTCTTTACCTGCCTTGACAGAAAAGGCCAGGTGTATGATACCGATAAATTCATGTGGCTGCAGGGCCGTCAGGTATGGACATTCAGTTTTATGTTCAATCATGTAGAAAAAAAGACGGAATGGCTGGATATGGCATTGCTGGGCGCCCGGTTCCTTGAAAAATTCGGAAGAGACAAAGACGGAAACTGGTATTTTTCGCTGACGGCCGACGGTAAACCACTGGTTCAGCCTTATAACATTTTCAGCGATTGTTTTGCCTGCATGGGCCTTGCTTCGTTATTCAAAGCCACCGGCGAAAAGAAATACGCCGATATAGCTTTACATACGTTTGAAAACATCATCAGGCGCCAGCACAACTGGAAAGGAATTTACAATAAAGCCTATCCCGGCACCCGCCCCCTGAAGAATTTTTCTCTGCCTATGATTTTATGCAATCTGGCTCTGGAATTGGAAGAGGTTATAGGTACCCAACGGGTAAATGACATGATTCCGGCATTGATTCATGACGTCATGGAAACCTTTTATCACAAACCAACGGGACTGATTCTGGAAAATGTTTCACCGGAGGGCGAGTTTGTGGATTGCTTCGAAGGCCGCTTGCTCAACCCCGGACATGCCATAGAAGCCATGTGGTTCATAATGGATCTCGGAAAGCGAATAGGCGACGACGCACTGATAAGAAAAGCAACCGAAATTATGCTTCGTACACTGGAGCATGGCTGGGACACCGAATATGAGGGAATTTTTTACTTCATGGATGTCAAAGGGCATCCCGTACAGCAACTGGAATGGGATCAGAAACTTTGGTGGGTGCATGTGGAAGCGCTGGTGGCGCTGGCCAAGGGATTTGTTTACACGGAAAACGAATCCTGCGTCAAATGGTTTAAAAAACTGCACGACTATACGTGGAAACATTTCAGAGATCCGGAGTTTGGAGAATGGTTTGGCTATCTGAACCGGCGGGGCGAAGTGTTGTTGCCTTTAAAAGGAGGAAAATGGAAAGGTTGCTTTCATATTCCGCGGTCACTGTACCAGGTATTTAAAACCCTAACTGCCATAAAACACTGAGTGTTGAGGATACTGCTTGCCATATTGTTAATGGCCGGAAAAATAGCCGTCCTTTCTCAGCCAATACGAACTGACGTGCTCGTCATTGGCGGCGGCGCAAGCGGGGTGTCGGCCGCTTTGCAGGCTGCCCGATTGAAAGTTAACGTGTTCCTGGCAGAGGAAACCCCCTGGCTTGGAGGTATGCTTACGGCCGCCGGTGTTTCGGCTACCGACGGAAATCATCATCTGCATTCAGGCATCTGGAACGAGTTCAGAGAAAAAATCTACAAGCATTATGGCGGAAAAGATAAGGTATCTACCGGCTGGGTAAGTCACACGCTGTTTGAACCGCATGTGGGCGACAGCATTTTTAAAAGCATGGCCTCCGCAGAGGCCCGGTTGAAAATAATGCACCATCTGAGGTTCCTGGATGTTATCAAATACAAAAACCGCGTTGCAGGCGCCCGGTTCGTTCATTTGCTGAATGGAAATAAAATTACAGTTCTGGCCAACATCATCATAGATGCCACTGAACTGGGCGATGTAATGGCTTCTGCTGGCGTGAAATACGATATCGGTATGGAAGCAAGTTCCCTTACCGGCGAAGATGTAAACATAACCGAAAGCAATTCCATCATTCAGGACCTGACTTACGCAGCTACGTTGAAAGATTACGGCCCGGCTTCCGACCGCACCATTCCCCGCCCTGCCGGTTACGATTCTATGGAGTTTGACGGATGCTGCAATGAATTTTGCAGCCGTCCCGAAAAGCTGACTTCAAACGTCTCGGCGCAGAAAATGCTGGATTACGGCAAGTTGCCGAATAAAAAATACATGATTAACTGGCCCGGAAAAGGAAATGACATATATCTCAATGTGATTGAAATGACGCCCCGACAGCGTGAAGAAGAATTGAAAAAGGCAAAAGCCAAAACACTTCGCTTTTTGTATTTTATTCAAAAACAGCTCGGGTTTAAACATCTGGATTTAGCCGATGATGAATTTCCCACGCCGGACAAACTTCCTTTTATTCCTTATCATAGGGAAAGTCGCCGCATGCGGGGAATGGTACGGTTTAAAATACAGCATATATCCCGTCCTTTTGAATTTGAACTCTACCGAACGGGAATTGCCGTAGGCGATTATCCGATTGATCACCATCACAGGGAAAATCCGAATGTTCCGGAAAATCTCGGGTTTTATCCCGTTCCATCGTACAATGTTCCTCTCGGCTGCCTGATTCCCCAATCGGTAAACGGACTTATTGTGGCGGAAAAAAGTATCAGTGTATCAAACGTTGTGAACGGAACCACACGGTTGCAACCTGTAGTTATGCTTATCGGGCAGGCAGCCGGGGTTTTAGCCGCTTTATCCGTTCAACGCAAAACAGAACCCGGGCGTATCGGAGTAAGAGACGTACAGAAAAAGTTATTGGAACATGGCGCATATATCATGCCTTATTATGACGTAAATCCCAACCATGCGTATTTTGTTTCTATACAAAAAACAGGAGCAACAGGAATATTACGGGGAAAAGGGGAGCCTTATGCCTGGGCAAACCGCACGTGGTTCCGCCCCGATGATCCCGTGCATGCGGATTCTTTTCTGCTCCACTTAAAACCATATTATTCCTTTTCGTTCAAATCAAAAGATTCATACCTGACAATTGAAGAATCCATGCGAATTATAAAGCAACTAAATACAAAGCTGAACAATAAGCCTTCAGATAAATTATGGAGCGACTTTGGATTAGCTGATTATAATGAAAAACGAAAAATCAAACGGGGAGAAATGGCAGTCCTCCTCGATAAAGCGCTGAACGTGTTTGACGTGCCTGTAAATCATGAAGGCAAATTGATGAAGTAATTTATCACTTTAAATTCTATAAAAATGAAACAGTTGTTTTTTTCCATTCTTTGTGCTTTCACTGTGATGTGGGTGAAGGCTCAGCCTTCAAAAGTATCCGGCCGTGTTACGGATGCGAATGGTAAGGGCCTGGAAGGGGTTTCTGTGGTTATAAAAGGAACCAAAACAGGAACTGTGACCAACTCATTAGGTGAATTTTCAATTTCTGCGCCGCAGAACAGTCAATTGGTAGTAAGCGCCATCGGATATGTACCGCAAGAAGTGAGCGCCTCCGATAAATTTTTGGAGGTGACGCTTAAAAATGACGTCAGCAATCTGGGAGAAGTGGTTGTTGTAGGTTACGGTACACAGCGAAGAGCCAGTCTTTCCGGCTCTGTGGTATCGCTGAATAATGCCGCGTTAACCCGTAGACAGATTTCAAGCACCAGCCAGGTATTGCAGGGATTGGCGCCCGGAGTAATGGTGCAGCAACAAAGCGGAAGGCCCGGCGCAGACGGAGGGACAATTCGTATCAGAGGAGAAAGCTCCATTTTGGGAAACAGCAATCCTTTGGTGATCATTGACGGAATGGCGCTTGACCTGGCCGCATTGAACCTCATTGATCCGAATGCCATTGAAAGCATTACGGTGCTGAAAGATGCGGCATCTACCGCCATCTACGGTAACCGTGCCAGCGCCGGTGTTATCGTCGTTAAAACCAAAAGGGCAACCCGCAAAGGCGTACAGGTAAGCTATAACAACTTTGTAACCAAACAGGAATTTACCAGTTTGCCCGAAAGAGTCAGTGCCATTGACCATATGATTTTAAGCAATGTAGCCGAGCAGAATCGTACGGGCAATCCCAACGCCACGGTATTTTCACAAACATTAATTGACCGCTATCGTAACAACCCTCCCAATAATCTTGATATTATTGATACAGACTGGATAGCCGAAGTGTTAACTAACTCAGGATTGATGCACAACCATAATGTGCAGCTGAGCAGCGGAGGAGAAAAAGTCAATGTTTTCACATCGTTTACCTATTTTGACCAACAGGGATTGATTCAGAATAATCGCTTCAAAAAATATGATATTCGTTTTAATCCGGAATTCAAGCTGAACAGTAAGCTTACGTTGAGCGGTGTTTTTGCGCTTACCAACAGCCGAACCATCAATCCTTCTACAGGAAGTCCTGAATTTATCATTCGTCAGGCAATCGGGTTGCCGGCTATCGGTGGCGGAAAATACGGCCCCGGCATGTATGGAACGGCCGGTCAGGCCAATAATCGTAATCCGATTGCTATGGCCGAGGCCACGGGTACATCCGAAACCGAAGGAAATAATTTTTTATCCAGAATAGCCTTGAGTTTCCGACCTGTCAACGGATTGGAACTGGAAGCCAGCTGGGGTTGGGAAAGGCGAAATCCTCATCTGAAAACCTTTGTAAAAAATGCGGATATTTATCAGCCAAACCTGGCCACCCAGGGGTATGACAAAATCGGAGTATGGCCGGGAACAACCAGTTTAAGCGAATCGTGGAGAAATGACCAATATAAAACCTACCTTGCACAGGCCACTTACAATTTTAAATGGAAGGACGATCATGCCTTTAAATTTTTGGTGGGTGGACAAAGCGAATTATTTACCAACTATTTCTTTGGCGCAAGCCGCACCGGTTTTGTAAATCCCAACCAGCCTTATCTGAATCTGGGAAGCGGACAAAGAGATAACAATGCCGGAGCTTCCGAATTGGCCCTGGCCGGTTTTTACGGTAGAATAAATTATGCCTTTGCAGACAAATATCTGCTTGAACTGAACGGACGTCGCGACGGATCTTCCCGTTTTTCACAGGCCAGAAACAAGCAATGGGGTAGTTTCGGTTCGGCATCTGCCGCCTGGGTCATCTCAAAAGAAAATTTCTTTGCCAATGTAAAAGACAAAATTCAACATGCCAAACTGAGAGTGTCTTACGGGTCGAACGGAAACCAGAACATAGGGTCTAATTATGTGTTTGATGCCTTTTATGAAACCGCAACTTATTCTAATCCGAACAACGGGACCAACACCTATTTTAACAATGTGACGACTTTAGGTACGGCTATCTTGCAATTCCCGAACCCGGATTTGTCCTGGGAAAAATCAAATCAATTTAACGTAGGGATTGACCTTACGGTATTTAAAAACTTCAACATTACGTTTGATATTTTCAGGCGTAGCCTGAAAGACATGATTCTTCGAAGAACCCTACCTGCCAGTGCAGGCGGACTGGGCAATCCTTTTATCAATGCAGGCGGTATGGAAAACAACGGCTGGGAACTGGCTTTGAACTATAAAAACAAAATCGGAAAGGTAGGTCTGGATATTACGGCCATGATTTGGGATGTGAAAAATGAAGTTACTCAGCTTGTACCCGGATTGCCGTTTATCGGCGACGGAATACGTACAGCCGTAGGCCAGCCTTTGAATTCCTATTTCGGATATAAAGTGCTTGGCTTCTTTGCCGACAGTAATGACGTGAAAAATTCTCCGGTACAATTCGGCACTCCATGGAGCAGTAATCCTACGCAAGGCCCCAAACCGGGCGATGTAAAATATGCCGATATCAGCGGGCCTGCCGGCAAGCCTGACGGGATTATTGATGCCAATGACCGTACATTCATTGGCAATGCTTTTCCGCGATATGAATACAGTATCAATATCAATCTCAGCTATGCCGGATTTGATTTGAATCTTTTCGGGCAGGGTGTGGGCAAACGAAACAACTTCCTGAGCGGCACCGGAGCCGTTCCGTTTGCCAGCAGTGATTTTGCCGCATCATTGCTCAATCATCATAAAAATCACTGGAGGCCGGATAACACCAATGCGCTTTTCCCACGTTTGTTGCCATCGGGCTTTGGGGGAAATAATTATTTGTTAAGTGACTGGTGGATACGAAGCGCCGCCTATTTCAGACTCAAGAATGTCAATCTGGGTTATACCCTGCCGGCGGCCGTTACTTCAAAAATGAAAATTTCAAGCCTCAGGGTTTTTGTAAGCGGCCAGAATTTGTTTACCCTCACCAAATCATGGAAAGGATTTGACCCTGAAATCAATAATGCCAATGCCGAATTTTATCCGGTCATGCGAACCTATACTGCCGGTTTAAATGTTACTTTCTAAAACGCTAAAAACTGATTAATATGAAAAAGATATTTTTAATAATACCGCTGATGGTCTTAACCCTTACCGGGTGCAAAAAATTTTTGGACCGTAAGCCATTGGATGCCTCTTCTGCATCAACCTTTTTAAGTAATGCGGAAGAAATGGAACTGAGCCTGAACGGAGTGTATGCCGCTGCCTTCTGGGTGTTCCCCAATAACACGCCTTTGCTTTTTGCCGTTGAATCATCCACCGACCTTGCCATCAAAAGAGGCGGAAATGCTGAAGATCTGGTGGCGTTGGGAGAAGCAGGACCATTTGTAATTAACAATGCCCTGGTGAATACATGCTGGAATCAAATGTATCGCCTGGTGCAAAGAGCCAACCTTCATCTCAAAGGAATGGAAAACGGGAAAAATAATGTTTCGGCTACATTATACGGACGTATTCGCGCCGAAGCATTAGTCCTTCGTGCCTGGGCCTATTTTCACCTGATGTATATGTTTGGCGATTTGCCGTATTACCGGGAATTTCCGGCTGTAAATGAAGTGCTGAATGCCAGAAGAACCCCTGTAGCACAAATCGTAGCCGACTTGTATAAAGACCTGGATGAAGCCGTGGCTGCTTTTGATGCAGCAAATTCTCCTCCTATACTGGCCAACGGCAGAGTGAACAAAGGCGTTGCCCTTGGATTAAAAGCAAAACTGGCTTTGTTGATTAAAGATTACCGAACGGCTGCTACGGCTACCAAAGCCGTTATTGACGGCGGCCAATACAATCTGAATCCCTGGTATCCCAACCTGTTCCTTTTAGCCGGACAGCAGGCTAATGCCGGCCGCGAAATCATGTTTGTGCAAACCTATCCCCGGGATGTACTGGATCCGCAAAACTGGATGGTTGTTATTTCAATACCGCGGCAGGTTACTACATCGCAGAGTAGCCATTTCCCTTCGCAGAATCTGGTAGATATGTTTGAAGGAAGAGACGGTTTGCGAATAGATCAGTCGCTGGTTTATGACCCGGCCAATCCGAGAGCAAACCGTGACAGGCGAAGAGAATGGACGGTTTACATGCCGGGCGACACGATGGTTCATAATGTTGCTTTGGCTCCTTCGGGTAACTATATTCAACCGAAACAGAGAACCATCTTTAATATTTACAGTAATGTGCGCCGGCAGTTTAACTGGAATACGGGACAATATGACAATATCACAGGTAACAACGATTGGATTGGAGCACAGGCAGCCGGCATTCAGTGGCAGGTTAGCGCAACAGGCAACATTGGGGGTGTCGGGTATGTTTGGAGAAAATATGTGGACTCAAACCAATACAGTTGGGAAACCAAAACCGGCTATATTCTGATGCGTTATGCAGATATTTTGTTAATGTATGCCGAAGCCAAAATTGAACTCAATGAAATAGATGCGACCGTGCTGGCGGCCATCAATGCCGTTCGAACCAGAGCCGGACAACCACCGGTAACTACAACAAATCAGGCCGCTTTACGCACCATAATCCGTCGTGAACGGGCCGTTGAATTTGCAGGTGAAGGATTACGGCTGTTCGATTTAAGACGGTGGGATATTTATGGAAAGGCAAATAGTTTTCCGGTTGTAGGAGCCGCAGAAAATCCGGCCGTGCCCCCGGCTACTCCCACATTTGACGCCGACAATATTCCGAATTATTCGGCCAGCGTTAATCAACGTATCCGCTTCCGTAATCAGACAAGAAATAACACCAATCCGAGGTATAAATTATGGCCTATCCCGCAGTTTGAAATTGATGTAAATCCGAACATCACACAAAATCCGGGATGGTGAAAAACCGAAATCGGGGCAGCACACGCTGCCCCCTTTTTTTTATGCTGACTGCAAGGAACGAAAGTCTGGATGCCCTTCGCGGCTTCGCTATACTGACCATGATATTAAGCGGATCTATCGCTTTCGGGGGTGTACTTCCCGCCTGGATGTATCATGCTCAGGTTCCGCCGCCGCTTCATCAGTTTAATCCTAAAATTCCGGGCATCACATGGGTTGATCTGGTATTTCCCTTTTTTCTTTTCAGCATGGGAGCAGCCTTGCCCCTTTCAATCCAAAAATATATCAGGCAAAACAAAAATTTTCTTTATATCGTATTCATTGCGCTTCGTCGTTTTGCAGGGCTTGCTTTTTTTGCCTTATTCACGCATCACATGAAAGCCTGGGTGATTCACAAAGAGCCATCAGTCAAAGAGCATTTGTTGTCTGTTTTGTCTTTTGCACTTTTGTTTTTTCAGTATTATTCCCCTTCTTCTGTTTCGAAAAAGAAAACTTTTCAACTGCTTCGGGCCATTTCTTATATAGCCGGTTTATTGTTATTGATGCTTCTTCCTTTCCGGGAAGGCAAAGGATTTGACTTTTATTTCAGTGATATTATTATCATGGTATTGGCCAACATGGCATTTTTCGGAACGATGATTTATTATCTTACCCGAAATCATCCGCTGTTACGTATCGGCATATTGCCGGTTGTGATGGGAATTATTTTATCGGCCAGAGAACCGGAAACCGGGTGGGCCAAAACATTTTTTGAATGGAAACAAATCGGGAATATCTCCTTTGATTGGTTGTACAAATTTTATTTTCTGAAGTATTTATTCATTATTATTCCCGGCACTTTTGCAGGCGAATGGCTTTTGGCTTATTCTGAAAAAACCACTGAAAAAGGAAATCGCGGTAGATTTTATGTTACGGTTATTCTTCTTTTGCTTTTGTTTAGTAATCTTTATGCTCTTTATTCCCGCTTGTTATTCCTGAATTTAATTCTGTCGGGCATTTTGTGTGTATTGCTGTTATATTTTGTACGCCGGCAAAGCCATAGTGCAACAATCCAAAATATGATACAGGCCGGCATATATCTATTACTGGTTGGCCTTTGCTGGGAGGCGTATGAAGGCGGAATAAAAAAAGATCCATCTACATTCAGTTATTATTTCGTGACCTCCGGTCTCGCTTTTTTCATGCTGGTACTTTTTACTGAGTTGGCCTGCTTTCCGGCAGTAAAAAAAATAATTTATTATTTATCCGTGAATGGTAAAAATCCGATGGTGGCTTATGTGGCCGGTAATTTATTGCTTCTCCCCTTGCTTTCGCTAACCGGACTCAAACCGTACTGGGATGCCCTGAATGCCAATGCATTCCAGGGGTTGATGAAAGGAATTTTATTTACTGGAGCAGTTTCGGTAATTACATGGTTTACCGTTAAGAAAGGGTGGTACTGGAAAACATGAAGGTTAAAATTTAAAACATCTTTATCACAGCTGTGTTCAACAAATAAGTGCAATTTTTTAAAAGGGAAAGGAAAAAAGCTTTTAAGGGCTTTTTTCCTTTAGACCGAGTAGCGCAATCTTTGTATTGCGTATGACAAAGAAATACAACCAACTCAGTTTAGAGCAAAGGTATCAAATACAAGCT